>CAUORE010000008.1:0-59067 GCA_963506915.1 uncultured Flavobacteriaceae bacterium
CTTTAAACTATTTTAGCTCAAAAATTTAATATATGGCTTATAGTATAACACTTGCTAATAAAGTTCGCGAATATTTAGCCGAAATTCCTCATATTACGGTGGAAGAAAAGGCGATGTTTGGTGGTTTGGCTTTCTTGGTGAATGACAAGATGTGCATCAACATAGGTGAGGACAGTCTGATGTGTAGGTTTGACCCTGAGCAGACAGAAGAAATAGCCGAAAGGCACGGCTTCTCGCCAGTAGTAATGAGAGGAAAAGAGCTCAAGGGCTATTGCTATGTGGAAGAATGCAGATTTAAAACGAAAGAAGATTTCGTTTTTTGGTTGGAACTTTGTCTCGAATTTAACAGCAGGGCAAAAAGTTCTAAAAAAAGAAAATAAATACTATAAGTTTTTGAATAGCAAATCCCTGAACTTGCACCACACAAATTCAGGGATTTTTTTGTTATGATTCTTGGCTCTTCGCTTTTTCTATTTGTTTGTGAAGGGTTTTTAATTCTCTTTTGAGTTTTCTTTCTTGGCGTTTGGCGCCTCGCAGAATTATTTTAGCCAATTTTCTTTGCTTTTTACTGATATTTTCATCAGAAGAAAACCAAGCATCTTTATACTTTTTTTTCTAAAAATTCTTTGACTTCTTTCTTCAGTTTGATTGTTTTAGCGAGTTTCTTTTCCAATTTCTCATTTTCGGCTTGGAGCTGAGCAAGTGTTGGGTTTTCTTCTTGAGTTTGAGCCACCGCAAAGCCTCCTAAAAAGAGCGTAAAAAGAACCGCTATCAAAAATCTTTTCTTCATTTTTTGACATTTTTAAAGGGCGCAAAGATAATGTTTTTTGTTATTCAGTTTTAATAATTTTGCACTGCCCTTTTTTATTTTGAAAAAACTAAAAATTTGATTCATCATTAACTCGCTGAGTATTGATTCTAATTCTTCTCAGCCATAAACCAACGCCAAAATACAACAAGCAAGGAATAATCCCTGAAACGGGCGAAATGAGAATTTCTTTCCCTATTTCTATAAGGATATGTTTATCATATATCAGGCTGTTGATAGTGGCATCCTCTATGGCATGCATCCACACCCCAGACCATATTGACTTCGTAAGGCGGAAAAGTTCGGTATACATCACCGTCCACGAGGTGCAGCACACCAATGCCATTACGCAAAAAGTAACCTTATCATAAGGGAATACGGCAAATAGCTGTTCTGGCTTTAGAAAATAAAAGAAGTAAGGCCAATGCCATGAGCACCACACTACCCCCACGATGAGATAGAGCCACACATCTTTTATCTTCAAACTGAGCAAACGAGCCGTAAGATAGCCTCTCCAAGATGATTCTTCAAAGAAATTCTTTACAAATTCCGCCAATATAAAAATACCAAAACCACTGAGATAGTCTGCCCAACGGATTTGAACTTTTAGCCAGCCAAAAAGCTCTCCTATAAGCAGGGTAAGGGCAATCACCACAGGATAAATAAGAACAGCCACACCATACCAACGGAGGTTTTTCTTGATAAGTGGACGCAATCCTGCATCACGCCAACCATCGCCCATAAAAGCGCGCAAAACTATCCAAGCCACCACAGGAGCAGCTATAAAAATACCCATTCCGCTAGTGCCATTGCTGGTATCGCTGAAATCACCTGTTGTTTCTCCCGTAAGAGAATCTACCCATACGCCTACCCAGCCACAACTGAGGGCTACGAGAATAAAAATACATAAATTCCGAATTGTTCGCGTTTGATTTTTCATCTTTAAAAATATTTATATAATTTTGGTGTAAAATTATTTCAACAAGTATCCTTCTCCAATACTGAATAATAACCATTTTTAAAGATGAAAACTGATAAAAGCATAGAGGAAATCGCACAGGAACACCTTCCCTATATGAAAATCTTGGAACAAGCAGGAAGTTTCGCGGTTTTTCTGTCAGATAGATTTGGGCATTACTATTATGCAACTGAATATATCGATACACCTCAAGAGCTTGATATTGAGAAATTAGTACATCCCGATGATTTAGAGGTGGTAAAAAGAATTGATAAAAAGGTATGGGAGCTTTTGGATACACTCCCTGAGGAGGAAAAACTGACTTACAAATACATCTATGAGCTGAGAGTATTGGAAAAAGGAAAATATGTACGAATGATTTATCAAATGCGTATATTGGCCTTTAAAGATGATAATTTCCTAGCAATGGGCATCATAGACCTCGCTCCTGAACAATCGGCAAACACTTCTGTGCGTTTTCAGGTAAAAAATTGTCTTACTGATGAAATCGTACCTTTCGCGATAGAAAATGCTACCGACACCCTACTCACTCCGCGCGAGAGAGAAGTTCTCGCCCTTGCTAAAGAAGGGATGTTAAGCAAAGAAATCTCCGAAAAACTCAACATCAGTGTCCATACCGTAAACCGCCACAGACAAAATATCCTTGAAAAACTACAAGTGGATAATATCATAGAAGCCATAAGATAATTGAGTCCTAATTTGTATCTTGAAAATTCAAGTTAATGACAATGCCAAAGCTTTTTACTTAACTCATAAACAGATTACTATGTATAATTTTAGCGAACTTGATGCCCTTATCGATCGGCTTTTGGACAATGAAATTCAAGCCAATCACCTCCCTTATTATGTAGAACCAATGCTTGAAGGTTCTACTCTTATAGATTTGCTCAAAACTTATCTAAATGATGCCATTACCCATAAAAATGCTGACCGTATAGAGTGTGCAGTCATTCTTGCAGGAAAATTGGGTGAGGATAAAAAGCTGTTGTCTCTATACGAACCCTTGCTTTTGGAGGATTGGCATCACAGTCATGAAGACCTTGTGGATATAATTGAATCTTACGGCAATGCCTCGAATGTAGCCACTTTACAGAAGGCTTTCAATCTCTCCCTGCCTTATATGGAGTATAACCATCATTATTCTTTTCACAGGAAGCTGCTCTATGCCATCCAAAAGTTAGCACCTCTGCAATTTGCCCAAATACATAAGGCAGTGAGGGATAAACTTTGTGTCACATTAAGAAAAGAAGCGTTTAAATGATAACATTATGACCTCAGACGAATTTGCAAAGAATTTTTATCTTGAAAAACTAAATTTTCTAAAATCCTGCTTTGAAGAGCAGCCTAAATATCCTAGTGCTGTAAATACTAAAATAAAAGAAATGACGCTCGACAGCACTCAGCAAGAGCAGCTAAAAGAAGTAATAGACACACTCTTGACAGATGTATTTTACAGCGTTCTATTAGGTTTAGATGGCGAAAATCCCATAGGCAACACCCAGCAAACTTACAAAATATACGATGAAGAAGGCAATCTTATTTCTGATTGTGGCGAATTAGAAATCAGTGCTTATGAATACTTTCACGAGCGTAAATATGAAATTTAAATTCTTGAAAACAATTTAAATTTTTTCATCGGTTAATTAGTATCTTTGTTTCATATTAAAAATAAAAATGACATCACTCATTACTCAAAAAGACCAAATCATCGCACAAATGCGAGCTGAACTCTTGGCTACCGCAACAGAAGACCGCTACTATACAGAAGAAAATATAACTGACTGTAAAACTCATTTGGAGGCTTTCTTAGCGCAATTGGAAAAGGCTGACCAAGCCACTGATAAACAGACCTACCTTACCGAAGCTATACAAACTGTTTGTGAGCAACTCTCTAGTTTTAACAATAAAAGATGATACAAAAGGCTTTTCCCTCTTATTTGCATAAAGAAGCTACTAAAATAGCAGATTTTCTACAGCAAAATGATCATAAAGACTTCAAAATTATAGGGGGGGAAGTCGTCTATCTCAATGGGGAATCTTTAGAGTTACCTCAAAGAGTCTATTTTGGGGAATACAATACCCAAAGTCTGACTTTAGTTCAAGAACAAATGCTTAATTGCTTGTATTTGTGTCATTGCAACGGTCACTTAAGAGAACATTATCTAAGAGAATTGTTGATTGTAAAAGAGGATTTCACCTTGCCCTTTATTGCCAAACTTTTTGGTGATTATGTCATAGAAATATTAGAAATACTCCAGAGCGAACTTCCTAATGATACTCGTGATAAATTAAGGGATTTCTTTCGTGAAAATTCTCTCTATCAAAAGCGTATAGAGAGCCGTATTGCCAGTTATTGGGATCTTTTCTATCGGAATGTTTATCCTGATTTTAAAAAATATGTAGGTTACCAATTATTTCAAACAACCATAAAATAACAGATATGACCAGATTCATTACTCAAAAAGACCAAATCATCGCACAAATGCGAGCTGAACTCTTGGCTACCGCGACAGAAGAACGCTATTATACAGAAGAAAATATAACCGATTGCAACGCTCATTTGGAGGTTTTCTTGGCTCAATTGGAAAAGGCTGACCAAGCTCCTGATAAGCAGACTTACCTTGCAGAAGCTATACAAACCATTTGTGAGCAACTATCTTCCTTTAACAATCCTGAGGAAGAAGAAATGCCTGAGTTTCTCTGGGGGTTTCTTTACAATGGTTATACAGTGGAACTTTCTAACTTTATCCGCGAAGCCGCTTTGGCGTATGGTTTTGAAACACCAGCACCTACGGTAATTGTGCTAAATAATTGCAGCGTGGAAATAGATGATTTTGATTGGTTTTCAGTAGTATTAGGAAATGAGGAAGACAATTTTGTATGTTTGGAATACGACCCTAAAACACATCAATATTTCTATGATGAAAACCCCTACGGAGACGCTTATCCTCTACCTCTTTACAATGTGCAAGTAAATGCGGATTATAGCGAATTATCCTTTGAAGTGCTTTCAAAATGGAAAATAGAACGCTTTCAGTTCTTGGCTCAATATCCATCGGACAAGATATGGATTAAAGCTGTTTACGATCTTCACACCAAAAAAAACCTCTTAAATAGGCGAGAAAAGCACTGGAGCACGATTACATTCGGAACAGAAAAAGGCAAAATCATCGAACTAAGAACTACTCAATATGACAATGAAGGGGATATAATCCCTTCTGCTGAAGAAGGCGGTGGTTTTAGTGTTTTTACTATGGGAATTAATAATGAAAACAAATTACAAAGTCGCAATGAAATTGCCGATACAAAGATTTTGTTTGAAAAGACATTCTTTAGAGATGCCCGCGAAGAAGAATGGCGACTCTATGAACTTCAAAATATCACTATACAAAACGGGATAGTAACGATTACTTCTACAGATGAGGTCATAACTCGTGACGAAAATTGGCAACTGATAAGAGGAAATATTGCTCCTGTAAGTCTCTGCTATGAACTCAAAAACAGTGACTTCGTATTGAATTTCATTCAAAAGGTTATAGAGACAATAAACTAATTATCATCGTTTTGGTTTTATAAACTAAATAGAAACAAACATGAAACAGAAATTGCGCAAATTGATTCATAAAGACAAAGAGTATTTGTATAGAATAAATACAGTCTACAACACGAAAAAAGATAACACCTCTCTGCTCTCTGTGCGTATCTTTTTGGAAGGAGAAAAAAACACGCCTTTATGTATCGATTTCATCACCATTGATGATAAATACATGGGACAGCCTCTCAATGGCAATATCATTTTACTGAACAAAAACACACAAACCAAAGAAACCATAAACCTCAACGAGCCCAAATATATCCCAAAACTTATTGACTGGGGAGAGGAGCAAGGCTGGAAAGGAGATAACAAAATCCCGCCACTAAACGGACTTCTTTTCTTGGAGCTTTTAGGGTATGATATTGCTCCCATACAAACCGACTGAAAAGCCTGCACTACTAGTCTGAGTTATTTTTCATTGTTAATTCATTGATTTTTATATCTTTGCGTTACAACATAAATGTATTGAAATTAATATTATTTTTTATTATTTCCACTTTTTCTTTGGTATTAAACCTTTTTAAACAAAATTAAAATCAAGTTCTTATGAAACAATATAAAATTAAAGATTTTACACAGCACACTGACGACCCTACTTCTTATGATGGGACGGTGGTTATCAATGGAGAAGAATTAAGGGTGGACATCATTCTTGAAGATGAAGGTGACACTGAAAAGATAGAACAGCAGATGAACACCTTTATCAGTGAGATAGACACCCTATCACAAAAAGCAAAAGAATGTATTGCTAATGAATTTTTAGACCTCTACAATGATAATTGGCGTTTCGGCGATGATGACGAAGATGATCCCGATAAACCTGAACTTACTAAAGAGGAATTTATGGAAGCCCTTAGCTTGCAGAGTCTCTTGTTTTACAGCGAGGATGTAGAAGTCTTCTTTGATGACAACGATATGTTCTTAGGACACTCACTTATCGCCTCAGACTTTGATGGTGAGAATTTCAATAATGCCCAAATGTTTGGTTAGAATAATTGATTGAAAATGATTTTAGAAACTATCATTATCCATTACAGAAATCGTTTAGCCTCATTACCCGATGCCATACTCATAGGCGAAATCCCCAAAGGTGCTGAAAGTATTCCACAAAAGGTGTCACAATACATAGCCCCTGTGCATAGTGCTTTTTTAAAGCTTTGTAATGGCGGGTCTTTTGGCGATATCATTCTGTGGAGTGTAGAGGAGCTGTTGGAAAACCAATATCGTGTCCCTGCAGATTTAAACCAAATTAAAATCAAGTTCTTATGAAACAATATAAAATTAAAGATTTTACACAGCACACTGATGATCCTACTTCTTATGATGGGACGGTGGTTATCAATGGAGAAGAATTAAGGGTGGAAATCATTCTTGAAGATGAAGGCGACACTGAAAAGATAGAACAGCAGATGAACACCTTTTTCAGTGAGATAGACTCCCTATCACAAAAAGCAAAAGAATGTATTGCTGAGAAATATTTAGAACTCTACAATGACAACTGGCGTTTTGGCGATGATGACAAGGATGATGAAGACAAACCTGAGCTTACTAAAGAACAATTTATAGAAGCCCTTAGCTTGCGAAGTTTCTTGTTTTACAGTGAGGATGTAGAAATTTTCTTTGATAATAATGATATATTCTTGGGACACTCATTTATCGCCTCAGACTTTGATGGTGAGAATTTTAATGATGCCGAAATATGCCCAACTATTTGGTTAGAATAATTGATTGAAAATGAGCTTAGAAACTATCATTATCCATTACAGAAATCGTTTAGCCTCATTACCCGATGCCATACTTATAGGCGAAATCCCCGAAGGTGCTAAAAGTATTCCCCCACAAATGCTAAAATACATAGCCCCCGTGCATAGTGCTTTTTTAAAGCTTTGCAATGGCGGGTCTTTTGGCGATATCATTCTGTGGAGCGTAGAGGAGCTGTTGGAAAACCAATATCGCGTTCCTGCCGAACAGCCTTCTTGGTATGAAATAGGGCAGCTTTTGTATGAGCCACTTTTCCTTGATAAACATACCCAATCCGTGATATTTCCTGCCAATGTTTATGAAGGCATTGAAGGCATTGAGGTAGATTTTGATACTTTTGTAAGAGAATATATTTTTGGGAACAAATACAAAGAAAAAATTATAGGCTATGACAATGAGGATGATGATTGGTCGGCATTTTTAAGCGATTCTTCTATAAGTTAAACTTTTATATAGACAAGCTAAAAAATGGTGTCAGCAGGAATGAAATACGAAGTAAAACAAATCTTAGAAATTATAGTATGAAATTTTGTAGAAAAGATTTAGGAAATAAAGAAAAGTATGATGAATTAAATGTGTTTCTGACAGAAAAAATCGATGAAAATCCTCTTGAAACAGCAAAAATAATTCTAAATATCGTTTTGAAATTTCGCCAATCATCAGCATTATATTCAGATAATATACTTTTTCTAGAGCATGTAGCCCAGTTTGCAACATTTCATAAAAGTGATAAAAAAATTTTGGAAACCTGCATCAATGCAATTGGAGAGTTCGGTGGATTGTCAAAGGATGAAAATTGTAAATGGTTTTGCTTTAATTTTTTAAAGTCCTTTAAAAACGATGAGGATAAAAAAATAAAGTATGTAGCAAATCTACTGACTATCTCTCTATACCCAGATTTTTTCATGCAAGAGACTGACTTTTTTGAAGATGCTATGCACATATCCACCCTCGCTCCAAGAGAACATACAATGAAAGCTTTTGCTATTTTTATAAGCACAGAAATAAATAACATTCAAAAAGAAGACCTGAGTAATTCTTTGAAAATATTTGATGAATACTCAAAATCTTCAAGAAATATATTTACAAAACAGGAATATAAAAAACTGGCAGAGACTTTATCAAAGTATGTCGAAGGAAAAATCACTTTGAAACCTTCAGAATTAACTTCAATTGCAACTGATTACGCAATCAAACAAACAAGGAAAATTGCTAGTATTAACAAGCCATAGCCTGCATGTAAGTTACTCAGAAACCATCATTATCAAACGCTTATTAGGCTTCTTTCTTAACAAATCACAATACAAACACGGGCTCACAACTCGTGTTTTTTAATAATTATTTCTTTTTAAAAGAAGCCACAGCCTCACCAAGTTCCTTTATAATCATTGCAAGAGTTTTATCATCCAAAGAAAAAGTGAGTTGATATGGTTCTTCGCCATAGGAAACAGGCGCTATATCATAGCATAGCAGCACTATAAGTTTTTTATTTTGATATTCAAAAGCTAATTCTGGCTCTATAAAACCAATCTCAGCAGGCTTCTCTTGATTCGCCAAAATCTGCTCAAACCATTCTAAAAGACCCAGCACTTCAGAAAAAAGCATACACTCACTTACTCGTGTATAATATTTTCCTTCTAAATCATCTTTCACCTTCACTTCTACTTTCAGCCAATCTTCAAAATTGTCCTTCCTTTCTCGGTGCCCATGAATAGAGAAAATGATTTTTTGATAAGCATTTTGGATTTTGAACATGATTTTTTTCTGTTGCATTTCTTAATTTCTTTCCTTGAAACAAAGATAAACTAAAAATTCCCAGACACAATAACCACTATTCCCAGCCAATTGACAGTTTCCATCTTTAAAATCTTATAATTCTTGTTAAACTTAGTTAAAACCAGTGAAACAAGATTGTTTTTGCATTAAATTTGTATCAACAAAATCAAAGTAAATACAACATTTATATGAAAAACCAATTGAAAAAACTTGCTCCTTTTGCATTAGTAGGAATACTTTCTGGGGCGACGACCTTTGGAGCAATTAACTATTTTAATGAAGAACAAAACAACACCGATTTTTCTTATTTCTCCACTTCTGGGAAAAACGCGATACCAGCAGGGCTGAACGGAGCGTCTTCTGACAACTTCGTAAAAGCTTCTAAAACAACAGTTCCTGCCGTGGTTACGATAAGAAACTACCAAAACAATACGCCTTCCTCTGGAAGATCTATGGATCAGGATATTTTTGATTTTTTCTTCGGAGAAGGATTCAGAAATAATAGAAGCCAAAGACAAGAAGCACCAAAAGACCTGCCTTCTGGGTTGGGTTCGGGAGTTATCATTTCACCTGATGGATACATCATATCGAATAACCATGTGGTAGCAGGAGCTAGCAAACTGGAAGTAGTTCTAAGCAACAAGAAAACTTACACTGCGACGCTCATCGGAACTGACCCGAGTACAGACATCGCACTACTAAAAATAGAAGACAAAGGGCTTCCTTATCTTAACTTTGCGAACTCAGATTTAGTTGAGGTCGGGCAATGGGTTCTTGCTGTAGGAAATCCATTGGGGCTTAACTCTACCGTGACAGCGGGAATTGTCTCTGCAAAAGGCAGAAATATAGACCTTCTCAGCCAGCAAAGTAGAACACCGATAGAAAGTTTTATCCAAACTGATGCTGCCATCAACAAAGGAAACAGCGGAGGAGCATTAGTAAATCTAAACGGAGATTTGATTGGGATAAACTCTGCAATCTCTTCATCTTCTGGGTATTACGAAGGTTATGGATTTGCTGTTCCTGCCAATTTGGCTAAAAAAGTAGTAGAAGATATCAAGAAATTTGGTCTTGTTCAGAGAGGATTCTTGGGAGTTGGGTCTTTAGATTTGTCTAATGATTTACAGGTTAAAACATACAACCAAAGAAATAAAACCAGCCTAAAATCTGGAAAAGGTATCTATGTAACAGATGTTGCTAAAAATAGTGGTGCAGAAGATGCAGGAATCAAAACTGGGGACATCATTACTAAAATAGATAATGTAAACATCGACGGATTCTCTGACCTTTCTCTGGCTATCGGCAGCAAGAGACCTGGGGACAAAGTTTCTGTAACTTACATAAGAAACGGAAAAGAGCACAAAACTACTGCCGCTCTAAAAGACCAAAAAGGAAATACCTCTCTACGAAGCAAAGCCGACCTCAGCGTAACTGAGAAAATCGGAGGTGAGTTTGAAAGCCTAAGCGACAGAGTAAAAGTAAGCTACGGACTAAACAGCGGTGTCATCGCTAGAAACATCGTAGATGGCGGAGAACTCTCTAAAATAGGTGTCGTGGACAACTATATCATCATGGAGATAAACGGAAAACCTGTTAATTCTCAAAAAGATATAGAAAATCTACTGAAAAATTACAAAGGAACTGTATCTGTGGTCTATCTCGATGAGTACGGAAGAGCCACTAGAAGAGGTTTCACCATGCCATAAAGCATAATTTTTTAAACATAAATATGATTAAAATCCTGCAAAAATTTAAAAGATTTTTGTGGGATTTTTTTCTTGAAGTTTCATTTTTTCTACAAAAGTAATATCTTTGTGCCTATGGATTATAAAAAACTATTTATCCGAGGTATTTCATACAGTCAGACTCAGTCTGGTGCCTATGCCCTATTGCTGGAAGAGCCAGAAACAGGGATAAAACTGCCCATCGTAATCGGTAATTTCGAAGCTCAGTCTATCTCTATGGGACTAGAAAAAGATTTTAAGCTTACTAGACCGCTTACTCATGATTTATTTGCAAGATTTATAGAAGACACCCGCTATATCATAGAATCCGTTGTGATTTATAAGATAGTAGACGGGGTATTTTTTTCTAATATCAATTTTACCAATAGACTCATCGGAGATAATATTACCCTAGACTCTAGAACATCTGATGCGGTAGCGATGGCAATAAGGTTTGATGCGCCTGTATATACCACTCAGGAAGTTTTGGATGAAGCAGGAATTTTACTAAATCTACAGGAAGAAGATGATGAAATAGAAGAAACATATCCAGATGTCATCACAGAACCTGTGAAAAGTATGCAGGAACTACAAGAAGAACTGGATGAAGCCGTAAAAAATGAGGATTTTGACCTCGCTTTAAAAATTCAAGAAGAAATAAAAAATAGAAATCATAATATAGAATAAACCAAAGAAATGAACATTAAAATCAGACTTATCATTCTAAGTTTCCTCCAATTTGCAGTTTGGGGAGCCTACCTTACTTCTATGGGAAATTATTTAGGTTCTATCGGACTTGGACAGCAGATTGGGCTTTTTTATGCCATGCAGGGCTTTGTATCCATTCTGATGCCTGCCATTATGGGAATTATCGCAGACCGCTGGATTCCTGCACAAAAACTTTTGGGAATTTCCCACCTCATCGCTGCTATTTTCTTAGGAGTGGCAGGATATTATGGCATGCAGCATAGCGATAGCACGGACTTCACTACTCTTTTTACTTTGTATTCTCTGAGTGTAATGTTCTACATGCCTACTATTGCCCTTTCTAATTCGGTAGCTTATTCTGCTTTAATCAATAATAATTTTGATACTATTAAAACCTTCCCACCAATCAGAACTTTTGGGACGATAGGTTTCATCGTTGCGATGCTTTTTGTGAATTTTGCTGGATTTGAAAACGGAAATTTCACTCTTAATTTTTCTAATTCACAAGGATTTGTAAGCTTCCAAAACACCTATGCTCAGTTTTTTGTATCGGCATTCTTGGGAATTGTGCTGTTTGCTTATTCTTTCACTTTGCCGCACTGCCCTACTAATAAATCCAATGAAAAACAAACGCTATCTGATGCCTTAGGTCTGAAAGCTTTTGCTTTATTTAAGGACAAAAAAATGGCGATTTTCTTTGTATTTTCAATGTTACTAGGAATTTCCCTACAAATTACCAACGGCTATGCCAATCCTTTCATTACGAGTTTTAAAGATATTCCGCAGTATGCAGATTCTTGGGGCGCTAATAATGCCAATGCCTTGATATCACTTTCACAAGTTTCAGAAACACTCTGTATCTTACTGATTCCTTTCTGTTTAAAGAGATTTGGAATAAAAAAAGTGATGCTTATGGCCATGTTTTCATGGTTCCTAAGATTCGGGCTGTTCGCTGTGGGAGACCCAGGCAGCGGAGTTTGGATGTTTATCCTTTCCATGATTGTCTATGGTGTTGCTTTTGATTTCTTCAATGTATCAGGTTCGCTTTTTGTAGACCAAGAAACTGATGCCAATATCCGCTCATCTGCACAAGGAGTTTTCATGATGATGACCAATGGTTTTGGCTCTACTATCGGGATGCTTGTAGCTGGAGAAATCGTAAATCACTATCAGATTTTCTCTGACATAGACCCTGTCACAAAGATGAACGGCTGGTACAGCGCTTGGGCTATTTTCGCTTACTATGCCCTCGTTGTAGCAATTATGTTTATGATAGTTTTCAAATACAAACACACACCCGAAAAACTAGAAAATATCAATCATTAAAACACAAATTAAAAACACACTTTCCATTTTGGGAAAGTGTGTTTTTAAAATAATAAAACAGATTAAAAATTAAAAGTATAAATTATCTTATTCCACAACCTCATAACTTATAGAAACTACACCGCTTCTGAGGTCTGCTATCTTACTAAATGCTGCCTTACTAAGGTCAAAAGCTCTTTTCTTAGAAAAAGACCCCCTGTCATTCACCCTTACGATTACGCTTTTCTCATTCTTCAAATTGGTAATTTTTACCTTTGTCCCAAATGGAAGGGTTTTATTTGCAGCTGTCATTTTTTTATTGTCAAAAATCTCACCACTTGCTGTTTTTCTACCATTAAATTTATCATGGTAATATGAAGCTGTGCTCGTTTTCACTCCTTTTTCTTTGTCAAATGAAACTCCAAGTGTAAAAGCCATTAGACCAAAAAAAATAAGTCGTTTCATGTCAAATAGTTTTATTTTTGAATTAGTTGAGGCAAATTTATACCCATTTATAGAATCTTCATATTTTTTTCATTCCCTGATGTCTTTTCTTTGATATTTTAAACCAAAACCAAACCGCTACCCTCCTAGAATAGAGCAAAAAACAAGTGTTGTTAAAAAAGGTTAAAAAAACAAGTGCATTTCTTAACGAAATTAACACAAAAGAAAAAACACTGAAAATCAGTGTTTTTTATAATAATCCTAATTCAAATTTAGCTTCCTCGCTCATCATGTCCTTTTCCCATTCTGGCTCGAAGGTTATCTCTACCTTGGATTTTGTAATTCCTTCTACTTCACCTACTTTTTCTTCCACCTCCATCGGAAGACTCTCCGCTACGGGACAGTTGGGCGTAGTCAAGGTCATCAGCACTTTTGCTTCGCCCTCATCGCTTATCTGCACATCATAAATCAGCCCCAGCTCGTATATATCCACAGGGATTTCTGGGTCGTAGATGGTTTTCAGCACCTTTATAACCTCCTCCCCTAGCGATGTGATTTGTTCATCTGTTAATTTCATATAAATTCTCTTTTTCTCTAATTATTCGGATTTCGTCAATAAATCTTCCTGTCTCATTTTTCGGAAAACATTCGCCAAAGTTAAAACATCTTTTTCACAATATTCCACTATTCTCTGCAAATCCTTTTCCTGATAATAAATTTCTGCCACCATAGAGCCGTCAATATCATCCTTTGGTGTAGGAACGCCAAAGATATGCGCCATCAGTTCTAAAGAAATAAAACTCTTCCAATCACCAAATTTCCAAAGCTCCATGGTATCCAAATGCGAAATTTCCCAAGGTTTTTTCCCAAAAGTCTGGAACGGAACAGGCGGCTGAAAACCATTGACAAGCATCCTTCGGGCAATCCACGGAAAATCAAATTCCTTGCCGTTATGGGCACAGAGGATTATATTTTGCAGTCTAGGGCTGTTGAAAATATTTCCAAAATCTTCCAGCAGTTTTTTCTCATCATCACCATAGAAAGATTTGATTTTCAAACGATTATCTTTTTCCAGCATTCCCACAGAAATACAGATGATTTTGCCAAATTCTGCCATAATTCCTGCCCTTTCCTGATAGAAATCCGCCGCTGAAACATCTTCGCCACGCTGCCGCAGCGTTTTCTTATCCCAAAGTTTTTTTTCTTCTTCAGAGACTTCATTCCAGTTTCCAACTTGTGGAACTGTTTCAATGTCCAAAAACAAAATCCGCTCTATGGGAATACTCTTTATCATAAAAATAAAATAAACACAAAAATAAGTTTTAAAAAATTAAATGTCCTAATTTTATTTAAATAATTTTGCCACTTCCATCTTTTATATTATCTTCGCAAAGTTTTAATTTTAAAAGTATATCAATTATGAAAAAGTTTTTATTGATTGGTGCGATGTCAATCTTTGGAATGACTAGTGCACAGTTTAAGTATGGAGTAAAAGCTGGATACAATTTATCCAACATCAGTGTAAGTTCCCCTGCTATCAGCGCACAAGCTCTATTAGGAAACAGGTCTGGATTTTATGTTGGTGGAGTTGCTGAATATGGATTTGGTAACAATTTAAGCATTCAAGGAGAAGTTCTTTACAACAATCTTGGCGCAAGAGTTAATGCTGATTTTAGTAAAATACCTAATACTTATAATAACCTGTTAGTTGATTTTGATTTAAATGGCGCTAACAAAGGAAAAGGAAACATCACTTTGCATGAAATTTCTGTTCCTTTCTCTCTAAAATATTCATTTGATAAATTCTCTGTTTTAGGTGGTTTTAACTTAAACTTTATTACAGGGATTAAAACTAAAGCAGAAGTTGATGGTGTAGATGTAAAAGCCATTTTTGAAAGAGAAGAAGGCATAAATATAGATTCTTTTGCAAAAAATTATTTGGCTAGTGTTGATTTTGGTCTTCATGTAGGTGCTGAATATACATTTAACAACAGAATTTTTATTGATGGAAAGTATAATTTTGGACTTTCATCTCTAAATAAAAATTTCAATGATTTAGTAACTGCTAAACAGAGATTCTTCCAATTAGGAGTGGGATATAAATTTAAGTAACAACCTAAGTTACCACATAATAAAAAGGTTACTATCAGATAGTAGCCTTTTTGTATTTTTATTTTTATGAAAAAATACATACTTTTAATCTTCATTTTAGGATTCAGTCTTTCAAATGGTCAAAACACTTCATTTATCACGGCTGGAGCCTCTCTTTCCCGTGTTACAGCGTCATCTAATAGCACTAGTATAAAACTGCTTTCTGGAGTCAAAACAGGAATGTTCATAGGTGTAGGAAAAGAATTTAATATTTATAAGAACAATTTTTTATTACAAACTAATATAAAAATCATTGAATCTGGTGGAAAAATTAATAATTACATACCCCCTAAAACCAGCATACCTGATTTTTTAGAAAAATATCGCTACTCAAGCTATAAACTAACTATTTATCATATAGATTTAGAAACCAATTTTGTATACAAAACTGATTTTATTAAACTATATGCAGGACTAAAACCCTCCATTATTTTCTATGGTAAATTAACTGAAGATATACAGAAAAGAACCTCTCCCCCCTCCCCTCCTTCAACAGATAGCAGCAATAATACAACCAATATAAATGACAATCTTGTTAACAACTATAGCATCATTAGCATGAAAGGTGTTACAGGATTTACTCTATTTCCTTTCAAAAAAAAATTTTTTCTAGATTTTGGATATCACTTTAATCTCACTTCCCCTGTCTCTCTAAATTTAGAAAAGATGAAAGTAAATCTTAATCAAAAAATTTTCCTTATAGGATTTGGTTATCATTTTCATTCTAAAAAAGGAGAAACACTATAATACTATTTTTTTATATTTTTGGGAGAAATATAAATTTATTTCAATCTAAAAAATTTAATCATTATGAAAAATCTAAAATTTTTATTTGCTTTTTTAGTTTATTTTACTGTACTTTCTTGTTCGGCCGTACCTTCACAAAAAGACACTAAAAAAGGAGAATTGGGTCTTTCTATTTCCAATCCAATAAAAGTAAACAGTGTACCAGAAGAATACCAATACATCAGAGAAAACTGCGAAGGCTGCAGGGTTATAAGCCAAGCATTGATAAACAAAGGAAAATCCTACTATGATGAACTAAAAGTGCAAAAACCTGATGGAACTACAGTCAGCTATTTCTTTGATATCAACTCTTTTTACCTTGATTTTTGATATTTATCTATATAAATAAAAAGCTGTGTAATATTACACAGCTTTTTTATTTTCATCCAAATTATTTTTCAACTGAGAGCGAAACAAGTTCAGATAAATTTATTTCCAAATGCTGGGCTATTTTATAAAGTGTGTAGATATTCGGACAGGTTTTCCCTGCTTCTATCCTGCTCATATTGGATTTTTCAAAATCACAAGCATACGCCAAGTCCACCTGCGAGATATTTTTGCTCTCGCGAAGTTCTTTTATGCGCCTGCCTATTTTTACCTGAAGTGATAATTTATCCAATCTGAACAACTATATTAGTTGACAAATTTGATAACTATTCCTCTTTTTAAAGTTATCATTTTTGATAACTTCTGTTTATATTTGCTGAAAAATTTACATTTTATGGAAGCAGAAACAACAAATAATATTAACAATTTTAGTTATATATTCTGGATATTAGGAGGAATAACTATATCATGTATTATAACCCTTACCGCCAAAAGTATAAAAAAACACACTTTCAAAAACATACTAACCCAAGCTTTTTTACATTCATCCTTCATCACTTTATCAAATAATTTATATAAAATAAACCTATATAACAACCATCCTTATCACTTGACCCCTCCCGAAAGTATTTACTATAAAATCATGGTAAGTATTTTATGTATCATTATATGTTTGATTTTAATTTATGTAATTTATGAAAAACCTAAAGATGACAAGTTTATGGAAATTGACCAAAGTATTACAAATTATTTAAATTATTTTGAACTTACTACACAAAAACTAGCACAACAAAAAGAAAATTTAAAAAACGCCCTACAAAGTGAACTCATCTCTCAAAACGAATATGAAGAAAAACTAAAACAAATAGAAACTAAAATAGAAAAAGAACACCAAATAACTGAAAGAATAAAAGAACACCAAACCAAAGTAGAAAAATTAAAAAGCTTTGAACAAAAAAAGGAAGATTTACTAAAACTTTATAGCAATCAAGTTTTAGTTCATTCCGAATATACTGCAAAACTAGAAGAATTAAAAAAAGAAGAATTTTTAGGTCTCAAAGAAATTCATAATGATTGGGGAAATATAAAAATAATGATAAATCAATACCTTAAAATGAAGTAATAAAAAAAGATTACCATTTGGTAATCTTTTTATTTGTTTAATTAGAAAATTTCTCTTCCTGAGAAGTGGAATGCAGCTTCTATTTGTGCATTTTCATCAGAGTCAGAACCATGAACAGCGTTTTCTCCTACGCTTCTTGCGAACATTTTTCTGATAGTTCCTTCTGCTGCTTCTGCTGGGTTAGTAGCACCGATCAATTTTCTGAAATCTTCTACTGCATTGTCTTTTTCCAAAACAGCTGCTACGATAGGCCCAGAAGACATAAACTCTACTAATTCTCCATAGAATGGTCTCTCTGCGTGAACTTCATAGAATTTTTTAGCATCAGCTACAGTAAGCTGAGTAAGTTTCATTGCTTTAATTTTAAATCCAGCTTCTGAAATTTTTCCTAAAATTGCTCCGATATGCCCGTCTGCTACTGCATCTGGCTTAATCATTGTAAATGTAATCTTTCCTGCCATTTTCTTAAAATTTATTTTCCGCAAAAATACGATTTAATTTTCACATATGTATATTTGTTTTTAATATTTTTGGCACGGTATTTGATAAATGTGATAAAGAGTAGATTCTCATGTTTAATTTGAGTTTTCATGGTTATTAGTTTTTACCTCCTGTAAATTTTAATTTGCAGGAGGTTTTTTATTTTTAACTTTTTAAATTTAATTTTAAGTTTGGCACGGTATTTGATAAATGTGATAAAGAGTAGATTCTCATGTTTAATTTGAGTTTTCATGGTTATTAGTTTTTACCTCTTGTAAATTTAAAATTTACAGGAGGTTTTTTTATTTTCAATTTTTTAATTCTATATTTGCCGTGACAAGTGCGGCTTGTTGATTTCATTTATGAAATAGGAAAGTCTGGACACCACAGAGCAGCATAGCGGGTAACGCCCGTCCGTAGCGATACGAGGACAAGTGCAACAGAAAGCAAGTACAGTACGGCTGTAGTGAAATCAGGTAAACTCTATGCGGTGCAACACTAAGTATATCGGCAACTAAGGGTAGCTCGTCCAATGCCGAGGGGTAAGTGGCTAAAGTTTTATAGCAATATAAAATGTAGATAAATAACAAGCACTTTGATTTTTCAAAGGACAGAATCCGGCTTATAGCACTTGTCTTTATTATATTTTGGTTCTATTGAGAAATAGATGAAAAGGGAATCGGGCGAAAATCCCGAGCTGTCCCCGCAACTGTAAATTGCAAAAAAAAGTTTCTACAAAAATGCCACTGCTCAGGCGGGAAGGTGTAGAAATGCAAAAGCCAGGAGACCTGCCAGATATAAATTTAATAACAAAACTTTCGGAGGAAAAGTAGAATTATGATTAAAAAGTATATTTCCCTAATCGTTTTGGGGACTGTCTCCTTTGCCCATGCACAAGAGAAAAAAATAGATACAGTTTTTATTTCAGATAAAAAACTGAACGAATCTGTACATTTCCAGAAGGTTATCAATCTTTCTGACAATATTCATAAAAACACCAGCAATCTTTCGGAAACCCTTCGGTTTTCTACACCTCTCTACATCAAAGAAAATGGAAGAGGAATGGTGTCTTCGCCCTCTTTTCGTGGGACAACTGCACAACAGACAGCTTTCATCTGGAACGGCATCAATATCAATTCCTTGTTTTTAGGGCAGGGAGATATTAATAATATTGGACTTCTTAATTTTGATAAAATCAGCGGAAAAGCTGGTGGAGGAAGCATTTCCTACGGCACAGGCGCCATCGGCGGAACGATACACCTGGATGATAAAATCCATTTCGGAAAAGGATTTAACGGGAATTTATTCTCGGAATTTGGGTCTTTTAACACTTTAAATTCGGCTTTAAAAATAGCTTACAGCAATGATAATTTCTCTGTAAAACTAAACACCGCCCTTTCCAAAAGCGAAAACAACTACGAAGTCCCAAAAGAAAAATACATCAACAGAAACGGAGCTTACTACCAGTACAACTACTCTATTTCTGCTGCCTATCGTTTTAATGACCATCAGAAAATCGCGATGTTTTCGCTTTGGAATACAGGATTACAACATTATCCTATTTTTTCTGAAAGCCAGACAAAAGCGAAATATGTCACTGATGGACTGAAAACCATGATTAACTGGCAGAGCAATTACAGCAATTTTCATAATGATTTGAAACTGGCTTTTCTGAGCGAAAAATACGATTATTACACCGATATAAATTTACCCAAAAGCAATGGAGCCGAAGGAAAAACTTGGCTCATCCGCAATAATTTTTCTTATCAAAAACCTAATAATTTCAGCATAAATCTAATCAGCGAATACCAATACAATTCCGCCGAGGGATATTCCTCTGGAATCACAAACCCTAAGAGAAACACTGGTTATCTGGCGATTACGGCTAATAAAAATTTATTTTCGCGCCTCTATATAGAAGGCTCACTCAGGAAAGATTTGGTAGAAAATATAGAAAGTCCTTATCTTTTTTTCGTGGGCTCTCGTATAGATTTTACTAAAAATTATTCATTAAAACTAAACGCTTCTAAAAATTTTAGATATCCTACTTTTAACGACTTATACTGGCAGCCAGGTGGAAATCTGCACCTAAAACCAGAGACTGCATACCAGTTTGAAATCAATCATTTATTCAAGTTTAAAAACCTGAATATAGATATTGTTTCTTTTTATAACGATATAGAAAATCTTATCCAGTGGCTGCCTACTTCTTCTGGATATTGGTCGCCATTTAACAGCAAAAAAATTCGCTCCTTTGGTGGTGAAATTTATGCCGATTATACCCATAACATAGGCAGAAACACTTTGAAAATAAGCCTTTCTTATGCCTATACCAACTCCAAAGACACAGAAAAAAACAAATTTCTTTCTTATGTCCCAAAGCACAAAGCCAATGGACTTATTTCACTGAAAAACAAATATTTAAACCTATTCATCCAAGGAATGTTCACCAGCGAAGTTTTCACAACTACCGATGAGAATAAAAACTACCAGCTACCTCATTACACCATTGTAAACACAGGAGTTGAGTTTTATTTAAAGAAAAACATCACTTTAGGTGGAAAGATTAACAATATTCTAAATCAAGTCTATAAAACCAGCGACTACTATCCGCTGCCTTTGAGAAACTATAATATCAATTTTAATATCAATTTTTAATAATTTACATTCTATGAAAAATTTGAAAATTACAGGGCTTATCGCTCTTTTAGCCCTAACGGCTGTTTCTTGTAACCGAGATGAAGCAGATGCTATCATTCCTGCAGAAAAGCACGAAAACGGAATTCTCGTAGCAAATGAAGGTAAATTCGGAACTCCCAATGCAGAACTAAGCTACATCAGCAGAGGGTTTTCCTCCATCAAAAACGACATCTACAAAACTACGAATGGAGAAAACCTAGGAGATGTCCTTCAGCATGTGAATTTCCACAATGGAGAAGCCTATCTTGTGGTGAATAATTCTAACAAAATCATCGTCACTGACAGATATACTTTCCAGAAAAAAGCTGAAATCACACAAGATGTTAAAAATCCTCGTTACATCACTTTCGTAGGAAATCAGGCCTATGTTACCAACAGCACTTACGGCGGAGAACAAAGCGTAACTATTTATAATACAGAGAATAACAGTCTAATTAAAAAAATCCCTAGCAGTGATACTGTTGAAAGAATCGTAACTGCTGGAACCAATGTATTTGTTCAAAATGCAAGTTTTGGAACAGGAAACAAGCTGACTATCATTTCCTCTACTTCTAACAATGTAACGGGAACCATCACCATTCCTAATGGAGCTATCAACAAAACCATTTCCTACAACAGTGATGTCTATGTAATTGCAGGAAAAGCTACCGAAGCTGATTCCTATATTTACAAATATAATTCCAGCGGAAACCTCACAAGTACGATAGCTCTCACAGGAATAATAAATGCTAACAACATCGAAATAGACAATGGATACATCTATTTCACAGCAGGAACTGGAGTATATTCTATGCCGATTTCTTCCAGCACCGCTCCAAGCAGTCCTATATTTAGTGTTGCAGAAAACGGATATTCCACTCTTTATGGATTTAATGTGATTGATGGGCTTATATACATTTCCGATGCCAAAGGATTTACTCAAGCCAGCGAGGTAAGTATCTATACTCCTTCAGGAATTCGTATAAAAACTTTCTCTTCAGGAAGAGGAACGAACGCTTTCTACAAAAATTAAAAATAAAAAAAATTGGGCTTAGATAAGTCCAATTTTTTTTGCTTCTTGTATTACTAATTCTTTTGCGGCTTCATGTTCATTAGGAATTTCTCCCTCCAAAACTGCCTCTTTTACTCTTTCCTTCAAAATTCCTATCTCTCTGCCAGGCTTCAGGTTAAACATCTGCATAATCTCCTCGCCTGTTATTGGTGGCTGAAAATTTCTAACATGGTCTTTTTCCTCTACTTCTTTTATTTTTTTCGCCACATATTCAAAATTCTTCTTGAATTTTTCCTGCTTGTAAGAGTTTTTTGTTGTGATATCTGCTTTACAAAGGGTAAACAAATCCTCCAAATCTTCTCCTGCATCAAACAACATCCTGCGCAGCGCACTATCCGAAACATCATCTGAAATCAGCGCAATCGGTCTGGAAGACAATTTCACCATTTTTTGAACATATTTCATATCCTTTCCTAGTGGAAGTTTCAGCCTTTGGAATATAGTTTTCACCATTTTTGACCCTAAAAACTCATGCCCGTGGAATGTCCATCCTGTTCCTTTTACATATTTTTTTGTCGGAGCTTTGCCCACATCATGCAGCAGCGCTGCCCATCTCAGCCAAAGATTATCCGTGTTTTTTGAAATGTTATCCACCACTTCCAGCGTATGCCAGAAGTTATCTTTATGTTTATGTCCCTCTACTTCTTCTATCCCTTCTAATACTGTCAGCTCTGGTAAAACAATATCCAAAAGCCCTGTTTTTTTCATAATTTCCAATCCCACAGAAGGTTTTTCAGACAGCATAATTTTGTTAAACTCCACCATTATCCGCTCCACAGTAATTATTTCTATTCTTTTTGCTTCTTTTTCTATAGCTTCCAATGATTTTTGCTCTATTGAAAAACCAAGCGTAGAAGCAAACCTAATGGCGCGCATCATTCTCAAAGGGTCATCCGAATAAGTTTGGACTGGTTCTAGTGGAGTTCGAAGTATCTTCTGCTCCATATCTTCCATCCCATTAAACGGGTCTATAAGTTCTCCAAAATTATCTTTATTAAGGGAAATCGCCATCGCATTTACCGTGAAGTCTCTGCGTTTTTGGTCATCTTCTAATGTCCCTTGTTCTACCTGAGGATTGCGGCTGTCAGCACTATAGCTTTCCTTTCTTGCGCCCACAAATTCCAGTTCTAAATTTTCATAACGAAACATCGCTGTTCCATAAGTTTTGAAAATAGAAACTTTAGTTTCAGGATTGATACTTTTTGCAACAGTTTGTGCCAGTTCTATTCCACTGCTTTCCGTTACGAAATCTATATCTGTAGGAGATTTTCTACCGAGCAGCAAGTCTCGGACATACCCACCGACAATATATACAGACTGTTCTCTATCATGGGCAACCTGAGAAATTATTTTGAATATTTTTAGATTTTTATTTTGTGTAAGATTTACTTTCATCACATAAAAGGATATTCGTAATTAAGAAAAACATTGATAAAAGTAACAAAAAGACCTTTGATAGTTACCAAAGGTCTTTCTTTTGTAGCCCGTAGGGGAATCGAACCCCTCTTGCAAGAATGAAAATCTTGAGTCCTAACCGATAGACGAACGGGCCAACTATACTTTCTTATGCTAATTTATTAACATGTTTTGCTAATTTACTCTTCAAATTAGCTGCTTTGTTTTTGTGGATAATATTTCTTTTTACTAATTTATCCAACAAAGAAACTACTTTTGGTAATTGTTCCAATGCAACAGCTTTACTTTCTTCATTTCTTAATACTTTCATAGCTGTTCTAGCAGTTTTATGATAGTATCTGTTTCTCACTCTTCTTTTTTCAGACTGTCTAATTCTTTTTAATGCTGACTTGTGATTTGCCATAATCTTTTAAATATTTTACAAAGTAAATTTATTACTACTACTATTTTAAATTTAAAAAGTAGCCCGTAGGGGAATCGAACCCCTCTTGCAAGAATGAAAATCTTGAGTCCTAACCGATAGACGAACGGGCCAACTGTTTTTTGCGTTTGCAAATATACAAACTTTTTTTATCCCACCAAATTTTTTTGAAAAATTATTTATTATTTTTTTGGATTACGGGATTTTTTATACCTTTTTCCTCCATTTGTTTTCTCAGTTTCACAGCTTCTTCAAGGGTTTTCACATTTCCTGCAGTATAGTAATGTATATCTCCTATTTTTTCTCTTTTGACATCAGAAATTTTATTTACAGGAGAATCTTTTGGCAGCCTTGATGGTGAAGCGGCTAGTTCTATAGTATAATAACCTTGTGATAACTTTTGGTCAGGTGTAAAATTAACCACCGTAGCGTTTTTAAATCCAGCATCTTTAGCTGTTTTCAAGTTTTCATCTCGTATAGATGCATAATTGGTCGTGCTGTAATAGTATCTATACATAGAACCCTCTTTTATGGTCAAAATATATTTCAACCCTCTGAATGCAGGGTCTCCTTCATTATATTTGGTTACAGAACTCATCAGCAGGATACGACTGTCCGTTTTCATTGGTTTTTCTGCTTCTTTTACTGGCTCTGCTTTTACATTTCTATCCAGTCTCTTCTTATAACTTACTATAGCCTGATATACAGACTCCGCTATAGCTTCCTGCCCTTCTTTGCTGGATATATATTGAGCATCATTATAATTACTAATAAAGCCCATTTCTATTAGGATAGATGGCATGGCATTTCTACGAAGAACATGGAGGTTCTGCTGTTTCACTCCTCTTGAAAATCTTTTATCTTTATTTACGAAATTTTCTTCCACAAAACTACCTATCAAAAGGCTACTTTCTAGGTATTTACTTTGTTGAATTTTTAGAGCAATCAGAGATTCTGGGGAATTTGGGTCATAAGAAGCAAAGGTTTCTCTATCCTGCTCATCGAGATAGATTACATCGTTCTCAGCTTTTGCTACTTCTAGATTTTCTTTATTTTGATTTGGCCCTTGTACGAAAGTTTCTGTGCCGTAAGCTTCTGTTCCTCTGGAAGAGTTACAATGCATAGAAACGAATAAATCCGCCTTATTCTTATTAGCCAAATTAGTTCGTTCTGTCAATGATGGATAAGAATCTGTTTTTCTGGTATATATAACTTTAAAATCTTTATTTTTCTCCAACTTCTCTCCCACCAAGAGAGTCACAGCAAGGGTTATGTCTTTTTCATTCAGTTTTCCCAGTTCTGAATATGTTCGCGTAGCTCCAATATCCTGACCACCATGACCTGCATCTAAAATAACGGTAAACTTTTTCTTCTGGGCATAGGCTGGGATGAAAAATAATGTTAAAATTACTGTTAAAGTTGCTCTTATTAAAAATTTATTTATTTTCATCTGTTTAAAATTATTATTTTTGGGGCATTAAAATCTTACCATTGATAAATAAAAAGTTCAAATTTACCTTACAAATCTTAATTATCCTAATTTTTAACAATTTTTTAGCACAAACAAGCCCTAAAAACATTGAAGAAAATAAAGGAAAAAAAGATACTGTCGTTGTAGTAAACGAACAATTAGAGGACATATTGCTCAGCAAAGCAGAAAACAGCCGTTTTGATGTTGAGAAAAAAATGACTTTCCTTAACAAAAACGCCCAGATAAACTATCAGGACATGCAGATAGAGGCTGACTACATCAGTATAGACTGGGAAGGAGGAACTATTTTTGCAAGGGGAATGGTAGATTCTTCAGGAAAAATAACCAAACCTGCCGTAGCCACACAGGGCGGCAAAAAATACGAATACAACGAGGTAAGCTATAACTATAAAACCAAACAAGCCATAGCCTACAACGCTAGAACAGAGGAAAACGAAGGGGCTATCGTAGCCGAAAAAACCAAAAAAGTAAACGACTCTGTATTCTACATGAGGAGAGGTTTCTTTACAACTGATGAACTTTTCAGAGCTAAAAAAGACACCCTTCCTGACTACCATCTCTCCGCTCCCATCCTAAAACTTGTCAAAGGGAAAAATTCAGGGAAAGTGGTTACAGGTCCTATTCAGCTTTATATAGAGCAGGTTCCTACGCCTTTGGCTCTTCCTTTCGCCATACTTCCTTTCACCGAGAAAAGAAGTGCAGGGCTCATCATTCCTAGTTTTGGAGAAAGAGCTGATGTAGGATTTTATCTCAATGGTTTAGGATATTACCAGCCTTTGGGGAAACATTTTGACCTAAAAATACTCACAGACTACTACACCAAAGGAAGCTGGAACATCCGCCCAGAGGTGAATTACAAGAAAAACTATAAATACAGTGGTACTTTCCGCGGTGATATAGGAACCACCATAAGAGGAATAAAAGGTCTTGATTCTTATTCAAAATCAAGCACTTACAGGATATATTGGTCTCATCAGCAGGATGCAAAAGCCAATCCTTTCCTGCAACTATCTGCTTCTGTGGATATTGTAAGTAACCGATTTTATAATAATAACATCAACAACTCTTATATATTCAATCAAGATGTGCTAAATGCCCAGCAGAACTCGTCCATTACCCTTACCAAAAGATTTCTAAATCTACCTGTAACACTTACTGGAAACCTTACCTATTCGCAGAATTTTTCTACTGGACTTACTAACCTAAGGCTTCCATCCCTCACTGCGAGTGTGAACCAGTTTTATCTATTCAAAGCTAAAGATGGCGTAAGAAAAGGGCTAATAGAGAACATCACTGTAAATACTAAATTTGATTTCAGAAACGAAGTCAATGCACTCCAAAACGAAATGTTCACAAAAACAATGTGGGACAAAATGAAATATGGAGCTAGAAATGTATCTACATTCAGCACTACCACTACATTTTTGCGATATTTCAACCTGTCACTATCTGCATCCACAGATAATGTTTTGACAAATAAAACGATTAGAAAAAACTACAACTCTGCTACCAACGCCGTAGAAACCACAGATGTAAAGGGCATCACTGGATTTAGCACCTTTAATACAAGTGCTTCCGTGCAGACTACGCTCTACGGAATGCTAAAATTCGGGAAAAACAGCAAAATCCAAGCGGTAAGACATGTCTTCACGCCGAGCATTGGTTTTTCCTACAATCCTGATTTCAGCAGTGAGAGCTGGGGATATTATCAAAAATACATAGACGCCACAGGAAATCCTATTTCGTACTCTATTTTTGAAAACGGAGTCTATGGCTCTCCTAGTGCAGGTCTTTCAAAATCAGTTACTTTTAATTTTAATAATAATATTGAAATGAAAGTAAAATCAAAGAAAGACTCTACAGGAGTAACGAAAATAAAACTTTTTGAAAACATTGGGGTAAATTTCAGCTACAATGCCGCTGCGCCTACCTTTAAGTGGTCGTATATCAACATCAATGCTCAGAATTCTTTCTTTAATAATAAATTGAGCCTGAATTACAATGCATCATTTGACCCTTATAAAATAGCATTTACGCCAGGTTCTGAAATAGGAACAAGACTTGACAAAATTGGGAATTTCAGACTGCAATACTTTAATTTAGGGGCAAATCTATCACTCCACGAGATTTTAAAACCAAAAAACAAAGAGAAAAAAACATATCAGAAAAAGGGCTACGCCATGATGGAAGCCTACCATTTCGATGATGATAACTACGCTCGTTTTGACCAAGACTGGACGATGAGCATCACCGCAAACTATTCCTATAACAACTCTGCAAAGAGGTATGGAGACCGCACAGCATCCATCGGGCTGAATGGTTCTATAAAACTTACGCCTTATTGGAATATCACAGGAAGCGCCCATTATGACTTGGTTAATAAAGCTTTCTCGTACTCCAGATTAGGCTTCGCAAGAGACCAAAGGAGTTTTACAATTACTTTCAACTGGGTGCCTATCGGACAGTACAAGGTGTATGATTTCTTCATCGGAATAAAAGCCAATATCCTAAGAGATGCTTTAAAATACAAAACTCAGAGCTTCCCACAATCCACAAGTTCTTTCTAAAAAGAGAAGAATTTTGTATCTTTGCAGGTATGAAAAAGGTAATTTCTACTCAGGATGCTCCTCTTGCTATTGGAGCTTATTCACAGGCTGTTTTAGTGGATGGCATACTTTATATTTCTGGACAGATTCCTATCAATCCAGAAAACGGAAATCTTGTAGAGGAAATAGAGGAAGAAACCCACCAAGTGATGAAAAACCTAAAAGCCATTCTCCACGGAGCTGGGCTGGATTTTTCCAATGTTGTAAAAACGAGTATTTTCCTTACAGATATGAAAAATTTTCCTTTGGTAAATGATATCTACTCTTCTTATTTCAGTAATGATGATTACCCTGCCAGAGAAACCATACAGGTAGCCTCCCTACCGAAAGGAGTAAGTGTAGAAATTTCCATGATAGCCCACACCAAAATTTAGTTATGAGTTTTTTGAGAAATACTTTTGCTGTGCTGCTGGGACTTGGTGTCGCCATGCTTATCATTACTATCGGTCTGAGAATCAACTCCGAATGGATAACTTATTCTGGCTTCACACCCTTTGAAAAATGGAGCAGACTATTAGAGGACATGCGTGGAAACAGCTGGTTTTTCGTAGCATTATTGATTTCTACGGGAGTAGCATCCACCATCGGAGGTATCACCACTGCTCTGATTGTGAAAAAAGCCAAAGTAGCTTATGCTATCCTGATTGGTTTTATTCTGCTTTTTTTAGCTGTTTTAGATATCGTTTTCTTCGGATACCACCCTACTTTTTATCAGATAGGAATATTTCTTACGATCTTTCCTTTTTCTTGGATTGGAGGGAAAATTATAGAAGTTATCTTTAACCAAAAAGAAGAAAAAAACAGGAAAATCCAAGCAAACAAACATCAGGAATAAACTCTATGAGCTGGGAATATTCTATAAATTTAGACTCGGAAGAATCTGTGAGTTCAATTGTAATGGATTTGAAAAATTGTGAATTATTCTCCTCTTCTACAAGGGATTACATCGATTGGAAAAATCCAAAATCAATAGATGACATCCCATACGACGCCAGATTTTATACAGACAAGAAAAAAACTATTTACATTGCTATAAATAGTTTTTCTAAAAATATTTTTTCAGCTTTAAAATCAATTTTAGCTAAACACGATTATCATCTAACTGATTGTGAAACAGATGAAGAAGTCACTTTGGAGCATATTTTTCGCTCTGTCATTTAGTGTTTTTCGCTTTATTCCTCATTCTCTTTCCTATGTCTTTCAGTTTAGAATATTGTTCCATCAATGATGGCATATCATCTAGACTAATCACAAAAGTCCAAAGATATGTAGTAACAGAATAGATATGCCCTGCACTTTCATAGCCTTGTGTTGCCATAATCCCAAATGCCAATCCAAACAACGCTGTTGCAGAAATCCCTACACAAAAATAACCAAAAGCCTCCCTATTAGAAATTAATATTCTCAATTTTGTCGTAAATTTATAATGTTTCTCGAGATGTTCTATTTTATTTTTTTCTATCAAATACACCTCGTTTTCTAATCGGTTGTTTAGTTTTGAATATAATTTGTCATTTATTTTAGCCAAACGAGGTATCCATAAAACCAAAATAAACATAATAAACAGCCCTAAAATCCCAACCCAAATTTCCAAAAACAAAAGCATAACGAGAGCTCCTACAATGGAAACCAAAGAGGTGATGAATATCGGTAAATGAAGTTCAAAAAAATCAACAAACTCACGAGAAAGAGCCACACGAGCCGCTACCGCAGAAGCATCATTACCTTTATTTCTTTGGTTAATAATCATAGGTACCGCCATTTCTGCATAAATTTTAGTAAAAACCCGAGTGTCCACACGCCTTCTGAGCATTCCTATTGTCCATATAACAAAAACGACAACAGCATAAGATAGCGCATGTAAAACATCTCCTTTAACTACTGCATTAATCGCAAATCCTGCAAAAAGAGGATATAAAATTGCCATCAAATTTTCCATTGCAACCAATAAAAAAGTTAAAAATAACTGTCTCTTATTTTTCTTTGCGATGTCCTTTAAAATCTTCCACATACTAGAGTTATTTTTTATTTTTCTTCGCTTCGTCCCAGAGTTCATCCATCTGTTCTAGGCTCATTTCAGACAAAACCAAATTCCTCTCTTGGGCTAATTTTTCCATCTCCTGAAAACGAGAAATAAATTTCAAATTAGTCTTTTCCAAAGCACTATCAGGATTTAGACCTATAATTCTGGAATAATTTATCAATGAAAAGAAAACATCGCCCAGCTCCATTTCTTTTTTCTCCTTATCGGTCTCTGCATGAAATTCTGACAACTCCTCTTCCACTTTTTTCCACGCCTCCGCTTCGTTAGGAAAATCAAACCCCACGCCTCTCACTTTGTCTTGTATTCTATACGCCTTTATCATAGACGGAAGTCCTTTCGGAACGCCTGAAAGCACAGATTCATTCCCTTCTTTTAGTTTTAATTTTTCCCAATTTTGTTTCACCGTTTCTACATCCTCCGCTTTGGCATCTCCATAAATATGCGGATGGCGGTAAATCAGCTTTTCGCAAAGAGAATTGATAACATCCATGATATCAAACTTCCCCTTCTCCGAGCCTATTTTCGCATAAAAAACCAAATGCATCAGGACATCTCCCAGCTCTTTTTTGATTTCATCCATATCCTCTTCCAGTAAAGCATCAGACAGCTCATAGCTTTCTTCCAATGTGAAATGTCGCAGGCTCTGCATGGTTTGCTTTCTGTCCCAAGGGCATTTTTCCCTCAGTTCATCGATGATATCTAATAGTCTCCCAAAAGCTTCCTGTTTTTCTGTTTTTGTATGCATTTCTGTGAATTTTTTCCTCAAATTTAACTTAAATTTATAGACAAAAAAACCTTTATTCCGAAAAAATAGAATAAAGGCTTGTTTATACTAATCAAACATATACTGATGACTATTCTGCTGGCTGCTCCGCTTTCACAAAGCTGTTCGGAGTGATATATCCTGCTTTTTGAAGAATGTTATACCACTGAGCCAGTTTTTTAATATCTGAATCATAAACTCTCTCAACATCATAGTTTGGAAGCACTTCCGCCATGAAACTTCTCAACTCCTCTGGAGAAGCTTTGTGAGAAATAGTAGCTTTATAGTCTTCTTTTTTTGCTATATTTTCAAATACATCAAAAAGAGGAACCTCATTATCAAAGGTATACATAGATATGTTATCCAAAAGACTCACTTGGCTGGTGTTAGAAATACTTATTTTTTTCTGTGTAGTCACATCCTCTATAATAAACCCATTTCTCAGTTGAGAAATCAACTTAAACAACCCTGGTTTTCCAGAAATTGAAATAATTTTTTCTAATTGCATATTCTAAATTATTATTATATTTTTTATTCTTTAATTACTTCGGAAATCGCATTTTATAGCCTACATTTACATTTCCTTCGCTGATTTTGTTCAGTTTTCCTTTGATTATTTTTTTCTTTAAAACGCTGAGCTTATCCGTAAACAAAATTCCCTCTATATGGTCATATTCGTGCTGGATAACTCTCGCTCTCATATCGGAAAAAGTTTCTGTATGTTTAACGAAATTTTCATCCAAATATTCTATCAAAATCGTTTCTTTTCGCGAAACATCCTCTCGGACATCAGGTATACTGAGACACCCTTCATTGAATTTCCATTCCTTTCCGCTTTCCTCTAATATTCTTGCATTGATAAAAACTTTCTTAAAATCCTTCAGCTTATCCGCAATATCCAAATAGTCTTCATCCTCTGCTAACGGGCGGATATCAATCACAAAAAGCCTGATATCCAAGCCTATCTGCGGCGCTGCAAGACCTATTCCATGAGCATCATACATCGTCTCAAACATATTGTCTATCAATGTTTTCAACTCTGGATAGTCTGGCGTAATATCTTTACATTTCTTACGAAGAACAGGGTCTCCATAAGCTCTAATAGGTAAAATCATAGTTTTTGTTCTAAATATTGTTGTAAAATAAGCGTAGCGCTTACCTTATCTATCAATCCTTTTTCTTGTCTTTGCTTCTTATTTTTGCCGCTTTGACTGATGAAATATGAAGCTATTTTAGAAGTAAATCTCTCATCAAACCGCACCACTGATACCTCTGGAAATTCACTCTTAAATTCTTCTATAAACTTCTGAATATCCTCCTCCACTTCGGACATATTTCCTTTCAAATCTGTAGGAAGCCCTATAACCACCTCATCTACAGAATTTTCACCGAAATAATTTCTCAAAAACTCCATCAAAGCAGTAGTTTCCACAGTATCCAAACCACTGGCTATTATGCGTAAATCATCCGTTGCAGCCAGGCCACAACGCTTTTTACCAAAATCTACTGCCAGTATTTGTCCCATCGTGGCAAAAGTAATAAATATTTTTCAGATAATGGGAAATGAATGTAGGATTTAGGAAATCTTTGATGAAGGTTTCTTCTAATTTTCCAAATCGAAATAAAGATGATAATGATTAGAACATCTAGGATTAAATTGTCTATTGCAGTTCGGGCAAGAATCTGTATTCAGATATTCTCTGATACTCAGTACATTCCTACAACAGCCACACAAAATAGCCTTCTCATCCAGCTCTTCAGAAGACCAGCGTTTTGGTTCATGGTCTTCACAAACATTGTGACACAGATAACATGGATAAAAAGTCTCACAACATTTGAATTTTATAGCAACTATGTCCAATTCGCTATGATAATGTTCACAGCGAGTTTCCTCATCTACAAGTAGTCCTTTTAGTTTTATCATCTGATTTTACTTCAAAGAAAAAAATCCAACTCTGAGAGTTGGATTTTTTATATTATATTCCTCTTTTATAGATAGTTATAAATACATCTTTTACACCATCTCCATTATGATCAATATTTTTAGTAGTAAGAACTCTAATTTCACCATAAGTCACACTGATAAGATTCAGTTCTGTTTTAGTTCCATTATCTCGAGTCATTGATATTTTTTTTGTAGCAGCATCATACTGATATTTTCCTAAAAACTCTCCTTTTTCAGAACATCTTCCATCACTATCTGTTTCATACTGATGCTCATTGTAAGTATCATCATTTGCAAAATGATACCCATTATTAGCCTCACAACCTACTAATTTACCATAGCTTAATACTGTAGTTCTATCTTTTCCATCATAAATCACATATCCTGCTGGTTTCCATGTTCCTACAACTTCTGATTTGAAATACTCAGCATTATATTCTGATCCTCCATCTCTATAACATGCCGAAATAGTCAGCATACCAACAATAGATAATATTACTTTTTTCATAAAAAATGTTTTTTATTCAAGGCAAATATAATCATTTTTTTTCATTACACAAATCGTATTTGCCTTTTACATAATGATTTACATATTCCAAACATCATCAAACGCCCTATAAAATTAGGTTTCGGAGCGATTTTATTATTTTATAATATTTTTCAATTATTTTTTAGCAGGAACAAAGATTAACAAAAAACATCACTTCCAAACTTAATAAAATCTATTCTTAAAATTTAAAAGAAGTATTCCTAAAAATCTTTTCCAAAAAATTTTCCTCAGTGTATTCTTTCGGATTGGCAACATTCAATTTCTTCAACCCATCCTGCCCACTTTTATACAGATAAAGAGCATTTTTATCCCTGAAATAATATGTATAATTCACCTTTACGGAAGATTTTCCATTGCCATCACAAGGAGAAACCACCTCTACAGAAGAACCCACAAACTCCATCGTCGCAAAATCTCCAATGTTTTTTATTATCTTTTTCTCTATCAATATTTTATCATCAAAAGCAAAAGCCAGTTTCAAATCCTTAATCTTTGATTTATAAGAAGATATATTTTTCTTCGTTTTGCTCTCACGCTCCCAATAAAACAGATTTTTACCATCCGCCCAAAACGCTGGCTGCCCTTGATACGAATAAAGTCCTTGATTTTTGTAAAAAACAAACTTCTCAAAATCAACATTTTGAAGACTTGGATTTAAGGCTAATTTCGCATCACTATTCATTCCTAATCTAAGCTCATAGTTATTCTCTCCATCGCTATAAATATCCTCAAAAACCTGTTTTAGCTTTTCTTTATGTTTAACTTCTGAAATATCCAATTCATTTCGTAAGTTTAAATAGACTCTGTCTTTATAGAAAAACAATTTACTTTCCGGCTTAAACTCAGCTTTACTAGCCACAAAATAAACATCACCTATACCCTTAAGCGAAGCCAATGAGTAAAACCAAATCCCTCCCTTGTTACCAAAATCAAGACAATGCCCTAGCCATATCTGTCTGACTTTCAAGTTATTAAAATTACCATCAAAATCCTGCTTTCTAAATTGTGCCGTAACATCCGTAAAAACTGGAAAATCCACCAAATAGAAAGTATCTTCATCGTAAAGGAAAAACTTAGTTTCATCCTCTTTAAAAATTTGGGTAGTTTTAGGGTTTAAATCTGGATAATCCTGCATTTTTTTCTGATCTACACGATAAGAATACACCTTTTTATCATCTTTCATAATGTAGAAATACCCATCATTCGATCTGTATCCAGAAGCCAAAACAACAGGATTTACAGGAAATTCAGGAATGGGAACAAACTTAAACTCATTACTATAAATATTAAAATCCAAATAATGCCACACACCACTGATTAAGAACAAATTACCATCCATTACTTTGGTAACTTTCTTATTTTCAATAATTTTCGTGCTTTTATACTTTTCAAAAATAACCTCACTATCAGGAAAAACATAGTAAAAATAAGCATCCGCAACTATCGTATAATCACCATTAATACTGACAAATCGTGCATCTTTCGGCGAAACTCCTTCCAATAGTTTTTTCCCATAAGAAACAACACTTATTCCATTAGGGTCTTTTATAATATTCACCAAAAACACCTTGCCTTTTTCCACTTTTACACTGGTTTCCAACCTTGTATGGTAGCGGTAGCAGTCACTTGCTTTCACCTCATAAAACACTGAAAATAAAAACAATAGAACAAATCCTATTTTTAAAAATCTGGCTTTCATACTTTCAATTTATTTGAATTTCTCTTGGCTAATTTAGTGTTTTTTAGGCTAAAAAACTGATTTTTAATCTGAATTATTTCAATGTTTAAATCAAAAAAACTCACCTCAATAACCGAAAACATAAACTCAAAAGAAAGAGGAATAAGATAAATTCACTATTTTTGCCGATTATTTTAAAAACTTTTTATATAAAATATGCTTTCAGTTCAGGGATTAGGATTACATCATTCGGGGAACTATTTGTTTCAAAATGTAAATTTTACGATTAAAAAAGAAGACAAAATAGGCTTAGTCGGCAAAAACGGCGCTGGGAAATCTACGCTCTTAAAGATGCTTTCGAGCGAAATCAGTTTCTACGAAGGAAATGTGATTCCCGAGGGAAACATCACCATTGGTTTCCTTAAACAAGATTTGGATTTTGTAAAGGGAAGAACCGTTTGGGAGGAGACCATGCAGGCTTTTGAGAAGATAAACGCCATGAAAAAAGAGCTGGACGAGGTTAATCATCAGCTTGCTACCCGCACAGATTACGAGAGCCAAGCCTATCATGACCTCATCGAGAGAATGACGGAGCTAAACGACCTTCTGCATCACCACGATGCCTACAACCTAGAAGGAGATGTAGAAAAAGTGCTGCTCGGGCTGGGCTTCAAGGCAGAAGACTTTAATAAAATTACCGATGAATTCTCTGGCGGTTGGCGAATGAGAATAGAATTAGCCAAACTTCTCCTCCAAAAAAATGATTTGATGCTGCTGGATGAGCCTACCAACCACCTCGATATGGAGTCTATCATCTGGCTGGAAAACTTTTTGAAAGATTACCCTGGCGCCATCGTCCTCGTGAGCCACGACAAGCAGTTCATGACCGCTGTCTGCAACCGAACTTTTGACATCAATAATAAAAAAATTGACGATTATAAAGCCAACTACACCAAATACCTTGAACTAAACAAAGAACGAAGAGAAAAACTAGAGCAGGCGAAGAAAAACCAAGATGCCGAAATCAAACAGATGGAGGACAATATCAATCGCTTCCGTGCTTCGGCTACAAAAGCAAGTTTTGCTCAGTCTTTGATTAAAAAATTAGAAAAAATAGAGCGAATAGAAATAGACAATGAGGATGTTTCTAAATTCAATATTCGTTTTCAGCCGAGCATCACACCTGGGAAAGTCATCTTCGAAGCTGAAAATTTAGGTAAAGCCTACGGCGACAAGCAGGTTTTTGACCATGTGAATTTCTTCGTTCAAAGAGGAGAAAAAATCGCCCTTTTGGGACAAAACGGACAAGGGAAAACCACCCTTGCAAAGATACTTGCGGGCGTAACCAAAGATTACACAGGGAGCTGGACACTTGGGCACAATGTGAACATTGGGTATTTTGCCCAAAACCAAGAAGAAGTCCTTGACCCTAATAAAACCGTTCTCCAAGAAGCCGAAGATGCCGCTACAGAAGAGACCCGCCCGCGCGTGAGAGACCTTCTGGGAAGCTTCCTTTTCCAGGGGGATTCCGTAAGCAAAAAGACCAAAGTGCTTTCTGGGGGAGAAAGAAACCGACTGGCGCTGTGCAAACTGCTCCTTCGCCCTTTTAATACGCTCATCATGGACGAGCCGACCAACCACTTGGATATCCAGTCCAAGGAAATTATCAAATTGGCGCTTCAGAACTTTGAGGGGACGCTCATCGTGATTTCGCACGACCGAGAATTCCTGCAAGGGCTCTGCGACAAAATTTTTGAATTCCGAGATGGACAGATGAAAGAATTTTTGGGTAATATTGATGAATATTTGGATTACCGCCAAAAAGAAAGCATCCGCGAAGTTTCCATAGAAAAAGCGAAACTAAGCGAAAAGCCTGAAATAAAAGAGAAAGCCGAGCCTGTAAAAGCCGAACCTGCAAAAAACACTTTCATCAGCAAAGAACAGAAAAACCTGCAAAATAAACTCAAAAAAGCAGAAGAGAAAATTGCCGATTATGAAGCAGAAATCGCTGGTTTAGAAGAAATTTTCAGTAAAACTAATCCTACTGATGAAGAGCTGAAAAAATACAACCAACTGAAAGAAGAGCTGGCAGAAATTATGAAAGAATGGGAAGAAATCATGGGAAATTTGGAATAATTTTCTAAAAAACTTTTGATGAAAAAGGCGTTTGTTTTCATTTTAAAAACCATCGGCGTTCTGCTGGGGATAGTGGTTTTGTATATTGTTTTAGGGCTTTTAATTCCACTGATAAAAGTTCCTGCCGAGGAAACCTCCGACCCGAAAACCATTCCTATGTATATTTATACCAATGGGATGCATACGGATTTAGTGGTTCCCATCAAAACGGAAGTCGTGGACTGGAGCCAGCAGATTCCTTTTGAAAATACACTTTCCCAAAGAACGGATTTCTCCTATGTAGGCATCGGCTGGGGAGACAAGGGATTTTATCTGGATACGCCCACTTGGGCTGATTTAAAGGTTTCTACAGCGATAAAAGCCGCTTTTTGGATGAGTGAATCTGCCATGCACTGCACTTTCTACGAAAAAATGCAGGAAAATGATGACTGCAAGAAAATAATGCTGACCGAAAAGCAATACAGTGATTTGGTAAAATTCATCAAAAACCAGTTCAAACAGGATGAAAACGGAAATTTCATTTTAATAAAAACGGATGCTGTTTATGGAAAAGATGATGCCTTCTACGATGCCAAAGAAAGCTACAATTTCATGAAGACCTGTAACACTTGGGCAAACAACGGACTAAAAACTGCTGGACAAAAGGCAGCCCTCTGGACACCCTCTGATTTTGGGATTTTTTATCATTATAAATAAAATATAATTTTATTTTTTATCTAATCGTAAAAGATTATATTTGCTGCCAATAAATACACTATAAATTATATGGAACCTACAAATTATCAAAACCCTACAGAATTTAACACGCCACCTAAAAACTGGCTGGTAGAATCTATTTTAGTTACTTTATTTTGTTGTTTACCACTTGGAATTGCTGGAATTATCAATGCTTCTAAAGTAGAAGGATTGTTCCTAGCGGGAGACATTGCAGGAGCTAACAAGGCTGCAGCTGACGCTAAAAAATGGACAATGTATAGTCTATTCGCTGGGTTAGCTGTTATTGTATTATATTTCCTATTTATATTACTTGCTGTTATAAGTGGAATGGCATCTTAAAACTATTACTAAATGGATTGTAGGTCTTTTGTTTATTTTTATACTTATTTTAGTATACAAGACCTACAACCCATTAGATAGTGCATTTTTCCCAAAATGCCCATTCAAAGTGGCTACTGGGTATGACTGCGCAGGATGTGGTTCACAGAGAGCTGTCCATCATTTATTAAACCTAAATATTGGCAAGGCTTTCAGAGAAAACATGCTTCTGGTAGTGTCTATTCCCTACATCATCGCTGGATTTTTATTTAATATCTACAAAGACAAACAAAATCCTATTTTCCTAAAATGGCGAAGAAGACTTTTTGGTCTTCATGCCACCTATATTGTCTTATTTATTGTTATTTCTTTCTGGATTCTTAGAAATATTCTCTAATTTTTATCTTTTCAGAATATATTCTCTCAGTTTTTCCTTGGTAGAACTATAAGTCATAGCATCCACCACTTTATAATAATTTTCTCGGTCTACGCAGTTGTCATATGCTGTTTTTGCCAGCTCTAAACGATTATCATCAAAGGAAAGCGCTTTCACCATTTGAACTATCTGCTGAGTGGTAAAATTCATTCCTTTTTGTGCGACATAGAAAGTTTCCATTTTATCTTTATCAAAAGGCTTTCCTGCATAACTTCTATAAAACTGTCCAAATTCCTCATTGCTCATCATTGGTTTATACCCACCGATATTTGGATAAACTTGAATGCCATTGTCTTCAATATTTTCTTCACCAAAAAGATAAAGGTCATAGCCGTCAAAATCTATCAACAACCTTGTATTTTCCCTCAATTCCACCTGTGTCCTATACACCAAGATATTTCCTTTTTCATAAATTGAAAGCATCTGTATTCCTCTATTCAAATCAAAGAAGCGATACCTTCCTGTAGAATTTTCCATCATCTGTCCTCCTACTTCTACCCGAAATCGCCCTTCAGCGAAAACCCTAAGCCACAGCTGCGCCTGTCTGCCATCTCCATACATATTTCTATTACGGAAAACACCTCTATCAGTGGGATTTCTCCTACTTACATTTACTTCGTTTCTAAATTTCGTTACCCTAATATCTTGCGCATAAACAACCGAACATAAACCTAAAAAGGCTAATAATAAATATTTTTTCATTTCATCAAATTTGTTTTCAAAAATGAAAATTTAATGCCAAAAACTTTTGGTGCTTTCATTTCATTATGTGATTTTTATCATTAAAAATAAAAAATGTATCTTTGCCGAAATTTTAAAAAACTTAATGAATTTATTTAGCGAGTCCAATTTAAGTCCTGAAATCATCAAGGCAGTTGGCGAATTGGGCTATGAAAGCCCTACGGAGATCCAAAAACAGACCATTCCTTTCATTTTATCGGACATCAGAGACCTTATTGCTCTGGCACAGACGGGAACGGGGAAAACAGCGGCGTTTTCTTTACCTATTTTGGATATGATAGATGATACCAGCCGTAAAATACAGCTTTTGGTATTGGCCCCAACGAGGGAATTGGCATTACAAATTGCCAAAGACATTAAAAACTACACCAAATATTTGCCAAATGTGAAAACTACAGCAGTATATGGTGGAAGCAGCATCACAGACCAAATCAGAAATTTGAGAGAAAAACCTCAAATCATCGTGGGAACACCTGGGAGAGTTATTGATTTAATCAATAGAAAAGCTCTAGACTTCTCTCAAATCCATTGGCTGGTGCTGGATGAAGCGGATGAAATGCTGTCTATGGGCTTCAAGGATGATTTAGAAACTATTCTTTCTGAAACTCCTGAAACCAAGCAAACATTACTATTTTCTGCTACGATGAACAAGGAAGTGGAGAGAATTTCTAAAAATTATCTTACCAATCCTCATCGTATTTCAGTAGGCTCTATCAACGCGGTTAAGAAAAACATTAAACACGAATATTATGTGGTAAACTACCGTCAGAAAAAAGAAGCCCTAAAAAGACTGATAGATGCTAATCCAAATCAATATTCTATCATTTTCTGCCGAACTAAAATGGAAACTCAGGATGTGGCTGATTTCCTAATGCAAAATGGCTACGCTGCTGATGCCCTTCATGGAGACCTCTCACAAGCGCAGAGAGACACAGTAATGAAGAAATTCAGACTAAAAAACATTGACATTTTGGTTGCTACGGATGTTGCTGCCAGAGGGCTTGATGTGAACAGCCTTACCCATGTAATCCACTACTCGCTACCTGACGACCCAGAAGTTTTCGTACACAGAAGCGGAAGAACAGGACGCGCTGGGAAAGATGGTATCTCTATGGCTCTGATAAAACCAGAAGAAACCAGAAAGCTAAGTCAAATCAAAAGTCAAACGAAAATAGAAATTGTCGAAAAACAAATTCCAAAAGGAGAAGACATCATAAAAGCCCAAGTAGCGGGAGTTTTTGAGCAGCTTTTCACGGAACACGAGGATTTTTTTGACTTTGATGACAGCCTTATCCCAGACCTTTCTAATTTCTCTAAAGAAGAGTTGGTACATCAATTACTTCAATTCCAGCTAAAAGATTTGGCTCTTTATTATAAGAATAACAATGATTTAGCAGCTCAAAAACTAAAAGCAGAATCTGAAACCAGAGAAAGCAGAAGAGACCGAAGAGGAAGAGACCGAGATAGAGATAAAGGTGGCAGAAAGTCTAGAAAAAACAATGAAAACATGGTGAGATTTTTCTTTAATTTAGGAAAAAGAGACAAATTAAAGAAAACTGATGTACTGGACATCATCAACCAAGCTACCAAAAAATCTAAAAAACGAGCTGATATCGGAGATATAGAAGTTTTAGAGAAGTTTTCTTTCTTTGAGGTGGAAAAATCTTTTGAGAAAGATATCCTCAATAACATTGCCGCGATGAAATTCAAAGGAAAAGAAATGCGCGCAGAAGTAGCAAACTAAATAATTCCCTATAAATGTATTTTAGATTAGTGCATTTATAGGTTTTTTATTTTGTAAAAGTAAAATTAAGTTTATATTTGTAACCGAAAAATTTATACATTAGAACTCATGGGAATTGGTAATATTTTTAAGGCATTTCAACCAAAGGACACAGTTTTTTTCACTTTATTTGAAAAAGTGGCGGCTAATCTAGTGGAAATGTCTGAGTATTTTCATAATGGAATTCAGAATTTTGATGCAAATGATGAATCTTTTTTAAAGAAAATTCACGATTTTGAACATCAAAATGATGACCTTACGCACCAAATTTACATGGAGCTGGGTAAGAATTTCATCACACCTTTTGATAGAGAGGACATACAGTCTTTGGCAACATCTCTAGATGATGTAGCGGACTATATCTACGCTTCTACTAGATATATTTTTCTATTCAAAAGTCCTGAAACGAAGGCTTACCAAGAGTTTTCTCTTCTTATCCAAAAGGCATGTATAGAGATTCAGAATGCCATCATCAACCTTAAAGATTTTAAAGATTTGGAGGCTGTGAAAGAATCATGCATCAAAATCAATAGTATAGAAAACATTGCTGATGATGTGCAGAGTTCGGCTCTAATTAAGCTATTCGAGACCAATGACCCTATTACCATCATCAAAGTACAGCAGGTACTAAACTACCTAGAAGAGGTAACTGACAAGGCGGAAGAAGTAGCTGGTGTAATGAGCAGCATCATCATCAAATACGCTTAATTTCTAACACTAACTAAAAAATAAAGTATGGAACTTCCTGTACTTCTCTTAGCAATCATTGGACTAGCCCTTGTTTTTGACTATATCAATGGGTTTCATGATGCGGCTAACTCCATTGCTACTATTGTTTCCACAAAGGTTCTCACGCCTTTTCAAGCGGTTTTGTGGGCGGCTTTTTGGAATTTCGCGGCTTTTTTCATTGCGGCTTATATCACACAGTCTTTTAACATTGGAAACACCATTGCTAAAACGGTAAGCGAAGATTTTATCAACCTTGAAGTTATTGTCTCTGGACTTATCGCTGCTATTGCATGGAATTTACTGACTTGGTGGCTTGGTATTCCATCCTCTTCGTCACACACGCTTATTGGTGGGTTTCTTGGTGCCGCGCTAATGCACGCTCTTCATGGGAATTATGTTGAATTTAGAGAGTTAAATGACAACGCTTCATTTTTTGAACTTATCAAATTATCTTTCGAAAAACTATTCACACAAGATGTGGTAAAATACGACAAAGTCATCCCAATATTCTTATTTATTTTCCTAGCGCCTTTTATAGGGATGTTTGTTTCTGTGATTATCACACTTATCATCGTAAATATTTGCAAAAAATCAAACCCTCATAAAGCTGAAACTGCGTTCAAAAGATTACAGCTGGTTTCTTCTGCTCTATTCAGTCTAGGACACGGTCTGAATGATGCTCAGAAAATCATGGGAATCATCGGTGCTGCGGTTATTTATCACTATGTAAATATAGGCGACCTAAACTATATCAATGCTCCTGATAAGTTTAAATACTTCACAGAACATTACATGTGGGTTCCTTTGGCAGCGCATGTGGCTATCGGTTTAGGAACGATGAGTGGAGGATGGAAAATCGTAAAAACGATGGGAACTAAAATCACGAAAGTAACTTCATTAGAAGGTGTAAGTGCAGAATCTGCTGGTGCTGTGACTCTTTTCATCACTGACCATCTTGGAGTTCCTGTTTCTACTACCCACACTATCACAGGTTCCATCATAGGTGTTGGTCTTACTAAAAGGATTTCTGCCGTAAGATGGGGTATTACTGTAAGCCTTCTATGGGCTTGGGTTCTGACAATTCCTATCAGTGCGATAGTAGCTGGAATTACCTACATCATTGTAAATATGTTCTAAAATTTTCCCAAAAAATAAAAGAATTAAACCACCAATTTATGAGAAAAATTGGTGGTTTTTTTGGCTTATTTTCATTTTAAAAATTTAAATTTGCTGAAAACAATTTCATCATGCATTTTGCTGAAAAATACATCAATTTAATTTCTGAAAGTATAGAAAAACACAAATTCGAAGAAGTTCCCTTTGAGCTGTATCAGCCCATCAATTACATCATAGCAAACGGAGGAAAACGCCTCCGCCCTATGCTTACACTGATGGCAGCGGATGCATTTGGGGGAGATATAAACACCGCAATAAAACCAGCTCTAGCAATAGAGCTTTTTCATAATTTCACACTGATTCATGATGATATAATGGATGATGCACCTCTGAGAAGAGGAAAAGCTACCATTCATGCTATACACGGCATCAATACAGGCATACTCTCTGGCGATGCCTTGCTTATCAAATCTTATCAGTTTTTCGAAGATTTAGAACCTGTTTTGTTCAAAAAGTGTATTCACTTATTTTCTGATACAGGAGCGAAAATATGTGAAGGACAGCAAATAGACATGAATTTTGAAAAAAGAGATGATGTAAGTTTTGATGAGTATATCCAGATGATTACTTATAAAACTGGCGTACTGAGTGCTACAGCGCTAAAAATAGGTGCTTTCATTGCTGAATGCTCAGAGCAGGATGCGGAAGCTCTCTATCAGTTTGGGATTCACCTAGGAATAGCATTCCAAATGATGGATGATTATCTGGATGTATTTGGTAGTCAGGGAGATTTCGGAAAAAAACAAGCGGGTGATATTTGTGAAAATAAAAAGACCGTTTTATATCTCACTGCACTAGAAAAAGCGGATGAAAAACAAAAAAAGGAACTCCAAAACTGGTATTCCCAAAAGGCTGAAAGCCAAGAAAAAATAGATGCTGTTTCTAAAATTTTCCTCAATACAAAGGCGGATGAAATCACATTAAAACTCGTGCAGGAGCACCACGATAAAGCTCAAAAATATCTAAACCAGACTAGTCTAAATGCAGAGAAAAAGGAGTCTTTCTTGGCTCTGGCGGATTATTTATTAAAAAGAAATATTTAAATTTTGTCTATGAAATTTCGTACCGAGGTAGAAATTCCGATTTCTGAAAAAAAAATTCAAATTTCGGATTCTTTGTTTTCGACAGGATCTTGTTTTGCAACAGAAATCTCTGTAAAACTAGCTGACAGCCAGTTCCAAACGCTGAACAATCCTTTTGGAACTCTTTTCAACCCTTGGGCTGTGAAAAACAGCATTCAGGAAATTTTAAAAAATAAAATTTACACAGAAAAAGATTTAGATTTTCATCAAGGTGAATACTTGAGTTTTAATCATCACACCTCATTTAATTCTGAAAACCATGAAGATACCCTCAGAAAAATCAATGAGAAAATAAACCTTGCGCACGAATTTCTAAAACGAAGCAACTGGGTGATTATCACCTATGGAACGGCTTTCATTTATGAACATTTAGCCAAAAATATTTTTGTAGCGAATTGCCACAAAATTCCACAAACAAACTTTAATAAACGCCTTCTATCCCATGAAGAATTGGTAAATTCAATAACTGAAACCTGCCACATTCTAAAAAAAATCTGCCCAAAAGAGGCTCAGTTTCTTTTTACACTAAGCCCTGTCCGCCACACCAAAGATGGTTTTAGCGAAAATAATCTAAGTAAGGCCAAACTGCTCTGTGCAATTCACGAAGTTGTAAAACAGCACGAAAACTGCCATTATATCCCTGTTTATGAAATCGTTATGGATGACCTGCGCGATTACAGATTCTACAAGGAAGACCTCATCCATCCGAGTGAACAGGCCGTTCAGTACATTTGGGAAAAATTCAAGAAAGCCTATTTTTCTGATGAAGCCGATAGATTTTCCAACGAAAACCTTAAAATAAAACAGGCTTTGGAGCATCGCCCAAAAGATAAAAACAGCCCTAAACACCAAGCTTTCTTAAAACAAATACAAGAAAAAATCATCCAGCAGCAGGGAAAAGTGGAGCATAAGATTTTTACGGATAATCTGGATAATTTTCTTTAAATTTGCCCTGCGAAATGCAATAGCTTTTTTCATTTAAAAAATCATGAAATTTTGTAATTATTGCACCGCAAAAATAAATACATGAACAGCAAAAATACCTCTTTACTAAAATATTTTTCTTATTTCAGAAACATTGCGGGATGGCACATGTATGGCTATATTTTGGTGAACTTATTGGTGGGTTTATTGGATGGTTTGGGACTTGCTATGTTCATTCCATTATTAGGCATTGCATCTGGAATAAACACTAATACAGGAGACGAAAACTCAGATGTTATAAATTTCATTGTCAATTTATTTGATTTTGTTGGTGTAAATGTAAATCTTGTAAATGCCTTGTTATTTATGGTTATCGTTTTCTCGATAAAGGGTGTTTTCTACTATCTGAGAAGTGTCTATTTTATAAAAATAAGAGTAAAATCTGTAAGTTTACTGAGGCTCAACTTGATAGAAAACCTTAATGAACTTTCTTATTCTGGATTTACAAAATTAGAAGCTGGGCGTATCCAAAACACAATGGTAGGTGAATTGGGAAAAGTAATCGGAGCGCTGATGAGTTTCTTCGTTTATTTACAGCATATTATTATGCTTGCCACCTACATTTTCCTTGCTTTTATTGCTAATTGGCAGTTTGCTATTTTGGTGGCGATTGGAGGTTCGTTGTCTAATTTGTTTTATAAATACATCAACAGCTACACCAAGGAAAAAGCCACACTACTCTCTAGTAAAGGGAATAGTTTCAATGCAGTTTTGATACAAATTCTTCATAATTTTAAATATTTAAAGGCCACAAACCACTATCGGTTATTTTCAAAAAAACTAGTGGATAACATAGGTGAACAAGAAAAAATCAATCTGGGAGTAGGCAAAATTTCATCCATTGGAGAAAGCCTCAGAGAGCCTTTTACGATTGTCATCATCACAGGAGTAATTATCGTACAGACCTCTTATTTAGGGGAATCTTTTTCTTCCATTCTTTTGAGTTTACTACTGTTTTACAGAGCGTTAGGACATTTGGTGAGTATGCAGAATTCTTGGAACACATTTTTATCCAACTCTTCCGGAATTGACTCTTTTGAGAATTTATTATCTGATTTTAAACATTATAAAGAACCTCTTCACTATCAAGAAAAGATTGAACACATTGATGACATCAATATTAAAAATATTTCATTGTCATTTAGAGGAAAAAAAGCCATTGATAACATAAGTTTTTCTATAAAGAAAAATTCTTCTGTGGCCTTCGTCGGAGAAAGTGGAGCTGGAAAAACAACTCTCGCTAACATCATATCTGGACTACAAACACCTGATGATGGTGAAATAATCATTGAAGGAAAATCTCTATATAAAACTAATCTTAATTCTTTCCGAAACCATCTCGGCTACATCACACAAGAAGCCGTGATATTCAATGATTCTATCTTTAATAATGTTACTTTTTGGCAAGAAAAATCCGAAGAAAACAAGGAAAAATTCAGACAAACTATTGAAAAAGTTTCTTTATCTGAATTTGTTAATGAACTTCCAGAAAAGGAAAATACCCAGCTTGGGAACAATGGAATCCTAATTTCTGGTGGTCAGAAACAGAGGATTTCCATCGCGAGGGAACTTTATAAAGATGCTGAACTGCTCATACTAGATGAGGCAACTTCTGCGCTGGATACAGAGACCGAAAGACACATCAAAAACAACATAGATCTGCTACAAGGACAGACTACCCTTATCATCATTGCCCATAGGCTTTCTACGATAAAAAATGTGGATATGATTTATCTTTTGGATAAGGGTAAAATCATAGCTTCTGGTGATTTTGACAGCTTAGTAAAAAGCTCAGAAAAATTCAAAAAAATGGTGGAATTACAGGAATTGTAATCTCCTTTCCACCATGATTTACAGCCAGTTTAATCTATATTTTTTTATTAATTCTTGCTTATCCAATTTATTGACTTCTATAATGTCATCAAAAAATGGTGACTTATATGCATATTGGAAGAAAAGCCCGCTGTCTACACCATCCCGCTGCCATGGCTTCACCTTTCCTACATAATGGTAAATATAAAACCAATGATTAGCCTTAATTCCTACTTTTTTCTTTAAACTTTCCAAAAGTAATCGATTAGGCGTAATTCTTATCGTGGCTGTATTATTATAAAAATTTGATATCAGCTTTACGCCTCCATTTCGTGAAAATACTGAGTTTAAGATGTCTTGGTCTTGCAGTTTTGGTTCTGGGATTTCTTTCAGTGCATCAAAAAGTTTTTGCTGAATGTCCATTTCCCGCATTTTCTTTAAATTGTAAAGCACCACTCCTGCATTGAAATACTCCTCTGGATTGGGCATTTTTAGAACTTCAGTGAAATAGCTTATAGGATAATCTGGATCATCCCTCTGAAGAACTTTATTTTTAATGAATGGACTACTACTGCAAATAGCTAATTTATCCTCAAAATCCATATCTATGTATGCAGAAATATCGGCATTTACTATCAAATCACTGTCTAGATAGAGAATTCTATCATAATTTCTAAAAATTTCTGATAAATAAAAACGATAATAGGTGCTCACAGACATATAAGAATTGAGATAAAAACTACTTTTATCTATGTCTCCAAGCTCATGAAATGTTATACTAAAATTTTCATGTGGTCTCAGCTGAGATATAGCTTTTTGTTTATTTTCTTCACTTATGAACTCTGTAAGGACATGAATTTCATAACGAACATTTCTATTCTGATTACTTAATATAGAGGTAATTACTACATCTGTGTATTTGAAATATTTATCATCACAAGTAAAAACAATGGGAAAAACACGCATATTATTATGTCTTTTGTGCAAATATAATAATTAAAAGCCTATGTGCCTAAATATGGGCTTTGTCAATATTAAATGAATTGTTAAATTTGCATAGCGAAAATTAACACAATGACCACTTCTCAACTTACATTTACGAGATTTATTGCGGCTTTTTTGTTATTTGTTTATCACTTTGGAGAAATAAAAAATGGTGAACATCTTAACTTAGGAGTTAGTTATTTTTATGTATTATCTGGCTTTGTGATGATTTTAGCTTATGGAAAGAAAAAACACATTTCCCCAAAAGAATATTATATAAACAGACTTGCAAGAATATATCCATTGCACATAATGACATTACTTCTTGTCATCGCTGCTAATCTTTTCAAATACATAAACTATCTAGAATATGTAAATTTTGATATTCCTTCGCTGTTTATGAATATATCTTTGATACACGCTTGGATACCACAAATGAGCCTTTCCTACAATGTCCCGTCATGGTCTATATCTGTAGAAATGTTTTTTTATCTGTTGTTTCCTTTTATTTTCAATTTCGTTATCAAAAAATGGAAGCTTAAATATATCGCGATATTCACATTGTCTTTTTGGCTTATAAGTCAGATAGGTATAAATCTCTTCTATTTTTCGGAATATTATGGAGGATACAACTCTCTGGATAGATATTTTTTAAAATTTAATCCCTTTCTGCATCTCAACTCTTTTCTTGTAGGGATACTTTTTGGATTGATATTTCAAAATATACATTTATTTAATTTTAAGGCTGGGAACTATGACATACCTGTAATCATAGCGACTTTGACAACTATACTTCTTATCTATCTTACCAGAAATTTACTTATTCATAATGGTTTTCATTCAATAACATTTGGAGGATTGATATTGTTAATTACTTTAAACACTGGTAGGATAACGAAGATTTTCAACAATAAACATCTCATCTATTTAGGAGAAATCAGTTTTGCTCTTTATCTTCTGCAAATACCTATTGGGATGATATTAACTAAAATTTTCAGCGCGGCAGGTATAAAAAATCATGCATTATTCTTTTGTTTATCATTTATAGTGGTTATGATAGCTTCTCATTTTTCCTATAAGTATATAGAAATACCAGCAAGAAATAAAATCAAAAAATTATTAGGTAATGCTTAACAGATTGACACATAGAATACAAGAGGCTTTTTCTGTTCTTTTGGGAAAGAAAAAAACTATTTCTGATGAGATAAAACCATCATTTCCAGAACAAAATTATAAAAATCTAAAGCCTTTCATCATAGAAGATGAAAAACTCAAAGATTATCTCAGAAATATCTCAATAGAGTTTTGTTTCTGCGAATTTGGAGAAAACCGCACAAATGCAGGCGGAAATCAACTGAGCAATCAGGACAGGCTAGAACCATCATTGTCTTCACTAAAAAAATATTTTCCAAACGCTACATATACAGTGTATTCAGATTTTGATCTAAATGTAGAAGGTGTAAACTTAAAAAAAGTAGCTCACCCTGAAGGTTTAGACAAAAACCATCCCAGATACATGTATAGAGTAACAGGCTACTATAAATACAAGTCTTTACTGGAATCCACAGCAGATTTCAAATGCCTGATAGATTCTGATATGTTTGTTTTTTCGGAAGAAATATACAGACTTATATATCTTACAGAATTGTTTGGATCTTGCGCAGCTGCTACTCCTAGAAATCTTGTCAAAAAAGATATGGAAATGTCACTTGATGCCAAACCTATCACTGATATAAGCAACGGCTATGGACACTCCTATAATCAAAGTCCGATGACACTTTGGAAAGGACATGAATTAGCAGAAAAATATTATCAAAACTGCTGTGATATCTTACTAAAAGACCCTTCTCGTAACTCTCGCATCATGTGGCTTGCTGCTCATGACACAAAATATGCTCCATACCACCTCCCTACCGAATGGTGTGTTTGCGGAAATCAAGAAGGCATCGGTGATGAAGTCATTCTACATATAGGCCACAAAAGTGTAGCCGAATATTATAACATAAAAATCTAAAATATGCTCTTTAATTCTATTAGTTTTGCGGTATTTTTACCTATAGTTTTTTCCCTTTATTGGATATTAAACAAACGACTTAAATGGCAGAACATTTTACTTTTGGTATCTAGCTATTACTTCTATTCCTGCTGGGACTGGAGATTTTCGTTTTTATTGTTATTTTCTACTTTTTTAGATTATTTTTCAGGACTGCAGATTGCAAAAACGGAAGATAAAAATACCCGAAGATTTTGGTTTTGGCTTAGTATTTTGATAAATCTTTCTTTCTTAGGATTTTTCAAATATTATAATTTCTTCGTAGGTTCATTTGCTGAACTTATGAACAGTTTAGGGATTAAAGTAAATCCTTGGACTTTGGAAATACTGCTTCCTGTGGGAATCTCGTTTTACACATTCCACGGATTGTCCTATGTAGTAGATATTTACAACAGAAAAATAGAGCCTGAAAAAGACCCTGTCATCTACGCCTTGTTTGTAAGTTTTTTCCCTCTTTTAGTGGCTGGTCCTATAGAAAGAGCTACGCATTTACTTCCTCAATTAAAAGTAAATAGAGAGTTTAACTACCACAAAGCTGTGGATGGGATGCGACAAATCCTTTGGGGATTATTTAAAAAGGTGGTCATCGCAGACAACTGTGCCCATTATGCTAATATAATTTTCAATGATTATGCAAACGCCGAATACACTGGAAGCACATTGGCTTTTGGTGCATTTTTATTTGCTATTCAGATTTATTGTGATTTTTCTGGTTATAGCGACATTGCATTAGGTTCGGCAAGGCTTTTCGGTATAGAATTATTAAGAAATTTCAATTATCCATATTTCTCAAGGGATATTGCAGAATTTTGGAGAAGGTGGCACATTTCTCTTTCCACTTGGTTCAAAGATTATCTCTACATCCCTCTAGGTGGGAGCAGAGGAGGTGACTGGATGCGTATTCGTAATACCTTTATTATTTTCTTGGTGAGTGGTTTTTGGCATGGTGCAAATTGGACTTTCATCTTCTGGGGATTCCTAAATGCTTTATTCATAATGCCTTCTATCGTTATGAAAACCAATAGGAACAATCTTGACATCGTAGCACAAGGCAAGATATTTCCTTCTCTAAAAGAATTTTTCCAAGTGGTGCTGACATTCGGTCTGGCTACTTTCTGCTGGATTTTCTTCCGTACCGAAAGTATTTCTGATGCTTTTTCTTTCATCAAGAAAATGTTCACAACCATGCATATAGGCATCGGATATCCTTTGAAATTGATGGGAGGAGATTTGAGTCTGCTTTTCTTTATCGCTATTATGTTCGTTTTCGAATGGCTGATGAGAGACCGACTTTTCCCTCTAAGATTCGAGGATAAAGTAAAAAGACCATTCCGCTGGATGATTTATATTTTCCTAACTTTACTGATTATTTGGTTCCATGGAAAGGAAGCTGAATTTATATATTTCCAATTTTAAAAGATGAAAAAATTTATCCATAAAATTTCTATTTTTTCTTTGTTATCATTAAGTATAATAGGAATCTTTTATCTTTATCTATTTAATCAGCCTAAGACTACTGTGAAAATTTCCAAAAAAAATATTATTATTGGAGATTCTAATACACGCTGGGCTATGGATGATAATATTTTAAAGTCTTATGCTAACTACTCCACAGGTGGAGAAATGTATATTTTCGCTTACAGAAAATTAGCCATTTTAGCAAAACAGAACAAAATCGACACCCTACTATTATCTTTCAATCCACATAATATTATCAACAATAAATGGTGGGAAGATGGAGATGGAGGACCTATAGAAAATAGAATGTCATCTTTTTACAGAGACTTTTCCTTTGATGAGCACAAGGATATGTTCACTTCTATGCCGAGGAATTATTTTAGTTCTTTTTTAGGTATTGGAAAACATACTTTAGCTCCCTTATTAAAATTGCCAAGCTCACAAGAAAATTGGGGAGATTACAACAATATATCAAAATTTGGTTCATATATACCATCTATCACTAATGAAACACAAACCAAGTTAGAAAAATACCAATTCAAAAATCCTGTAATTACAAAAATGGAAGTGAAATATCTTGACAAAATAATTCAATTTTGTAATGATAATAAAATTCATTTAATCCTAATACAACCTCCTAAAAACTACCCAAGAGCAGATTATAAAAATTACGATCATAAAGAATTTTATGAGTTTTATGACAAAAATTATTCTCATATTGATTTTTTAGATTTTTCAAAAATAGAACTTCCTAAACATGCTTATTACGACATAAATCATGTTGATATCGTTGGTGCGGAATATTTTAGTAATTTTCTAGCCCAAGAAGGAATAAAAAATCTTTTAAAAACTAAATATAATAGAAAAAACCATGAAAAGATTCGTTCATAATCTATTTTTATTTGTAGGAACTATAGCTATTATTTTGGTTTTATCCATAGTTTTTTACTGTTTTATATTCAAAACACCACAAACCAACAGAATTCCCTTTTTAGGAGATTCGACAGGAAAAGCATCAATAAATACTAAAATAGCAACCCAATACGAAAACTATTCGCAGGGAGGAGAAGCTTATCTTTTTGTCTATTTCAAGTTAAAACAACTTATGAAAACACAAAAAGTAGATACCATTCTTATCAACTTTTCACCTTCTAATCTCATCAATAATGAATTTGAATCTGCTAGTTCAGAGTGGCGAGAGAGGTATCTTCCTTTAGTAGATGCTGAAGGACAGAAAGACTTATTTTTTGCTAATCCCAGCATTTACATAAAATCTTGGATAGGATTAGGAAAAGAAGGTTTTCATTTATTAAAAAATGACACAATAAGCTTTGGGGGATACACTGCGAATATAAAAAATTATGATGAAAATTATTACAAACCAAAAGAAGAAACCCATATTCCCATTTATCAAACTAAATATTTGGATAAAATAGTCAAACTATGTAAAGAGCAAAATATTCACCTGGTTTTTGTGAATTTACCTAAATATATATATGACAAAAATTATCCAAAATACAATAGGAAAGAATTTTTAGAATTTTATTACAAAAACTACTCAAATATAGATTTCATAGATATTTCTGATTTTAATTTTAGCCAAAAATGGGGAGGTAAAGAGCAAGACTATTTTGCTGATATAGCACACACCTCAGACAAAGGAGGACAGGCTTTTTCTGAATTTCTAAGTAAAACAAGTCTTTCAGAATTATTAAAATCTAATTACAATAAAAAAATAAACACCAAAAAATGATTGTAGGAAATGGACTTATCGCTTCTCTATTCTACGATGTAGACCGAGAAGATGTTATTTTCTTTGCATCTGGAGTTTCTAATTCTTTAGAGACAGAACTATCTGAATTTCAAAGAGAAGAAGACCTAATCAGGAAAACTTTCACACAAAATCCTGACAAACTTTTTGTCTATTTTTCCACCTGCAGCATCTATGATTCCTCAAAGGCTGACAGCCAGTATGTTCTGCATAAATTAAGAATGGAACAAATCATCGCTGAAAACTGCCCAAAATATCTAATTTTAAGGCTAAGCAACGCCGTTGGAAAAGGAGGAAATCCCAATCTGCTGATGAACTATTTGGTTCGTTCTGTCAGAAACCACCAAAAAATAAATGTCCACACAAAAGCAACTAGAAATATCATTGATACTGAGGATATTAAGAATTTAGTTCTTCAAGTTATCAATTATCAGAATTTTAATAAAGTGGTCAATATCGCTTATCCCTTCAATTATTCTATCATTGAGATTTTAGAAATCATTGAAAAAGAACTCGGTATAGAACCTCAGCTTATTCTCATAAAAGCGGGTTCTGGCTACGAAATAAACATTCCTGATGTGGAAAATTATTTCAAAGAAAGAAACTTAACCAATAAAGAATCGTATCTTTGCAATATTCTAAGAAAATATTACATATAATAAAAAAACTTAAAAGATGAATTTCAAAGAAAAATTAGAAAATAAAAAAATATTAGTCACTGGCGGCGCTGGTTTCATCGGTTCTAATTTGGTGGAAAAACTACTAGAATTAGGAGCTGTGGTTACAGTTTTGGACAACTTTGCTACGGGACACAGACATAACATTGAGCCTTTTTTCAAAAATGAAAAATTCACTTTGATTGAAGGTGATATCCGCGATTTAGAAACTTGTAAAAAAGCTTGTGATGGACAAGATTATGTTCTGCACGAGGCCGCCCTCGGCTCTGTTCCTCGCTCTATCAATGACCCTATCACGAGTAATGATGTGAATGTGGGCGGTTTTCTAAATATGCTAGTGGCGGCGAGAGATGCAGGAGTAAAAAGACTTGTTTACGCGGCTAGTTCCTCTACTTATGGTGATTCTACATCTTTACCAAAAGTAGAAGATATCATCGGAAAACCGCTTTCTCCATATGCTATCACGAAATATGTGAACGAGCTTTATGCCGATGTTTTCAAAAGAGTTTATAATTTTGATACGATAGGATTAAGATATTTCAATGTTTTTGGAAGAAGACAAGACCCAAATGGCGCTTATGCTGCGGTAATTCCGAAATTCGTAATCCAACTAATCAACCACCAATCGCCGACTATCAATGGTGATGGCACCTATTCAAGGGATTTTACTTACATTGATAATGTAATTCAGATGAATTTATTAGCCTTAATCACTGATAAGGAAGAGGCTCTAAATCAAATATATAACACAGCCGTGGGCGACAGGACAACCATCAAAGAAATGGCTGAACTGCTGAAAGAATACCTTTCTGCCTATGATAATGAAATCGCAAAAGTGGAAATTCTCCATGGACCAAACAGACAGGGAGATGTTCCTCACTCATTGGCGAGTATAGAAAAAGCTCAAAAAAATCTAGGCTACCAGCCAACTCATATCTTCGCGCAAGGTCTAAAAGAAGCTGTAGATTGGTATTGGGAAAATTTAAAGTAATTAAAAAATGAAAACGGGTAAATTTGTAATTTCTTTGGATTTCGAGCTCATGTGGGGTGTTCGGGACAAAAGAACCATTCAGGATTATGGACAAAACATTCTAAATGTCCATCAAGTAGTTCCTCAAACACTGGAATTATTTAGAAAATATGCCGTTTGCGGTACTTTTTCTACTGTTGGTTTTCTTTTTTTCAAGACCAAAGAAGAGTTATTGGCAAATTTACCTTCCATCAAACCTCAATACGAAGACAAATCGCTTTCGCCCTATGAAAACGCTTATTTCGAGAGTCTGGGCAGTGATTTTAACCAAGATAAATATCATTTTGCTCCACTGCTCATTGATGAAATCAAAAAATATCCTGAGCAGGAAATCGGTACCCACACTTTTTCCCATTACTATTGTCTAGAAAAAGGACAAACGCTGGAATCTTTCAGAGAAGATACTAAAATGGCAGTGCAAGTAGCAAAAGAACAAGGAATAGAGATAACATCGCTTATTTTCCCACGAAACCAGTTCAATGACAAATACTTACAAGTATGCTCCGAGCTGGGAATTACTTGTTACAGAGGAAATGAACACTCTTGGCTGTATAAAGCCAAAAGCGGTGAAAACGAAAGTCTATTTAGGCGAACTTTCAGGCTGATGGATTCTTACATCAATATTTCTGGACACAACTGCTATTCAGACGATTACATAAAAAAAGAAACTCCTGTAAATATTCCATCAAGTCGTTTTTTGAGGCCATTTTCGCCGAAACTGAGTTTCTTGGAAAGTTTAAGGCTAAGAAGAATAAAAGCAAGCATGACCTTTGCTGCTAAAAACAATCTAACCTACCATTTATGGTGGCATCCTCATAATTTTGGGGCAAATATGGAGGAAAATTTTAAGTTTTTAGAGAAAATCCTACAACATTATAAATTTTTAAATGAAAAGTATAACTTCCAAAGCTACACGATGAGTAGTTTGGCAGCAAAGATGAAAAATGAAGGGTAAAAAAATCGTTATTTTAGCGGGAAAGGGTGATTCCTCAAAAATCGTTTTCAATGCATTGAATAATCAATTCGGCATTGAAAAAATCATTGTGGAAGACAAAGAAAACACCAAAAAATTTATCAAAAGAAGGATAAAAAGATTGGGTATTTTCACTGTTGTAGGACAGATTTTATTCCAGTTAATTATCGGTAAATTTTTAGGCAGCGCATCCAAAAAAAGAAGAGATGAAATCATGAAGGCAAACGGCATGAATGCTGCGGAAACTCCTAATGATAAAACGATAAATGTTTCATCTGTAAATTCAAAAAAAACTATAGAATTATTGAAGGAAATAAATCCTGATTTAGTCATTGTAAATGGGACAAGAATCATATCTGAAAAAGTGCTTTCTGCGGTAGAATGCCTTTTTATCAATACTCATGCAGGCATCACACCCAAATATAGAGGCGTTCATGGAGCCTATTGGGCATTGGTAAATAATGATGCTGAAAACAACGGAGTTACGGTGCATTTCGTGGATAAAGGAATAGACACAGGAAGCGTGATATACCAAGAAAATATCACAATCACAGAGCAGGATGATTTCTCAACATATCCTCTTATCCAGCTGGCTAGCGGCATCAAACTGCTAACCAAAGCGATAGAAAACTTTTTCAACGGAACACTATCTTCCCAAAAAGAAAGAAATCTAGAATCTATCCTCTGGTACCACCCTACTATATGGGGATATCTGTATCATAGAATTTTTAAAGGTGTAAAATAATAAAATATATAATATGAATCATAAAATAGCAATTATTGGACTTGGTTATGTAGGACTGCCATTGGCAAGGTTATTTGCCACTAAGTTCCCTGTGGTAGGTTTTGACATTAACCAAAAAAGAATCACAGAACTAAATGCGGGACATGATGAAACCTTGGAGGTGTCTGATGACCTTCTAAAATCAGCCTTGGTTAAAGAAAACCCTTTCAATGCTGATGCCAATGGGCTGTTCTGCTCTGCTGACCTAAAAGATATAGAAGATGCCAATGTATACATCATCACTGTGCCTACGCCTGTGGATAGAAACAATCGCCCAGACCTTACTCCACTTGTAAAAGCGAGTGAAACAGTAGGAAAAGTGATTAAAAAAGGCGACATTGTCATCTACGAATCTACTGTTTACCCTGGCGCTACTGAGGAAGACTGCATCCCAGTGGTAGAGAGAGTTTCTGGACTTAAATTCAATGTAGATTTCTTCGCTGGTTATTCTCCTGAAAGAATCAACCCAGGTGACAAAGAACACACCGTGGAGAAAATCCTAAAAGTAACCTCTGGTTCTACTCCAGAAATCGGTAAAGTGGTGAATGACTTGTATTCTTCTGTAATCACAGCAGGTACGCACCTTGCGCCAACCATTAAAGTTGCCGAAGCTGCCAAAGTAATCGAAAACTCACAAAGAGATATCAACATTGCTTTCGTGAATGAATTGGCTAAAATATTTAACCTAATGGATATCAACACTCACGATGTGCTGAAAGCCGCTGGAACGAAATGGAATTTCCTTCCTTTCAAACCAGGTCTTGTAGGTGGGCACTGCATCGGTGTGGATCCATATTATTTGGCTCAAAAAGCTCAGGAGTACGGCTACCATCCAGAAATCATCTTGGCAGGAAGAAGAATGAATGATTCTATGGGAAAATATGTTGCTGAGCAAGTGGTAAAAGCAATGATTAAGAAAAATATCCAAATCAACGGAGCTAAACTACTTATGCTGGGAGTAACTTTCAAAGAAAACTGCCCTGATGTCAGAAATACTAAAATCATCGATGTAATCACTGCTTTGGAAGATTTCGGTGTTAAAGTGACTACTTACGATCCTTGGGCTAATCCTAGCGAAGTAAAACATGAATATGGAATAGACAGCTTAGAAACACTTCCTTCAGATAAATACGAAGCGGTAGTTCTAGGAGTGGCTCACAAAGAATTCTTGGATTTAGACTTATCTAAACTTCTATCCCAAAACGGTGTTGTTTATGATGTCAAAGGAATACTTCCTCATTCTAAAGATATAGAATTTTTATAATAAACAAAAAACTCTCGTAAATACGAGAGTTTTTTTTATTTTCCTATAATTCACCTTTTCCCTGTCGGACAATTTCTGGTATTCCCTGTGTCACATCTACTATCGTAGAAGGCACCAGCTCTCCCCAGCCGCTATCTATCACGATGTCCACGCTTTTATCGTATTTTTCGGCTATAAGCTCAGGGTCGGTAGAATATTCTATCACCTCATCATCATCTTTTATAGAGGTGGAAGCTATCGGGTTGCCAAGACTTTCCACTATCATCTGTGGCACGGAATGATTTGGAACGCGTATTCCTATGGTTTTGTGTCCTTTATAAGCCAAAGGCAAATTTTTATTTGCTTCTAAAATAAAGGTAAATGCCCCTGGGAGTTTGCTTTTCAAAAGTCGGAATGTGGATGTTTCTATCGGTTTTGTAAATTCTGACAAGTGGCTCAGGTCATTACATATAATGGTAAAATGGGATTTTTCTAATTTTATTCCTTTCAGCTGGGCTAGTTTTTCCATTGCTTTCAGGTTATTGATATCACATCCCAGAGCATACACCGTGTCCGATGGATAGACTATCAGCCCGCCTTTTTTCAGGGTTTCCACCACTTCATTTATCTGCCTTTCCTGTGGATTTTCTGGATGAATTCGTATAATTTTTGCCATTTGTTTTTAAAATTTTTGCAAATTTAAACTTTCTTAAATGAAAAACCACATAAATAAAATCTATGTGGTTTCTCCGTTTTTAAATTTAAACTTTATTGTTTTTCCTATTTTCAGTTATGGAACTTGAACTCAAATTCTATTTTATTACTTAGATTAAATTAAAGCCTTAAAGTTAAATTTAAAAAAATTTATGTTGTTTTCTTCTCTATTTTTTTGAGATAGATAGGGATAAGCTGGTCTAGAGCTGTCATTATTTTAGGAAAATTATTGGTTTTGATGTATCCCGCTACTTCTGGTTTTTGTGTCAGAGAAAACTGAATGAACTCCGCTACTTTCATCTCTGGAATTCCCTTGCTGACGAAATATTCCGAATCCACTCTTTCACTTATCCATGTGGCGTTATTCTGGAATTGCTCATATTTTTCCAGCCGCTGTTTTTGCTCTTTTTTCTTCTTTCCAGCGAACAATGAAGCCATATTAAAACTAATTCCCGCAGAACCAGAAATGCTCCTTACTTGTTTTTCAATGGTTTCTGTTCCCAGCGATTTTTGAATTTTAGCATTGATATCTTCCTTGTCTAGACTTTTGGAATCTTTGGCAAGATTTCCCGTTAGTTTCAGCCTGCTGATAACCACTTCTTCTATTGTCACAGTGGATTTTTGCAGTCTAAAATATTTTTCTTCCTGAAAATCAGCAGATTTTACAACATGAGACACTCGGTCATAGCCTTTCTTTACAAAACGAATTTCATCTTGTAACTTCGCCGAAATAGTAAATTTCCCATTTTCATCTGTATTTACTTTTTCATTGGTTTTCAGATTGATAACCAACACATTAGCAATAGACAAACCTTCTTCTGTCTCCACTTTTC
>CAUORE010000009.1:0-58084 GCA_963506915.1 uncultured Flavobacteriaceae bacterium
CTTTCTTTTCTTTCTTCTCTTGTTAAATATTCATCTTTTGGATATTTTTTAAAAATATCTAAATAGTCTTTAAAAATGATTTTCATACAAAACACTAAATATCTCGCACAAATATACAAAAACGCCCTTCTATTTTCGGAGTTGATTTTGGTTACAAATCCATTTAAAATGAGGCGTTTAGTTTTAATAAATAATATTGTAATTGCATATTAAAATTATTTATTATTTTTGTCTTACCAAACAGTAAGTTACTAAATGGTAAGTTACCAAGATGGAAGTTTTATAATTATGGGAGAATTATCACCTTTTTCTTTTGGGCATATTGTTAATCTTCAGGCTTTTACTAACAGAGAAGAAGAATTACAAAAACTAAAAAAAAACCTAATCAGCGGTGTAAATACCATTATCATTTCACCGAGAAGATGGGGAAAATCTTCATTGGTTGCCAAGGCGATTGCAGAAATCAACAGAGAAGAGCCCAACTACAAAACCGTAAAAATAGACCTATTTTCAGCTAATTCAGAGCATGAATTTTTGGAAATTTTTGCCCGAGAAGCCATCAAAGCAAGTTCCACAAAATGGGAAGAATGGGCAAATAATGCCCGTGAGGTTTTCAAAAATCTCATTCCTAAAATCAGCATCGGCATACAGCCTGATAGTGATTTTAGTCTTTCTTTTGATTGGGAAGAAGTTAAAAAACACAGCCTTGAAATTCTAAATTTACCCGAAGTTTTAGCAGAAAAAAAAGGCGTAAAATTCATTATTTGCATCGATGAATTTCAGAACCTAGCCCAGTATCATGATTTTGAAACTTTAGAAAAGAAAATGCGCTCTGTGTGGCAACAGCAGAAAAATGTAGTCTACTGTCTTTATGGAAGCAAAAGACACATGATGACCGACATTTTCAGCAAATCCTCCAAGCCTTTTTATCGCTTCGGAGACTTGTTTCTGCTACCAAAAATTAAAAAAGAAAAATGGATTCCTTTTATAATGGAGAATTTCAACAAGACCAATAAAAAAATTTCGGAGGAATTTGCAGAAAAAATAGCCGATTTGATGAAAAATCATTCTTGGTATGTTCAGCAGTTCTCTTACTACATCTGGAGCGAAACGGAGAAAGAAGTGACAGAAGAGGTTTTCAAAAACGCATTATCTCGTTTAATCCAAAGCAACATTCCGTTTTTTCAGCAGATTATAGAAGAACTCAGCAATACACAGATTAACTTTATAAAAGCTTTGGTAAAAAAAGAAAAACAGCTTTCTTCTAAATCCACCTTGGAAAAATACCAAATGGGAACTTCCGCATCTGTATCCAAAAATAGAAACATTCTTTTGCAGAAGGATTTAATCCACAAAGAAGAAAACTCGTACGAACTGCTTGACCCTGTGTTTGAACTTTGGTTTAAGCAAGTTTATTTTAATGAAAATTATCAATAAATATTATCCTCCACTATAGGAAACAATTTTATAGTTAAAACAATGAAATACTTAATTTTAGGAATAGGAAACAAAGGCGAAAAATACGAAAATACAAGGCATAATATCGGTTTTAAAATCGTGGAGAGAGTTGCCGAAAAAATAGAAGCAAAGTTCAGCTCTGCAAACTACGGATGGACAGCCGAAGGAAAATACAAGGGCAGAAAAGTAATTCTTTTAAAACCAGACACTTATGTGAATCTCTCTGGAAACGCCCTAAAATTCTGGATGCAGAAAGAAAACATTCCTTTGGAAAATATCCTCGTCGTGACAGATGATTTGGCGCTGCCTTTCGGTGCTTTACGCCTAAAATCAAAGGGTTCTGATGCAGGGCACAACGGTCTGAAAAACATTCAGGAAATGATAAAAACCCAAAACTACGCCCGCCTGAGATTTGGGATTTCTTCCGATTTTGAAAAGGGCAAACAGATAGACTATGTCATCGGTGAATGGAGCGAGGAAGAAAAAGAAAAACTCCCAGAAAGAATCGAAAAATTCGCAGATGCCTGCCTGTCCTTCGTTTTCGCAGGAATTACCAATACGATGAATACTTTTAACGGAAAATAAATTTTTATTACTAAAATCACCAAAAAACTATTATTTTTGTAAAAATTTGAATTTGTGATTAGTAACGAGCAAATAAAAGACGCACAGACCCGAATAGAAGATTTATACAAATACCTTCAAATAGAGCGAAAAAAGGTAGAAATATCAAATGATGATGAGAAAACTGCTTCGCCAGAATTTTGGGACAACCCGAAAGAAGCCGAAGCATTTCTGAAACAGCTCCGCTCCAAAAAGAAATGGGTAGAAGAATATGAGGAAATCCATAAAGAATTTGAAGATTTACAAGTATTGGTAGAATTTTCCAAAGAAGACCCAGACAGTGAAAGAGAAGTGGAAGACATCTTCCCAAAACTTCTTGAAAAAATAGAAAATCTGGAATTTAAAAATATGCTTTCCAGCGAAGGAGATGAGCTTTCTGCCGTTCTCCAAATCACGGCTGGAGCAGGTGGAACGGAGAGCTGCGACTGGGCATCTATGCTGATGAGAATGTACATCATGTGGGCAGAAAAACAGGGATACAGCGTGCGGGAACTCAACTTCCAAGAAGGAGATGTAGCGGGCGTGAAAACCGTGACATTAGAAATAGATGGAGAATTTGCCTTTGGATATCTAAAAGGCGAAAACGGCGTGCATCGTTTGGTAAGAATTTCTCCTTTTGACAGCAACGCAAAACGCCATACCAGCTTTGTTTCCGTTTATGTTTATCCTTTGGTGGATGACACTATTGAGATTAACATCAATCCATCTGACATCACTTTTGAAACCATGAGAGCCAGCGGTGCAGGAGGACAAAATGTAAACAAAGTAGAAACCGCCGTGCGACTCCGCCACCACCCTACGGGAATCATCATCGAAAACTCTGAAAGCCGTTCTCAGCTTCAAAACAAAGAAAAAGCCATGCAGCTCTTAAAATCAAGGCTTTACGAAATAGAATTGGAAGAAAGAAACAAGGCGCGAAACGAAATAGAAGCAGGAAAAATGAAAATAGAATGGGGCAGCCAGATTAGAAACTATGTGATGCATCCTTACAAATTGGTAAAAGATGTTCGCTCTGGCTATGAGACTTCCGATGTGGATGCCGTGATGAATGGGAACATTACTCCTTTCCTGAAATCTTTCCTAATGGCAGAAGGACAAGGTGACGAAACTCATGATTTAACGATATAAAATTTTATCGTTGATATTCTTAAATAAATTATCTTTGTTGATTATTAGATTTTATGGAACATTTTGAAAGTTGGAAAGATTTAGTAAACCCTGAATTTTACATTAAATTAGGTGGTTTTTGGTTGGTGCTCCTCATCGTATTTGCAGAATCGGGATTGTTCTTCGGATTCTTCCTGCCTGGGGACAGCTTATTGTTTATTTCTGGGATTTATTCCACTACGATTATCAGCGAAACCTTTGGGAATACAGGGAGTGACCTTCTCAATACTACGATTTTAGCTGCCACTGTCGGTGTTGCTGCTATTCTTGGAGATTCAGTAGGTTATTGGTTTGGCTCAAAAAGCGGTCAGAAACTTTATCATAAGAAAGAATCTTTTTTCTTTAAAAGAAGCTATCTGCTGAAAGCACAGCAATTTTACGAAGAAAATGGAGCAATGGCTATTATTATTGCAAGATTTTTGCCCATGATTAGAACCTTTGCTCCTATTGTAGCGGGCATAGTGAAAATGGATAGCAAAAAGTTCTTTCTATACAATATTATAGGTGGGCTTTTATGGTCTTTTTCACTGATTTTTGCTGGACATTATTTGGATAAACTTTTTATTGACCAGTTCGGAATTGATTTGAAAAAACATTTGGAATACATCATCATTGGACTGATTGTAGTAACTACAACTCCCGTTATAATCAAAGCCCTTAAAAAATAAAACTTTTAAAATACTTTTTAGATTTATTCTCGATTAGTAAAAAAATAAAAAGCTGTTTCAAAATGAAACAGCTTTTTTAGTTATTGTAATTTAATAATTACTTCAATTCTACTTCAGCACCAGCTTCTTCTAATTGCTTTTTAAGAGCTTCTGCTTCGTCTTTTGGAACTCCTGTTTTTACTGGAGCTGGAGCACCATCTACGATGTCTTTAGCTTCTTTAAGACCAGCACCTGTTAAGTCTTTAACTAACTTAACTACAGCTAATTTAGAAGCACCTGCATTTTTAAGGATTACATCGAATTCTGATTTTTCCTCAGCTGCAGCACCTCCACCAGCAGCGCCAGATACTACTACTGCAGCAGCAGCTGGCTCAATTCCGTACTCTTCTTTAAGAATAGTAGCTAATTCATTTACATCTTTTACTGTTAAGTTAACAAGCGTTTCCGCTAATTTTTTTAAATCTGACATTTTTCTAATGTTTTAATTGTTGAACGATTTATTTTAATTTTATTGAGTGTCTATTTTACTCAGTGAAGACCAAAGATTACTCTGCTCCTTCTTCAGATGCAGGCTCTTCTTGTTTTGGTTCTTCTGCCACAGGAGCCTCTGCTTTCGCTTCTGCAACCTCTGGTTTGTTTTGCAATGCAGAAATCAAGTTTCTAATTGGAGATTGAAGTAATCCTATGATTTCTCCAATCATCTCTTCTCTAGACTTGATGTTCGCTAGAGTATCTAACTGGTCATCACCAATATAGAAAGTTTCTTGCAAATAAGCTGATTTCAAAGCAGGGAATGCTCCATTCTTTCTGAAATTCTTGATAAGTTTTGCAGGAGCATTTGCTACTTCTGCTATCATCAATGCAGAGTTTCCTTTGAATGTAGAGAACATTTCTGAGTAATCTACTCCCTCCACTTGTTCCATCGCTTTTTGAAGCAATGTATTTTTTACAACTCTAAGCGTAACATTACTTTTAAATGCTTGTCTTCTAAAATCTGAAGTAGCAGCAGCATTCATTCCTTCAAGATTTGCTACATAAACCACTTTGGCATCTTGTAACAATTCTTTTAATTCTTGTATTACTAATACTTTTTCTTCTTTTGTCATTGTCTTTCAGATTTTAGTTTACAGATTTAGTATCGATAGCAATACCTGGACTCATTGTAGAAGAAAGGTAAATACTCTTCACATAAGTTCCTTTTGCTGCAGTTGGTTTTAATTTGATTAAAGCCTGAATAAGCTCTTGTGCATTCTCTCTAATCTTATCTGCATCGAAAGATACTTTACCAATACCTGCATGTACAATACCATATTTATCCACTTTGAAATCAATTTTACCTGATTTCACCTCTGCTACTGCTTTACCTACTTCCATAGTAACTGTTCCAGACTTAGGGTTTGGCATTAGACCTCTTGGACCCAATACTCTACCCAATGGACCTAGTTTACCCATCACAGCTGGCATAGTAACAATAACATCTACATCTGTCCAACCGCTTTTGATTTTTTCTAAGTACTCATCTAGACCTACATGGTCAGCACCAGCAGCTTTTGCTTCTGCTTCTTTATCAGGAGTAACCAAAGCCAATACACGAACATCTTTACCTGTTCCATGAGGAAGAGAAACTACCCCTCTTACCATTTGATTAGCTTTACGAGGATCTACACCTAATCTCACAGCGATATCTACAGAAGCATCAAATTTTGCTGTATTTACTTCTTTTACTAAGGCTGAAGCTTCTTCAAGGCTATATGCCTTATTTTTTTCTAGCTTAGCTACAGCTTCCTTTTGCTTTTTAGTTAATTTTGCCATTCCTTAATTTTTAAGCGTTAGGTTTCGTTCCTGTTACTTTTAATCCCATTGATCTTGCTGTACCAGCAACCATACTCAAAGCTGAATCTATAGTAAAGCAGTTAAGATCTGCCATTTTATCTTCAGCGATTTTTTGTACTTGCTCCCAAGTTACAGAACCTACTTTATTTCTGTTAGGCTCCCCAGATCCTTTCTTTACCTTAGACGCCTCTAATAGCTGAACTGCTGCTGGAGGTGTTTTAATGATAAATTCGAAAGACTTATCCTCATAAACTGTAATTACTACAGGAAGGATTTGACCTGGCTTATCTTGCGTTCTTCCATTAAATTGTTTACAAAACTCCATAATGTTCACCCCTGCAGAACCCAATGCTGGACCTACTGGTGGAGAAGGGTTTGCTGCCCCTCCTTTCACTTGAAGTTTTACCATTTTAAAGACTTTCTTTGCCATGTTTCTTTATTAAAATAAATTAAAAATATAAAAATGTGGAAGCATTTTATAAATCTGTAAATGAATAGATGAAATATCCTTCTCACCTGAACATTTCAACTCCATTTACGGACTGCAAAATTATAAATTTATTTCTTATCTACAAAAATAAATTTACTTTTTATTCTAAATATCAATAAAAAACCACCCTAAAAAGAGTGGTTATATTTTAATTAAAGTTTTTCTACTTGCATGTAGCTTAGTTCTAATGGAGTTTCCCTTCCAAATATTCGAACTTTAACTTCTAATTTTTTCTTATCCTCATGGATTTTTTCAATAGAACCATTGAACCCGTTAAATGGCCCATCTATAACTTTCACATTTTCTCCTACAACAAAAGGAATCTCTACATCCACCGCAAATTCAGAAAGCTCATCTATTTTCCCCAACATTCTATTAACTTCTGCAGGTCTCATAGGAACAGGATCCCCTCCTTTTGTCAAACTCAAAAACGAAATAACACCTGGTATATTCTTTATCATATGTGGAATCTCACCCATAAGATTAGCTTCTACCATAAGATATCCTGGATAATAAGGTCTTTCTTTAAAGACTTTTTTTCCATTTTTCATCTGTGCTACCTTTTCTGTAGGAATTACTACTTGAGTAACAAAAGATTCATACCCCAGTCTTCTAACTTCAGTTTCTATATAGGATTTTACTTTGTTTTCCTGCCCACTAACGGCTTTCAGCACATACCACTTTAAATCTTCCATGAGAAATATTTTAGTTAAAAAATCCTATAAACAATGAATACAAGTTCTTGATTGATATACTAAAGAGGCTATCTACCCCAAATGTAAACAAGGCCAATATCAATGTAGACACAGCCACAACAACTGTAGAGGACTGTAATTCTTTCCACTTCAGCCATTCAACCTTTTCTCTAAACTCTAAAAAAGAATCTTTAACAAAACTTATAAAACTCATAATATATCACCAATAAGAAAAAACTAAGGAAATCCCATCTATGATTACACAATAAATAAAATATACCTTAGTCTAAATTTGCACGGGCACTAGGATTCGAACCCAGATCAACGGTTTTGGAGACCGGTATCCTACCATTGGACGATGCCCGTAGTTTGATTTAAATTTAAAAGTTTTCCCGAAAGATCCCTTTCGGGAAAACTTTATTATACTAAATAATTAGTCTAAAATTTCAGTTACCTGACCAGCACCTACTGTTCTACCTCCTTCTCTAATCGCAAATCTAAGACCTACATTAAGAGCGATTGGTTGTAACAATTCTACTGTAATTGTCAAGTTATCACCAGGCATTACCATTTCTACACCATCTGGTAAGAAGATTTCACCTGTAACATCCGTTGTTCTTACATAGAACTGAGGACGATATTTGTTGTGGAATGGAGTGTGTCTTCCTCCTTCTTCTTTAGAAAGGATATAAACCTCTGCTTTGAATTTTTTGTGTGGAGTTACAGATCCTTGTTTAGCGATAACCATACCTCTTCTGATATCAGTTTTCTCGATACCTCTCAACAATAGACCAACATTATCTCCTGCCTCTCCTCTATCAAGGATTTTTCTAAACATCTCTACCCCTGTTACAGTAGAAGTTAATTTCTCAGCACCCATACCAATGATATCAACAGGATCACCTGTATTGATAACACCAGACTCAATTCTACCTGTAGCTACAGTACCTCTACCTGTAATAGAGAATACATCTTCTATCGGCATCAAGAATGGCTTATCTTGATCTCTCACTGGTTGCTCGATCCAGTTATCTACAGCATCCATCAATTCTTCTACTGTAGCAACCCACTTAGGCTCACCATTAAGAGCACCAAGAGCAGAACCTTTGATTACTGGAGAGTTATCTCCATCATATTCATAAGAAGAAAGAAGATCTCTCAACTCAAGTTCTACCAATTCTAACAATTCTGGATCATCCACCATATCCACTTTGTTCATAAACACAACGATTCTTGGAACATTTACCTGACGACAAAGCAAGATATGCTCTCTCGTTTGTGGCATAGGCCCATCAGTTGCAGCACACACAAGGATAGCTCCATCCATTTGAGCAGCACCAGTTACCATGTTTTTAACATAGTCGGCGTGACCAGGACAGTCTACATGGGCATAGTGTCTGTTTTCTGTTTCATATTCAATATGTGAAGTATTAATTGTAATACCTCTTTCTTTTTCTTCTGGAGCTGAGTCAATTGCAGAGAAATCTCTCTTTTCAGCCAATCCTTTGTCTGACAATACTTTAGATATTGCAGCAGTCAAAGTAGTCTTACCGTGGTCAACGTGACCAATTGTACCAATGTTCAAGTGCGGTTTACTACGATTAAACGTTTCCTTTGCCATGATTTAAATTATTTTATGTTTAAACTATTTTTTCAATTCAGTGTGCAAATATAATCATTTTTTTGAATATCAAGAAAAAAAATAAAAAAATATATATTTCTATTCTTCACCTTATATATTTAATCAAAAAAATCTCAAAGAAAATTCTTTGAGATTTTTAATTATTCTTCCTAATTATAAGGACTCAAAAACAGTTCTACTTCCTGTTTTTTGAATTGATCTATAATTATGATTATACAAATCTGTGAACTTTTTAAGCTGTGCATCAGAAATTGTAAGAACTTCTTTGAACACTATCCAGTTCATCCCTTGTGAACAAGGTGGAGTTGTAAGTGATCCTGTATAGTTATAATATTTTTTGTTGTTAGGCAACATCGCCAACGGATTTATTGTATTATTTGTAGCAACTTCTTGATTCTTAACGCTAGGGAAAGAATTGATATACTGTGCAAACTGAGCATTATCCACTCCTCCTCCTTTAATCAACAATCCTAAAATAACGATAGCTCCTGTTGCCTCATTTTGGTGAACAAAATGCACTTCAAGTGGAGAGAAATTCCCATCTATAGAGTGCTCACTATGTCCATGATAATGGAATTGTTTAAGTTTATAGGCAACACCATTGTAGGTGATACTACTTTTTCCATCTGTATTAATTTGTACAGTATGCCCATTGTTCACAGCTTTAGCAGAAAATGCTGAATAATTAAAAGTAATCGCTGGAAGTGTTGCCTTTGTAGTCGCAGTAGTTACAATGTTAATCGGCGACTGAACCAATCCCGCACACTCAGAATACCCTTGATTATGCCAATTAGGATTTTCATAATCCCAGTGAGCTTGTTTAGAATCAGGAATTTGAACTTCCTCATCTCTTGAACACGCAGCGAGAGCTAAAAAAGCTCCACATAAAAGAACCTTTCTCATAATGTTATAATTTAAATTTTTGATTGTTTTAGTTTTAAATATAAAGAAACTGTTTACTATTATGTTTGTTTCTTTTAGTCATTAGGGATATAACTGCGTTTTTTATAAAATATTTTATCTGATTATATGATAAAAATCATGTTTTTTCAAAAACATTGGTTTTCAAAAAATAAATAGCTCCAAGGAAATTCCTTAGAGCTATTATTGAGGTTCCGAGCGGATTCGAACCGCTGTAGATGGTTTTGCAGACCACTGCCTAGCCGCTCGGCCACGGAACCATTTTTGAATGGTGCAAAAGTAGTAAAAGTTTTTTATTTAATCAAAATATTGATGAATATTTTTCTTCCCAAAACTAACTAATTGATTATCAAATATATTAATAAATTTGTTTTAAAAGAAAAAATAAATTTGACTTCTACTATGCTCTATTTTTCCGATATTTGGAGAGTGAAATAGGAAGGACTTTAAATCAACTTTTTAGGGAAATGAATTACATCAGCGTAGAAAATCTTACCAAAACATATGGCATAGTTACTTTATTTGAGGATATTTCTTTTAATATCAATGAAGGGGACAAAATCGCCATCGTTGCCAAAAACGGAAGCGGAAAAACTACTTTACTTAATATCCTAATGGGCAAAGACTTTGCAGACAGTGGGACAGTAGTCATCAATAAAGATATTCAAGTGGTTTTATTTGACCAAGAAATACACTTTGAGAGCGGACAGACCATCACAGAATTTATCATGAGTCTAGATTCGCCACCTATGCAGGCATTGAGAAATTACCAAAAATCACTGACTTCTGATGATTCCGAATTTATGGAGCAGGCTTTCATAGAAATGGAAAACCAAAAAGCATGGGGGCTGGAAAACGAAATGAAACAAATCCTCTCCCAGCTGAAAATAACCGACCTAAACGCCAAAATGGACAACCTCTCTGGTGGGCAAATAAAACGCGTAGCCCTCGCCAAACTCCTCATAGAAACAAGAGTAGAACACAAACACACACTGCTCATCATGGATGAGCCTACCAACCACCTAGATGTAGATATGGTGGAATGGCTGGAACAATACCTATCCAGAGCGATGGTTACCCTGCTTCTTGTAACGCACGACCGCTATTTCCTTGACAGCGTGTGTGACATCATCTGGGAAATAGAAGACAAAAAACTCTATGTCCATCATGGTGCCTATGCCCAATATTTGGAAAATAAAAGCATAAGGGAAGAAAATCTAAACGCCACCATAGACAAAGCCAACAACCTCTACCGAAAGGAACTAGAGTGGATGCGCAGACAGCCGAAAGCCAGAACCACCAAGTCCAAAAGCCGTATAGAAGCCTTCTACGAAACAGAGAAAACTGCTAAAATGGATACCAAAAAGCAGGAACTGGAACTGGATTTTGGGATGAAAAGGCTGGGAAAAAAGATTTTGGAGCTGAGAAACATCAATAAAAAATTTGGTGATAAAATCATTTTGGATAATTTCAGTTATCAGTTTCAGCGAGGCGAAAAAGTCGGCATCATAGGAAAAAACGGCGTAGGAAAATCTACCCTGCTGAACATTATTCAAGGATTAGAAACCTACGACAGCGGAGAAATAGAAGTAGGAGAAACCATCAAATTCGGGTATTTTTCGCAAAAAGGACTCACCTACAAGGAAGACCAGCGAGTGATAGATTTCATGAAAGACATCGCGGAATATTATCCTCTCGCAAATGGAAAAAGCATCTCGGCATCACAGTTTTTAAAAATGTTTCTTTTCAATGAACAGACACAATACACCACCATTTCTAACCTAAGCGGTGGCGAAAGAAGAAGGCTGTATCTGATTTCCGTCCTATTCCAAAACCCAAATTTTCTCATCTTTGACGAGCCGACTAATGATTTAGACCTGCCGACACTTACCGTTCTGGAGAGTTTCTTGGCTCAGTTTCAGGGCTGTCTTATCATTGTTTCGCACGACAGGTATTTTATGGATAAAATTGTAGACCATCTGCTTGTCTTCGAAGGCGAAGGAAAAATCAAGGATTTCATTGGCTCTTTCACAGAATACAGAGACCAACAAACGCAAAGCAAAAACACTAAAAAAAGCGAACCTGCTAAACCTGTAGAAGAAAAACAAACTAAAAATACCAATTCTAAAAGAAAACTCAGCTTCAAGGAGCAAAAAGAATTGGAAAACATAGAAAAAGAAATGCCTGTTTTAAAGGAAAAACAAGATGAAATTTTAGAAAAACTGAATAACGAAACGGATTACAGCGTTATTTCTGAACTTTCGCAGAAGTTGGAAGAAACCACCAGCCAATTAGAAGCCCACGAAATGCGCTGGCTGGAATTACAAGAAATTTTAGAGTAATATTCCTTTTGTATAAAGACAAATAAAATCCCGCTTGCTAAACAGCAGCGGGATTTTTGTATTTAGAAATGGGATGGATTATTTCCCTCCATCCATTTTCTTTTTCAATTCTGCAAGAGCATCAATGTCTCCAAGAGTTGTTTTTTCTTCGCTTGAAGAAGCCTTAGCTGCAGCTTCTTTTACATTTTTCTTTTCTTCATCTCTGAAAAGACCTGTGTGAGAAACTACTACTCTCTTGAATTCTTTGTTGAACTCAATTACTTTAAACTGAGCTTCTTCTCCTTTCTTGATTTTAGAACCATCTTCTTTTTCTAACAATCTTGAAGGGCAGAATGCTTCTACTTCTGCATCTTCGAACTGAACCTGAGCTCCTTTATCGAAAACATCTACTGCAGTTCCTGTGTGTACAGTTCCTTCAGCGTATTTAGATTCGTATTTATCCCAAGGGTTTTCAGTCAATTGTTTGTGTCCAAGAGAAAGTCTTCTCGCTTCTGTATCAAGTTCTAGAACTACTACATCTAGTTTATCTCCTACAGCGCAGAACTCAGATGGATGCTTGATTTTCTTAGTCCAAGAAAGATCAGAGATGTAGATAAGTCCATCTATTCCTTCTTCTAATTCTACAAACACACCGAAGTTAGTAAAGTTTCTAACAGTTCCTGTGTGCTTAGAACCTACTGGATATTTAGACTGGATGTCAGCCCATGGATCTGGAGTTAATTGCTTGATACCCAATGAAATTTTTCTTTCATCTTTATCCAAAGTAAGCACTACTGCTTCTACCTCATCACCGATTTTCACGAAATCTCCTGCACTTCTAAGGTGAGTAGACCAAGACATTTCAGAAACATGGATAAGTCCTTCTACACCTGGAGCGATTTCTACAAATGCACCGTAGTCAGCAAGAACTACTACTTTTCCTTTTACTTTGTCTCCTACTTTTAGGTCAGCAGAAAGAGCTTCCCACGGATGTGGTTCTAGCTGTTTCATACCAAGCTGAATTCTTGTTTTCTCATCATCGAAATCAAGGATTACCACTTTTACAGTTTGTCCTTCAGAAAGGAATTCTGATGGGTGGTTTACTCTTGACCAAGAAAGGTCTGTGATGTGGATAAGTCCATCTACACCGCCAAGGTCGATGAATACTCCGTAAGAAGTAATGTTTTTAACAGTTCCTTCTAGAACTTGTCCTTTCTCTAATTGAGAAATGATTTCTTTTTTCTGTCCTTCGATATCAGCCTCGATAAGAGCTTTGTGAGAAACTACCACATTTTTGAACTCTGGGTTGATTTTCACTACTTTGAACTCCATCGTTTTTCCTACGAATTGGTCATAGTCTTTGATAGGCTTCACATCGATCTGAGAACCTGGTAAGAATGCTTCGATACCGAAAACATCTACGATCATACCTCCTTTTGTTCTAGACTTCACGAAACCATTTACGATTTCACCAGACTGGTGGTATTCATTTACTTTATCCCAAGCTTTCAGCGTTCTTGCTTTTTTGTGAGAAAGCTGAAGCTGACCTGTTTTGTCTTCTCTTCTGTCTACCATTACTTCCACTTCATCACCTACTTTTAGGCCAGGGTTGTAACGGAATTCGTTGAGAGAAATTACTCCCTCAGACTTGAAGTTGATATCTACGATAGCTTCTTTGTCTGTAAGTCTTACCACTTTCCCGATGATTACATCAGATTCGGAAAGGTCGTTCAAAGAACCTTTGTAGATTTCTTCTAATTCATTTTTTTCTTTTCTGTCCTCAGCGTTAAGACCAGACTCGAAAGAATCCCAGTCAAACTGCTCTGGAGCCACATTTTGGTTCATAAGAACCTCTTCTTGTTTTGACATAAAAATATCACTTTGTATTCCTTCTTTCTCAGTATTGGCAGCGTGTGGGACTGAAAAATCAGGAAGAAGTTAAGTATTAAATTTCTCTGTTTCCGCCAAAATTTCCCACAAAAACGCTGCAAAGATAATCTTTTTTTTGAATTAAAGTTTTATAAATCAAAGTTTTTCTTTTTTATTTAAATCTTTTTCAAAAAGTATATTTCATCAAGGAAACGCATTTTCCCATTTGCGGAAAGTTCCAAACAACATTGTTTCATCGAATTTTATTTTGGGAAAATCTCAAACATCGTTGTTTTATGAAAAAATATTTTGGGAAAGCTCCAAACAACATTGTTTCATCGAATTTTATTTTGGGAAAGCCTCAAACATCATTGTTTGAAAAAATTTCACTTTAAAACTCCTCCTCCGCACCACAGAAACCTCATATAAACAAGAGTTTTCTCTATTTTAATGAAAAATATTGTAAAAATTTTTTAATTTTTTAATTTTTTAATTTTTTAATTTTTTAATTTTTTAATTTTTTAATTTTGTACAAATAATTTTTTTAAAAAATAATATTATGAAAGCAAAAAAATTCATCGCTGCGGGTATTTTAGCAGCATCGCTACTGGGGTTACAATCTTGTAACAAAGCAAAAGAAGCTGTAAATGCAGCAAAGGAAGCAGCAAATGAGGCTTCAGGAAAAGAAAAGATTGATTACAAACTATTTTCTGATCCAGCACAAACTAAAAAATGGTATGATGCCGTAGTAGAAAAACTCGGCGAAAATACAAAAGTAACCGATGAAATAAGATTCACAGTTACCAAAAACTCTGATAAAGTAGTTAAAACAGATGATGATTCGGATGATCTCAGTCTTTCTGTTGTTTACCAAGACAATGTAGATAAGAGAAGAGTTCAGCAAATCAATTATAGCTCTAGTTTTGGATGGAGAGAACCACAGACTATGGAAATCGATGTAATTGGTGGTAATCCAGAGGATTTCCGTTTAGAAGATGAGTTATTTGACTTCAAAAATGAAATAACACTTGAAACCTTACAGAAAGTAATAGACGATGCTTGGAAGAAATACAAAGATGATGAGAAGTTTGAATACCAATATGTTTATACCATTGTAATTAAAAAGAACTTGATAGATGTTTCTGTAAAAGGAAAACTGAAATCCAATGGACAAGAAAAATTTGGTTACTACAAAACAGATTTCAAAGGAAATCCTGTAAAATAAAAATCAATAGCAAGAAACCGCAGAGCCTTCTGCGGTTTTTTTATTGAATACAAAAAAGGTAGGAATTTGGTTTTGATACAATTAAATTGTTACTTCGTAAAAAATAATTAAATTTGCCCACTATGGAAAACAAAGTGAATAGTAAAAGTATAGAAGCCATCAAGGAGGTTTTGCGGAATTACTTGAAAGAAAAGGGACTAAGGAACACTCCTGAGAGATACACTATTTTAGAGGAGATATACAATTACGACAAGCACTTTAATGTAGATGACCTCTATCTACTAATGCTGCAGAAAAAATACCACATCAGTAAGGCAACTATCTACAACACGATAGAGGTTTTTCTAGATGCCGGGCTGGTCAGAAAACATCAGTTCGGCGAAAGTTCCACCTACGAAAAATCCTATTTTGACCGCCAGCATGACCATATCGTTATCTACAAAGATAGTTCGCAGAAAGAAATAGAGGAAATCATAGAGTTCTGCGACCCAAGAATCCAAGCGATAAAGGAGTCCATAGAAAGCGCTTTCGGGGTATCCATAGACAGCCACACGCTCTATTTCTACGGACAAAAGAAGGAGACCACTCCATAAAAACACCCAATTTATGACAAAAAAACTGTTTATATCTTTTTTCCTGCTGTCCACTTTGTTTGTCTTTGGGCAAATTACTTCCATAAACGGCAATTTGGAAAAAGATCCTTTTTTTGAACAAAAACAAGAAGGAAAAGATGAGCCTGTAAAGGTAAAAATCATCCATGCAGACCTTACCCAGAAAAGGCAAGATTTGTTCGATGGAAATACCTTCATGACAGGAAACGTACATCTGGAGCATAAAGGTTCTACACTGAAAGCCGACACGGTGATTTTCTATTCCGAAGCAAACTTCGCAAAAGCCATAGGAAACACCCAGCTGCAGACCTCCGATGGCAACCTAATCACCGCAGGAGAAATCCAATATGACGGTAACTCCCAGCGTGGAATCGCAAGGAGAAATGTAGTCCTTACCGACCCTAAACAAACCATAAAAACGGATATTCTCTACTATGACCGAATTCCGAACACGGCCTATTTCAACACGGGAGGAACTATCTACAATGGCAGCAACACCATCAGAACCAAAACAGCCACCTACAACATCACCAGCCGAGTGGTAGATGTCACAGGAAATGTAAATATAGACAACAGCCAATACCAAGTACAAGGAACAAAAATCAAGCAAAATCAAAATACCAACACTGCAGAGTTCTACGGCCCTACTACGATTATCAACAAAAGTAATCCTTCCAACTCAGTATACACAGAGAAAGGACACTATAAAATGAACAGCAAGGAGGTCTATCTCAGTAAAAATTCACGAATCTACTACAATGGAAAAACCCTGAAAGGCGATGCCATGTATTACAACCAAAACACAGGCTTCGGAACTGCGAAAGGAAATGTATTGCTGGACGACCCTCGGGAAAACCGCTTTGTGAGAGGATCTTATGGCGAGATATTTGAAAATAAAGATTCTGCGATGATTACAGGGAAGCCTTATGCTGTGAAAATCTTTAAAAACGATTCGCTATTTTTCTCTGCCGAAAGAATCATCGCTTACCAAAAAGCCGATTCCAGCAGAATGAAAAAAAGTTTCCTAAAAGCCTACCATAAAGCCAGAATGTTCAAATCTAATGCACAGGCAAGAGCGGATTCACTTAGCTTTAATGAAACCGATGGAGAGCTTCACCTCATCAGAAAACCTATTTTCTGGACAGGTGAACGACAGGTGACAGGTGATGTTATCAAAGCTTACCTCAACACACAAAGCGAGAGCATAGATTCTTTAAAAATAATCGGAAACGCTCTAGCAATCAGCAAGGTAGATTCTATCAATCTAAAAGATGAATTTAATCAAGTGAAGGGAAAACAGATGATAGCCTACTACAAAAACAATAACATTCATCTGATAAAAGTGACCGAAAATGCACAGGCTATCAACTATGTAGAAAGCCAAAACGCAAAGACAAAAAACATGGATAGACTGGGCATTTCGCTTTCATCATGTGGAGAGATTGAAGCGCTTTTTGAGGAACAAAAACTGCACATCGTAGCGTGTAACATCGGTTCAAATACAGACATATATCCCATGAGCAAAATCGCTCCAGAGAAGCGGAAATTCCCAGAGTTTAATTGGAATACCAAAGACCGCCCACGGAAATGGAGGGATATATTTCTAGACTCGCCTGAAAATGTAGAAATCATCTACGAAACAGACACTGCCCTCTATGACCAAGCCGAAAACAAACGCAAAAAAGAGGAAGAAAAGAAAAACGCCAATAAAATAAAACGAGTAAAAAAATAATAAAAGAAAAAGCACCTGAAATCAGGTGCTTTTCTTATTCCTCTCCTTCTGGAAGATCCTCATCTTCTACATTCTGAGCTATTTTTCTTATCTCTAATTTATGAGCGATGAGGTCTAAATTTTCTACTCTATTTTTGAAAATCTTTATCGCTTTGAAAACTGCCTCCTCAAAAGAGCGAGCATCTGCAACGCCCTTCCCTGCGATATCATAAGCCGTTCCATGGTCTGGCGATGTTCTAATGAGCGGCATTCCTGCGGTGTAGTTAACTCCGTTTTCGTATGCGATGGTCTTAAACGGAGTAAGACCTTGGTCATGATACATCGCTAAAACTCCATCAAAATGCTTGTATTTTTCTGGCTGGAAGAAACTATCCGCAGGATAAGGCCCAAAAGCCATAAAACCTTGGTCGAACAATTCCTTGATGGCTGGTTCTATGATTTCTTTTTCCTCCATTCCTATCGTTCCACCATCGCCTGAGTGTGGATTCAGCCCAAGAACTGCGATTTTTGGTCTTTCGATGGAGAAATCCAGTTTCAGACAGTTGTTCATCTGTTTTACTTGGTCTATTATCCTTTGTTTCGTAATTGTTTCTGCTACTTTCGCTAGTGGAATATGGTGTGTAGAAACAGCAACTTTTAAATCCTCTGTTACCAAAAACATCAATCCTTTGGCAGCGAATTTTTTCTCCAAATACTCGGTATGCCCTGTGTATGGGAAACCGTGTTTTATCATTTCATCCTTGTTGATAGGCGCAGTTACCAGCACATCTACATCACCCTTCATCAGGGCATTTGTTGCAGCTTCTAGCGAGTCTATCGCCAGTTTGGTAGATTCCTCTGTGGGCGTACCGAACTTTACTTCCATTTCATCTTTACGAAGATTGACAATGTTTATCTGTCCATCTACCGCCTCGGAGGCGTGGAGGATATAGTTAAAATTAAACTGCAGTTTGAATACATTTTTCTGAAAAGAAAAGAGCTTCCCTGAACCAAAAATCACAGGCGTGAAAAAATCCAGCATACTCTTGTCTTTCAATGTTTTAAGGATGATTTCTGGACCTATTCCATTATAGTCACCGATAGAAATTCCTACTTTTATTTTATGTTTAAATTCCATTTTGCTTAACTTTGGGTCTTAAAAGAGCAAAATTAGTTTAATTTTTTGAGAAGAAAACAGATTTATTCAAAAATACTTTAAATTTATGTTTACAGGAATAGTAGAAGCCACTGCCACAGTAGAAAATATAGAAACAATGGGAACAAGTGTTCATTTTACAATGAGCTGCCCTTTTACAGATGAACTAAAAATAGACCAAAGTCTTTCCCACAACGGTTGCTGCCTGACCATAGAAAAAATTGAAAATCAACGATATGGAGTAACCGCAATACAAGAAACCTTGGAAAAAACCAATCTGGGAAGCTGGAAGATAGGCACAAAGGTAAATCTAGAAAGATGCGTGCTGATGAACGGCAGATTGGACGGGCATATCGTGCAGGGACATGTAGACCAAACAGGGACAATAAAATCCATAGAAAACCTAAACGGCAGCCACTACATCACGATAGCATACACCGAGAAAGATGGATTCACAACCGTTCCACAAGGGTCTATCACCGTGGATGGCATCAGCCTAACCGTAGCTCACAGCGGAGAAAATGAGTTTTCGGTGGCGATAATTCCTTACACTTGGGAACATACTAATTTAAAGAATTTAGAGATTGGCAGTAAAGTAAATCTGGAATTTGACATCATTGGGAAATATGTAGCAAAACTTATGAAAAAATAATCCATGAATTCCATCATCAAAGGAAACATACGAACGAGAATCTTCTTTGGATTTATGCTGGTTACCCTACTGAGTATCATAGGTGTAACGGTAATCTCCTATCTCATTTTCAAAAAAAACACTGAAACCCAAAACAAAGAAAGACTACGCCAGACGGTAGAAATACTAATGTCTTCGCTGGACTACGCAGTGAGCCACACGACCGTAACTGAAGAAAATATAAAACCTGTATTGGAGAAAAAAATCCTTGAAATCTCCGATATCAACAAGCAGGACATTATCATTTATAATCTACAAGGGAAATTCCTGCTTTCCAACAAAGAGAAAAACCAAGTTTCTCCACAAGAAATTCCAGAAGAAGTCCTAAAAAAAATCCTAAAAAAGGGAAATAGATTTGATGTTGTGGAATACATAAAAGATGAGGAGGACAATCTAACAGCCTCCTACATCCCACTCCTGAACAACATGCTGGAGCCTGTCGCCATTGTTTTTTTTCCTTTTTATCATAGTGATAACACCCGTTTGGATACCTTTAATCAGTATATCCAAATCATGGTTGCGGCGAACATCATCATCATCGCCCTTGGAATATGGCTCAGCTGGAGAATTTCCGATGAACTAACGAAAAACATTAGAAAAATTTCACAAAAAATCACACAAATAGACCTTAATGAAGAGCTAAAACCCATCCGATATTACAACGATGATGAATTTACTCCGCTCATCAATTCCTATAACCGAACTATACGGATGATAGAGGAACAAAAAAAGCTATTATTCTTCAAAGAGAAAGAATCTGCATGGCGCGAAATGGCGAAACAGGTGGCTCACGAAGTCAAAAATCCGCTGACTCCCATGAAACTCCTCATCCAAAATTTTGAAAGGAAATTTGATAAAAACGACCCTGATATAGAAGATAAAGTAAAAAAACTCTGCTCCTCTATGGAAGACCAGATAGACCTAATAGCAAAAGTGGCTGGAGCTTTTTCGGAGTTTACAAAACTGCCCGAAAAAAAGAATGAAGTAATCAATGTAAACAATGAGATTTTATCCCTCATTAGGATTTTTGATGATAAAAATGAAATTACATTTTACCCTAAACAAAATAATATTCTCATAAACTTTGACAAGTCTTTTTTCCAAAGGATAATGACCAACCTCATCCTAAATGCCCAACAAGCAAAAAATGAGAAGCAAGACTTTTTTATCAAAATCAATCTGGAACTTTTGAATAAAAAAATAAGCCTATCCATAGAGGATAACGGAAACGGAATCCCTGAGGATAAATTAGAAAAAATCTTTGAACCCAATTTTACCACCAAATCCAGCGGAACAGGCCTTGGACTGGCAATGGTAAAAAGAATGATAGAAGACTACAAGGGAGAAATCTCCATCCGCTCCAAAGAAGGAAAAGGAACCACACTTATGATTATCCTCCCTACAAACATGTAAAAAAGAATGAAAGCCCTAAAATCCCTTAATCCCTATTTTTGGAAACATAGAAATATGCTTTCATTAGGAGTTTTATTTATTTTTCTTAGTAATTTTTTCAATATTTTCTGGATACAATATCTGGGAGATACCATAGATGCTATACAGCAGGTTTTGAGCAGTGAAAACACTGACAGCGATACCATTATAAAAACTCTTCTTATCAATGGAGGTGTCATCATAGGTTCATCCATCATTGCAGGAGTTTTTCGGTTCATGATGAGACAGACCATCATAGTGACATCTAGAAAAATAGAATACGAACTAAAAAACGAAATCTACCAACACTACCAAAGTCTTTCCCTTACAAATTTCAAAAAGACAAGCATAGGCGACCTTATGAACCGCCTCAGCGAAGACATTATCGCCATTAGAATGTATCTCGGCCCTGGCGTGATGTATGTGGCGAATCTCATCATCTTGCTGATGATTACTAGTTTTTATATGATAAGAACTGATTTGGAAATGACACTTGTCATTCTGATATTGCTTCCTATATTTTCTCTTTCCGTGTATAAAGTAAGCGGAATTGTAGGAAAAAAATCAAAACTAATGCAGGAAAGCCAGTCTGCAATTTCTACTTTCGTGCAAGATAGTTTTTCAGGAATTAGAGTGGTGAAATTCTTTAACAAAGAAAAATATGTCCAAGACAAATACGGTAAGAAAATCAAAAATTACCAAAACAGAGCCGTAGATTTAGCCAAGTATGAGAATTTTTTCTACACTTCTATGATTTTGATTGTGGGAATTTTGGATATCGCTATTTTATTCATCGGCGGACAGAAATACATTGATGGAGAAATCAACATCGGTATGATTGCTAATTTCTTCATGTATGCCAATGCGATGGTGATTCCGTTCAGTACCGTGGGCTGGGTGACTTCTATCAATCAGCGGGCAGAAGCCTCCATGCAGAGGATAAATGAATTTAAAAACATTCATTCCGATATCGTTAATACCAATCATGACATTTACGAAATCAAAGGCGATATAGAATTCCGAAATGTGAGCTACACCTACCCTAATACAGGCATCAAAGCACTAGAAAATTTAAGTTTTAAAGTAAATGCGGGAGAATTCATCACCATCACAGGAAAAACAGGAAGCGGAAAATCTACCATCGCTCTTCTTCTTTGCAGACTGATAGACCCAGATGAAGGAGAAATACTGATAGATGGCAAAAACCTAAAAGAACACAATCTGGAACTTTACCGAAAATTCATCGGTTATATTCCACAGGAAAGTTATCTTTTCTCCGATACCATAGAAAATAACATCGGCTTTGCGATAGATAATCCTACGCCTGAACTGATAGAAAAATTCGCAAAAATAGCGGATATTCATAATGATGTGATGCTCTTCAGAGACAAATACCAGACCGTGGTAGGTGAACGAGGCGTGATGCTTTCAGGCGGGCAGAAACAGAGAATCTGCATCGCCAGAGCCCTTATCAAACAGCCTCAAATCGTCATTTTTGATGATTGTCTATCCGCTCTAGACACCAAAACCGAACAAAACATTTTGACCAATATAGAAAAAGAGGTTGCCAACTGCACTGCCATCATCATCACCCACAGAGAAACCGTTACGAGCAGTAAAAAAATAAATCTGTAAACCAAATACATGATTTTTGATAGTTTTTTTGATTTTTTCTATGAAAATTTAAAAAATTATCTTAAATTTGTTGAGCATTATTAAAATAACAATAAAATGAGTGATTACAAAGAACGCCAAGAAAATGAAATTTTTACAAAGGTGTTAAAAGCAGGAAGGAGAACTTATTTCTTTGATGTGAGAGAAACAAAAGCAGGCGACTACTACCTTACTATCACAGAAAGTAAAAAGAATTTTAATGAAAGTGGTGAAGCAACTTTTGAAAAACACAAAATCTATCTTTACAAAGAAGATTTCAAAGGTTTCTTAGAAATGTTTAATGAAACTAAGGATTTCATTATTGAACAAAAAGGAGAAGATGTAATTTCTGAAAAACATGACAAAGACTTCAAATCCCGTTCTTTCACGATAGATTCTGACGAGGATTTTTAAGAAATTATATTCGCAAATTATATAAAAATGGAGCCGTTATAAAGCTCCATTTTTTATTTTAGTTCAAAATTGTCTCTGTCTAAAAGGACTTTAAATTTCTGTCTAAAAGAATTTAGTTTCTCCAAATCTATATTCGCTGATATTATATCTCCATTTTTCTCAGAAATTTCTGTCCCATCGGCATAGAAACAATGGGTGCTTTCTGGATAATTCAACCCAGAACCATCTATCCCTATCCTATTAACACCGAACACAAACGACTGATTTTCAATAGCTCTAGCTCTCAAAAGAGTTTCCCATGCCAAAATACGAGGTTCAGCCCAGCTGGCTACATCTATCATTACATCATAATTATCTACATTTCTTGCAAATACAGGAAATCTCAAATCATAGCACACCAGAAGCAAAAACCTAACTCCTTTATAATCAACCACTACACGCTCCTTTCCTGGTGTATAGATTTTATCCTCTCCACCAAAAGAAAACAAGTGTTTTTTATCGTATTGATGGACTTTCCCAGAAGGTTCCACGAAATAAAATCTATTATAAAACCGCCCATCTTCTTTCACTGAAACACTCCCTCCCACTGCTGATTTTTTCTTCTCCGCAAAACGCTTCATCCATGCAAGGGTTTCGCCTTTACTATCTGCTACCTCTTCCGTATCAACACAAAATCCAGTAGTAAACATCTCTGGGAGAAGAAATACATCCGCTTGCTCATCTTTTAGTTTTTCTTCAATGATATTGATATTTTCCTCTGGAGATTTCCATCGAATATCCAAATTTAACGCTGTTATTTTCATATTTTCTGATTTTTGATTGTAAATCTATTATTTTTATTTTTAATCCAAAAATATTTAATAATGTTTTTATTACCTTTGCACGATTTTAATTTTAAATTTGATGGATTTAGCAATACAAATATTTCAGTTCATTCTAAGCATTTCTATTTTAGTTTTCTTACACGAATTAGGACATTATCTTCCTGCAAAATGGTTCAAGACCCATGCAGAGAAATTCTTCCTATTTTTTGACCCTTGGTTTTCTTTATTTTCAATGAAAAAAATCAACGGAAAATGGCAATACAAATTTTTCTCTAAAAATCAGCCTGATACAGAAGTCATCGAGATAGATGGAGAGAAAAAAGAAGTTCCTATCAATACAGAAAACCTCCCAGATAGTGACTGGAGAAAACACCCAGAGAGTACAAAATGGGGCATCGGCTGGCTGCCTATGGGCGGCTATGTAAAGATAGCGGGAATGGTGGATGAAAGCATGGATACAGAACAACTGAAAAAACCTGCTGAACCTTGGGAATTCCGTAGCAAACCAGCTTGGCAAAGACTTATCATCATGCTTGGCGGGGTTACTGTCAATTTCTTTTTGGCGTGGATAATTTTCGCTTCATTAAGTTTCTTCAAAGGAGAGGTTTTCTATAATAATTCTAAAATGGAGAATGGAATTTCTGTAAATGAAGCCGGACAGAAAATGGGACTAAAACCAGGAGATAAAATCTTAAAAATAGATGGAAAACCTGCCCTGTCTTTCAATAATTCCGCAATAAATATGCTCTTTGCTGAACAAGTAACCGTAATGAGAGAGGGGAAAGAAGTAACTTTTGACATCAATAAAGAAGGCGTTGGCGAAGTTCTAAAATCTGGCGGAAGAGGCTATATTGCTCCAAGAGTACCTGTGATAGTAGATTCAGCAATTGCTGGTGGAGCAAAAGAAGCTGGTCTGATGAAAGGTGATAAAATCGTGGGAGTTAATGGTAAATCAATCATGTTCTTTGATGAACTAGCCACTACTCTTAATGAAAATAGAAATAAAAAAATTAGCCTAGAATTTATTAGAAACGGACAAAACCAAACTGCTGAGGCTAGTGTAGACAAGGAAGGTAAACTTGGCTTTAAAGTAGATGAAGCCCTAGCAATGGCTGTTTTGGAGAAAGCCAAAGAGACCAAAAACTTCGGTTTCTTTGAAGCAATAGGAAGGGGTTTTGAAAGAACAATAGAATCACTAACTCAGCAGGTTAAACAATTTAAAATATTATTCAACAAACAAACCGAAGGCTACAAACAAGTTTCTGGACCAATTGGAATCGTGAAAATGATGCCTACAGAGATTGACTGGGCAGCATTTTGGAGTTTTACTGCGATGTTCTCCGTTTGGCTAGCATTCCTAAACCTGCTTCCTATCCCAGGACTTGATGGCGGGCATGTGGTATTTACCCTTTGGGAAATGATTACAGGAAAACCTGCTTCTCAGAAAGTGTTAGAATATGCACAAATGGCTGGGGTAATCTTGCTTTTAGGGCTGATGCTTCTCGTTTTTGGAAATGACATTTATAAATTATTTTAAAAACACAAATATTTTTCAAACTGATAATGAATAAATTAAGATTAAATTCATATTTTTATTAGAAAATTATTTGGTTAATATTAAAATACATGCTATATTTGCACCACTAAAAATGAACAAAACGCCTTTTTAGCTCAGTCGGTTAGAGCATCTGACTGTTAATCAGAGGGTCGCTGGTTCGAGCCCAGCAAAAGGCGCCAAAAAAAGAGTTATCAGATGATAACTCTTTTTTATTTAATTAAACATTTAATCCTATTCCCTGTCTGCTCTCCATGCATATACTTTCGTGGGATTTTCTTTTATAAGTTTTTCATTTCGCTCAAAGAGTGCTTTTGCGAGATTTTCATCTTTTGTGGCTTTTAGATAATATTCTTTGGCTTTTTGCAGGTCTTTTTTAAATTTAATCCCCGCATGATACATTGCTCCCAGTGAGGAAATACTCATTTCTTCACCGATGGCTTCCCCTTTTCTGAACCATTCCACCGCCTTGTCATAGTTCTTTGGCAAATCTCCACCGAGCGTGTAGAGGTATCCGAGATTATAGATGGCTTTTGGATTTCCCAAATTGGCTGCTTTTTCCATCCATTCTATTCCCTGCTGGGTATCTTTAACTTGTGGATTGTCTTGCAGATAGATGAAAGCTATATTATTCATCGCATCCACATCGCCTAGATCAGCCGCTATTTTATACCATTTTAAGGCTTTTGTAAAGTCACCTTTGTTTTCACCTTTGTCATTATAATAAATATAAATCATCCCTAAATAATTAGGAAATGCTACCTCGGCAGGGAAATTCTCATGCCCCCAAGTGTACAGTTCTATGGCTTTTGGGATATTTTGTTTTACTTCTTCCCCTTTAAGATAAAAATAGGCAACTTGCACCAGCCGTTGCTTATCTTTGGTCATTTTCACTGATTTTTCTATCAGCTCCAAATTTTTCTCGTAGTTTTTCTCCACACCCCAGCCCATATAATACACATACGCCAAGTTATCCACCGCAGAGGAACTTCCCAAACCTGCTGCTTTTTGGAAAAGCTCTATTGCTTTTTTGTAATCTTGTTTTACACCTGTGCCATCTCGATACAGAAGCCCTAAATTATTACAAGCATCAGCATGATTGGATTTCACGGCTTTTTCTAACAATTTTACAGCTTTTCCATAATCTTGTTTCACTCCAGCCCAGCCTTTTATGTAAATAGTACCAAGCGTGTTCTGTGATTCTGCATAGCCTTTGTCAGCTGATTTTTGGAACCACAGCAGCGCTTTTTCATTATCCTGCGGATAGCCCTTTTCTCCCAAAAAATATGATGAAGCAAGATAAAACATCGCTTCTGCGTCCCCTTTTTCGGATTTTTTCAGCAAATCATCTTGAGCTTGTATCAATCCTGAAAAGAAAATTAAAACTATTAGTAATAAAGTTTTCATAGTAAATATTTTTTGTTATTTATTTGTTTTATAATAATTTATCAGTCCATTCGTAGAAGAATCATGGGAAGAAATTTTATCAGAATTAGTAAGTTCGGGTAAAATTCTATTTGCAAGGACTTTTCCGAGTTCTACCCCAAATTGGTCAAAACTAAAAATATTCCAAATCACCCCCTGAACGAATATTTTATGTTCATACAAAGCGATAAGCTGCCCCAGCGAAAAAGGATTTAATTCTTTGAACAAAAATGAATTCGTCGGAATATTTCCTTGGAAAATCTTATAATTTACCAGCTTTTCTATTTCGGTAACAGATTTATTGGTTTTTTGTAATTCATCTAAAACTTGCTCTTTGTCCTTTCCAAAAGCCAAAGCCTCTGTCTGCGCAAAGAAATTCGCCAAAAGTTTTTCCTGATGGTCAGCGACCGAATTACAAGACCTTGCATAAGCGATAAAATCCGACGGAATCAGCTCCGTTCCCTGATGAATAAGCTGATAGAAGGCGTGCTGCCCGTTAGTCCCTGGCTCTCCCCAGATAATCGGCCCAGTTTCGTAATACACAAATTCTCCATTTCTATCCACGGACTTACCATTGCTCTCCATATCGCCCTGCTGAAGGTAAGCAGGAAAACGGTCAAGATACTGAGAATAAGGCAAAACAGCGTGCGAACTTGCATCAAAAAAGTTTCTATACCAAATGCCCAGCAATGCCATCAGCACTGGAACATTTTCGGAAAAATCTGCTTTTTGGAAATGAATATCCGTGTCGTTTGCTCCTTTTAAAAGTTGTTCAAAATTATCATAACCAATTGATAATACTATACTTAGTCCGATAGCCGACCAAAGCGAATAGCGACCGCCGACCCAGTCCCAAAATTCAAAAATATTTTCTTCTGCAATTCCAAATTTCTTAACCTCCGAAACATTAGTAGAAAGCGCCACAAAGTGCTTTGCTATATCTCCCTGACTTCCAGATTTTAAGAACCAATCCTTTGCAGAATGAGCATTAGTCATGGTTTCCTGTGTGGTAAAAGTTTTAGAAGCGATGATGAAAAGTGTGGTTTCTAGACTGAGGTTTTTAAGCGTCTCGGCTAAATGATTTCCGTCCACATTAGACACAAAATGTACATTCAGCCTTGTTTTAAAATGTTTCAATGCAGAGCAGACCATCACTGGCCCTAAATCCGAACCACCAATCCCAATATTCACCACATCCGTGATTTCCTTTCCCGAAAACCCTCTGTGCTCACCCGAAATCACCTTTTCTGAAAAAGTTTTCATCTGAGAAAGAACTCTTTTCACATCGGGTTTTATATCTTTCCCATCCACTAAAATCGGCTGGTTAGAAAAATCTCTCAAAGCTGTGTGGAGAACCGCCCTTCCTTCGGTTTCATTTATTTTTTCACCTGAAAACATTGCAGAAATTGCTGTTTTCAGCTCGCATTCTTCAGCCAACTGAAGCAAAAGATTTTTTACCTTTTCATCGATTAAATTTTTAGAAAAATCAAACAAAAAGTTTTCTCTTTTTACAGAAAATTCTTCGAAACGATTAGGGTTTTCAGTGAAAAGCTCTCTCAAATCAAAGTTTTTTTCAGCAAAATATTCATTCAGACCTTTCCAAGCCTTGGTCTGGGTAGGGTTTATTTTTGGTAGCATAAATTTTAATTATTAAAAAACACAAATTTAATCTTTTAAATTGAAAAAATCCCTGCTGTGTGCAGGGATTTTCATCATTTATTTTTCTTCTTCTTTTTTCTCTGATTTTTTCCAAAATTTCTTTCTATTTCTCCAAGCAAAAACTCCTAAAATCCCTGCTAAAATAAACATCCAAGCATTGGCAGCCAATATTAAGAACTTCTGGAATCCATAGAATCCATCAACGAAAGCTTCTTTAAAATCATACCAAAAACTTCCTTTGTATTTATCTCCCAAACTTCTGATATTCGGCATTTCCTCTTGAGAAATCTTAAATTTCGGTTCGGAAAGATAGATGCTCACCGTGCTGTATTTCAGTTCATCAGCGAGATTGAAATCGTTTATTTTCTGATAATTAAGCTCTCGCTCGTTATCATTTGTTGCTTCTGCATTTTTAGTTGTATTGGTTTGCTGAGAAAGTTGAGCTTTATGCTTCTCCATTCTTTGTTTTTCCAGTTCTGCCATTTTTACATTAGCACTCACATCTTCAGCTGTGATGGTGCGTTCTCGGAGAAAAATACTCTTGTCATTCAGTAATTTTAGGAAATCTGACAATTTCTCAGTTGGCACCCGCACCTCCATTTGGTTTTTAGTGGTGTATTTACGGACATATAGAGATTTTTCTTCTGACTGAGGGAAGATATTTTCCTCCAAAACATCACTACGATAATTACTACTCGTCACAAAACCACCCATTTCCTTCAGTGTATTTTCTATGTAGATAGTCGCCTGATACACATCTGAAACATCCATATCTACATTTGCTTTTCGTACGAATTTTTTACCTTCCACTTCTTGGCTTGCTGCCATAGACATGGGTGCAGTGGTGCTATCCACCACTGCTTCTGATTCTATGGATTCTAGATGAGTGTCTGAATAAGATGTTTCTGTTCCATTTTTTTTAGCGCAGGAAGCTATCATAAAGACAGCCATAAAGACCACTACTGAATTTCTAAATACTCTTTTCATATTCTTATTTTTTTGAATTATTGGTACAAATTTCCATCAATTTCCTTGACAATTATTGTAAATTAGTTTTAAAACTACTGAAAATTGGTTTTACAAATTTATAATATTGATTGTCTTTGATTTGTAAAAAAAATTTATCCCAAATATAGTATATTTATTTGATTTTTTCAGCCAATAAATTCAAAATTTTCCAGCCCTGCTCATCTATTTTTTTCAGAAATTTAGCAATAATCACAGCCAGTAAGACATTTAAAACATAAATCAAAATCATCAAAACGAACCAATGTAAATTTTCCCTAAAAATAGGAATGAAAAAATACACCAAAGACGAACTGATTCCCTGCGCGAAATAGAAAAATATCGCATTCTGACCTATGTACGAAAGCAGATTTTCCTTCTGAATTTTCAGTCTGTTATAAAAAATAAAAACCATCGCCAAGGAAACAAAAGACCAAACGATATAAGGGATTTTCGGCGGGAATTTCTGCTTATTAAGTTTGTAGAAAATATCTACTCCATAGCTCCAAAACATTCCTACAAGGCTAAGCAATACAAAACTAATTAAAATCAGAATTTGGGAATTGGTCAGTCTCTTGTTTTTCAGCTGATAAGCTACGAGAAAAACCAATAGATAGAAAACCGTATAGCCCACCTGCCCAGTGGGGTAAAAATCTGGATTAAAATTAAAAACAAATATAAAAGCCACACAAAAACCTATAGTCCACCAAATGTATTTTGAGAAAAATCTCAGCACGATGACTCCAAAAAATGTAACAACATAGTAAGTCTTCAAATACCAAAAACTACCCATCACCACAGGAAACACATCACAAGTGCTATACTGATGCAACCACCAGTTTCCCAAAAGTTTAAAATCAAAAGGCTGACTCAGGCTGTTCTCTGTATATTTCGGCCCGAAGGTCAGAAAGAAATTCTGGTATGTTTCTTTGTCAAAAAAGGACTGCAGAAAAATCTTGAAAAAACTATCAAAAAAGAACAATCCAGTCACAAAAATCATATAGGTGATTTGTAATTTCAGCAGCCTGCGAAAGGTTTTATCAAGATTTCCAGAAGAGGTCAATCCGCTGAGTGCAAAGAAAATAGGTACATCAAAAAGTAGACTGAAAACCCTCATTTCATTAGAAACATAAAACTGCCCAGACCAAAAAACAGTGTGAATAAAAACGATCGACAAAGTTGCCAAACCCTTCGCATAATCAATGTATAAATCTCTTTTCATCAAACCGAGAATTTTTAGCCAAAAATAAAATTTTTAATTAAAATTTATCCCTTCTGAATAATATTTAGTAATTTTGTGCATCATTCAAAAACAAAAATTATGTTTAAAAAAGTAATTTATTTAGGTCTTATGGCAGGAGCAATTCATTTTGCTGATGCTCAAAAAATCAATTTAGGAAAAGCACTAGATGCAGGCGCAAAAGGAGTAAAAGCATTGACTTTCTCTAACGCTGATGCAGCAAGACTTTCTAAAGAATCTGTGGATTGGATGGATAATAACAATCCAGTAGCTGACAAAAACAGCCCTTACACAAAAAGACTAAACCGTCTTTTCGGAAAACACAAAAACCAAGATGGACTTACTTTAAATTATAAAGTATATTTAGTAAGAGACATCAACGCTTTCGCTGCTGCTGATGGAAGTGTGAGAGTTTTCTCTTCTCTTATGGACATCATGACTGATGATGAGCTTTTGGCTGTTATCGGACATGAAATCGGGCATGTGAAAAACGAAGATACTAAAGATGCTATCAAATCTGCATACACCAGAGCTGCACTTGTAGATGCTGCTGGAGCTGCAAGTAACACAGTATCAAAACTTAGCGAAACTCAGTTAGGAAACATGGCTAACGCATTCTTGGATTCTTCTCACAGTAGAAAGCAGGAAAGCCAAGCGGATGACTATTCATACCAATTCATGAAGTCCAATGGTTATAATGTGGTAGGAGCTTACACTGCATTCAAAAAGTTAGAACTTCTTGCTGGAGGAGCTAAAGAAAACGGATTCCAAAGAATGTTCAACTCTCACCCAGACAGTGGAAAAAGAGCTGAAGCAATTAAGAAAAAAGCTATAAAAGATGGTCTTTGGAAAGATCCAGGAACAGTGGAACTTCCAAAAACTAAAATCGTTCAAAAATAAAACAAGAACTTCTCTCTGATTTGAGAGAAGTTTTTTTGTTAAAAAAGCAACTGGATTTTTGTAGTAGAAAAAAAAAACTTATATTTGCAAACTAATTTTAAAATTAAATACTTATAACAATGTTTGCAATCGTAGAGATAGCGGGGCTTCAATACAAAGTAGAGCAAGACCAAAAGTTATTTGTGAACCGTTTAGCAGGAGACAAAGGAGCAAAAGTTTCTTTTGACAAAGTTCTTTTAACTTCTAACGGAACTGTAACAGTAGGCGCCCCAGCTGTAAAAGGAATCGCTGTAGAAGCAGAGATTTTGGATCATGTCCAAGCTGATAAAGTAATCGTTTTCAAAAAGAAAAGAAGAAAAGGTTACAAAGTAAAAAATGGTCACAGACAACAGTTGACGCAGATTCAGATTACTTCTATCACTGGTTTTTCAGGAGGAGCTAAGAAGAGTACAAAGGAAACTGCAAAACCAGAAGCTGCTGGTGCAGATAGAGACACTGTAGATTTCAGCGAAGACCATGAACTTAACTACAAATTGAAAAAGTTCAACCTTTCTCAGTCTAAAGAAAATAGAGAAACTCTAGTATCTCTTGCTGAAGGAAAAGCAACTCTTCCTCATGCAGAAGTAGATGCTTTGATTGAGAAAAACATCGCTAAATTTAAAGAATTAAAAAAGTAATAAACCCTTAAAAACCATAAAATAAAATGGCACACAAGAAAGGAGTTGGTAGTTCCAAAAACGGTAGAGAGTCTCACTCTAAAAGATTAGGCGTGAAGATTTTTGGTGGTCAGGAAGCTATTGCTGGGAACATCATCGTAAGACAAAGAGGTACTCAGCACCATCCAGGTGAAAATGTAGGAATGGGTAAAGACCATACATTATTTGCTCTTGTAGATGGTAAAGTAGTTTTCACTAAAAAGAGAGATAACAGATCTTTCGTATCTGTAGAACCAAATGCTTAAAAAAGCATTGATAAAAATCCAAAAAGCCTTAGTTTTCTACTGAGGCTTTTTTATATGAATATAAATCGATTTTATTATGAATAACGATATTTTACTGAATATAGCTAGTGAATTCGGGACACCTTTGTATGTATATGATGCTGAATCTATTAAAAATCAGTACCAAAATTTGACTTCAGCTTTTCCAGAAAAAACAAAATTTTTCTACGCTTGTAAAGCATTAACCAACATCAACATATTAAAATATGTAAATCAACTGGGTGCAAACCTTGACTGTGTTTCTATCAACGAAGTCAAACTCGGGCTAAAAGCAGGTTTTTCTCCTGATAAAATTTTATTCACGCCGAACTGTGTAGACCTCACAGAGATAGAAGAAGCCATGAAGCTGGGAGTTCATATCAACATTGATAACATCTCCATTCTAGAGCAGTTTGGGAATAAATACAGTGACTCCTACCCTATTTTCATCAGGATAAATCCTCACATATATGCGGGAGGAAACCACAAAATATCTACGGGACATATTGACTCTAAATTTGGTATTTCTATCCATCAGCTTCGTCATATAGAAAGATTAGTAAAATCAACAAAACTAAATATCGAAGGGCTGCATATGCACACAGGCAGTGAAATCAGAGACCCTGATGTATTCCTACAAGGAATGGAAATCATGTTCGAATTAGTAGAGCATTTTCCTAATTTGAAATACATTGACATGGGCAGTGGTTTCAAAATTTCTTACCACTCAGATGATATGGAAACGGACATCGCTTTACTTGGTAAAAAAGTGGAAGACGCCTTCCTTAGCTTCTGCAAAGAAAACGATAAAGAGCTGGAACTTTGGTTCGAGCCAGGGAAATATTTAGTTGGAAAATCTGGACATTTCTTGGTAAATGCCAATGTTATTAAACAAACTACAGCTACGGTTTTCGTGGGAGTAAATTCTGGATTTAATCACCTCATCAGACCTATGTTTTATGATTCCTACCATATCATAGAAAACCTATCTAACCCTACAGGAACGGAGAGAATCTACACTGTGGTGGGAAATATCTGTGAGACAGACACTTTCGCTTGGGATAGAAAACTCAATGAAGTCCGCGAAGGAGATATTCTGGTTTTCAGAAATGCAGGTGCGTATGGTTTTGAGATGAGTTCTAACTTTAATTCCAGACTAAAACCCGCCGAGGTTCTTTGGCTAAATGACAAAGCGCACCTCATCAGAAAAAGAGAAGTTTTTGAAGATTTATTAAAAAATCAAATAGAAGTTCTGTAAGTGAAATATTTGGGAAATAGAAAAATTCCAACTTAAATCTGTCAATTTGGCAGAAATTTTATATCTTCGTAAAAAATTAGAATGTGGAGAAGAAGTACATAGATGAAACACGCCAAGGCGAAGCCTATGCAATCGCAGACCTTGATGGAAATACAAAAAAACTTTTTTTGGAAAGCTATGGTTGTCAGATGAATTTTTCTGACTCCGAAATTGTAGCTTCCATTTTACAAAAAAACGGCTACAATACTACTACGGTTTTGGAGGAAGCAGACCTTATTTTGCTTAACACTTGTTCTATTCGGGAGAAAGCAGAACAGACTGTAAGAATGCGACTTTCGCAGTTTAAAACCCTTAAGAAAGAAAAGCCAAGCCTTACTGTGGGAGTTTTAGGATGTATGGCGGAGCGATTGAAAACTAAGCTTTTAGAAGAAGAACATTTGGTGGATTTGGTCGTAGGGCCAGATGCCTACCGAGACCTGCCAAACCTTCTAAAAGAGACAGCGGAAGGGCGTGATGCCATCAATGTAATTCTTTCCAAAGAAGAAACTTATGCTGACATCAGTCCTGTGCGTCTTAGTGGAAATGGTGTAACTGCTTTCGTGACGATTACTCGTGGATGCGATAATATGTGTACTTTCTGCATCGTGCCTTTCACTCGTGGAAGGGAAAGAAGCCGAGACCCTCATTCTATTATCAACGAGTGCAAAGAGCTTTGGGAAAATGGTTATAAGGAAATCACACTCCTTGGACAGAATGTGGATTCTTACCTTTGGTATGGCGGCGGCGCGAAAAAAGATTTTGACAAAGCCTCCGAGATGCAAAAGGCAACTGCCCTGCATTTCGCACAGCTGCTGGAAATGGTAGCACAGGCCGTTCCTAAGATGAGAATCCGTTTTGCGACTTCCAATCCGCAGGATATGAGTCTGGATGTATTCCATATGATGGCAAAATATGACAACATTTGTAAATATGTGCATTTGCCTGTACAAAGTGGAAGCGATAACATGCTGAAAGCCATGAACCGCCAGCACACACGCCAAGAATATTTAGATTTAATAAAAGAAGCGAAAAAAATCGTTCCAGATATTGCTTTTTCGCAGGATATGATCGTTGGTTTCTGTGGAGAAACGGAGCAAGACCACCAAGATACGCTTTCCCTAATGAGAGAGGTGGAATACGACTACGGCTATATGTTCGCCTATTCAGAAAGGCCAGGAACACCTGCGCACAAGAAGATGAAGGACGATGTCCCAGCTGATGTAAAACAGCGCAGACTCTCCGAGGTGATTGCATTGCAGGGCGAGCTTTCCACCATGAGAATGAAAGGATATGTAGGCAAAACCCATGAGGTGCTGATAGAGGGAACTTCCAAAAAAGACCCTAACCAATGGAGAGGCCGAAATTCACAAAATGTAGTGGTTGTTTTTGACAAACAAGAGGGTCAGAAAATAGGTGATACAGTTTCTGTATACACCTATGACAGCACACAGGGAACGCTCATTGGAAAGGTGGTTTAATTTAAAAATATTAAAGTTAATTTAACTTCAAAAATGTCTGACTTACAAAACATAAAAAACCGCTTCGGCATTATCGGAAATTATCCTGCGCTAAACAGAGCGCTGGGAAAAGCGATACAGGTGGCTCCTACGGATATTTCGGTTTTGGTCATTGGAGAAAGTGGTACAGGGAAGGAATTTATCCCAAAAATCATCCACTCCGAATCCAAGCGCAAACACCAGCCTTATATCGTGGTAAACTGCGGTGCTATCCCAGAGGGAACAATAGACTCGGAGCTTTTCGGGCATGAGAAGGGCGCTTTTACGGGAGCAACCAGCACGAGGAAAGGCTATTTCGAGGTGGCAGACGGCGGTACTATTTTTTTGGATGAGGTGGGAGAACTTCCTTTGCAGACGCAGGTTCGTTTGCTCCGAGTTTTAGAAAGTGGAGAATTTATGAAAGTTGGTTCCTCGCAAATACAAAAAACCAATGTAAGAATAGTAGCGGCAACGAATGTAAATATGATGAATGCCATTCAAGAAGGGAAATTCCGTGAAGATTTGTATTACAGACTAAATACCGTTCAGGTAGATATGCCACCACTCCGCGAGAGAAAAGGCGACATTCATTTGTTGTTTAGAAAATTTGCCATAGACTTTGCTGAAAAATACAGAATGCCAGAACTAATCCTCACAGAAGATGCAGTGCGGTATTTAGAAGGCTATTCATTCCCTGGGAATGTCCGCCAGCTGAGAAATTTGGTGGAGCAGATGACCGTGGTGGAACAGAGCAGAACCATCAATGCGGAAAGACTTGCAGAATATATCCCTGCGGACAACAGACTTCCTGTGGTTTCTAATCATTCTAAAACGAATAATAATTCTGATTTCAGCTCGGAAAGGGAAATTATGTATAAAATTCTCTTTGATATGAGAAATGATATCAATGATTTGAAATCTCTGACTTCGGAACTTATCAAAAACCGAGGAACAGGAGAATTCTCTATGCACGAACAGAATCTAATCAATAGAATTTACACACCAGATGTATCATCAGCAAACCCTAGCTCGCTCCTTTATTTCGAAACGCCGCCGGCAGAAATACAAAATCCGACCATCATCACAAGGTCTGATATGGAAAATTATAACAATATAGAGGACATAGAATTAGAAGAAGCTCAGCCAGAATCTTTATCTTTGCAGAATAATGAGCGAGACCTCATCATAAAAGCTTTGGAAAAACACAACGGAAGAAGAAACAAGGCGGCAAATGAGCTCGGCATTTCGCAGAGAACACTTTATAGAAAGATAAAACAATATAATTTGGAAGACTGATGGGAAATTTTATCGCTAAAATAAAACTAAAAATCATCCTGATGACAGCTGCCGCGGGAATAGTCCTTTCCTCGTGCTACAGTTTCACAGGGTCTTCGCTCAGTCCTGAAACAAAAACGATTTTAATCAAAAATTTTCCGAACAATGCCGCTTTGGTAAATTCTGATTTGAGCCAAGATTTCACAATGGCATTACAAAAAATGTTTTTGCAGAGAACCTCGCTCAAAGGAACTTCTGAAAACCCTGATATCCTGATAGAAGGCTATATCTCGGATTACAGCATCACGCCGACATCCATTTCTTCTACTACGATAGGGACAACAGAGGCCGCGCAAAACAAACTTACGATTACTGTACATGTAAATTATGAAAATAAAATAGAGCCTGAGAAAAACTTTAATAAAACTTTTTCTGGAGAGGCTACATTTAGTAGTAATTTGGATATCAATGCTATAGAAAGCAGCCAAGTACGAATAGTGAATGAAAGAATTATTAACCAGATTTTTAATGAAATTGTAGCAAATTGGTAATGGAAACAAGAATAATAGACCTTATAAAAAACCCTGAAACTCTTAGGGTAGAGGATTTAAACTTATTAGAAACAGAAATAGAAAAATTCCCTTATATGCAGAGTTTGAGGGCTATTTATCTTTTGGGAGTTCATCGTTTTTATAATGAGCATTTCCCGAAAGAATTAGCAAAAACCGCTGCCTATACGACAGACAAGAGAATTTTGTACAATTTGATTAACAAAACCAATGAAAATATGGCTGTGGCCTTGGCAGCAAGTCCGTTTCCTTTCAAAACAGAATTTACTACAAAAACACCTGCGCTTCAAGAAATTAAAGCAGAGGAAACTCCTATTCACACTGAAGAGGAAGTTGTGGAAAATACTGATTTAGTTGTTGAAACACAATCCGTTGAAATCAGCGAACCCGTATCTTTTGTAGAAGAAAATACAAATGAGGAACCACAAACAATAAATATTGAAACTCCTTCTATACCAGAAGTTTTGCCTGTAGAAGAACCTCAGTATAACGCCCCTTCTCCAGAAAGAAGTGAGTATGAACAAAAAAAACTTGCCATCGATGAATATATCGCTACTGAAATGGCAAAACTAAAATCTGGAACAGCAATGGAAGAGCCTTCTATCGTTGAAAAAGAAGAAGATGTAGAGCCTGTTAAAGCCGTTGAAACAATCAGCGAAAAAGAAGAAATTGTAATTGAGGAAGTTAAAGCTGAAGAAATCTCGCCAATAGAAATAATAGAAGAAAAAGAAGTTGAGGTTGAGGTTGAAATTGAAGCTAAACCTATTGTTGAAGAAGAGAGGTTTTCCGCAGAAGAATTGGCTAGTCCAAGTACATTTAACCTGAAAAAGCCTAAAGAAACAACAATTGATTTCTATAACAGAAAACAAACTGGTTTCGTAGAGGAAACTTCTGCACCAAAAGAAGATTACTACTCTTCAGCAAAAACAGTTGAGGAAAATTCAACCAAAGAAACAACTGTTGATTTCTATACTAAAAAACAAACAGAGCCAGTAGAGGAAGCTCCTGCACAAAAAGAAGGTTATTATTCTGTAAAACCTGTTTCTGTAAGCCCAGCTGAAGATGAAGCAAAAGAAACATCGATTGATTTTTATGCTCAAAAACAAACTAAATCCATAGAGGATACTCCTGCACAAAAGGAAGATTTTTATTCAGCTAAAACAACTTCGGAAAGTTCAGCTGAAAAAGAAGAAAGAGAAACAATGATTGATTTCTATGCCAGAAAACAAACTGGTTTCGTAGAAGAAGCTCCTGCGCAAAAAGAAAATATTTACTCTTCAGAAAGTTCAACTGAAAACGAAGCAAGAGGAACAAACATTGATTTTTATGCTTCTAAAATAGCGGTTTCTGATGCACAAGAAGAGCAAAAATCAGCTTATTCTCCTGTGGATATTTATCAAAAAACAATTGATACAGAAAACACTGAAAAGGATGAGCCAGTGGAAGTTTATAAAAATCCTGTAGATTTTTATTCTTCTCAGAATAAACCTGTTCAAGAAGAGGAAAATGTTTCTGCAACGGAAGATGTAGCAGACAGCGAAAAACCAGAAACAGAACCAGTAAAAGTTACAGAGGTAGTGAAACCAGCTTCTAATAGCAATGTAACTTCGTTCATCAGTACTTGGAAAAGCTGGCTAAAAATAGACCGTTCAGAAATCGTTACTCCTTCTGAACAAGACAAAAAAGCTGCAATCATTGACAAGTTCATAGAAAACAATCCAAAAATCTCCCCAATAAAAGAGGATGTAGATTTTATCGTAAAGGAAAAGAGCAATGATATTTCCCACCTGATGACAGAAACCCTTGCTCAGCTTTATGTAGAACAAAAACTCTACACCAAAGCCATCCAAGCGTACAAAATTCTTCAAGAAAAACATCCTGAAAGAACGGAAGAATTTGAGGAAAGAATAGAGGAAATCAAAAAATCAAGAAACATTAAGTAAATAAAAAAGCCTTCAAAATTTGAAGGCTTTTCCTTTTTTTATTGAAAGAGAAATTAAACTACTCCTTGTGCAAGCATAGCATCAGCAACTTTTACGAAACCTGCGATGTTTGCTCCTTTTACATAGTTTACATATCCATCTTCTTCTTTTCCGTATTTTCTACATACTTCATGGATTCCTCTCATGATAGTTTGTAGTTTTTCATCTACTTCTTCTGCAGACCAGCTCAAACGGATAGAGTTCTGTGTCATCTCCAAACCAGATGTCGCTACTCCACCAGCGTTAGATGCTTTCCCTGGAGAGAATAATAATTTATTTTCCAAGAACAGTTCCATTGCTTCTAGTGTACAAGGCATGTTCGCAGCCTCAGTTACACACTTACATCCGTTAGCTACCAAGTTTTTAGCATCATCGATGTTAAGCTCGTTTTGAGTAGCAGCAGGGATAGCCACATCACATTTCACTTCCCAAGGGCGTTTTCCAGCGAAGAATTTAGCATTTGGATATTTTTTAACATAATCCTCAGCTCTGTTGTTTCCACTAGCTCTTAGTTCTAGTAAGAAGTCGATTTTATCTCCGCTTACTCCTTCTTCGTCATATACATATCCATCAGGGCCAGAGATAGTTACTACTTTACCTCCTAAATCATTTACTTTTTTAACAACTCCCCAAGCTACATTTCCGAAACCTGATACAGTTACGATTTTACCTTTGATGCTTTCTCCTTTAGTTTTAAGCATTTCTTCAGCAAAGTATACAACTCCGAAACCAGTAGCTTCTGGTCTAATCAATGAACCACCGAAAGAAAGACCTTTTCCTGTCAATACTCCTGTGAATTCATTTCTCAATCTTTTATATTGTCCGAACATGTAGCCTACTTCTCTTGCTCCTACACCAATATCACCAGCAGGTACATCCGTATCAGGACCGATATGTTTTGCCAATTCTGTTGCGAAAGACTGGCAGAATCTCATGATTTCGTTATCTGATTTCCCACTTGGGTCAAAGTCAGAACCACCTTTACCACCACCCATTGGAAGTGTAGTCAAGGAATTTTTGAAAGTCTGCTCAAACGCCAAGAATTTAAGGATGCTCAAATTCACAGAAGGGTGAAAACGAATTCCTCCTTTGTATGGCCCGATAGCAGAGTTCATCTGTACTCTGTAGCCTCTGTTTACTTGGATTTGTCCTTTGTCATCTACCCAAGGAACTCTGAAAATAATCGTTCTCTCCGGCTCAGCCATTCTTTCCAAAAGCATTTTGCCTTGGTACTGTTTTTTAGTCGCGATGAAAGGAATTACCGTTGCAGCAACTTCCTTTACTGCCTGAATAAACTCAGTTTCATTTGGGTTTCTTGCTTCAACCCCAGCAACAAATTTTTGAATTTCTTGCTCTACATTGTACTGTTCCATAATAATATGATGTAAAATAATTTATATATTGAGCAAATTTAAGGCTTTTTTTGCCTTAAACCTAATAATATTCACCTAAAAAAATCATTCTATATTTACCACACTTTCTATGCTTGGGACATGCTGTTTTACAGTGGTTTCCACACCTAATTTTATAGTAGAATTACTGATATGGCAGCCAGAGCAATTCCCTAAAAGTCTGACATACACCTTGTTGTCTTTTATTTCTACCAGTTCTATATCACCGCCATCATTATTCAAAAATGGTCTGATGCTTTCCAATGCTTTTTTTACTTTCGTTTCTATGCTTTCTTCCATGAGGATTTTACTTATTTTTTAGTTGAACAACCTGCCATTGTGGTAATTTTAACTGCCTCTGTTGGAGGGAGATTTTTATTTCTTTCTATGAGGTTTTCTATCATATTTCTCGTGATTTCTGTGTAAATTTCTGATATTTTAGTTCCATCATTCAGAGCAGCGGGTTTTCCTTTATCTCCTGCCTCTCTTATTCCTTGTATTAAAGGAATTTCGCCCAAAACAGGAATTCCTAAATCTTTGGCTAAATTTTGAGCGCCTTCTTTCCCAAAGATATAATATTTATTATCTGGAAGTTCTTCTGGAATAAAATACGCCATATTCTCCACAAGCCCTAAAACAGGGATATTGATGCTTTCCATCTGGAACATTGCGATTCCTCTTCTCACATCTGCCAGAGCCACATGCTGAGGCGTGCTTACAATAATCGCTCCTGTAACAGGAAGTTCCTGAACCACAGAAAGATGTATGTCTCCCGTGCCAGGAGGAAAGTCTATGAGTAGAAAGTCCAATTCCCCCCAGTCCGTATCACGAATCATCTGATGAAGGGCTTTCCCTGCCATTGGCCCTCGCCAAACTACGGCTTTATTTGCTCCTGAAAAATATCCAATGGACAGCATTTTTATTCCATACTGCTCTATGGGTTTCATAAGGTGTTTTCCTTCGATTTGGATGGAACTTGGTTTATTTCCTTCGGTATTGAACATTGTAGGAATAGATGGACCATATATATCTGCATCCAAAAGCCCTACTTTGAAGCCCATTTTTGATAAAGTCACTGCTAAATTAGCTGTTACAGTAGATTTGCCTACGCCTCCTTTTCCAGATGCTATGACAATGATGTTTTTAACCCCTTGTATTTCTTTTCCTCGGATATTTGGCTTTGGTTTAGTTTCTGGAGAAGAAATTTTTAGTTTTAATACATATCGATTATCAAATTCCTTAGAAAATGCCTCTTTTATGGCTGTTTCTAGTTTTTTCTTCTCGTGCATAGCTGGAGAATGGGCTACCATATCTATATAGACATCATTTTCAATGATTTGTAGATTGGTTACCAATTCTTCTATTCCTATTTTTTTAAAAAAATCTTCTATTTTTTTTCTCTCCAACATGATTAAAAATATACTATGACAAATTTAATTATTTTTTTGAATAAAGCATTCTATAAATCACCTCTAATCCTAAATAAAAAGAGAGATTTCCCAAAAGTGAAACCTCTCCTATTATTATAAATTAAAATATAGTCTTTAGAAATCTACAATGAAGCCATTTCTTGGATCTTTTCATTAGTCAATATTCTTTTTGCAAATCTGAATCTCAAGCCCCAATATTTTTCATTTAGGGAAGATATTGTAACTCCTTTAGATGTAGATGCGTGGATAAATTTGATTTCTCCTTCTGGTGTAATTTCCTGAACGATACCCACATGTGAAATTCTGCTCCCTCTAGTTTGGAAAAATAGTAAATCCCCTTTTTCTAGTTGTTCTCTTTCTACTCTTTCCCCTTCCTGAGCCTGAGCTGAAGAGATTCTAGGAAGATTTATCCCTGTGGCTGAACCATAAACCGAAAGAACAAATGCAGAGCAATCTATCCCGCTTCTAGTCATCCCGCCAAATCTATATGGTGTCCCGATGTAAGTATTTGCTTCGCTGAGAATACCATCTATAGTAGAAGACTTTTTCTTTGCCATTTTTCTTGCAGAAACAGTTTTTTCTTCAGTTTTTTCAATGGCTTTATTTGATTCTAGTTCTTTTTTATACTCTTGAGTCAAAGATGTAAAATGAGACTTTTCTTCTGCTAAAGCTTCTGGTTTATATGCTGATGGAGTAGCCACTACATAATTGGACACACAAGATTGAAGAGAAAACAACAATCCTGCCATAAGACTATAAAATAAAACACTTTTTTTCATCAATTGGGATATCTTCATAGGGGGTAAACTTTTTGAGTTACTTCTATTTTGAACGGGGCAAAGTTAGAAAAACTCGACAAAAATAAAAATGATTTTTGTCAGTTAAACTGTTTTTTAACAAAACTTTAAAACTTAAATTTAGTATTTTCAGGGAATTTAAGGCTTTTTAGGTATCAATATTTTTTTAAAACATCTTATTAACATTTTATTAACAAAAGCCTGCTTCTATAATTTTGATTTTTCTTATCTTTGCACCTTCAAAATATACATCATATATAATAATGAATTTATCAAAAGAAGTAAAAGCGGGACTTATTGCGATTTTTGCAATTATAAGTTTCATGTTATTTTTTCAGTTTTTGAAAGGGAAAAATGTATTTTCTACAGATAATTTTTTCTTTGTAAAATATGACAATGTGGATGGATTAGAGCCTTCTAACGCAGTCACTATCAACGGTTTAAAAGTCGGCTTAGTAGACCAGATTATTCCTATAACATCTAGAGATGGCAAAATAAGTTTCGTGGTAAGAATTTCTGTAGATGACCAGTATTCTTTCTCTAAAAACTCACCAGTGGAAATCTTCGAACCAAGTTTAATGGGCGGTAAGCAACTGAAAATCAATTTGGTTTACGATAATAAAATTGCAAAAGACGGCGATACATTGGGAGGAAAATTCCAGCTTTCTGCCATCAATGCTATGGCATCCGAAATGGGACCGAAAGTTTCCAGTGTTCTTACAAAAGTAGATTCTACACTGGCTAGCACAAATAAAATCCTAGACGAGCAGAACAGAAGAGAAATAAAAATGCTTCTCTCTAATCTAAACGCCACTGTATCAGCTTTTAAAACTACAGCTGACCAAACCAATAGACTTTTGTCTTCTAATGAACATAAAATAAGTTCTCTACTAGATAATGCAAACCAAACGATGGTTTCCACGAAAAATACAGTAGATAAATTCGGAAAAGTGGCAGATGAAATAGATGCTAAAAAACTTAACCAAGCCATAGAAGAACTCAGCAAAACAGCCAATCAGCTAAACCAAGTAATCGCAGGAATAAACCGAGGAGAAGGCTCTCTAGGAAAACTAATGAAAGACGAAGAGCTTTACAATAATTTAACAAAAACTTCTAACTCACTGAACGAGCTTATAAGCGATTTAAAACAAAACCCAAAGAAATACATCAACATTTCTGTTTTTGGAAAGAAATAAATGACAATTTTATTTGATAATAATAAAGCCCTCTTTCAAGGAGGGCTTTTTATTTACATTATTTTTTTATAATTTTTATAGCTTCTTTAGAGTTATTTATTCGCATCAGATAAATATCAGGTAGCAAATTGCTTATATTTATTTGATTATTCACAAATTTACCCTCTTTCAGCATTTTTCCATTTTTATCATACAACTGATAAAAATATTCTTTCCCTGGTTCTCCATCTATCATTAGAATATCAGTAACAGGATTCGGATAAGCCTTTAAGGTTTTCTCCTCTTTAAGCATATTCTGAACTGTATTTGCAGCTAATGGTTTGGCTGGTTGTGCTACAGTGTATTTAGGTATAGGTAATCTTGGAATAGCTCCTTCCTGCTTACCATCCGCTGTTGTTTTGATTTTTATACATCTACAATTCATAGCGAAATATGGATCTAAGTAGTTCTCAAACATACTCATTGCTCCATTACCTTTATCTATCACAAGAGCAAGAGGTCTTCCTAACAAAGCTGAGCCCATAGCACTAGTCCAAACTCCCATATGCCTTTCATTAACTTTGGATGTGATAGCATGACCATCAGTCATATTTCTATAGCCTCTAGCACCAGTAAATGGATAATTCCCTATATGATATCCTGCATCTTCAAAAACATATCCAAGAGATTGATTTTGAGATGACTTTATTGTTCTCCCTTTGTAGAAACCTTCTATTTTATACCATATGTTAAGAAATTCATTTTTTGTTCGATCTCTCTCCTTTCTTCCCCAAGGTGATCTTCCAAAATCTCTAGGAGGAGTTATATCTACATGTGAAGCATCAGGAACTCTCCATCCTTCTGGACAAGGATCAAATGGAGACTTTCTATCTGCTCGACCCCATCTATCAGAAGCAATATTAGCCTCATCTATAAGCCAGTCTGTTCCATTAGTATAAGCTTGCATATTTTTATGAAGAGGAGCCTGTTTACTTGGAATCATAAACACCAGTGGATTTTTAACAGAATAGCTCAAAACCTTACTTACCTTATCAGATATTTTATCTGTTGATACCACATTATTAGCATAATTGTTATATGGTACCACAAATCTACTTTCATAATTACCACTATTCAATTCTGTATAAGATACCTGCCCAGCAGCATTAGTATTCCCTAAATAAATAGAATAAGAAGAACCATCAGGATTGATAAAAGAAGGTATAGGGTCTTTTCTTCCCCATTGGTACTGCATACCTCCAGATACTTTTATTTTACTTAGTTCTTGAATGGATGGAGAATTTGCATTTACTACAGATGGAAAGACATCCAATGCTCCTAAATTTCTATCCATAAATTCAGAGTCTATTACATGGTCATCATTTACATAGTTTATATAGTTATATGCTGCTGTATTAGGCTCAGCAGTAACATATCTTACTGTTTTTACTTCAGAATCTGTTACCCAAATATGCCAAGACCAATACACAGGATTAGCAATACTTCCATTATGTAGAGTAACTACCGCATTTCCACTTTGATTAGGTGTTATTTTTACATTAATAAATGTATTATTTATCTCTGCCAAACTAGCTGGATTGGTTTTTGAAATAGAAACATGCCTAATAAGATCTTTGTTAGTAGTCCAATGCACATTAGCTTTTAAATTATTATAGTTGGTATTTTTTAATATTTGTTTATTATCCAAATGCTCACTATGCACAGAAAATGCTTTGTTAATTGGTATTTTGATAATAGACTCTGTAGTTTTTTTAACTATTTGATAGGTATTAGGATTTTCAAGTCCATCAGTGAATGTAGGATATGCTACTTCATCTCTAAAATACTCTGTAGGGAAGTCATATTCATTTACCACATATAGAGGATCCTTTATACAGCGCACCCCCATAGCATCAGAAGATGTTCTCTCCCAAAATAGAGGATTATATACATAAAACCCTTTTAATGATGGCATATTTGGATCTGGAATATATTTTTTTTGATTAAGATCTGGTACTATTCTCAAAGCCATTGGATTCACTGTTTTTATATCATCTTTCCACCATCTTCCCATTGTAGCAGTCCAAAGATATGTTTCATGCATATCAGTATATCTTCCACCTTGTGTAGTTCTAGATAACAATCCGGTTCCTGGAAAGACCCCCATATTTTGTCCATTAACAGAAGATAAATCAGCACCCATCTCAGGATACATCTTTATTCCCCTTAGAAAATTAGGTATTCCATCGTTGGTTGGTGTAATCGTATATAATTGGTTATTATTATGCTCTAATGTTTTTGGTCCAAAAGGACTAAGTATCATAGGAATATCTCTATTCTTGCCTCCTAGTGTTGTATTCGCCACCAATACTGAAGGGACTCTCCAACCATTAGGACATGGGTCATACGAAGACTTATCTTGATAAGGTTTCACTAGTTTTTCAAGCCGTGTTTGTGGATTAAAGAATTTACCTTGGGAATTATCTGACCAAAGATTTACTTCTGCTATTGATTTTCCATCATTAAAAGAAGGATTTCCGAACCAATTGACAGGCCACTTACCTACTATATTACCTTGTTTATTACGAGAAATGTAATATGCTTGTTCATTTGAGTTATCATCATTCACATAAATAAGACTCATTGGATTATGAATAGAACGCTGAATATTATCCTTTAATTTCGCTTTAGATAAAGGAATGAAAATCCTAGTCTCATCTATTTTTTTAACCACATTATTATTTTGCGAATTCGCAAGTCCTATTCTTCCCACTGTACCAGAAACCTCATAAAAATCCCATCCTCTAGTTGCTAGCGGAGGAATAGGGTCTTTTCTTCCCCATTGGTATAGTAGTCCATTGTTTCTATTCCATCCTTCTTCTGTAAGGCTGCTAGAAACAGCTCCCAAATTACGATCCATCCATCCCCATTCAGCTTTTGGTATAAGTTCCTCTACACCATTATTTCTAAGTCTTTTAGTTTCATCATAAGCCATATAGTTGGTTCCTTTGCTAGGATCATCTGTAACCCACACATGCCATGACCAGTATATTTTACCATTAACTTTATATACTACTAATGCATTTCCTTCTTTAGCTTTATTAACAGGCACTTTTATCTTTGCAGACTCTCCTGAACCTATAATTTCCAGTTGATAATTAGGCTTTGTTCTTATCAATCCATGTACATCTTCCCAATACACCTCTGCTACTGCCTGCCCATTAGGCACCGCTCCTCCTTCAATATGAAGTCCATTTTTCCACATTTCATAAGCCTTTTTCACTGGGATAAACAATCCACTATTTGAACTTTTATGGTCAAATATGTAACTATTAGGAGCTTTAGTGTAGTCCAATCCTGCCACTTTCATGTAATTGTCTATACTTAAACTAGATACTATTTGATTGCCATAATCTACCAACAATTCCACATTGTGATATCCCACACTTTTGAATTTAATAAGTGGATTTTTTTGTTTATCTGTTACATGACTTCCTGCATCTGTAAATGTCCAATTTTGACTAACTGGAGTTCCTGCTGAAATATTAGAAAACTGCACATTCGTTCCAAAATTAACTGTGGTTGCATTTGCTTTAAAATCAGCAGGGGGAGATAAAACAGCCTTTATTCCTACCCCTAATCCCACTTTTGCATTTACATCTATTGATTGTTTATCCAAACCAGAGCTAGTATAAACCTCAACTTTAATATAATATTCCCCTTGTTCCAATTTATAATTGACCACCTCTGGATTTTCAGGATTCAACCATCCTTTAGTTAATCCTGATTTTCCTATCTGAATAAATTTTGTTCGTGTTATTTGTTTACTATCTTCTGTTCCATCTTGGTTTTTCTTAACTAAATACACCCAATTTCGAGTAAATGCAAGAACCTTTAGATTTAAAATACCTTCAGTTGGAACTTTAAAAGTTTTACTAATATAAAAACATTTGGTGTGTCTACCTCCACTATTTGTTGTAATCCATCTTGTCACTGGTGTTTTATTATTTAATTCTGCTGACTCCCAACTTCCAAATACAGGATCATTTTTTTTATCCAAATATGGTTTTCTAGTATATGGAATTGTTCTAATAGTCATTTTTTCATCCAAATGTGTCCAGTCTGCATCTTTTTCTCCATTCTCAGACATCAGAGTTCCATCTTCTTTAGTCCCTGTACTCAGATCTATTTCCTTTGCCACTGTATAGGACACTTCTAATGTTCTCACAGATGTAGAGGTAACACCTTTAGCATCTGTTACTTTTAATTTTACACTATATTTCCCTGGTGAGGAATAAGATACCTTAGGGTTTTTCTCTGTGGATACAGCTGGTACACCTCCCTGAAATTCCCACTGATAAGATCTAGGAGTCCCTATACTCTTATCTACAAAAGCAACCGAATTAGCACCATTAGATGCTACATCAAACTTGGACACAAGACTCTGTCCATAACTGTTGAAAATGACGAAGAAATTCAACAAGAATAAAAGTTTTCTCATAAGTAAAATTTTTGTATTTCATTCTTCGAAGTTACTAAATTACAAGTAATTACAATCTACTAAAACAATGATATTTATCAGGTTTAAAATTAATAATAAAAGCAGCCCAAAAGGCTGCTTTTATTATTAATTTTTTGTTTTATTTTTACTTATAATCATACACCAAACCATGTGAATTATACAATTGATACATTTTATCCATATACTCTTTGTGTTTTTCTTCTATAAACCAAAATACATGCAGTCTCTTATAACCAAATGATTTCAATATATCAGTAACTTTTTGCTGATTGTATTCCCACAATTCCAACATTAAAATCGGTTTTTTTTCTTTAATGAATTCCAACATTCCCATAAGTGCATTTTCTTCATTCCCTTCTATATCTATTTTTACAAAGCATAATTCATCAAAATCTTTATAGTCAATAAAACTATCAAATGAAACTATTTCTATATCTTCCTTATTTTTCTTATCCTCATTCATAACTAATGAAGACTCAGCTGTTTCCTCAGAATTATAGTATATAGTAAGTGTTTCATTTTTAATACCTAAACCTAAATTATAAACTTTAGCATTTTCAGAACATTGGTTTTCTTCCAGATTTTTTAGAATCATTTGATAGCTTGATTTCATGGGCTCAAAGGTGATTACTTCCCATTTATTTTTAGCCATCAAAACAGTATATCTTCCTATATGTCCTCCCACATCGACAAAAGTCCCTTTCTTATCCTTTAATACATCCAAAAGAAAATAAGGAATATCAGGCTCATAAGACTCTAAACATGGCCAAAAATCTATTGTATTTGCTCTTGTATTAAGGACTATATTCCTTAACCTGAATTTTGCTGCAGGAAATGCTATCGGATTCTTCATCCCTATTCCCTTAAAAATGTAATGAGAAAAAAAGGATATAAAAAACCTAAACTTACCTCCTAAAATTTGACTACTAATACTCCTTAATGCATTTTTAAAAATTTGTAGTTTTTTCATAATATAGATATCTATTTTATTTTTTTACTAACAATTAAGACTATTCCTCTATCTTATTATCTCTATTTTTAATGATTTTTATAACTTTTCAAAAACCACCAACCTATATCAGATAGATATTGGGTGCAAATTACTCATATTTATTTGTATATTCAAGAAATTACCTTTTTATTTTTACCTCTTTTACAAGTTTATATCAATTAAGAAAATTTACATTATGAATAAAAAAGAATTACTAAATTTGCCTCCCAAGTTATAATAATCCAATTGTGAAAGCAGAAACTCCTGATAACATAGAAACCAAAAATCCTAGGATAATGATTTATCCTTCTTCTCATGTTCTAAAATCAGAGGAGATACAGGTCGTTTCAGAAAGAATAAATGATTTTTTATCAGACTGGACTACGCACGGCGAACCGCTTTCGGCATCATTTAAAATAGAAAGAAATCAGTTTCTCATCATCTTCATCGATGAAGAAAACGCCAAAGCTGGTGGATGCTCAGTAGATTCGCTTACGAGTATGATAAGGGATATTGACACGGAATTTGGCTTGGATTTTTTGAACAGAATGAAAGTTTCTTATATAGAAAATGGAGAAACTAAAACCATCAACCTCCTTGATTTCAAAAAAGGAATAAAAAACAGCTCTATACCACAGAATATAGAAGTTTTTGATTTTTCCAAAGAAACATATAGTGACTATTTATCTGGCTTCCTGCTGCCATTAGAAAAAAGCTGGGCTAAAATTTATTTATGAAAAATATTGTTTTTATCATCGGTTTTTTATTCGTTTCCTGCTCCCAAAGCACACAGGTCTACACGCCTGTGGGAGGAATGTCCAATGAAGAAATGGGCGTTTCCAAAAACAGAGCAAAGCAGCTGAACACCATGGAAAGAGAACAAATCCAAGAATGGATTTCCAAACAGAAAGAGAAATTCTATCCTACCCAGCTCAACTACTGGAGTAATATAGAAAATCTAGAACAAAGAAAGAAAAAACAAGATGGAGAGCTGGTCTCTTTCCAATATGAGTTGTACGATTTTGATTTACAAAAATTCTACGAAAAACCTAAAACTTATAAAGATGCTCCTCTCGGAAAATTCGAGGAACTAGATGCCATAGAGGATGCCGTTCGATATCTAAATCCTGATGAAGAAACCACCCTTCTCGTTCCTTCCGTTCTAGCGTATGGGACTTATGGAGATGGCGACCAAATCCCTTATGACATGCCTCTAATCATTAAACTAAAACTTACAAAGTAATTTCTAATATTATGAAAAAAATCTTATTTTTATTAATTTCTGCTTTAATTTTAACAAACTGTAAACCTATTTATAAAAAAATGAATATAGACAAAGCATTTTACAAACAACTTCCTGATGGGGTTTATGCAAAAATGGAAACCTCAAAAGGAGACATGATTATCCAGTTCTTTGACAAGGAAGCTCCCGTTACGGTGGCTAACTTCGTAGGACTAGCACAAGGAACTATAGAAAACAAGGCGAAAGCAAAAGGACAGCCTTACTACGATGGAATCATCTTCCACAGAGTGATTAAAGACTTCATGATTCAAGGTGGTGACCCTACAGGAACAGGAATGGGCGACCCAGGGTACAAATTTGATGATGAAAAAAATGATTTAAGACATGAAGGGAAAGGTTTCCTTTCTATGGCAAACTCTGGCCCTAATACAAACGGTTCTCAGTTCTTCATCACAGAAGTGGCTACGCCTTGGCTGGATGGAAGACACACTATTTTCGGGAAAGTAATCAGCGGTCTGGAAACTATCGACGCTATCGCAACGGTAGAAAAAGGAGCTCAGGACAAACCGAAAGAAGATGTGGTAATCAAAAAGGTAGAAATCTTCACTAAAGGTGACAGCTACAAATCTTATGATGCTGCAAAAATCTTCAACGAAGGTAAAAATAAAATCCAAGAAAAAAACAGACAAGAGCAAGAGAGAAAATTCGCTTCTCTGAAAGAAGGAATGCAGCAGACTCCATCTGGTTTGTTCTATAAAATAACAAAACATGGAAACGGAAAACAGCCTCAGAAAGGAGATGTGGTTTCTGTTCACTACGCAGGAAGACTGGTAAACGGACAGGAGTTTGACAACTCTTTCAGAAGAGGAGAACCGATAGAAATTCCTATTGGTGTTGGTCAAGTGATTAAAGGTTGGGACGAAGGAATTATGCTTCTAAAAGAGGGCGATGCAGCTACTCTTCTTATCCCTTCTGAACTTGGCTACGGAGCAAGAGGCGCTGGCGGTGTGATTCCACCTAACGCTTGGCTGATTTTCGATGTAGAATTAGTAAAAGTAAAATAGATTGATAAAGAGCTCCTAAATTAGGAGTTCTTTTTTTATTTTTGTCAAAATTCTTGATAATCTCATCAAAATGACAATACAAAACCTAATAAAAGAACTTAACCAAATCATTCCTTTCCAACAGGCGGAAGACTTTGATAATGTTGGACTTCTCTGCGGAAATCCAGAGCGGGAAATCACAGGCGTTTTAATCTGTCACGATGCCTTGGAAAGCGTCGTAGAGGAAGCTGTAAAAAAAAACGCAAATGTGATTTTGACCTTTCATCCGATTATTTTTTCAGGATTAAAGTCCATCACTGGCAAAAATTATGTAGAAAAAGCCGTCCTGAAAGCGATAGAAAACAAAATCGCCATCATCGCCCTTCATACGGCATTAGACAACCACTATTTCGGTATGAACCATAGAATTTGCAAAGAATTAGGTTTAGACCAGCTTAAAATTTTAATTCCAAAAAAAGAAAATCTTTTACAGCTAATCACTTATGTTCCTATGGATTATGCCGAGCAGGTCAAAAAAGCTCTATTTGAGGCTGGAGCAGGGAACATCGGTTTTTATGATGAATGCAGTTTCAGCATCGGTGGAGAGGGAACTTTCCGCCCGATAGACGGTTCTAATCCGTTTTTAGGCAAAAAAGGAACAACTGAAAAAGTCAATGAAATTCAGCTTTCTGTGATTTTTGAAAAATTCAAAAAAAATCAGATTATTTCCGCTATGAAATTCGCTCATCCTTACGAGGAAGTTGCCTACCAAATCTATGCGATAGAAAACGAAAACCAATATTCTGGTTTGGGAATGTTTGGCGAATTACCTGAGGAAATGGAGGAAAAAGAATTTCTGAATTTCGTGAAAGAAAAATTTGATTTAAAAATCATCCGCCACAGCAGTTTTACTGGCAAAAAGATAAAAAAAGTGGCTGTTTTAGGCGGCAGCGGAGCCAGCGGAATCAAAAACGCTCTGCAAAACCAATGCGATGCCTACCTCACCGCAGATATGAAATATCACGATTTTTTCACGGCTGAAAATAGAATTTTGCTGTGTGATATCGGGCATTTTGAGTCGGAGCAATTTGTAGTTCAACAATTATATGAAATTTTATCAGAAAAATTCACTACATTTGCAGTTTCAAAATCAAGCATTAATACCAACCCTGTAAATTATTTCTTATAAGTTATGGCTAAGAAAAATATAGAAATCTCTGTTGAAGAAAAACTAAGAACCCTTTATGACCTGCAATATATCGATTCTAGGTTAGATGAAATCCGCAGTACCAGAGGCGAACTGCCGATAGAAGTGGAGGATTTGGAAAACGAAATTGAAGGTCTTAATAAAAGAATTTCTAAATTAGAAACAGATATTGAAGATTTCAACAAGGAAATCAGCACTAAAAAAGAGGTGATCAATCATTCTCAAACTTTGATTGAAAAATATAAAACTCAGCAGGATAATGTAAAAAACAATAAAGAATTCGAAGCTTTATCAAAAGAAATGGAGTTTCAGGAATTAGAAATCCAGCTGGCTGAGAAAAAAATAAGAGAATTCGAAGCTAAAATCTCACAAAAAAATGAGGTTCTTTCACAAAACAAAGAAAAAATAGAAGAGCTGGAATCTCACCTAAACTTCAAAAAATCTGAGCTAAACTCACTAATCACAGAAACTCAAAAAGAGGAAGAATTTTTAGTGAAAAAATCTGAAGAATTCGCAGCCCTAATCGATGAAAGACTGCTTTCTTCTTATAAAAGAATCAGAAACAACTCTGCTAACGGGCTTGCTGTGGTAGGTATAGAAAGAGGCGCGCCGAAAGGTTCTTACTTCACGATTCCTGCTCAGAAATTAGTAGAAATAGCACAGAGAAAGAAAATCATCATCGATGAACACAGTGGAAAAATCCTAGTAGATGATGAACTCGTAAGCGAGGAAAATGCTAAAATGGAAGAAATCATCAGATTCTAAATAAAAAACCGAGATAAATTCTCGGTTTTTTTTATTTTTTAACTCACCAAAAGACTGCAACCTCTGATATCAGAATGGTCTATTCTTCCCAAAACTTGAAATTTCCCTTTGTGGATTTTCCCTAAATCTTGTGTCGCGATAAAGCTGCACGAATGTTTATTCGCCAAGTCTATAATATTGATAGCCCCAGTCCTGCCCTCTTCCATATAGGAAAACGGATCTTCCGTATTACGAACCAAAATACGCATCCACATTGGACACAGATACTCATTATTCCCCAGCGAATACGCCTGCGAAAGGAGTTCCGTCATGGAATATTCAGAGTAGATTTTTTCAGTTTGGAAGCTGGTTTTCAGTATTTCCAAAAGCTCATCTTTGGTCATTTCTTCTTTTCTGCCTTTCATTCCGCCTGTTTCTATGATAATCAGATCTGGATTTTTAGCCAAATCAAAACCTTCGTTTTCCTCACAGAAATCTGCAAAATCCAACAAAGCAAAACTAACCCCAAAGAGTATGATTTTCTTATTATTCAGCTTTTTGAGAAGATCAACAAGCTCTCTATGATTATACAAGAAATAGCCGTTTTCCTGATGCCCAGATTTTTTCATCAAGAAATCCACCATATAGATTAGCGATGAATTTTGGCGTTCTAAATAACTTGGCAACAATCCTAAAAATATGAAATCCTCTGGCTTCCCAATGAACTGCTCAAAACTCTTGTAAATACTCTCTTCGTATAAACTGAAATCTGCAATCCAATGCTTGGAAAGCGTCTGAATATTGGTCGTTCCAGATGACTGGAAAAAGTTTTCCTTCTCTTTATTTTTATCTAAAATCGTGTGGTTTTTGAACATTTCTATCGGCAGAAAAGGAATCTCAGAAATCTGAGTGATTTGGTCTGGATTGATATTTAAGAAATCAACAAATTTTCTATAAACCTCCACATTTTCATACTGATAGCGAAAAGTTTCCAAACATTTTTCCCTAAAATCCTGCTCCGTTTTTATATCAAAAATTCCTTTCATTTGTCCATTTATTTATATTCCAGCAAATCAAATTTCTGCCCGTCAAAAACACCATAAGTGAAATAAGAAATCCAGTCGCCAAGGTTGATGTAGAGCGAACCTGTTTTATCCAAATCCAAAACCATCGGCAGGTGGCGATGCCCAAAAACAAAATAATCTATTTTTTCTGTTTTCAGTTTTTCTTTTGCGTAAAGAATCAGAAACTCCTTGTCTTCGCCTAAAAACTGCTTGTCTTCCTCTCCTGAAATCAGTTTGTTTTTCGTGGAAAGATATATCGCCAGCCTCATCGCGATATCAGGGTGAAGCCACTTGAAAAGCCAGCGGGACACAGGATTGGTAAAAACTTTTTTCATTCTCTTGTATCCCTTATCCCCTGGGCCTAAGCCATCACCATGAGCGAGGAGGAATTTTTTCCCATTAATCTCAAAATATTGTTTCTCAAAAAAAACAGGAATTCCCAGCTCTTTTTGGAAATAATCTTTCATCCACAAATCATGGTTTCCCACGAAAAAATAAATATCTATCCCACTGTCTTTCAGTTCAGCGATTTTTCCTAAAACTCTTATAAAACCTTTCGGTACTACATAGTCCCACTCGTGCCAAAAATCAAATAAATCTCCCATCAGGAACAGCACCTGACAGTCATGCTTTATCTCATCCAGCCACTGCACGAAACGCTCCTCACGAGGCTTGCTCTCGGCAGGCGTAGGCGCCCCAAAATGCTGGTCTGATGCGAAATAAATTTTCTTATAATTTTCTAAATTTATCTTTAGCATGATGTGCTTTCTTTTCTATTCTAAAAACTCAAATTCATGGAACAGCCCTGCCCCAAATCTTCCATCAGCATTCTTATAACCTACAATAACTCCTTGTACACATTCCTCTATCTGTATAACTACTACAAATTCAGAACCTTCATCACTATGCCATTTAGCAAGTTTGGGTAGTTCCATGTCATATGCTTTATGAAATTCTACATCAGTGTTTTCAATCACAAAAACTGCATTTTCATTTCTCACATCCTCTTCTTTGGCTATTCTACCTGTAACACATGGAGTAGCTTTCCAATTTGGGAAAAGTTTTTCAGCTTCTTGTTTTGTATTCATTTTGTTTAATTATTCATTATCCTCCGCAAACCATTCTCCGTAAGAGTTTTCGGTTTCGTGGAGTTTTAGATATACTAGCTGCACTTGGCTCGGCAGTCTTTTTTTAATTTTATCAGCGATTTCGTAGAGCATATTTTCGCAAGTGGGCTGATAATCACAATAAATAACTTTATGTCCTTTCTGCTCCAATTCTTTCCCTAAATCCTTATGAGGCGACAGCGCATTTACCATCAGTCCGTGGTCCCATTCATCTACGATCTCTTCTTTCACGATGGTTTTGAGGTCTCCGAAATCAAGCACCATTCCGTTCTTTTCGTTGTTAATATCATCTATCGGTTTTCCCTTTATCGTCACAAAAAGTTTGTAGGAATGCCCGTGTATATTCTTGCATTTTCCATCATATCCGTAGAGAATATGAGCAGTCTCAAAAGTAAAAATTTTAGTTACCCTAATCATAGGGCAAAGATAGTGATAATGATTTAAAACAAAACCCTGTTCATATTATGTATTTTTAACTAATTTATTTTTCTATATTTGCGCATATTTTAACTTTTATCTATGGAACTATTATCATTATCGATGCCAAATTTTGCAGATCCGCAGATTTGGATTAGTTTATTAACACTGACCTTCTTGGAGGTGGTTTTGGGAGTGGATAATATTATTTTCGTTTCCATTTTGTCCAATAAACTCCCTGCTCAGCAGCAAAACAGAGCCAGAAATATCGGGCTGTTTTTTGCGATGATTTTCCGTGTGGGATTATTATTGACCATCAGCTGGTTAATCGGGCTGAGCGACCCTGTTCTTACATTGGATTGGTTCAATGACCCACAAAACCCAGGCAATGCATTGGCTTTAAGCTGGAAAGACATCATTCTACTCTGTGGAGGGCTTTTCCTTATCGTGAAAAGTACGATGGAAATCCACCACAAAATGCAGGGTGACGAGCACGAAGAATCTAATACATCCAAAGCCTCTGCGGCGATTACAATGGTCATCGTGCAGATTATTTTAGTGGATATGGTGTTCTCGCTGGACTCTATCCTTACGGCGGTGGGACTTGTTGATAATGTAGCGATTATGATTGCAGCTGTTATTATCTCTATGACGATAATGATGCTCTTCGCTGGAAAGGTAAGCAGCATTATAAACGCTCATCCGAGTTTGCAGATGCTGGCGCTTTCTTTCTTGGTTGTAATCGGCGTATTACTTGTTGCGGAAGGTATCCACCAGCACATTAGCAAAAATATTATTTATTCTTGCTTGGCATTCAGTTTAACAGTTGAGTTTTTAAACATCAAACTTCGTTCAAAACAAGAAAAACAAAAAAAAGCGGAATAATTTCCGCTTTTTTATATTAAAAAATGAAAACTGCACACCTATTAATGATAAATAAGAAAAAAGCACTCAAGATTTTTTCTATATCTCTATTAGTACAGAATGATATTCATAACTTTACATATCAAATTTAGCAAAAAAATGAATTTATGTATAAAAAAATATTCCAATATGCAATAATACTTATCTATATAGTTCTTATTGCGGTTCTTTTAATAGATATTTACAATATAGCTACAAATGCACAAGAATATCCACTAAACTGCAATACTTGGTCATATTGTTCTGTAGGAAACTATATCATAACAAATGTATTCTTTATATTGTTTCTTATATCAGGGATTTGTCTCTATTTTATGAAAAGAAATAAACTCCTATTTTACCTGAGTTTTTTAATATCTATCTTATATATTCTCTTTTTTGCAGAAAGAAATTGGTAATATTTATATAGAGTTCTTATAGAATACAAAATGAAAACAGCAAAGCAACTTATAGAAGACGAACTTCACAAAACAATTCATCAGCTTAAAGAAGTTTCTCTTTTGCAAGAGGAGAAACAAGCACTTGTAACTTATAAAAAGGAGTTGGAACAGCTTTTATTTCTCAAAAAACTTTCGGATACTTATCATTTAGAACCAAAAGATATAGAGAAAGTTATTGTGCTACCTGCGCCCTCTATGGCTTTTGCTGATTTTCGGATTGTAGATGATGTAGAAACTGATGAAAGAGAATATTGGAAAGAATTACAAGTGGAAGGTGAAAACCTTTCTTTAAACGAAGGAGATATTTTGATTAAGAAAAAATGAACGCCTTACAAAAACGATTAGCACAAATAGGAACTGAACCTCACGAAAATGGCTTGTGTGATGGAATAGTATATGAAGACTCAGAAGACCAATATTATTGGATTTATAACCACTATTCCTATTGTGAATGGCTCAAGCACTATATGATGCACTATGCAGGACTTAGCTGGGAAGAAGCTACTGAGAAATTAGCTCAAAATAACCTGTTTGCAACCCCACCTAAAGATCTTGAGAATTTATTTTGCATTACGCACGAGCTTACTTATCACAACGCAATGGAGATAGCCAAAGGAAATATGTATTGGCAGGATGGAATACCTTCTGATACGAATGATTTTCAGGAGGAACACGATATTTGGTATGAGCAGACCAAAGAAAAATATCATCTAAATGAAGAATACGAAATACTTAGTTTTGAAGAAATATTAAAATTAAACTAAATGAGTTACATTACCTTTA
>CAUORE010000010.1:0-57610 GCA_963506915.1 uncultured Flavobacteriaceae bacterium
CCTCCAGATAGACCATGGTCTGATATTAAAAATACCAGTGCTTTTTTCTATTTCTGTGATAGCTAAATGGTTTTTCTGAATCCAATTAACATCTTCTGGGTTTTTGTTGTAAAAACTAAGACCATTCCCAGCTATGATAGAAGGAAAATGGATAATAAGTATAGTGAAAACGAGAGGAATAACGAAATAGATTAGGTTTTTCACTTTTGCATTAGAATAGTATATCATGTATAAAATGAAAGGAAAAAACAGAATGGCTATTTCACGAGTACCAAGACATAATCCGAGTATAAAACCTATGATAGAGAAATAATAATGTTTAGGCGATTCAATATTTTTAATGGAAAAGTATATGATGATAAGGTATAACAATCCCATGAAAGAATCATCATTGGCTAAAATATTAATGAATTTTTGACTAATGATATAGAAAATATAAATACTACAAAGGAAGTAGGTGAAAAAGATGTTAATATCCAGCCTAATAGATATTTTATATAGTAAATATACACCTAAAATAATGGTCAAAATAATACACAGACTATTGAATATAATAAAAGTCTCCTTAGCATCTCCAACTAGCAAATAGATAGGATAAAGAGCAAAATTATACATTACAGAAGTCCCTTTTTCTATTTCAGAATAAGCTCCATTGGAAATAAATCTTTGGAATAGCTCCATATATAGATCTCCATCCGTGATGGCACTCCAGTCTTTATTTAAAAAGAGAAAAGCACAGATTCCTATTTTTAGTAATAGAAAAGGAACAAGCACAAAATAGAAATTTATAGTTTTCATCTTAGTTTATATAAAAATTATAATCTTGAATATTTTTTTTCTTTAAGCACCAAAAATTTTTTCTCTATATAATTATATGAAAAATAACTAATGAAAAGAGTGATTCCGATAGTTAAAATATACTGCATGGTGAGTAGAAAAATCATTGCCCCCCCCCTGTTTATGGGGAATATAAGTGTTTTTAAATATTCTAAAACAGGAAAAACTAAAAACATGATAAAAGGGTGATACATGTATATTCCGTAAGATATTTTTCCCATTTCATCAAAAATCTTTGAACAAAAATAAAAATGATTATTAACCGTCAAAATAATAAAAGACAAGAAAAATATACTGATAACAAAAGACTGCGTATATTTATCAAAAACAGGAAAAAATGATAGGATAAGGATGATGAGTAAATTGATAATATAGAAAATCTTTTTATCTATGATAGGACTTATTTTTTTGAAATAAGAAGAATTAATAAACAGCCCGCCAATACAGCCTATGAATAAATATTCATATCTAAAAACAGCAAAAAAATCTACTTTGAAGAAAAAATTTAAAATAAAAATCAGAATTATACTAGATAACAGCCACAAATAAGGTTTAATTCTAAAAACAAATAATAATAAAACAGGCCAAAATAAATAAAATTGTTCCTCGATAGATACAGACCATGTCTGAGAGCCACCTACTAATGTAATGCCTTCGGAAAGCCCATAATTAGATAAAAATCCTAAATAATATAGAATAGTTTTGGGCGAACTATAATCTGTAGCAAGAACCATTTTATAATAAGTATTTGGAAAAGTATCAAATATTCCAAAATAAAAAGATATGAAAGGAATGATGAGGAATGAAATTCCCATAATAATATAATATAATGGCCAAATTCTTAAAACCCGCCTCATATAAAATTTTTGAAAATTAAAAACTCCAAATTTTCTTTTTTCGCGAACGATTAGATGTGTGATTAGAAAACCACTCAGTACGAAGAAAAAATATACAGAATGCTTCCCCAAAGACTGGATGAAATGATGAAAATGTGTATTATTTGCAAGGGAATATGTGTCGTTTAGTGATGCGTTTCTATCATCATATTTTAGTAGCTCTATATGATGAACCAAAACTCCTAATGCTGCAACAGCTCGAAGTTCATTTAGCCCTTTTAGAAAGATATTGTCGTTTTTCATCATCTTACAAATCTTGCAGGATTTCCTACATATAGTCCTTTTTCTTCGATGTTTTTTATTACAACAGTTCCGCCTCCTGTTCTTGTCCCTTCAGTGATGGATATATTGTCTATGATTGTAGAATTTATGCCTATTATACATTGTTCTTTTATGTCCACAAATCCCGCCATAGACACACATGGAGAGATAAAGGAGTGAGTGCCTATTGTGGTATCGTGTGCAATGCTGCTGGAAATGTTAATCAAAACATTATTTCCAATTTTTACATTTTGGTCAATCACACATCTTGGATAGATGACCGTTCCAGTTCCTATTTCAGCGGAAGGATCTACATAACAGGAGGAATGAATGAACTTATAGAAAGGAATATCATTATGATATTTTTCAAACAGCATCTTTCTGGTATTCATGTGGTTATATCCCACGCCGATCAGCAGTTCATCAAAACTATTTTTCGAATATTCTTCTAAAATATCATTAGTTTCGCCAATAACCGAAATAGAGTTGATAATAGTCCCTTTTGGTTGGAAATCATCAAAAAAAGCAACTACTTTATCCTCTGTATCCGTGTGTATATGGTGAGCAATCTGCTGTCCCAAGTGTGCAGAGCCTATTATTGCTATTCGTTTCATAGATAATTTTTTATTTCGCTGAAATTCGTTATTCTATCCTTAGCAGATGGATATATATTATCTCTGTCAATCAGTAATGCTTTGATTCCTAATTTTTTAGCAGGAATAATATCAAGTTTTAATGAATCACCAATGTAGATGATTTCACTAGCATTAGCATTTAGTTTTTCGAGAGCCCTTGCATAAAATTCCAAAGAAGGCTTTCTTAGGTTTTCTTTTTCAGAGACAATGTATTCATCAAAAATATTTTCTCCAATCAATCCTTCTAACTTTTCTTGTAAGCTGCTATTAAAATTAGAAACGACAGCTTTTTTTATATCTAATTTTTTGATTTCTTCACAGTCGTCAAAAGCCTTCCATGACAGATAGGAACAAGCTTCGAAAAGTTCTTTCAGCAGGTTTTCATCAGGAATAATGCCCAAAGCCATTAACAATTCTGAATTAAACTCTTCATAAAAACCTCTTGATGTAGTATCAGGAAAATTGATAATCTCAGAAAGTAATTTATGTCTTAGTTTTAGTTCAGTTTCATTTATTTTATAACCATTATCTTGTAGGACTTTTAAGATTCTTTCCCAAAGATTAGGCTTGTATATGAGAGTATTAGCAGCATCAAATAGAAGATATTTCATAGTTAAAAAATATAGTGTTCGGATTTATTGTCTTTAATATTTTCTGGTTTTTGGTGAGGATAGATGACATCCATCAAAACCCTGATAGCAGTCCCTTCGATGATATTTGATTTACTCGGAGAGATGCTATACAAATGCTCTTCTAATGTGTATTTCACATCCTCAAAACCGAAATTAGACCGTATAGAATTAGTCCCTGAAATTCTACAATTCACCTCAAAAGGAATGATTTCTCCCGTCTCTGTTACTATGGATTGTAAATTGGCACTTCCTACGAAATGATTTACTTGTATCATTTTTTCTAGAATATTTTTTAGCTCCTTATCATATTGCCTGTTTACAAAACACTCATTTGTAGCTCCATTTTCCAGCTTTCGCTCTAAGTTGATGAATCCATGAAGTTCATTATTTTTATTCACATAAAAAGCTGTGGTGATTTCTTTTCCTTTAATCAGTTTTTGAACCATGAAGGAATCATCAAAATCTTGTATGTTTTTTGGGTTTATATGAAGTCCTCTCGAGCCTCTTCCTTCCCTTGGTTTTACAATATAATCCTCAAAGGTTCCAGCAATATATTCCTTAGGAAGATAGGCTTCTGCAAAAGGAAGATGGTTTTCTTTATGAAATACATAGGAAAGATATTTGTCTAAATATCTTTTGGAAGTTTCTAACTCGCTGGTAACGACTTTTGTTTTTAGCTGGTTTTTATTCAGCGCTAAGTAGTAAATTTCATAATCAGTAGAAGGGATAATGAGGTCTATGTTTTCTTTTTCAATTATGGCATTGATAGAGTTAATATAGTTTTCATCATTAGCAAAAGGAACTTTGTAGAAAGAATCACAAAGATGATTTCCTGCCGAAAAGTCTGCGACATTACAGCCCACGATTTTGATAGGAAACTTTGTTTTTAGAATATTTCTCAAAATTCCCTGCCCTACATTTCCTCCTATGCCTGTTACTAAGACTGTTTTTCTATCCATTCTATTAGTTCTTTTATTCCGTTTTCTATCGAAGTGTTATTGTACTCATTGTAAGGTATGATTTCTTGTGTATAAGAAACAGACCTTGTGTGGTCATCGCCAAAATATTCTATATTACAACCTGTAACAATCTGTATGATTTCTGCAATTTGTTTATTAGTGTAGTTTTCTTTTGAAATGGCTAAGAATATCCCATTTTGTTTTGATAATGCAGCTGTTTTTGCCAAAGTGGCTACATCCCTTGTATGAATATAGTTCTGGATTCTTCGTCCGTGACCAAGAAGTTTGATTTTCTTAGAATCCAATGCATCTTTTATAATTTTAGGCAAGAAAGTAGATTGTTTCATCCCTGTTCCATACATAGAGGAAATTCTTAGTATGGCGTAGTTTTTAGATTTTTCTACAATTTTTTCTCCTAATAGCTTTGAAATTCCATAAACTGACTCTGGACAAGGAAGTGTTTTTTCATCAATATTTAGACCATCAATCGCATCATAAACAGCAACACTCGAAAAATAAATAATTTTTGAACTTTTGAAACGATTACAAATATCATTAACCAGTCTTGCATTGACATTGATTATATCATCCAATTTCTCTATATCATTGGATATTACAGCACTGACGATATATACAATATCGTAGTTATCCTCTAATGAACCAATATCTTCTAAAGCGATATTTCTATGTTTCGGATGCGAAGTGTTTAGAGCTGCACTATGATACAATATATCTACTTCATCAGATATATGTAACTGTATCAATTCTTTTGATAAAATGCTGTTTGCACCAATAATTAAGATTTTCATAATGATTGATTTTTAGTACATTTACACTTCTTCATCAATGATAAATGTAGGTCTGCCTTTTGTTTGATCAAAAGTTTTTCCTAAATATACTCCCACAATGCCTATACAGCTGATGATAATTCCCGATAAAAACCAAATAGATAATATCAATGAGCTAAAACCAGGCTGTGCAATTTTTCCTGTGAGAGCCAGATACAGATAGTATATTCCTACAATGAAAGACAAAACAGATATACTCAATCCAAAATTTATAAACAACCTAAGCGGCTTATCCGAAAAAGATATAATAACATTGAATGCCTGCTTAAAAAGTCTTCCTACACTATATGTAGATTTTCCTTCCTCGCGTTCTCTATGTTCTATCGGAATGGAAACACTTTTAAACCCAATCCAGTTAATAAATAACGAAAAGAATTTAACATAGTCTCCCATATCCAAAATAGACTTAATGGTCTTTTGGTGATAAATCCCAAAATTCGCTACATTGTTATCAAAATTCGCTCCCGATAGGTAATTAAAAACTTTGTAAAAAAGTTTAGATGTTAATTTCTTTAGGAATTTGTCTTTTCGGTTTTCTCTCTGTCCTAAAACAATATCGTATCCTTCTAAAGCTTTTTTGTAGAGTTTGGCTATTTCCTTGGGCTGATCCTGCATATCACAGTCCATTACTACCACCCAGTCGCCTTTTGTTTTTGTAAGTCCAGCAAAAATAGCACTATGCTGACCAAAATTTCTGCTCAGCCGAATGCTTTTTATCTTAGGATTTTGGCTGGAAAGCACTTTCATTACTTCCCAAGAGTTATCAGGACTTCGGTCATCTACCAATATGATTTCATAGTCCTCGCCGATTCTCTCCATTACTAAATTAATTTCAGAAACGAGAATCGGAAGGATTTTTTCAGCTCGGTAAACAGGACTTACAATAGAAATCATTAGCTATACTGTTTTTCGTAGTATTTTTGGTATTCTCCGCTGGTTACATGTTCCAGCCAATCTTTATTGCTCAGGAACCAATCGATAGTTTTAGCTAAACCTTCTTCAAAGGTTACAGAAGGTTTCCACCCCAAATCTTTATTTAGTTTTGTAGCATCTATAGCATAGCGTTTGTCATGCCCTGGGCGGTCTTTCACAAAAGTGATTAGCTTTTCTGAATAGCCAGCAGGATTTCCAAGTTTTGCATCCATTTGTTTAATCAATTCCTTGATTAAATCAATATTCTGCCATTCATTAAATCCACCAATATTATAAGTTTCTCCTGTTTTCGCTTCATGGAAAATTTGGAAAATAGCATGAGCATGGTCTATCACGAACAGCCAGTCGCGGGTATATTTTCCATCGCCATAGATTGGCAGTGGTTTTTCATTGAGAATATTAGAAATACACAGTGGAATCAGTTTCTCTGGGAAATGATTTGGGCCATAGTTGTTAGAACAATTGGAAACAATGTAAGGAAGCCCATAAGTGTTTCCGTAAGCTCTTACCAAATGGTCGCTGGCAGCTTTACTCGCAGAATACGGAGATTTTGGGTCGTAAGGCGTTTCTTCAGTGAAAAATCCTGTTTCTCCCAAAGCACCATACACTTCATCTGTAGAAACATGATAGAAAAGATTTTTTCTCGGTTCGTTAGGAAATCTTCCGTGTGTATGCTCTGGATTTAGTGTCCAAAATTCTTTACAAAGATTAAGAAGATTAGCAGTCCCAATCACATTGGTATTGATGAAAGCATTTGGGTCTGTGATACTTCTATCCACATGGCTTTCCGCAGCGAGGTGTATCACTGCATCTGGATTATGTTTTTCAAAAACCTTTTTTAGTTCTTCTGGTTTTGTGATGTCTGCTTTTTCAAAGATATAGTTTGGTTCGTTTTCTATATCTTTCAGATTTTCAAGGTTTCCTGCGTATGTAAGGGCATCAAGGTTGATGATTTTCGTTTGCGGGAGATTTTTCACAAACTCACGAACAACATGAGAACCGATAAATCCTGCTCCGCCAGTGATAATGATTGATTTCATAATTTTATAGTTCTAATTTTAAAGAATTTCCATCCAAATAAACTGCTTTGGATTCCGTAATTTTTATTTTTTGTTCCTCAGAAAAACCGATAGTTTCTCCATTTTTTAGAGTAACATCATAAGCTAAAATATAGTTGAGAACAGGAAGGATAAAGTCATGCAAATCACTTCGTGACATTTGGCTGTCGATGATTTCTATTTCCTCTTTTCCAAAATCTTTCATTCCAAAAGTATAAAGGCTGTTTTCCCCTTCTTTTAAGCCGACAAGTCCGATGTAAATCCACAGAATCACAGGTAAATTTCCTTCTAATAAAAAGTCTGCAAAGTCAATGTACAAACCTTTCGGAAGAAGCAGAGTCTGGCTTCCTTGATAAACACCTATCGCATCAGGAGTAGTTCTGAGGATAGAGGCGTTAATCATCGTCATCAAAGAAAATTTCTCAACCTGACTTTTTGATTTGTCTAAAATAGAAACAATGGCGTGGCTGTCATGCTCTGAAACTTCTTTTTCTACATTATTCCAAAGGTAAGAATACCCAAATATTGACTCCAAATCTTCACTTGGAATAGGCGCTGGCATTTTTGCAATGGCAGCCATCATTCCATTGATAAAGAGAGTTGCTACTTCATCATCGCCAGAGATTTCAGAAACTTCTAGTCCCCAGTGGGATTTTAAATCTTCTAAAACTTTATCCAGCGAATAGCTTCCTCCTTTGAACATCGGCATAGAAAGCGCTATGCTGTTATTCTCTTTTTCAGGTTTTGGAGTTTCCTTTTTCTTGAAAAAATCAAAAAGTCCCATAATTTCAGTGTTTTTTATTTTATAGTTTTTCTACCAATAGATTTATAATAAAATCCTGTGTTTTCTATTTGGTCGATAGAGAACATGTTTCTACCATCGAAAATAGCTTTGTTCTTCATCTTTTCTGCCATAAGCTGGAAGTTAGGATTTTTGAACTCGCTCCATTCTGTCGCTATCAGCAGACAGTCAGCATCTTCTAGGCAAGAATACATATCTTTTGTATATTCTATTTTGTCGCCAAAGATTTTCTTTACATTTTCCTCTGCGATGGCATCATAAGCCGTTATTTTTGCTCCTTTTTCTAATAAAAGAGAAATATTATCCAAAGAAGAAGCTTCTCTGATGTCATCGGTATTTGCTTTAAAAGCAAGCCCCCACATCGCTATTTTCTTATCTCTGATGTTTCCGCCGAAATATTTTTCAATTTCAGAAACGAGGATTACTTTTTGAGCTTTATTTACATTTTCAGTAGCGTTAAGGATTTGGAAATCAAAGTTTTCTTCCTTTCCTGATTTGATGAGGGCTTTCACATCTTTCGGGAAACAGCTTCCTCCGTAGCCTATTCCTGGGAAAAGGAAACGATGCCCGATTCTGTCATCACTACCCATACCGAGTCTTACTTTGTCTACATCAGCTCCCACTTTTTCGCAGTAGTTTGCTATTTCGTTCATGAAAGTGATTTTCACAGCAAGGAACGAATTGGCTGCATATTTGGTCAGTTCCGAAGATTTTTCATCCATGAAAATGATTGGAACTCCCGTGTTAGTGAACGGTTGGTAGATTTGGGCAATGATATTTTTAGCCTTGTCCGAACTAGAACCCACTACGATTCTGGCAGGATTCATAGAATCTTCCATAGCAAAACCTTCGCGGAGGAATTCTGGATTAGAAACCACATCGAAAGGGATTTCTGTTTTCGCAGAAATGGTCTCTCTTACTCTGTCTGCTGTACCTACTGGAACGGTTGATTTATTGACAATTACTTTGTAAGAAGTCATCAGCTGACCGATATTTTCAGAAACCTTCAGAACATAAGAAAGGTCTGCGCTGCCATCCTCACCAGGAGGTGTTGGCAAAGCAAGATAAATTACATCACACTCATCTAATGCTTCTTTTAGTTGAGTAGTAAAAAACAGCCTGTTCGCCTGTATATTTCTTAGAAATATTTCTTCTAAGCCAGGTTCGTAGATGGGAACGATTCCCTTTTTCATGTTTTCTACTTTTGTTTCATCTATGTCTACACAATAGACTGTGTTTCCTAACTCAGCCAGAGTAGTCCCTGTAACTAATCCTACATACCCTGTTCCTACAATTGCAATATTCATCTAAAAAATCTTTTCAATCTACAAAGATAATGTTTTTTGGCGAAATAAAATCTTTTCGGCGATAATTTGCTATAAATGAATAATTTTCTTAAATTTGCAGACGGATTTACGGGAATAATGATGAAAAGGCTTCAAAGGAAGGCCTTTTTTATATATCCTGAAATTAAGTAGAAATATGAATTTTAAGACAAGGGTAGAAGAGCTAATACAGGCTTTTTTAGAAGAAAGAAAAGATATTTATTTGGTTGATTTGAAAATATCTTCAGGGAATGATGTGGTGGTTATTTTGGATGGAGATGAGTCACTTTCTATTCAGGATTGTCTAGATGCCAGCAGGGCGATAGAGTTTAATCTGGATAGGGAGGAAGTGGATTTTTCTCTTCAGGTGATGAGTGCAGGACTGAGCGAGCCTCTCAAATTACCAAGACAATACAAGAAGAATGTAGGAAGGGAGCATGAAGTTACCACAGAGGAAGGAGAAGTGATTAAGGGAGAACTGCTGGAAGCCGATGAAGAAAAAATAGTTTTGATGCTGAGGTATAGAAGACCAAAACTCGTAGGAAAAGGAAAAGAAGATGTGGAGGAACAAAGGGAAATCCCTTACCAAAACATAAAGAGAGCAATGATAGTAATTAAGTTTTAAAAATTTTAGTCAAAGTAAAAAAATATGGATAATTTAGCATTAATCGAATCTTTTGGTGATTTTAAAGATGAAAAAGGGATCAGTAAGATAGATTTGATGGCGATTATAGAAGATTCGCTAAAAACCTTGCTGAAAAAAAGATACGATTCTGATGACCATTTTGATGTAATTGTAAACCCTGATAAGGGAGATTTTCAGATATTTTTGAATAAAAAAATCGTTGAAGACCAGATGTCAGAAGATGACGATTTGGAAATAGAAATCTCTGAAGCGAAAAAAATAGATCCTACATTCGAGGTGGGAGAGGAATTTACCCAAGAAATCCCATTGGCGCAATTAGGGCGAAGAAATATCTTGACATTGAAACAGATTTTGGCAACAAAATTACAAGAGCATAATAATGCTGCAATGTATGAAATGTTCAAAGATAGAATAGGTGAAGTGGTTGTAGGAGAAGTGCACCACATCCGTGGTAAGCAGGTTATCATCTTGGATGATGAAGGGAATGAATACATTTTACCAAAAGAAAACCAGATTCCTACGGATTTCTTCAAGAAAGGAGAAAGTGTCAGAGCGGTAATTGAAAAAGTTGATTTTAAAGGTTCTAAACCTCAAATTATCGTTTCAAGAACGGCACCTAAGTTCTTAGAAAAACTTTTAGAATTAGAAATTCCAGAAATATTGGATGGAACTATCATCTTGAAAAAAGCGGTAAGAATCCCAGGTGAAAAAGCTAAAATTGCTGTAGATGCCTTGGACGAAAGAATAGACCCTGTGGGCGCTTGTGTAGGTGTGAAAGGTTCCAGAATTCACGGTGTGGTGAGAGAGCTTAGAAATGAAAATATTGATGTAATCCAGTGGTCTAAAAACCCAGAAGTATTGGTGAAAAGAGCATTGGGTGGTGTGGAAATCAACAAGGTGGAAATCAATGAAGAAGACCACTACGCACTAGTATACGCTCCAGTAGATGAAATTTCAAAAATCATCGGAAAACAAGGACAGAATATCAAACTGGCTTCTTGGCTTACAGACTATGAAATAGATGTATATAGAGAAAAACAAGAAGATGATGATGTAGAGCTGAAAGAGTTTGATGATGAAATCGAGCAGTGGATTATAGATGAATTTACAAAAGTAGGGCTGGATACAGCGAGAAGTATCTTAGACAAGGATACAGATGTATTGCTAAACTTAGTAGATTTAGAAGAAGAGACAATAGAAGAGGTTAAGAAAATCTTGAGAGAAGAATTGGAATAAATCTTCTTTGTCTAAAATATAATAGAATAAACAAAAAAAACAAAAGTATTCAGCTTTTTGCTGAACAAAAAGTAAAAATATGCCAAAAATCAGATTAAATAAAGCAGCAAAGGAACTTAATATTTCCATTCCAAGGGCAGTAGAGTTTTTGCAGAGTAAAGGGTTTGAGATTGATAGCAATCCTAATGTGTTGTTGGAAGCAGAGGCTTTCTCCGCATTAGAGCAGGAATTTGCAGCTGATAAGAAGCAGAAAGAGGCTTCACAGGAGGTGGTGATTTCTAAAGTTCCAGAGGTGAAATTAGAAACAGAAGAACCAAAAGCTCCAGAAGTGATTAAGGCTCAAGCTCCTAAAACAAAGATTATAGGCAAAATAGATCTGGAGGTGAAGCCTAAAAAGGAAAAAGAAGCGGAAGCAACTTCACCAAAAGAAGTTGTGAAAGAGGAAGTGGTAGCTCCTAAACCAGAAATTACAAAAGACAAAAAAACTGAACCTAAGGCTGAACCAAAACCAAAAGCAGAGCCTAAGGCAGAGGCAAAGCTTGTTGTGGATACTGAAGAATCTTCCGAACCAGAGAAGATAGAAACTAAATATCAAAAACTAGACGGGCCAAAAATCCTTCAGACTGAAAAAATAGACTTGTCTCAGTTTGAAACTAAACCAAAACCTTCTGACAAGAAGAAACAAAGAAAAAGAATCCAAAAACCTGTTGGAGAGGATGCTAAACCAGTGAATAACAAAGCAGGAGCGGATAAAAAATTTGCTAAAGATAAGCCACAAGGAGGAAACCGCGATAAAGGAGGCAAAAAAGGAGGAAAGAGAGAGCGCATAATGCCTGTGGAGCTTACAGATGAGCAGGTAAAAAATCAAATCAAAGAAACTTTGGAAAAACTTACTAATAAAGGTGGTAAGTCCAAAGGAGCTAAATACAGAAAAGAAAAAAGAAATTTCCGTAGAGAACAAGATGAGCTTCAGCAGGAATTAGAAGCACAAGATAAAACTCTGAAAGTTACCGAGTTTATCACCGTGAATGAGCTTGCGGCTCTTATGGATGTAAGTCCTACGGAGGTTATCTCTGCATGTTTCTCACTTGGGGTAATGGTAACCATGAACCAAAGATTGGAAGCCGATATCCTGACATTGGTAGCAGATGAATTTGGGTATAAAATAGAATTCTCTGATGCTGATTTGGAAGATAATTCAGAAGAGGAAGCAGAAGACAGCGAAGAAGATTTATTACCAAGAGCACCTATTGTTACTGTAATGGGGCATGTGGACCACGGTAAGACATCATTGCTGGACTACATCAGAAAAACGAATGTTATCGCTGGTGAGTCGGGAGGAATTACCCAGCATATCGGTGCGTACAGCGTACAGCTGGAGAATGGCAGACACATTACTTTCTTGGATACTCCTGGGCACGAGGCGTTTACAGCGATGAGAGCCAGAGGAGCGCAGGTAACGGATGTAGCAATCATCGTTATCGCTGCCGATGATGAGGTGATGCCACAGACCAAAGAGGCGATTTCCCACGCGCAGGCGGCAGGCGTACCTATGATTATAGCATTAAACAAAGTAGATAAACCTAATGCCAATCCAGATAAAATCCGTGAACAACTTTCAGGATTGAATATCTTGGTGGAAGAATGGGGAGGAAATGTTCAGGCTCAGGAGATTTCAGCTAAATTTGGTAATAATGTAGATTTACTTTTAGAAAAAGTTCTTCTTCAAGCAGATTTATTAGATTTAAAAGCTAATCCTAATAAACCTGCATCAGGAGTGGTGATAGAGGCGTCTTTGGACAAAGGAAGAGGTTATGTTTCTACACTTTTAGTTCAGGCAGGAACACTCAAAGTAGGAGATTATGTGCTTGCTGGGAAAAACCACGGTAAAGTAAAAGCCATGCTGGATGAAAGAGGACACAACCTTCAGAAAGTAGGACCTTCTACACCAGTGACAATCTTAGGTTTAGATGGAGCGCCTACGGCAGGGGATAAATTTAAGGTTTATGAGGATGAAAGAGAAGCAAAATCCATCGCAAATAAGAGAGAACAGCTCCAAAGAGAGCAGACAATAAGAACGAAGAAACATTTGACTCTGGACGAAATCGGACGAAGAATAGCCCTTGGAGATTTCAAAGAGCTGAACATTATTCTAAAAGGGGATGTGGATGGTTCTGTGGAAGCCCTTACAGACATGCTTCAGAGATTATCAACAGAGGAAATCCAAGTCAATATCCTTCACAAAGGTGTAGGGCAGATTACAGAGAGCGACATCTTGCTTGCGACTGCTTCGGATGCTATCGTTATCGGATTTAATGTAAGGGCTGGATCAAATGCAAAAGACCTTGCAGAGAAAGAGGAGATAGAAATCAGAACTTATTCTGTAATCTACGATGCCATAGATGATGTGAAAGAAGCAATGGAAGGAATGCTTTCGCCAGAGATTAGAGAACAAGTGGTGGGTAATGTAGAAATCCGTGAAGTGTTCAAAATCTCTAAAGTGGGAAGTATCGCAGGATGTATGGTACTTTCTGGTAAGGTGACAAGAAACTCCAAAGTTCGTCTATTGAGAGACGGAATCGTGAAATACGATGGCGAGCTGGAAAGCCTTAAACGCTACAAGGATGATGTGAAAGAAGTAACCAAAGGCTATGAATGTGGTCTTAACCTAAAAGGCTATAATGATATAGAAGTAGGCGACCTTCTTGAAATCTACGAAGAAGTAGCGATTAAGAAAAAACTTAAATAAATTTTATTAGATTAGTAGAAAAAACTTTGGCAAGACTCTTTTGTCAAAGTTTTTTCATTTATGGATGGATTTAGTTATTTTTGCTAAAAAATAAAATCGTGGATGTTTCTATTTCCATCATCGTTGCTATCTATAACCGCAGGGACGAACTCACAGAACTGCTGGACTCGCTTCTTGTCCAAGAGGATAAGGATTTTGAAATAGTCATAGTAGATGATGGCTCTTCCATGGAGCTGCTTCCTGTGGTGGATTTGTATCAAGGGAAACTAAACATTCAGTATTTCAAAAAACAAAATTCAGGGCCAGGGCTCAGCCGAAATTACGGAGCAGAACGAGCTAAAAACAGCTGGCTGGTTTTCTTGGATAGCGATGTAGTTGTCCCAAGGGATTACATTAAAAACATTAAAAATAATCTTCAAACTGAACCAACTGACGCTTTTGGTGGAGCGGATAAAGCTGATGAAAATTTCTCCAATCTACAAAAGGCAATTTCCTATTCTATGACTTCGGTTTTTACAACGGGTGGAATTCGTGGAAGCAAGAAAGCAGTCAGTAAATTTCAGCCCAGAAGTTTCAACATGGGAGTGAATAAGGCTGTGTTTTCAGCGGTGGGAGGTTTCTCGGATATGAGAATCGGCGAAGACCCAGACCTTTCTATGAGGCTTTGGGAAAATGGCTACAGCACTTGTTTTTATGAAAATATCGCCGTCTATCACAAACGGCGAACGAGCCTGAAAAAATTCTCAAAACAGGTCTATCAGTTTGGTGTTGCCAGACCTATTCTCAATCAGCGGCACCCTCAATATACGAAACCTACTTTTTGGTTTCCATCCTTGTTTTTGTTAGGGTTTTTAGGAAGCCTATTGCTTGGTTTTTGGACAAAAATACCGCTTCTGCTGTACGCTTTTTATACTTTGTTGATATCCGTACATTCTTTATTTAAGATGAAAAGCCTGCCGATTTCGGTGCTGACCATTGTCACCACTTATGTCCAGATGTTTTCTTACGGCTGGGGATTTCTGAATTCTTGGATAAAACTGAATATCCTAAACCAAACGCCTAAAAAGGCTTTTCCTACACATTTTTATTAAAGGAAAAGTTTAGTTTTTATTGATTTTTATTTCTTTGTCAAAGATATTCACGCCGCCTTTCACACCAAAATCCAGCGTAGTCACGGGGTAGGCCAGACAGATGTTTTCCTTGTCGAATCGTTTTTTTATCCGTATGATGGCCTCGTTCATAGCTTCGTAGAAATCATCATTGGTTTCAAATTTTATCCAAAACCGAAGTACAAAATCAAGTGTAGAATTTCCAATATCTGTGAAATATAGATCCACTTTTTCATCAGGAAGCAGAGTTTCTATTTTCTTGATTTCATCAAGAGCGGTAGCCTGCACAAACTCTAAATCATCTCCAAAAGAAACGCCTGTTTTTAGGATAATTCTCCTCTTTCCCAAAGTGGAATAATTGGTAAATGTTCCGCTGTAAATAATTTGATTTGGGATAAAAACATCCTGCCCAGGAATGGTTCTTATGGTCGTAGTTATCAGGCTGACCTGCGTGACAATGCCGTATTTATCATCTATCTCCACCCAGTCGCCCTCCTTGTATGGGCTGTGTGTTTTTAGAAGCAGTCCCGCAAAGATATTAGATGCTACATCTTTGAAAGCGAAACCAGCGATAATTCCCACAATTCCAGCTCCTGCAAGCAGATGCGAGAAAACTTTGTCTAGTCCCAAAAGTTCCAAAGCGAGATAAACTCCTGAAAACAGGAAGAAACAATAAACCGTAGAAGCGATGATGTGGGCGATTTTTGTATGAACCTTGAAAGCTCGGCGACTGATTCTTTTGGCTATTTTGGCTAAAAAGATAAACAAAATAAGTACGATAATCGCCTCCACCATCTTTGGCAGGAAATGCACGATGGATACTTCCCAGTTTTCTAATACTTTTTCTATTTCTATGCCCATTAGGGAATCTTTCATAATGTTATTTTTTTTTGGTTAAAATTATTCATCAAAATAAATAAGCTTTGTCTCTATCACCTTTTTGCCAGTTTTTTCTAAGGCATTTTGGTAATCTGTCACCTGTTTTTGGTGTTTTTCTCTTTCTTCTTCACCTGTTTTGAAATCAACGATAATGTAGCCTTCCTCCGTTTTTATGACACGGTCTGGTCGGTAGAATTTTTGCTCTCCATCCTCCAAAGTGATGAGGATTTCTCTTTCATTGATGATTTCTTTCTCATTTCCACTGAAATATGGAGCGTATTTTTCATCGTTTAGAACTGGCGAAATTTTGTTTGCGATGATTTCTTTTTCTTTCTCAGTAATCGTTCCCGAGCGTAAAAAGCTTTCCAAGACCTTCTCCATATCATCCTTGTGGTTTATCTTCGCTAAAATATCATGAATGAGAAGGCCCATTCTTGTTTTCTCTTTTCGTTTCTGGTAGCTTTTGGATGGCGTGGCGATTTGGATATTAGCCAGCGATTCTCCTTGTTTGTGGATGGATGAGATGCTCATCGTAGCCCATTCTTTTTTCTTTTGTTTGGTTTTTTTTCTGAGCAGATCTTTATTTGTTTCAAATAAATCAAAGTTGTCCACATTTTCCATATTGTATTGATTTACAAAGTCAAATATTTCCAAATGATTTGCCGAATTGCTCGGCTTTTGCAGATAAAGGAAAAGCTGTTCCACAGGGCGTGTGGTGGCTACATACTGCACACAGAGGCGGTCTATGAAGTTTTTATAGACATTCTCGCTGTTGAATATTTGGATGTCTTCATCGTAGGTTTCTAAACCTTTATCAAAGCCCGAAATATTCACCGCGCTGAGAGCATTTTCTCCCTCCAAGTCATACCATTCCGTGAATTTGGAATCTTGGCTTTTGTTTTCCATCGGCAGGAAGACCACGGGAAACTCCAGTCCTTTGGCTTTGTGGATGGTCATTATCTGCACGGCATCTATATTTTCAGAGGCTTGGATGGAGATGTTTTTGCCTTCTTCTTCCCAGAATTTTAGGAAATCTTTCAGGGTCATTCCTGTGTTTTGGGAAAAACCGTAGAGCATTTCTAAGAAATTGAGAATGAAGTCCATTTCCTTGTCTTCGGCAGAAAATTCATAAACGAAATGTTCTATGAAGTTGTAAAGATTGAGATTCGGGATATGGGAATGCGCCAAATCCAGCCCGTATCTTTTTTTGATAAAGTCAAATAATTCCTTCTGCTCTTCAATAGCCAAAATCTCCAGCATCTCTACCGAAAAATCATTGATTTTGATTCGCCCTAAATCACTGAGATAGTAGAACAGCATCACCAGAAATTTCTTGCTTTTCGGTGTGGCTGTCCAGTTTAGAAATTCTATCAGAGCATTCAGAGTTTTAGAGAGATTGAGGGTAAGCCCTCTTTCGGAGATGGTTTTTATAAAGGTTTTTTCTCCATTGTAAAACACTTCTCTGCTTCCCAAAAGCTGAGAATAGTTGAATATATCATTATTCCCTCTGCACAAGATGGTAATATCCGAGAATTTAAAGCCATTATCCAAACACTGCTGGATGTCCTGCTGCATCTGGTCTGCGGTATCTTGGTAGAAATCCTCTTTTTTGGCGTTTTCTATCAGATTTACTCTTACTCTTCCGTCGATATTGGTTTTGGCTTCCTGCTGGGCTTTCTCGCCGAAAATTTCTTTATGCTCAAAATCTCCCTGCTCGGATATGTATTGGTAAAGTTCATTATTAAACCTTACGATGTTCCTCGCACTTCGGTAGTTTTCTTTTAGCGAAATGACATTGGCAGGGACGGGCGCATTTTCTTTATGGTTGATGATGTTCAGCATCAGCTGGCTCTCTCCGCCTCGGAAGCGGTAAATACTCTGTTTAGGGTCTCCCACAAGGGTAAAACTGGTATTATCCGAAGAAATTGTGTGGTCTCGCAGCGGCAGGAAATTCTGCCATTGCAGCGCCGAAGTATCCTGAAACTCATCAAAGAAGTAGTGCAGATACCGAGTTCCCACTTTTTCGTAAATGAAAGCTGAAGGCTCATTTTTCAGGTTTTCATTGATGATAATATTAAATTTAGAAAGCAAAACCAAATCATTTTCTTCCTCTATTTTGGCAAGTTCATCTTGGATTTCCTTATTTACCCGAAGCGGAAGCAGAGCGTGAAGTATTTTTTCTTTTTTCTGTGTCAGGATATAATTGCTGATGAGGTTTCTCCTGCTTTCCATCAAAAAGCTGAGAATGTCAAAAATATCCTGCTCCTTGTGTTTTGACTTAGATGAAGCGCCTTTTTCAAAGACTGCCAGCGCAGATTCTTCATTCGATGGGAAAGGGAAATCTTTTCGCTCCTTGTTGTAGAACTTAGCCACTTCATGGAAAAACTTGGCAATGCTGTTTCTCCCTCCGCCAGAGAAATCCTCTATTTCTAGCCCTCTTTCTTTGATAAGCGAAATAGCCTTCTGCGCTGTTTCTATAGAGGCTTTTTTGATTTCGGTGAGGTTTTTTCTGATGTTGTTTTTGGTGTTTTCGTAGGCTTCCCAGTCAAAATCTTTATTCTCCAAAAGCCTTTTATAGTGGATATCTTTTACAAATTCCTTTGCCGATTGGTAGAGCGTTTGGCTCAGATTTACCCGCTCGTTATTATCCAAACTATAATTCACAAAGTCTATGAAAGTCTCCGATACCTTTTTGTCTCCGCCTATCTTGTCCAGCATCTGGTCTACGGCTTCTATCAAGTATGGTTCGGGCTGAATTTCCAAATTAAAATTCTGCGCTAGTCCCAGCTCGTAGGAAAAAGAACGCACCAATTTAGAATTAAATCTATCTATCGTGCCGATGTTCAGCATGGAGTAATGGTGTAGAATATAGTCCAGAACCGCTTGGGAACGGCGGTGCAGTTCATCGATAGGAATATTTTTGCCTTGTTGGCGGAATTTTTCCTGTATGTCCAGCAGTTCATGGCATTGGGCATAGTTTTCAGCCGTGAATTTTCCCAGCCACTGGAGTATTCGCTCTTTCATCTCATTGGCTGCCTTATTGGTAAAAGTAAGGGCAATGATGTGCCGAACAGCATCTGGCTCGCTGGGATTTTCCAGACAAAGCATTAGAAGTCTCTGTACGAGGGTATAAGTTTTGCCCGATCCAGCCGAGGCATTGATGACAGTATAAGTAGATTTCATTTTCAGGAAAAATTTTCTCAAAAGTAAGTAAAAAAAAAATCCCTTCAAATAGAAAATAATTTTTAGAATTCATAGGTTTTCGTTAGATTTGTGAAACGAATAAAAATTAATTATAACATTAAAAAATATTAAAATGGGATTTATTTCATTCATCGAAGCAAGACAGATTTTAGACTCTCGTGGTAATCCTACTGTGGAGGTAGATGTATTTACAGATAGCGGTGCCATGGGGCGCGCAGCAGTGCCTTCTGGGGCGTCCACTGGGGAACATGAGGCGGTGGAACTTCGTGACGGCGGTGCAGAGTTTTTAGGAAAAGGCGTGGAAAAAGCCGTAGAAAATGTAAGGGAAATCATCGCTCCTGAAATCATCGGGCTTCCTGTCACTCAGCAGAACCTCATCGACCAAATCATGATAGAGGCTGATGGAACTAAGAATAAAGGGAAACTCGGGGCTAATGCTATTCTTGGTGTTTCTCTGGCAGTGGCAAGAGCCGCAGCGGCGCACCTTAGAATGCCTCTTTATAAATATGTGGGTGGTGTAAATGCCAATACTCTGCCTGTTCCGATGATGAATGTCATCAATGGAGGTTCTCACTCTGATGCTCCCATCGCGTTCCAAGAGTTTATGATTATGCCAGTGAAGGCAGATTCTTTCTCACATGCTCTTAGGAAAGGAACAGAAATTTTCCATCATTTGAAATCTATTCTTAAAGCTAGAGGGCTTTCTACAGCAGTGGGTGATGAGGGAGGTTTTGCACCGACTTTCAAGGGAACGGAAGATGCTCTGGATACTTTGCTCCAAGCGATAGAAAAAGCAGGATACAGACCTGGGGATGATATTATGCTGGCATTGGACTGCGCTTCTTCGGAGTTTTATAAAGATGGAGTTTATGATTATAGAAAATTTGAAGGAGAGAACGGAGCTTACCGCACGAGAGAAGAGCAGGTTTCTTACTTGGCAGAACTGACACAGAAATACCCGATTATTTCCATAGAAGACGGAATGCAGGAAGATGACTGGGAGGGCTGGAAGCTCTTGACAGACAAAATAGGTGACAGAGTGCAGTTGGTAGGAGATGACCTTTTCGTGACGAATGTAGAGCGACTTTCACAAGGGATAAAACAAGGAGTAGCCAATTCTATTTTGGTGAAAGTAAACCAAATTGGTTCTCTTTCTGAAACGATGGCTGCCGTGCAGATGGCTCAGCATAACAAATATACTTCAGTAATGTCCCACCGCTCAGGAGAAACGGAAGACTCTACCATAGCAGACCTTGCTGTAGCGATGAACTGCGGACAAATCAAAACAGGTTCGGCTTCCCGTTCAGACAGAATGGCGAAATACAATCAGCTACTAAGAATAGAAGAAACTCTTGGTGAAACGGCGATTTTTCCAGGGATGGATGCCTTTAAAATCAAGAGATAAAAATTAAATTCATGAATAAAATGGAAAATCAAAATTTTCAAAATCCTTCGCCTATTTATCGAGATAATAAAAAAGTCTTAGCAGGAGTTTTAGCTATCATGTTAGGAGGTTTTGGTATTCATAAATTTATTTTAGGATACACCAAAGAGGGAGTTCTTCAAATATTAATGAGTTTTTTCTCATGTGGATTAGCGAGTGTTATTCCTTTTGTAGAAGGGATAATTTATCTTACAAAATCTGATGAGGAATTTTACCAAATTTATCAAGTAGGAAGAAGACCTTGGTTTTAAGATGATAATCCAAAATAAATAAAGGATTTCTTTGAGGATTGGATGCCTTTAAAAAATAAAAGATAATGAAAAGAAGATTAGTATTATTTCTGATGCTCATGGTTCAGTTTTTCATGGCGCAGAAAAAAGCGGAAGATTATCTTCATTTAGGAGATAAATATAGATTTGATAATAAGGATTATAAACTGGTATGGAGTTCTCATCCAGCGAGTAATTTCTACAAGCAGGAGTATATCTTGCCAAACGAAAATGTAGAAAAGTATAAGAGACTGATTCTGATAGATTTCATAGAGGGAGATCTGAATCCAAAGGATGTACTGAGCGGCCTTGCCAATAGTTTGGAGAACAGCAAGAAGCAAAATCCTGTTATAAATTATAAAGTTTATGAAAAAAATAATGAATACATGATTGACTTTATAATGAGCGAAAACTCTCAGGATGGAAAGGAAATTCTTATTCTAGAAAGAAATGTTTATCGATATTTTAGAATAAATACACCGAAGAGAAAGGGCGTTTTACTTTTCGGCGTTAGTGATAGAGCATACACTAAAAAAGAGATGGACAATATGTTTTCTGTCTTGAAAAACAAAAAACTTGATTTAGTAAATAAAGTAATCCAAATAGAAGTTCCTAAAATAAAATAACTTTTAAGGAAGGAAAATAATAGGTCTTTTCTTACATTATAGCAAAAAATTATGAAACTAAATATAAATAACGAAACAGGAAAATTAAAATCTGTAGTTCTTGGTCAGCCAGTATCTATGGGTGCAGACCCTACTCTGGAGGAAAGCTATGATGCGAAATCATACCATACCATCCAGCAGGGTGTCTATCCAAAGGAAGAAGATATTATCAATGAAATGACTGAGTTTGAAAAAGTTCTCAAGAAATATGATGTGGAGGTTATTCGTCCAGATATTATCAAAGATTACAATCAGGTCTTCGCGCGAGATGTGGCGTTTGTCATAGAAGATAAGATGATATTGTCTAACCTTATTCCAGACAGAGCCGATGAACAGGAGGCTTATTCCAAAATATTCGAACAAGTGGAGTGGCGTAAAATCATCAACCTGCCAGATACAGCCCACATAGAAGGGGGAGATGTGATAGTATGGAATGATTTTCTATTCATAGGAACTTGTTTTAGTGAGGATTATAGAAATTTCAAAACGGCAAGAACTAACGAATACGCCATAGAAATTCTTAAAGAATATTTCCCTAAAAAAAGGATAATAGACCTAGAACTAAAAAAGAATGACACTGTTCCGTATGAAGGTATTTTACATCTGGACTGTACATTTAATCCCGTAGGAAAGGACAAATGCATCATCTACAAAGATGGATTCGTGGATGAGAGCGATTACAGACTGATTTTGGATATTTTTGGGGAAGAAAATTGTTTCCATGTTACCAAAGAAGAAATGTTTGATATGAATCCTAATGTTTTTTCGATTTCGCCAGAAGTAGTCGTTTCAGATGTGGCTTTCACGAGGATGAACAGACACTTACAAGATGTTTGGAATATTAAAGTAGAAGAAATCCCTTATCGTGAGATTTCCAAAATGGGAGGGCTTTTAAGATGCTCCACTATGCCGCTGGTAAGGGAATAAAAAATAGAGAAAATGCAGACAACCAACACCGTTCTTATGATAGAGCCTGTGGCGTTTGGCTATAATGCCCAGACTGCTGAGAACAACTATTTTCAAATAAACTCCGAGAACGAAAATACTCAGCTGAAAGCCTTGGCTGAGTTTAATGCTTTTGTGGAAAAACTTCGCTCTCATGGAATCAATGTTATCGTGGTTAAAGACACTCTGGAACCACATACGCCAGATTCTATTTTCCCAAATAACTGGGTGAGTTTCAGCCCAGAGGGAAGGGTAGTTCTCTATCCTATGTTCGCACCGAACCGAAGAGACGAACGCCGAATGGACATCATAGAAAAGATGAAAAATGAAGGTTTTGAGGTGAAAGAAATCATAGATTTCACTCAGTCCGAAAAGGAAAATAAGTTTTTGGAAGGAACGGGGAGCATCATCTTTGACCAAGATAATAAGATAGCATACGGCTCAGTTTCTGTCCGTCTGGATGAGGATTTGTTCCGTGAATTCTGCGCGAAAATCGGCTTTAAACCTATTGTTTTTCATTCGTATCAGACCATAGACCACCAGCGTATGCCTATCTATCATACTAATGTGATGATGTGTCTGGCGGATCAGTTTGCGGTGATTTGTCTCGATTGTATAGATGATGAAACGGAGCGACAACAAGTGATAGAAACGATAGAAAAATCAGGAAAAGAAATCATAGCCATCACCGAAGAGCAGATGCATAATTTTGCGGGAAATATGCTCCAGCTGCATAACGACAAAGGAGATAAGTTTTTGATAATGAGCCAGACGGCATACGGCTCACTCACGCAGGAGCAGATAAAAAATATTGAAAAATACAGCCAAATCATTTCTTCTGATTTGAGGACGATAGAAATTAACGGCGGCGGCGGTGCCAGATGTATGCTTGCAGAAGTGTTTTTACCAAAGAAATAGCAGAAAAAAGTTTTAGTCATGACAGAAAACATCAAAAAGTTACAAGAGTTATTGGACTGCGAGGTCATTCCAGTTGCCCAAAATACAGCCCCAAAACAATTGGTGGAAACTTATCTAAATCTTTGGCAGGAAGGCAAGGAGCAGAAATTCACGCCTGTGATAGTGATGGCGGATGATATATTGCTTGAAAAATTTGAAATAGATTTGGAGGATTTGGACTTACCTTTTACAAAGGAAGGCATGAAGACTTATCGTGAAAAAATCCTTGCTGAAGCACAGAAACTAAACGGAGCTGACTTCTATAAAGAAGAGAAAAAAGAGTTTTTGGGAGAGGTTTCTGCCGATGAAATTCAGTGGGAAGTGCCAGAAGATGAAGAGCTGATGTTTAGTGCTTATTTGGACATTGACTATGATGATGAGAGCAAAAGCACGATAAAAAAGGATGTGGCCATCGTAAAACTTCCGACAGAGAAATCCTATGAAGCCTTTGCATGGCTGCCGATGGGCGGGTTTAATGACTGTCCGCTTCCAGCTGAAATGACCGCGATGGCAAAATATTGGTATGAAAAACACGGAGCAGAGCTGGCGACAATCACTTATGACACGGCAGAATTTTATCTAAACCAGCCAGTTTCTGATAAAGAAGCCTTGGTGGAGCTTGCCGTAGAGCAGTATCTCTTTGATGTGGATATCGTGGAGCAGGGCGTGGGCGATGTGGAATCCCTCGTGGAGACGCTTTATCAAAATAAGCAGTGGTATTTTTGGTGGGATTAAACTAAAATGGGAAAAATGTAATATATCATAAAAGTGTTGGGTTTTATTCATATAAAATCCAACATTTTGATGAATAGGGAATAAAATATAAAAGTATAATATAATGAAAAGAAAAATAAATAAACTACAAATAATACTAATTAGCTTTTTCCTTATTGGCTGCACCACACAAAAAACGATTTCAGAGATTATTTACTTTTTACCTTCTTCTGTAAATGAAAAACTTAGTGAAGAAATTAAGAGAAGGGAAAAAGAAGTATATTTAGTATTAGACAAAGGAAATGAAGGAACTTATGTTATTTATATGAATAATAAGAATGTATCAGCACAAAAATTCTGGGTGGAAAATAGCAACAGAAAGGTTTATTTAGAAGGGAAATTAATTCCTCTCTATTTTTACTCTGATGAATACTTCTCCCATCCACAAGATAACATTCTTAAAAAAATAGAAAAAGAGGAAGAAATAAAAACAGTATTGGTAAATAGAGAAAATTCTTTCCAGATAAAGTTTGACCTTGCTGGACAAATAGTAGAATAAGCAGGTGGTGTTTCAGATGTGCTTGGTTTAAAATCCAACATTTTGATAAATAGGGAAAATAGTATAATGAAAATAAAAAACTACATATATTTTTTATTGCTATATCAGTATTTACAGCGAGTGCTTATTTTGATATAAAAAATAAAGAAAATTTTATAAAATATAATAAACCTGTTAAAGTATATATTCTTAATATTCATAGGTTTGCAAAATCATCATCTACTTGCGATATTAAATATAATAATAGAATATACAAAGGAATACCTTACCCAGGCAAATTAAAAGAGGGTGAGTATAATGATGATATTTTTTATTATGATGAAGAAGAGGATGCTATATTTGTAGGGAAAATAGAATATAAGATTATATATATCTTACTGTGTTTATCTTTCTTTTTTCTGTTTTTATGGCTAAAAAGTATATGGAAGTAAAATAATATCCCAAATGAAAACAAAACGAATTTTATCAGTAACCATTATAATAGGATTTATAATAACGATGATTGTAATTCAAATTGATAGAAAGATTCATGAACCAGATATGTATGAATCAGAAATAAAAGGAATTCTTTGGAAAATAGTTTTAAAAAAAGGAGGACATCATTATTATTACGATAAGTATAATAAAAGGGAGTATTTTATAGATGATGATTTTTTCAAGACAGAAGTGAAAAAAATATAGTAATAGGAGATTCTATATATAAACCTTCCCATAGCAAAGAAATTTATATTTATAGAAAAATAAATAATAAGTACAAATTGATTGTTGAAAGTAGATGATTTTTCAAATGTGCTTGGTTTAATATGAGTGAAATCTAACATTTTGATAAATAGGGAATAAAGCAAATTATTCAAATAAAAAATAATGAAAAAGAAGAAAAATATTATAATAATGTTTCTGCTAAGCATCATTGTAATAAATGTATCTGATTATATTATAAGAAAAATACAAAAACAAAATATGTATAAATCAGAAATAAAAGGTGTGGTTTGGGATATTTTTCTAAAAAGAGGAGGACACCATTATCGTTATAATAGAAATGATAAAGGAGATTATTTTGTGGATGAACATTTTTTCAATGATAAACCTTCAAATATTATAAAAAAGAATGATTCTGTATATAAAGCACCCAACAGCGAAAAACTCTATATATACAGAAAAATAAATAATACTTATATCCTTGTTGGGCAAAGTCAAAAATGGTGGTAAGTAATATTCTAATGTGAAGGGATTTGTTTAAAACAATTAAAAAAAACAATAACATCATATGAAGTATATCAAAGCCAAAGTAAATAAAATATTGTTAGTGGTATTATTATGTTTGTGTTTAGGTTGTGAGAAAAAGAGTGCATTGCCTCAAAATAACGCCATAAATAACGAACTGAACGATATAAGCATAGATGCAGCACATGTTGTGGAAAATAATAATGATTTTTTAATTACCATTAATATTGAAAATAAAAGCGATGAATACTACTGCATGATATATGATTATGAGGGAGATTTAGATAAAAGAACATACCCTGAAATAAAGAATGTAAATAAAGATGAGATTGAAATAAGTTACTATCCTTTTTATAGTGAAATTGTAAACAAACATCGTGAAGAACAAGAAGATAGGGATCCACCTATAATATCATCAGATGGTTTTATTTTTCTAATAATTAGTCCTTACAAAAAAGAAGAAATTACACTCTCAATAAAATATGACTTATTGAAAAAATATGAAGCAAAAAGATTAAAATTGTATTTCTCAAAATATAAAAATGAAGATTCTTTAAAATCAAAATTTATAAGAATTTCTCCTACAAAAGATGCTATCTCATACTATGATTTTAAAGAGAAGTTAATAGAAATTAGATAGTTTTCCAAATGTATTTTTTACTCAAAATAAAAATCTCCTCATTATCTTGATGAGGAGATTTTTGTTTAAATTTCTAAAAAAACAATAAAAACCTTATTTCAAACTTAAAATAGCCAATCGGTAGCCATCTAACCCAAATCCAGAGATGACCCCGCTGCAATGAGCCGCAGTTACTGATTTTTGCCTAAATTCTTCTCTCGCATAGATATTGCTGATATGGACCTCTATTTTTGGTTTTTGAATGTTTCTGAGACAGTCTGCAATTGCATAGGAGTAATGAGTATAGGCAGCAGGATTGATTATAAGAGCTTCATAATCATTTTCTTGCAGCCTGTTGATGATTTCTCCTTCTACATTGGATTGGAGAAATAGAATCTCATCTTCGGGAAATTTTTCCTTTAGATTTTCTAAAAAATCAGCCATAGAAACCGTGCCATAAATTTCAGGTTCGCGAGTTCCGAGGAGGTTCAGGTTAGGGCCGTTGACGATTAGAATTTTCATACCTTTATTTTTTTTCTAAAGCTAAATCTACTACTTCTTTCATCGTTTTCAGATAATGGATTTTTAAATCCTTGAAATAATCTCCCTTGATATCTTCCACATCTTTTCTGTTTTCCTCGCAGAGAATTACTTCTTTCACGCCTGAGCGAACCGCCGCCAAGAGTTTTTCCTTAATTCCTCCCACAGGAAGCACTTTTCCTCTCAGTGTGATTTCGCCTGTCATTGCCAGATGAGGTCTTACTTTTCGGTTGGTGTAGCTGGATACCATGGAGGTAAGCATCGCGATTCCCGCAGAAGGGCCGTCTTTCGGTGTAGCGCCTTCTGGGACATGGATATGGATATTTTTACTTTCTAAATCCTCTGTGTCTATTTCCAGTTCCTTATGCTTTGCTTTGATGTATTCCAACGCCAAAGTCGCACTTTCTTTCATTACTGTTCCTAGATTTCCTGTCATGCTGAGAGTTCCTTTTCCATTGGATAAAATACTCTCAATGAACAAAATATCTCCTCCCACACTTGTCCAAGCCAGACCTGTCACCACGCCTGTCTCATTGGTGGTTTCAGAAACGGCTTTACTCATAGGAACGCCTAAAATTTCATCAATTTTTTTGATGCTGATTTTAGGGTCGTATTCTTTATTCATCGTGATTTGTAGAGCTACCCAGCGGGCAATAGCCGCCAAGTTTTTCTCTAATCTTCTCACGCCACTTTCACTTGTATGGGCTTCTATGATGTGTTTTAGTTCTTTTGAACCTAATTTTAATTCTTGTGCAGACAGTCCGTGTTCGTGGATTTGTTTTTTCAGCAGGTGTCTTTTAGCGATTTCTACTTTTTCCTCCAAAGTATATCCCGAAAGATTGATGATTTCCATTCGGTCAAGCAGCGCCCTTTGGATGGTAGAAAGGCTGTTCGCGGTGGCGATGAACATTACCTTTGATAAGTCATAGCCTATTTCTAAATAATTGTCGTAAAAACTGTTATTCTGTTCAGGGTCAAGGACTTCTAGCAGGGCAGAAGATGGATCTCCGTGAGTTCCCGTGCCGAGTTTGTCTATTTCATCCAAAACGATGACAGGATTAGAAGTTCCAGCCTTTTTGATGGATTGGAGTATTCGCCCAGCCATGGCGCCAATGTAGGTTTTTCTGTGTCCTCGTATCTCGCTTTCATCATGCAGACCGCCCAAAGAAAGGCGAATGTATTTTCTTCCCAAAGCATCTGCTACGGACTTTCCTAAGGAAGTTTTTCCCACACCAGGAGGCCCTACAAGGCAGAGAATAGGCGATTTCATATTGTTTTTAAGTTTCAGAACAGCCATGTGTTCCAAGACTCTTTTCTTGATGTCTTCTAGTCCAAAGTGGTCTCTATTGAGGACAGCCTCGGCCTTTGGAAGGTCAAAAGTATCTTTGGTATAATTTTCCCAAGGCAGGTCTGTGAAGAAATCTAGATAATTTCTCTGAACATTGTAGTCAGGCGAATTCGGATTGTGTCTTTGCAGACGATTGATTTCCTTGTTGAAATGATTTTCTATTTCCTCACTCCATTTTATTTTTTTTGCTTTGACCTTTAGTTCTTCTATATCGTTTTCCGTTCCTCCGCCCAGCTCTTCCTGAATGGTTTTAATCTGCTGATTTAGAAAATATTCCCTCTGATGTTTGTCTAATTCCTTAGTGGTTTTCTGATGGATTTTATTCCTCAATTCCAGTTTTTTGAAATCTTCCTGCAGGAGTTCATAGCATTTTCTTGCACGAATGGAAAGGCTTTTTTCTTCCAGCAGTTTTTGTTTATTTACTGTTGAAAAATTACCATTCACGCAGATGAAATTCAGCAAATCTTCTGCTCCATCTATGTTTTTAATAGCGAAATTAGCCGCGTTAGGAATGTTCGGATCAAGCTCTATTATTTTTACTGCTAAATCTTTGATATTGTCTATCAGGGCATAAAATTCTTCTTTGTTCTTCGGCGAAGAATCTCTCATTTTCTGTATTTCCGCTCTGAAAAACGGCTCTGTGGAAATGTAGTTTTTCACACAGAAACGGTGCACACCACGAGTGATGGCGGTGATATTTCCATTAGGAAGTTTGATGATTTTGATAATCCTTGAAATCGTTCCTATGGAGTTTAAATCACCAATTTTTGGTGTTTCTACATCAGAGTTTTTCTGACAGATGACGCCTATGTATTCCTTGTTATTATAAGCCTCTTCCAGCAGTTTTATAGATTTTCCTCTTCCAGCAGTGATAGGAATCACCACATTAGGAAACATCACCATGTTTTTCACAGGCAAAATAGGAAAAGACTCTTGCTCTTCGTTTGGCTGTTCGTTTTTATCGTGAATTTCTTCGGTTATAACACTGAAACCTTCATCCATAAGATTTTCAAAAGAAATATCTTCAAATTCTTCTATCATAATTTTATTAAAACTAAAAGATTAAATGACAAAATGTCACTTTGGTGTTTCTCGTTTTTTTATTAATGTAAATAATAAAACGGTCTCTCATATGGCACAATTCCTATGCCAAGAAAATTTTACGACAAAAATGCATAAATATCTTTAAATTCAAATAAAAATTCCGAAATTTGTATTATGGAGGTTGATAAAGTGCATATTCCCATAGTAGATATTCCGCTGGAAGGAGGAGTAAAATTGTCCGTGAAACGCGAGGATTTGGTTCATCCGCAGATTTCGGGTAATAAGTATTGGAAAATGTTTTATAATGTAAAAACATACCTTGCCCGAGAGGTGAAAAATCCTTTGATAATTACTTTTGGAGGAGCGTATTCCAATCATATCGCGGCAGCATCTGCAGTTGGAGAAAAATACAATATTAAAACTCTGGGCGTTATTCGTGGGGAGGAGCTGGAGAATAACTGGCAAGGAAACCTTACGCTGGGAGATGCACACAGGAGAGGAATGGATTTTTTGTTCGTTACCAGAGAGGCGTATAGAGACAAGGAAAAAATAACAAGAGATTTGCAGGAGAAATTTCCCGAGGCTCTCATTGTCCCTGAAGGCGGGACTAATGAACTGGCTGTGGAGGGAGTGAAACATATGCTGGATGAGCGAACAAAAGAATTTGATTATATTTGCACCGCGGTTGGGACAGGAGGAACCATTTCGGGCTTGTCCAAATTTGCAGAAGAACATCAGAAAATATTGGGGTTTAAGGTGGTGGATGACCCTACTTTGGAGGAAAGAATCCAAGGGCTGAGCGGAAGGAAGAATTTTACTCTTTTTGAAGCTCATGATGGCAGATATGGGAAAATCATAGATGAAAATATTGAATTTATCAATGATTTTTATGAGCGGTATGATATTCCTCTTGACCCAATATACACAGGGAAAATGATGAGAAATTTGATGAAACTGATACAGGAAGGATATTTCCCACAGGGCAGCAGGATTTTAGCATTTCATACAGGAGGATTGCAGGGAATTCTAGGGGCGAATGAATGGTTGAAAAAGACAAAAAAAGAACTAATCAAAATAAAATTTAACTAAAAATGAAAAAATTATTGTGTTTATTATCAGTAGCAGGTTTGGGGCTGTTTTCTCACGCTCAGGATTGGAAAACAGATGACCAATACATCCAGAATTTCGCTAAATATGCAGTGGAAGAGATGGAGTTGTATAAAATTCCAGCAAGTATCAAACTTGCACAGGGGATTTTGGAAACAGGAGGAGGACAGAGCCGTTTGGCAAAAGAAGGGAAAAATCACTTTGGGATAAAATGTAAAGAAAATTGGACAGGAAAGACCATGAAACACACAGATGATGCACCAAATGAGTGTTTCCGTGTGTATGATGACCCGCGAGAATCTTACAGAGACCATTCTTTGTTTTTGACAACGAGAAAGTATTATGTAGGACTTTTTAAATTGGATATCAAAGATTACAAAGGCTGGGCATATGGACTTAAAAAGGCTGGATATGCTACCAATCCTAAATATGCGCAGATTCTGATAAACAGAATAGAAAAATACAGGCTGCATGAATTTGATAATATAAAATCGCATGAAGTTTCTGCAAAACTAAAAGAATTATATCCAGAGTATAAATCTGAAAATCAAGAAATTAAAAATCAAGAGCCAGTTAAGGAAAAATCCGCAAAAGAGGAAGTAAGAACTGAACCTATACTGCGCGAAGAAAAAGTAAAAGAACCAGTAGTTCAAAAGCCAGAAACAAAACAGGAAACAGAAGTATCTAAACCAGAAATAGAATCTGGTAAAAAAAAAGAGCCAGAGCTACACAAATACGAAGAAGGAAGGCTCACAGAAGAAGCCGTTTTGCATAGCCTAAATGAGAGGAATCATCCTAATTCGAATTTGAAATATGTGGTTTTGGGAGGAGATATCTCTCTTTCTGCTTTGGCGAAAAAATATAATCTCAGAGTGAGCGACCTGAAAGATTATAATGATTTAAAAACATCTGATTTGAAAAAAAATCAGATTGTTTTTTTAGAGCCTAAAAAATCTTATGGAAGCCAAGAAACACATACCGTGAGAAAAGGCGAAAAGATGTATGATATTTCCCAGAAATATGGGATAAAACTAAAGTATTTATATCTAAAAAATAGAATGGAGGAGGGACAAGAACCAAAAGAGGGACAGGTGCTTTACCTTCAAAATAAAAAGCCAAGAAGGGAGAGATAATATTCTCCCCTTTTTTATGGAATGTTTAGATATTTGTGCGTTTGTACGGAAGCTATCCATTTAGGATTTTGTAGAATGTAATCTGTGATTTTTGGATAGTTTTGTTCCCTTTTGCTCCATTCAGATTGCAGATATAGTTTGCATTTTTCTGATACTTTGGCGGCTTGTTCTTCAGCAAATTTGAAATCGTGATTGTTGAAAATAACCACTTTCAGCTCATCGGCCTTTTGGTAAATTTCTTCTTTTGGAAGTTTTACTTTCTTGGGCGAAAGAGTAATCCAGTCAATATGTCCTCTTAGATTGTGCGAGCCAGAGGTTTCCACATGAATCGTACAGCCTAATTCTTTTAGTTTTTTTGTTAAAATATTCAAATCCCACATCAGAGGCTCGCCGCCTGTGATGATTACAGTTTTGCAGTGTTTCGCCGCTATGGCAGCGATTTCTTCTGCATCCATCAACGGATGAAGCGTGGCATCCCAGCTTTCTTTGACATCGCACCAGTGGCATCCTACATCACAGCCGCCTAAACGGATGAAATAAGCCGCCCTGCCAGAGTGGGCGCCTTCACCTTGAATAGTATAAAAATGCTCCATAACAGGGAGCATTTTACCTTGATTTAATAATATTTTTTGTTCACTACTAAAATCTGACATTTTTCACTCACTATTTTTTATAAGCTAAAAGCGTATTTTTCATCAGCATGGCTCTGGTCATAGGACCTACACCACCAGGAACAGGCGTTATAAAACTAGCCTTCTTCTCACATGCTTCAAAATCTACATCTCCTACTAAATGATAACCTCTCTCGCTATCATCATTCACTCTCGTAATCCCTACATCTATAACCACGGCACCTTCTTTTATCATCTCTCCTTTTAGATAATTAGGAATACCTAATGCTACGATGACGATGTCTGCCTTTTGGGTATATTCTTCAATATTAGGCGTGTGGCTGTGGATGAGCGTTACTGTGGCATCAGTTCCTTTAGCACTCATTAGAATGCTCATAGGACGACCAACAATTCTGCTTCGGCCTATAACCACGCATTTTTTTCCTTTGGTGTCAATGTTATATCTCTCTAAAAGCTGCATAATCCCAAATGGAGTAGCAGGCAGAAGAGAGTCCATTTCTAAAGCCATTTTCCCAAAATTCTCTGGGTGGAAACCATCCACATCCTTTTTAGGGTCGATAGCCATGATGATTTTTTCTTGGTCTATGCCTTTGGGAAGAGGAAGCTGCACGATGAATCCATCTATTTCCTCGTTCTCGTTTAGTTTTTTTATTTCTTCTAAAAGTTCATTTTCACAAATCGTGTCAGGGAATTTTAGCAAAGATGAGGTAAATCCCACATCTTTACAATCCTTGACTTTGCTATTTACATAAGCTTTGCTGGCACCATTTTCTCCCACCAGTATAGCTGCCAAGTGAGGCGCTTTTTTGCCGCTCTGTACTATTTTCGTAACTTCTTCTTTTATCTCTTCTTTTATTTTGTGAGAGACACTTAGTCCATCTAAAATTTCAGCCATAATATTATTAGTTTTTATTAAAGTTCTTTTCGTAGTCTTGCCACTGGAATGTTGAGCTGTTCTCTGTATTTAGCAATGGTTCTTCGGGCGATATTGTACCCTTTTTCTTTCAGTGCAGTAACCAGCGCATCATCCGTGAGAGGCTTCTTTTTATTCTCCTTGTCGATTATTTCTTGCAGATGATTTTTGATTTCTTTTGTGGAAACTTCTTCTCCTTCATCATTGGTCAAACTATCTGAGAAAAGATTTTTTAGATAAACTATTCCATGCGGTGTGTCAGCATATTTGCTTTTAACCACTCTAGAAATAGTAGAAATATCAAATCCTGTGATGTCAGAAATATCTTTTAGAATCATAGGTTTGATGTTTTTTTCATCCCCTGTGATGAAATATTCTTTCTGCATCTTAGCAATGGCTGTAATGGTCTGTATCAGAGTGTTTTGTCTTTGATTAACAGCGTCAATGTACCATTTCGCGGCATCTAATTTTTGTTTAATGAAAAGAGCCGCCTGTTTGTGTTCAGCAGAGCTTTTATCGTTAGAATATGTTTCTAAAATTTCTTTGTATTCATTGGAAACCCTCAGTGTAGGAGCGTTTTTATTGTTAAGCATCGGGATTACCTCATTGTCCTTTACCTGAATGATAAAATCAGGGATGATTTCTTGATTGATGGTAATGGTCTGTGTATCAAAGTTTCCGCCCACTTTTGGTGAAAGTTTTGCTATCTCTTCTAAGACATCTTTCAGCTGCTCCTCATCGATATTATACCGCTGGATAATTTTAGAATAATGCTTGTTGCTCAGTGCATCAAACTGATTTTTCAGTATGCTGGCAGCAATGCTTACATTGGGATTGTCACTTACTTTTTTCTCTATTTGTAGAAGGAGACATTCTTGTAAGTTTCTCGCGCCCACGCCCGCAGGTTCTAGTTTTTGGATATAGTTTTCTAAAATGTATTCCAGTTTAGGAATATCGGTATAAATTCCCTGCGAGAAAGCCAAATCATCCACGATTGATTTTAAATTTCTACGGAGATACCCATCATTGTCAAGGTTTCCTATGATATATTCGGCTATTTTCAGCTCTTCATCAGAAATATTACTAAGTCTAATCTGCTCCAAAAGATACTCATAAATGGTCTGTCCCTCTGTCAATAAACTCTCGTTATCAAACTCCTCATCATCAGGCGAATAGTTGCTGGATGCAGTTTTGTAGCTGGGCTCATCATCATACAGATACTCATCTACATTGAAATCCGTTTCTATGCTCTCCGTTCCCTCGCTTTCGTAGTCGTTTCCTAAATTGTCATAATCCTCCTCCTTGTCATCCGTTACTTTTTCCAAAGCAGGATTTTCCTCTAACTCACGCTCCAGCTCCTCCTCAAATTCCAGCGTATGAAGCTGAATAAGCTTCATTAACTGAATCTGCTGTGGAGCGAGTTTTTGACCAAGTTTAAGTTGTAAATTTTGTTTGAGCATATCAGTTTTAGATTATTAGTTTTAGCAGGTTATCCATTGATTCCTCCCATTTCTATCTGGTAGTTTTCATCTATTTCTATATTGGCTAAATGGTCAAAGAAATAATTTGGTTCTGCATCTAAATCAAAATTACAGCTAATCTCTTCACTATCAATATAAAAATTAAGAGAACGAACGCCGATAGCTTCTTTAAATTCCTTTTCAGAAATTGTTCTATCAAGGCTGAATTCATCAAAATATTCAGCAACTCCTTTTTTGGCTATTTCTTCTGAAATCCAGTCATTCAGCCCTTCAAAAATAGATTCTTCTTTAATAAAAGTATCTAAAATCAAATCCTTATGGCTTTCTATCCACTGGATTTTTTCCTCTATTTTCTGAAAATATTTTTTTTGTTCTTCTTTGGTTGCATCTAGTTCTTCATCAAATTCAATATAAATTTCTGTATCAAATTTGTTCCAAATTTTAGCAACAGCTTCAAATTCGGGATAATCTCTATAAGTTATTTTCATAATTCTTAAAATTCTGCGTTTCTTGGTGTTCTTGGGAAAGGAATTACATCACGGATGTTGGTCATTCCTGTTACGAATAATACCAATCTCTCTAGCCCAAGCCCGAAACCAGCGTGAGGCACAGAACCGAATTTTCTAGTATCCAGGTACCACCATAGTTCCTCTTCATCCACATTCATGTCTTTCATCTTTTGGACAAGAACATCCAGTTTTTCTTCTCTCTGAGAACCACCAATGATTTCACCGATTCCAGGGAAAAGAACATCCATCGCCGCTACAGTTTTTTGGTCATCATTCAACTTCATATAAAACGCCTTGATGTCCTTTGGATAGTTGAATAAAACCACTGGGCTTTCAAAGTGTTTTTCCACCAAATAGCGTTCGTGCTCAGATTGTAGGTCTGCTCCCCAAGCCTCTATTGGGAATTGGAATTTACCTTTTTTATTTTCTTTAGAGTTAAGCAAAATCTCGATAGCCTCAGTGTAGCTCAGCCTTACGAAACGCTTTTTCACTACATTCTGAAGTTTTTCTATCAGTCCTTCTGCTGCTCTTTCTTTTTCAGGTTTTTGTTTTTGTTCTTCCGCAAATCTCTTGTCAAGAAGTTCTAAATCATCTTTGCAATTGTCTAATACATAGTTGATTACATATTTCAAGAAATCTTCAGCCAAGTCAATATTGTCTTCCAAGTTGTTGAATGCCACTTCTGGCTCCACCATCCAGAACTCTGCTAGGTGTCTAGTGGTATTAGAGTTTTCTGCACGGAAAGTAGGCCCGAAGGTATAAACCCTTCCTAGTCCCATCACCGCGGTTTCCACATTTAGCTGTCCAGAAACCGTAAGGGAAGTTTTCTTACCAAAGAAATCTTGGTCATAGTCCACATTTCCATCTTCTGTTTTTGGAACTTTATTCAGGTCAAAGTTCGTAACCTTGAACATTTCTCCTGCTCCCTCAGCATCAGCTCCTGTGATTAGAGGCGTGTGGATGTAGAAGAATTGGTTTTGGTTAAAGAACTGATGAATCGCAAAACTCACAGCGTGGCGAATTCTAAACACAGCTCCGAAAAGATTAGTTCTAAATCTCAAATGAGCCTGTTCTCTCAATAATTCTAGAGAGTGTTTTTTAGGCTGAAGAACCGTTTTTTCTAGCTCATCAGTGAAATTATCTCCTAAAATTTCTATTTTCTTTGCTAAAACTTCTATGTTTTGTCCTGCTCCTTGGCTTTCTACGATTTCTCCTGTCACTTTCAGAGAGGACGCTGTATGGATTTTTTTGATAATTTCTTCATCGAATTTTTCAAAATCCACTACAATCTGGATGTTATTCGCGGTAGAACCATCACTCAGCGCGATGAATCTATTAGAACGAAAAGCTCTTACCCAGCCTTGAACACAGATGTCGTGGTGAATATGTTTTGTGTAATTATCAAGAATTTCTTTAATCGTTAATCGTTTCATAAGATGATATTATTAAAACAGCAAAGATAAAATAAAAAGATGGAAATAAAAAACCGCTGTAAATCTACAACGGTTTTTATTTTAATTGAAAATCAATTATTTTTTCTTAGCACCTGCTACTGCGTCAGCTAGCTCAGCACCTGGCTTGAATTTAGCAACTTTTTTAGCAGCGATTTTGATTGGTTGTTTAGTAGCTGGGTTGATACCAGTTCTTGCAGCTCTTTCTGTTACAGAAAAAGTTCCAAATCCTACTAATGCCACTTTACCATCTTTCTTTTTAAGTGTGTTAGTAACATTCTCAATGAAAGACTCTAATGCCTTCTTAGCAGCCACTTTTGTGATTTCTGCATCCTTTGCAATTGCGTCGATTAATTCAGACTTGTTCATAATAATGTTATTTTATAAATTTATGTTCAGCAAATATAAAATAAATAAAACAAAAACCAAATTTTTTATAGCATAAAATGAGGTTTTTTAGAAGATTTTAAGATAATTTTAATTGATTTTTACTTTTTAGCTCCGAAAAATCCGTGATTTCCAAGAGGAATAATAGCCGCAACTATGAAAAGGTGGTTGTTCGGACTTGCGTGGTTTTTATGAGATTGATAAATATAGAAGAACTGTGGGTTTAGCCAGTTGAAAAGTTTAATATCCGCTCCTAAATACACTCTGTTTCTAGCAAAATCTCCTTTTTTTAAGTCGATGAAAATTTCATCATGAGCAAAGAAATTGACAGGTTTATCAAAAATTTTCGCCCTGTGTACGATACCTAAACGCCCTCTATAAAAATCAAAGTCCTCTCCACCTACTATGAATCTATGCAAATAAGTGTTTCGGTTTTGTAAAATCCATTTGTTTTGTTTGTCCAAAGGTAGGGAGAAAGTCACCATTGCATTGATTTGGTGTTCTTTCACTTCCTTGCTGTGCGCCTGAGGAGATTTTAGAAATACATAAAGAGGCATGAAGGAAATGTATTTGTTGATTTTGATATTAGGCATCACCATGGCTATCTGTGTATGCTCTGGTGATGTGCTCACCCCGCCATATACCGTGATGCTGTGTTCTTTTGGGATGTTTATAGAAATTCCTGTTGTCAAGAAAGATTTTCTGGTGTCGGCATCTTGGGCTTTCATAGTGTTTATACCAAAAAATACTCCATATAATGCTGAAAGTAAAATTAACTTTTTCATTAGTGTAAAATTTAGAAATTTAAGGCTGCAAAAATACTAATTAAATCTTAGGCTTGTTTAAAAAGAAATCAATAATTTTGCAGCATGTTAATAGAAGTTTTTAAATCAAAAATTCATAGAGTAAGCGTTACAGAAGCGAATTTGAACTACATAGGAAGCATTACCATAGACGAAGACCTGATGGATGCCTCTGGAATTATCCACGGCGAGAGGGTTTATGTGGTGAATGTCAATAATGGAGAGCGCTTTGACACCTATGCGATAAGAGGCGAGAGAAAATCAGGAGTAATCTGTCTGAATGGCGCTGCGGCGAGAAAAGCCCACAAAGGCGATATTGTCATCATCATAGCCTACGCGCAGATAACGCCAGAGGAAGCAAAAACCTTTGAGCCCAAAGTTGTTTTCCCAAATGAAGAAACGAATTTACTAGAATAATAATGAGCCTCAGAAGAAAGCAGATAAAGAATATTTTTACGATTTTAATTTCAGCTGGTTTGGCTGCGTTTTTTATGTGGCTGGCTTTGGGTGATTTGGATTTTGATAAGGTGAAAGTGTCTTTTGCTGAGATTAATTATTTTTGGGCGTTGATGTCTGCTTTCTTTGCGGTTTTGGCGTATTGGTTTCGTGCGGTGCGCTGGAATCTTCTTTTAGAACCGATGGGCTACCAAATTCGTAATTCTAATGCCTTTTGGACGATAGCCTTTGGGTATATGATGAATCTTACCATTCCAAGAAGCGGCGAAATCGCGAGGGCGACTACGCTTTTTAGAATCGAGAAAGTCCCAGTAGAAAAATCCATTGCTACCATAGTCATAGAGCGATTGGTGGATTTGGTTTTTATGCTTTTGTTTTTGCTTCTGACTTTTATTTTTAATGGAAAGGTTTTAGCATCATTTTACAACCTGCTTACCACACGAAAAGTCTCTGAAAAAAAGGAACTTACATCCACGGATAATTTCTTGTTAAATCATGGGATAGATGATTTGGATGCGTTTTATTTTAATCTAAAAATAGCTTTTTTAGTTCTTTTTTTGCTGGGAGCAGTTGTTTTTATGATTAAATTTAAAGAGAAAATCATTTCTTTCGTTAAAGGCTTGATAGAAGGCTTTTTAGCTGTCCGAAAAATCAAAAATAAACTTGCTTTTGTGCTTCATTCGGCAGGAATATGGATTTGCTATTTTCTTGCGGCGTATTTGGTTTGTTTCGCCTTGAAAGAAACTTCTGATTTTACCATTGGCGATGGTTTTCTACTCGTTACAGCGGGAACTCTTGGGATGATGGTGCCTACTTCTGGCGGTGCAGGTTCGTACCATATCGTGGTTAAAATCGCTATTGTAGGGATTTTTATTTCTTTGGGAAAAAGCCACTTACAAGGTGAGGAAGTAGGGATTTCCTATGCGCTGATTTCCCATTTGATACAGACTATCGCTACGCTTGTCTTTGGGCTGATTTCTATTTTTGCGTTATTTGGAAAGAAGAATGATAAATAGTTTATGATTCCTGAGGCGTGTCAAAACTATTTTTCCATTGATTTATAAAGTCTTTAAATTGCTTGTTATCAAAGACTTTGTTTCTAATTTTGCTAACGGAAAAAATCCCTTTTCTGTCAGAAATCATCAGGATTTCATCGGCTTTTTGGCTTTCAAAAGGGCTGATTTCTGCCTGTTCTATTTCGGCTAATCTATTTTTGTGAATGAAAGTGACAAAATTCTCCATCAGCGGCGAGATGTAGGCGCCTTCGGTCTGCTTGGGAATACGAATGGTTTTTCCTTCTAAAAACAAGAAATTTCCCCAGATTCCCCGTGCGATTCTTTTGTTTGGATTTAGAATCAGCAGGTCGTCCAGTTCGTTTTCTTTAGCGTATATTTCAGCATAGATATTTTCTGGACAATGAGTCAGGATATTGCTTAGAATATTCGTATTTACGGTGATTTCCCTAATCAAATCTACTTCCAGAGTTTTGTTAATCTGCAAAATGTCTTGTGTTGGTTTTGCTTCGATGAAAAACTGAACAGGAGATTTGGCTAAATTTAAATCATCAGTATTTCTATAAACTAAAAAATGAATAAATGCGTTTTCAAGGGTGTCAGCAGTTATTTTTTGTTCAAGAATATCAATGAAATATTCCAGATTGAAAGAAAGCGGAATGTTCATTCTCATCTTCCGCATAGAGGCCATTAGGAAAAAATAGCATTCTTCGGTAAGGATGAGTTTTCCGTTTCTCACAAAAAAATACACGCTCACGGCATCGCCATAGAGAAAAGCACGATTGTCATTCATTAGGCAGCTCCTAATTTTATTTTTAGATTTTCGATAAGGTTTTCCCAGTATTGTTGAGTTTCTTCTTCATCACCAGCTTCACAGAAGTCGGTAATGTTCAGAGAAAGGTCGTTTGTAATTTCATCAATTACAATATTCAACTCAAAGAAATATTTAGTTCCTTCATCCTCTTCCCATCGGAATCTCACAGACTGTTCTACTTTGTATCTGGTAAGGGTCGCTTTTTCTTTTGGGCCGCCGTTCCAGCTGAAGTAGAAATCATCTCCTTTTTCTGTCACTTCATCAGCAAACCATTCTGCCAGACCTTCTGCAGTGGCAATGTATTCAAATAGAATTTCTGGAAGGCAGTGAAGTGGAAATTCAAACTGTATTTTAGTTTTAGCCATACATATACATTTTCGGGTCGCAATATATCATTATTTTTTTAGCTTTAAAATATTGTTAAAGTGATTTTTGTCACTATAAATGAAAAAAGGCAAAAAATCATAAATTTTCGCCTTTTTATTTGTCTTTTGAGTTTGCTTTTTTCTGTTATGATACCTTGTCAAGGGCATTTAGAATAATGGCACACCCTTTTTCTATTTCTTCTTTGCTAAGGATAAGCGCAGGCGAAATTCTCAAATATTCATTTCGGTAGAGCTGGCAGGATACGATAAGTCCGTCTTTCATACACTGTTCTACCACACGGATGCAGTAGTCAGGGCTTCCCAGATTGACCGCCAGCATGATTCCTTTTCCGTTGATGTATTTTATTTTAGGGTGAACCAAAAGTTTTCGGAATAGTTTTTCTTTTTCTTCTATTTCATCCAGTAGTCCGCTTTCTAGGATTTCTTCCAAAGTAGCCAAACAAGAAGCTGCGATAAGTGGATTTCCTCCGAAAGTGGTGATGTGGCCTAATTTAGGGCTGTGGGAGAGACAGCTCATGATTTCTCTGCTGCTCATAAAGGCGCCCACGGGAAGACCGCCGCCCATTCCTTTGCCCATTGCGAGAATATCTGGAACAATGCCGTAATGCTCAAATCCAAAAAGTTTTCCTGTTCTCCCGAACCCAGGTTGTATCTCATCTAAAATAAGTAGAGCGCCCACTTCTTCGCATCTCTTTTTTAGTTTTTTCAGATAGTCGTTTTCTGGCGTGATGAAACCTGCCGCACCTTGTATGGTTTCTACAACTACACCTGCTGTTTTTTCGGTGATTTTGGCTAAATCTTCTTCATTGTTAAAATGAATGAAATTTACCAATGGAAGCAGCGGACGGAAGGCTCTCTTGTGGTATTCGTTTCCTGCCACGCTGAGCGCTCCGTGGGTGTTGCCATGGTAAGCGTTATGAAAAGCTATGATTTCCTCTCTGCCAGTGTATCTTTTGGCAAGTTTTAAGCTGCCGTCTATGGCTTCTGCACCACTGTTTACCAGATAGGTGACTTCCAGTGGGTCAGGCGTTACCTTTGCTAAAAGTTTGCATAGTTCTACGGGTTTTTCTAGTGCATATTCTCCATAGACCATCACATGCAGGTATTTGTCTGCTTGTTCTTTTATGGCGTTTATGATTCTAGGGTGGGAGTGTCCCAGTACATTGGCGGAAATCCCAGAAACGAAGTCCAGATATGCCCTGCCGTCTTTACCATATATATAGTTGCCCTCCGCTCTTTCTACCTCAAAACCAGAGGCGAAATGTGAGGTCTGAGCTTGATAGTTGAAAAAATCTTGTTTCATTATAGAATAATTTTGAGCAAATGTACTGTTTTTGATTAAAATGAGGCGTAAAATATTTTTTGACTCGGAAAGAATTTTTGTTTTTATATGTCAATAATTTTTTTTAGATTTTAGTTAAATTTATATATTAAATAAAAGAAAAATCATAAAAACATGGAGAATGGAAGCTAAAAACTAATGAAAAATTTTAGTATTCATTTAAAAATCTGTATTTTCGCAGACTAAATAATTTTTAAAGAGTTAATTACAATGACACTTTTAGGACAGATAAGAAAGAAATCTTGGCTTGTGGTGGTATTCATCGCTGTAGCACTTGTATCATTTTTCATTAATCCTGATACTGTAGAGAAGATGATGGGTAATGATCCGAATGTCTTCGGTGAGGTGAATGGAGAGAAAATAACTAGAGAAGAGTATCTAGAAACTCTCAATATGATGCAGCAGCAGGCACAGCAGCAAGGGCAGTCGCCAAATGGTCTGGAAGAGCAGGCTTGGCAGAGTATAGTACAATCTAAACTTATCAAACAGGAGTTTGAAAAATTAGGTTTGAAAATGACAGAAGAGTTTTTCTGGAACCAGCTGCCGTTTGACCCTATGTTTGCCCAAAATCCTAACTTTAATGTAAGTGATTTTAAAAAGCAGATAGAACAGCTCAAATCAAGCAATGTGGATGAATATAATTCATGGCTTAGTTTTAGAAAAGGTATAGAGTATAGAATCATGGCTCGTCAGGTGTTTACTAACCTTTCTGTGGGACTTACTTCTAATAAGAAAGAAGCTGAGCTGATGCTGAAATACAGAGATGAGCTGGCGAATATAGAATATGTGAAGATAAGCTATGATGATTTCGCAAAGAAAAATCCAGTGAAAGTTACTTCTCAGGATTTGGTGGAATACATCAAGAAATATCCACATACTTTCAAGACGCCAGAGAGCAGAAATTTAGGGTTGGTTTATTTCAAAGCTGAACCTACACAAGCTGATGAAGCGGCTACTTTGGCAGAAATCAACAAGCTTTATAACGAGGGAGTAGATGTAGGAAATGGATTGGAAAACTTCAAGACTAACAAGAGCGATAGTTTATTTGTACTGACGCATTCTCAGGCTGGTTTTGATCCGAACTATTATTCTAGAGAACAACTTCCAGAAGGAATCAGAGAGCAGGTGGCAGGAGCGGCGCTTGGACAGACTTTCGGGCCTTATAAAGAAGGAAACTATTATGTAGTTTCTAAACTTTTGAACAAAAAAGCTACAGACTCTATCCGTTCAAGACATATTTTGATTGCTTATCAAGGTCTTCCAACTGCACAAGGCGAAGCTGGAAAGAGAACAAAAGAACAAGCTAAACAATTAGCAGAAAAAATAGCATCAGAATCAAAATCAAACTCAGCGAAGTTTGAAGAATATCTTAATCTTTCTGCTGATGGTTCTGCTCAGAACGGTGGAGATTTAGGATGGAGAACTACAGGACAGGCTGGTTTCGTTCCAGAGTTTCAAAATTATCTTGATAAAAGCCCGAAAGGTGCTGTAGATGTGGTGGAATCTCAGTATGGATACCATATCATCAATATTACAGACAGAAAACCTGGTGCAATGTCTTATAAAGTAGCAAATTTGGTGAAAGAAATCAAAGCATCAAATGCTACAATGGACAAACTTCATGCTCAGTCCACAAGTTTCGCTCAGCAGATACAAGGAAAAGGATTTAATGAGTTTGTAAATGTTGCAAAGAAAAACAATTACAACTTCCAAAACCCTAAACTAGTTCAAAGATTCCAAGGGCAGCTTTTAGGAACAGATAAAGATGCTGAAATCCTAAAGTGGGCTTTTGACAAGAAGAGAGAAAAAGGAGCGAGTGAAATGTTTACAACAGCTAATGGAGATAGAATTGTGGTTTATCTAAATGGTAAGCAGTCTGAAGGTCTTGTAGATCCAGAAGCTGTAAGAGAGCAGATAGAACCGATTGTAAAAAATCAGCTTTTGGCGAAAGAAATCGGAAAAAAAATATCCACAGCAAAAGCTCAGGATTTGGCTACAATTGCTAATTTGTTCGGTGTGAGCAAAGAGTCAGGACAAATCAATCTGCTTAGCCCTGTTTTAGGAGGAGCAGTAGAGCCTAGGGTAGCAGGAGCGGCCTTTGCGATTGGTAAGGATAAAATATCTAAACCAATAGATGGTAATGCAGGAGTTTATGTAGTAGTAAACAAAGGTGTGACTGTGAACAAGCAAGATGCAGGAGACATCAAACAACTTCAGCAGCAGCTTATGCAGCAAAACTCAAATGTTTTCCCACAAGCATTCATGAGAAGTCTGCAGAATAATGCTGATATCAAAGATTATAGAATACAAGTTTATGATTTAGCGGGTCACTAATTCAAAAAATAACGAAAAAGAGGTTTTTTCTAAAAGCCTCTTTTTTGTCCTTATATCAACAAATTTTTAACTACTGGTCTTATGAAAAGTAAATTAGAAATAGAATACGAAATTCTAAACATAAATACACTTTCGGAAACAGAAAAAAAACTTTTTGAAGAAGCGAAAAACTCCAGATTAAAGGCATATGCACCTTATTCTAAATTTTTGGTAGGTTGTTCTATTTTATTAGAAAATGGCGGAATTTACACAGGAAGCAATCAGGAGAATGCTGCTTATCCATCTGGTCTGTGTGCAGAGAGAAGCGTAATTTTTTGGTTGGGTGCTAATTTCCCTAACCAGAAAATACAAAAGCTGTTCGTTATCGGTGGTTTGGAGGAGAATCCAGACCTAGACAGGATAGTTCCTCCGTGTGGTTCATGCAGACAGAGCATCGTAGAATATGAAGTGAAACAAGCGCAAAATATAGAAATCTACATCACAAGCATCAGCGGAGAGAAGATTATAAAAATAAATTCCATAAAGGATTTACTGCCTTTTTCTTTTGATACTAGTTTTTTATAAAATAAAAAATGCTTATCCATTGAGATAAGCATTTTTATTAGCATAATGTTCTTATTGTGCATAGATTTTTGATGCATACTAATACAGCCCCCAATCCTTAATCAAAAGGTAGAAAACTATGTGGTTAAATAGTATATTTATTTTTGGAAAGGGCTTAATCTACCATCTATCTTTCTTATTTTATAATTTTGTGTGTCATTAGAAAATCTACCTTGCAAAATCGCAGGATGTATCTTATATCGTTCAGCCTCATCCATTACTAAAATCTCATCATAAAAATCCATATTTCTTAATTTTTTCCATATCTCTTTTGGTATTAACTTTTCCGATGCCAAAGAATCTGCCTCTTGTTCTTCTTTCAAATCTTTTTCCGCCCAGTTTATATATTCCTTCTCGTTATTATTTATCAGATGTAAATATATATGAGAAAGTTCATGAAACAATGTGAATGCAAAAGAATCCAAATCCTTATTCCTTAAACTCAAACATACCGCAGGGTTTCCCTCACTCCAAAAAGAAACACCCTCTACCGCACATTTTTTAGGGTTTTCAATGAATAAAAATTTTATTCCATATGTATTCAGAACATTTTTTATATCCTCTAAAATCGTTTTTTCATTACGATATAAAATATTTTTTACATCATTAAAAACACTATCCTTTTCTAAATGGTTAAACTCTGGAACATACAGTTCTTTTGCTCTATATTTAGCCAAATTTACCCAGCAGACAAGATTGTTTCGTTCTACATTGGATTTTTTAGATTTTCTATATCTATATTCTGCTTCTGCACTAGCAAATACCCCTACAAATCCATCCAGGCTTTGAACATCAAAAATCTTAAAAATCTGCTCTATATTTTGTTTTAAATTATCTACAATAACACCTGTTTTTTTGAAAAAAGAAAGGTCAATATATGATTTTATTACTTTCCAAATTTCATTGTTTTTTTCATACTCTATATGTTTTTCCTTTACTCTTCTTTGGTCTATTTCATAATTAGATTGTGCATTCATCCAAAATTTAGCAGGGATGCCTAAAACTTTTTCAAGTCTTAGAGCTATGTCAGGATTTACTGATTTTTTACCTCTAATGATTTCGCTTATTGTAGATTTAGGTAAATCCAAATCAACAGCCAAATCATTCTGTTTTATACCTCTTGCTTCTATCTCATCTTTTAAATGTTCACCTGGATGTGTAGCTTGTTTAGGTATTAAATTTTTTATACTTATTATTTTCATTTTATTGGTAGTGATTGCTTAATTCTTCTATGTATAGTATGACCACAACATCCTCTTCATCAACTCCTTCTTCAAATATAATCCTGTATTGGTTATTTACCCTTACAGATGACTTTCCTTTTAAATTACCAGATAGTTTTTCATAATTTAAAGCATTAAAAATAAAAGCGTCTTCTATTTTTTCTAATGATTTTTTAATTTATCTATGACTTTTCCAAACTGTTTTTGAAGCTGAGGGTTGGATTTCAACTCTTTTCTTTTTACCTTCCCTCCTTCATACAAGATTGCTAAATCTTCATCTATGAAAACTATCTTCATTTTTGCGGTGAAATTTTATAATGCAAAGATATAAAAAAAGTTCGTAATTTTACGAATATTTATTGGTTTGAATGTTTTGCTTATGATTTTGAGAACAATATTTACTACTAATGATATACCTAAAAGTAATAATAAATGCTTATTTGAAATAATATTCCAAAATTGTGAATAGATTTGAATTATTCTCCAGAAATGAAATGCCCGAAAAAATCTTTTTTGGTTTTTAGATAATCTCGGTTTTCTTCGTTGGGTTTTATCTCCAGTGGAATGCGGGAGTGTAGTTTTATTTTGCTGTTTTCTACGAAGCTGATTTTATCAGGGTTGTTGGTAATGAGGTTGATTTCCTTTATCCCAAGTATTTCTAAAATATCAACCGCTACACTGAAATTCCTATCATCGGCAGGAAGTCCTAGTTCTAGATTGGCTTCCACAGTGTCTAAGCCTTTTTCTTGTAGAGCGTAGGCTTTCAGCTTGTTGATAATGCCAATATTTCTGCCTTCTTGCCGTAGATAGACAATCACACCGCCGTGTTTTTGGGTATACTGCATCGCGGAGGAAAGCTGCTGTCCGCATTCGCATTTTTTAGAATGGAAAACCTCTCCTGTGATGCATTCAGAATGAAAACGGACATTTACCACGCTGGATAAGTCCGTATTTTCTGCTATCAGAGCAAGGTGCGGCATCCAGTCTTGTTCCTTTTCAGAGAAAGCGATGATTTTGAATTTTCCGTACTCTGTAGGGACATTAGCCTCAGCCTGAATTTTTACCATTCTATAAAGTGTCTTTTAGGGATTCTATCAGAGTAATATTGGTTTTGATATTTACTAAAAACCTATTGAGAACCTCTTGTTCATCTTCATTGAGATTGTTTTTTAGCTTTTGTATTTTTTTATAAGATTTTTCATAATTATACAAAGCCTTTTCTTTTCCCACCGTGTTGTGCTCTTTCACAGCGTATAGGTATTCTGTGATGTAGAATTTTAGGTTAGAAAATTCCTCATTTACAGGTTTTTGTGAGAAAGAAGAGCACGAACTAAAAGCATTGGTAATGTCCGAAGAGTATTTTATCAGGTCTAAATTATCACTGATATTTTTTACTACATCTTCAGGTGTTTTTTCAGATATGTTAGCAATCAAAGCGGTGGTAGGAGACAGATTATTTTTCTCTGTTGCACACGCAGATACTACAAAACCACATATTCCGACAATTCCCAATACTTTTAGTACATTCATTATTCTTTCTTTTTGTATAATATAGGATTTAGAGTCTCATCATTATACATTTTCATTTGTTTATAAGTTTTAATTTTTACGAGCCCGTTTTCTATGTCATTCAGCAGCTGGTCAATAGCAGAGCTAAGGTCTTTCTTTTGCTCCAAAAGCGTATTCAGCTTCGTTTGGCATTTCTCTCTATGCTCATCACTTGCAGATGTTCTATTGGCTTCTAAGTCCATATGATAGACTTTTAGAGCCAAAATGGACAGTCTGTCCACCGCCCATGCAGGTGTTTCTGTGTTTATCTTGGCATCGGCATTTGGTGTGGTGTTTTTGTATTTGTTTAAAAACCAACTATCTATAAATTCCACTAAATCAGTTCTTTTCTGATTAGAAGTATCTATTCTTCGTTTGATTTCTAACGCTTTTACAGGATCTATATTTTCATCTCGGATGATATCCTCCAAATGCCACTGAACCGTATCAATCCAGTTCTTGTCATACAAAATTTGTTCCAAACTATTATTTTCATAATGGTTTGGTTTCGCAGCATCCACATCATCAGTGATGTGATAGTCCTCTATTGACCTATTGAAAATGCTCCAAGCGTATTCAGAGAAAGAATTATTATTCATAAATTTATTTAGTTGTTTTGTCTTCAGTATTATCGTTTTCTTTGTCATCCTCTTTCATGGATTTTTTAAACTCTTTGATTCCAGAGCCTAATCCTTTCATAAATTCAGGAATTCTTTTAGCTCCAAAAAGCAATAAGATAAGGATAGCAATGACTAAGATTTCTCTCATTCCTAGTCCCATAAATAGTGGTGTTAGAATACTGCTCATGATTTTTTATTTTGATAGAACAAAATTAAACAATTTTTAGGATAAAGTTAGTCATAAAATTAACTAGTTACCCAGCTCAATGGGTCTACAGGATTTGTCTGATTCCAAACTTGGAAGTCAAGGGTGTAAGTCCCATCAAAGTCAAGTCCTACTTCTCCTATATTTGTTCCTGCGGAAATAGTCTGATTTTTAGAAACATAGGTACTGGCCAAATTACTATAAATAGTGAAATAATTTCCGTGTTTTACCATCACAGTTTTTGAACCACCACTGGCCAAAACATTTACCACCACACCAGCAAAAACGCTTCTTGCTTTTGTTCCTGCATCCACAGCTATTTTGATTCCGTTATTTTCTATAACAACCCCTTTATACACAGGGTGCGGCTGTCTCCCGAAGCGCTGTGTAACCCGTCCACGCTGCACAGGGAAAGAGAGTCTTCCTCTATTTTCTGCGAAACTGTTACTAGCAGAACTTCCTGCGCCAGCTGATGCCATTGCCCGCTCATCCACGGCTTTTTTCTCAGATTCTGTTTTTTTGGCTACAGCTTCTGCATTTACTCTGGCAGCTTCGGCTTTACTTGCTGCTATTTTCGCTTTTTCAGCAGCTTCCATTTTCGCTTTTTCAGCAGCTATTCTTTTGGCTTCGTTGTTGGCTTCTATGGCTTTTCTTTCCTCTTCTGCTTTTTTTCTGGCGATTTCAGCTAGTCTTCTTTCTTCTTCTTCTGCTTTTCTTTTTGCTCTTTCGGCCTCTTCACGCGCTCTTCTATTGGCTTCTTCTATTCTCGCTTTTTCTTTTTCAGCCTCTATTCTCGCTAGTCTTAGTTTTTCTTCACGAGCTTTTCTTTCAGCCTCTTCTTTCGCTTTTGCGATTCTGATTTCTTCAGCGATGATTTTTCTGATTTCACCTTCTAATCTTTTGGATTCAGATTGTTTTTGTTTAAGTTCAGCCACTAGTCTGGCTTCATTCTTTTTGAAATCTTCTAATAAAATTTCTTTTTCTTTTCTTTCCTGAGCAATTACTTCTAAATCTTTAGCTTGTTTCAAGAGAAGATTTTCCTTGTCTTTTTTGGATTTTTCTCTCAGGGCGATTGTGTTTTTTATCTTTTTGGCTTTATCGGATATTTCTGCAGCCTTTTTGTCTTGGTATTCTCCGTATTGTTTCAGATATTGTACTCTACGAAGCGCCTGTCCCAAATCTTGGGAAGACAAAATGAAAGTTACTTTGTTCTGTACGCCTTTGTTTTTATAGGCTTTTACGAGAATTTCGGCGTAATTTTTACGGAGAACTTTCAGCTCTCGGTTGTATTTATTGATTTCTAACTGACGAAGATAAATATCATCCTCTATGAATCTTTTTTCTTTCTGTGTATTGCCATAGACTTTCTCACGAAGGGCAATTTTTTTGTTAATATCATTGAGGTAAGATATGGACAGTCTGGCTTCTGACTTTGTTTTAGCCAAGTTAGCATTGATGGTTTCGATTTGTTTTTTTAATTCAGCATTCTGCTTTTGTAAATCTTCCTTGCTTTTTTGAGCGAGAAAGAGAGAAGCAGAAAAAATCCCAATAAATAAGCTTATTTTCCTGAAATACATTAGAAATCTCGTTTTTTATAATTATTTGGAACCGAATATGGGGTTTCCATTCTAGAAAAGTCAAATTTCGTGTTTTCTATTAAAATTTGATCAGTTTTCTTACCTTTTATAACTATTTTAACATTTTTAGGGAGTTTCACACCATTGATATCGACCCAATTATCATAAAATAATTCCAAATTATCCGCAGTTTTTGTGTCTTTTAAAGAAACTTTGGTAAGGTTCAGATCATTAGAAAAACGGAATTCTGTAAGGTATTCGCTGGTTTTTCCATCGATGTTTACTTTCTGCGTGTTGTTTGGTTTTAGGATGTATTCTTCGGTTTCTTTGGTTAAGTTAAAATCTTTTTCATTGACAGGAAAGAAAACTTTTCCGACCAATAAATTTTGAAGTGAAGAATAATCTAAAAAATTGACTTTCAGTAAATTATTAAGATAAGAAAAATCAGAATCGATGTAAGTTCTGCTCAGTTTTTCGTAGGCTTTTAGTCCCTTGGGAGTTGCTATTCCGCGGCCTACATTCATAAACAGAGCAGACATATTCATCCATATTTTCTGGTTGTTTTCTATGTAGATAGTTGCATGAATGGTAGGAACGAATTTCCCAACTTCTGCATCTATTTTAGAAGTGATTTTAAGGGCGTCAAAATCAGATTTTTTCGTGATAGCATCATAGAAACTTTTGTTACTGGAAACAGCAGGAACTTCTGAGTTAGCAGCGATGCTTTTTTTAGCACCACAAGAGGCTAAAAACATCATGATGGCTGATAGAGCTATTAATTTCTTCATTTTGTTAATCATTAAAATCACTTCTAAAAAATTTTTTATTCAGAGAAATCCAATACGGAAAAATCTCCCAAAGAAAGATTGATAGAAGTTCCGATATACTTCGCTGAGTTCCCAATCATGGAGTTGCTCAGGTTAGCAGACTGGATTTCTGTTCTTTCTTGGATTAGAGAGTTATCTATATTAGAATTTTTTACTTTTGTGTTATTACCCAGAGAAACTCTCGGCCCGATGATAGAATTTACTATTTTCACATTCTCTCCGATGAAACATGGAGGAATTATCAAACTGTTTTCTATCTCTGCAGAAGCGGGATACTGAGAAAGATTTTCTTTTTCGTATTCTAGAATCTTACCATTGGTCTGTACGGTGATGGTCTTGTTTCCGCAGTCCATCCAGTCATTTACCTTTCCTAAGGAGAACTTAGCTCCTTTTTTTCTTAGGTTTTCTAGTGCGGTTGTCAGCTGGTATTCGCCTCCATCTTTGATGTCATTACTCATGATATAGTCTATCTCGCCCATGAGTTTTTCTGCGCTGTTGAAATAGTAAATCCCAATAATCGCCAAATCAGACACGAATTCTTTTGGTTTTTCTACAAAGTCCGTGATGAAACCATAATCGTCTAGTTTCACTACTCCGAAGGCACTCGGGTCATCTACTTTTTTTACCCAAATTACTCCATCAGAATTGGTGTCTAGATGAAAATCAGCTCTAAATAATGTATCTGCAAAAGCGATGATTACAGGCCCCTGCATACTTTCTCTAGCGCAGTTGATAGCATGAGCCGTCCCCAAAGCTTCTGTTTGATGGTATACGCTTCCTTTTGCGCCTAATTTTTTTGCAACAGCTAATAAATCCTGCTCCACTTGACTTCCGAAATCACCAGTGATGAAGGCAACTTCATCTATCTTCTGATTTACCACCTTTGCGATATCCTCTACCAATCTCTGCACGATAGGTTTTCCTGCGATAGGAATCAAAGGTTTTGGCACAGTCAAAGTGTGCGGTCTCAATCGGGAACCCTTTCCCGCCATAGGTATTATTATTTTCATAATAGTTGTATTTTTTATAGTTTAGGTTTTACATTTATTATTTCGTTCCAGAACTTCCGAAACCTCCTGCGCCTCTTTCTGTTTCGTCAAGGGTTTCTACTTCTTCCCACTGGGCAGTTTCGTGTTTTGCAATGACCAGCTGGGCAATTCGCTCTCCATCATTGATGACAAATTCCTCTTTGGATAGATTTGCGAGAATCACGCCGACCTCTCCGCGGTAGTCTGCATCTATCGTTCCAGGGCTGTTTAGACAAGTAATTCCGTGCTTGGCAGCCAGTCCGCTGCGAGGTCTTACTTGGGCTTCGTATCCAGCTGGCAGAGCTATGAAAATACCTGTCGGGATAATTGTTCGCTCTAAAGAACCTAACCGAACAGGCTCTGTGATATTTGCATACAAATCCATTCCAGCCGAAAGCTCGGTCTGGTACTTTGGAAGTGGGTGTTTGGATTTATTTATAATCTTAATTTTCATTTTTTCAAAAATTTTTTCAAGAGAGTTCTTTCCTTAAAAACGACAAATATCAGAAAAATTACAAAAATAATGTTACTGATGATGTAATTTTCTCTAAAATATTTAAAAGCAATCATCCCTAATCCTATGGAAAGAAGCAGGTAGACTGTTATTTTTCCCGTATTATAAGGAATCGGATATTTTATTTGCCCCCAAATATAGGAAATTATCATCATAGACATGAAAGTCAGCAGCGCTGCCACTGCACTTGCCCAGTATCCATATTCAGGCACGAAGAAATAATTGACAGACACTGTAATCGCCGCTCCGATGAGGGAAATATACAGCCCCACAATGGTCTGGTCAGAGAGTTTGTACCAAATGGACAAATTAAGATATATCCCCAAAAATACAGCTCCCAGCATAAGGCACGGAATCAGTTCTATGCCTTCATAGTAGAGAGGATTGCTGATATAGATTTTGGAAATCCAAGAAATATTAGTGATAAGTCCTAGGAAAATCACACAACTGCATATCACGAAGATATCCATCAGCAGGGTGTAAGTTTTCTTTGCATTTTCGTTTTTAAAACTTGAGAAGAAATATGGCTCTATTCCTAGCTGGTAGGCCTGCCTAAAAACGGTGATGAATGTCGCTATTTTGTAAACGGCTCCGTATACGCCTATCTGGTGTTTGCTTTCTTCCTCAGGTAGGAGATATTTTAGGAATTGTCTGTCCATTGTCTGGTTGATGATGCCCGCCAGCCCTGCTACCATCACAGGCCAAGAGTAGTTCATAATTCTTTTCCATAAAGAAAAATCAAAACTCCTAAAGCTGAAATTCACAAACTCCTTGGAAACGATGAGCAGCGAAACGATGCTCTGAACCAAATTTGCCACAAAGACATATCCCACGCCAAATTCAGCATCGTATTTCAGTCCGAGGAAGCCATTGGGTGAATTAGGAAGAATATTGATAAAAAATACCACCAGCCCAAAATAAATCACGCTTCCTGCTACCTTGGATACTACATATCGTAGTGGTTTTCCCTCTAAACGAAGAACAGCCGAAGGAATCGTAGAAAAAGCATCGATGGAAAGAATGAACAAAAATAAAATCAAGAAATGAATTTGGTCTGGCGTGTGGAAATATTCTGTAACCTCGCGCCGAAATACCCATCCCAAGACCAAATAAATAAAAGATATTGCCAAGATGCTCATGGAACAAGTGGAAACTAGCGTTTCTTTGCTGATATCTTTCTCTTGAGCAAAACGAAAAAACGAGGTCTCCATGCCGTGCGTCAGAAAAACAGTAACCACTCCTGCGATGGAGTACCAATCTACGAAGGGCGCAGACTCCGCTGGCGAAAATGCCCTCGTAATGATGGGTGCGATGAGGAAAGGAAATATCCTCACCAGTACCGAACTGATGCCGTAGAGCGCTGTTTGTCCTAATAGTTTTTTAATCAAAACTTTAATTTTGATGCAAAAGTAAGATTATTTTATCTGAAAATTGTACTTTTGTTCGCTATGAAAAATAATATTTCTTGTATTTTAGTTTTTATTTTTGGGTGTGTAGGATATTTACAAGCACAGTTTTCTCCCAAAAATATCACCAAAGATTTGGATAAAAAAGCCGTGAAATATGCAGACAGCTTGTATGCTAAGCTCAGCATGGATGAGCGTATCGGGCAGCTCTACATCGTGGCACTTTATACCAATAAAGACCAAAACCATATCTCAGGAGTGAGAAAACTGGTAGAGCAGGAGAAGATAGGAGGTATCATTCTAATGCAAGATGATGCCGAGCAGGAAATGGCGCTGGTAAATGAATTTCAGAAGAAATCCAGAGTGCCGATGCTTTTTGGTATGGATGCTGAGTGGGGACTTTATCAGAGAATAAAAACAGCGCACAAATTCCCTTGGGCGATGACTCTTGGAGCTATTCAGGATAATAATTTGGTTTATGAAATGGCGTCTAAAATAGCAGAAGATGCAAAGAAAATGGGAGTTTACTGGAACTTTGCTCCTGTGGTGGATGTGAATACCAATCCTAAAAATCCGATTATAGGCAATCGTTCGTTCGGTTCAGATGTTCAGAATGTAATCGCAAAATCTCTCGCTTATGCCCAAGGTTTGCAGGATAACGGCGTGCTGGCAGCGATTAAACATTTCCCAGGGCATGGGGACACAGATGTAGATTCGCATTTGGATTTGCCAGTGGTGAAACATAGTCTGGAAAGGCTGAATAAAATAGAATTGGCACCCTTCAAAGCCTTGATGGACAAGAAAATAGGCGGAGCGATGATAGCGCATCTCTATGTCCCACAGCTGGAAAAAGGAAAAAACACTCCAGCTTCTATTTCTTATGATATTGTAACGAATTTGCTGAAAAATAAATTCCGATACGAAGGGCTGGTCATTACCGATGCCTTGAATATGAATGCTGTTGCTAAAAAATATCTTGCTGGGGAATTGGATTTGAGGGCGTTCAAGGCGGGGAATGATGTTTTGCTTTTTAGCCAAGATGTACCGACAGGAAAAAAGTTGATAAAAGATGCGATTCAAAAGGGAGAAATCAGCGAAAAAAGGCTGGAAGAAAGCGTGAAAAAGATTTTGAAAACGAAATATCTTTTGGGGCTTCAGCATCTGCAACCACTTAGTTCAGAAGGAATTAATAGCGCTCTGAATAACGATTCTCACGCGAAAATTTCAGAAAAGTTGTACGCCAATGCTTTGACTTTATTAAAAGATGAAAAACAGCTTTTCCCGCTTAGAGAAAGGGAAGTGTATTATCTTCCGTTAGAGGAGGCTTCGCATGAGGTGTTTTTACAAGAATTGTCTAAAGAAATTAAGGTTAAAAAAATATCTTTCAAAGAAATCCAGTCTATCCCTGAAAATGCAGTGGTAATCATCGGACTTCATAAAGATAATTCTACGGCTTACAAACCTTACAAAATATCGTGGGAGAGCAAAAGGCTCATCAACCAAGTGAAATCAAGAAACAAAGTGATTCTCAATGTGTTCGGAAGTCCATATGCTCTTCAGGATGTGGATATTAGCGGAATTTCATCAGTTTTGGTTTCTTATGAAAATAATCCTCTCTCGATGAAAGCTACAGCAGAGGCTTATTTAGGAAAACAAAAGATAAACGGAAGGCTGCCAGTGGTAGTAAATGAACAAATAAAATACGGAATGGGAATAGATGTCCCAAAACAGAAATAAACAAGGAAAATGTTAAAAATAGGAATATTATGTTACCCTACTTATGGGGGAAGTGGAATAGTGGCGACAGAACTCGGAATGAACCTTGCCCGAAAAGGCTACGAAGTTCATTTCATCAGTTCGGAGCTTCCAGCAAGGCTGGATATGACCAGACCTAATATCTTTTTTCATAAAGTGAATGTGCAGGCGTATCCCTTATTTAGGCATCAGCCGTATGATATCGCGCTGTCATCTATGATATATCAGGTGGTGTGTATGTATCGGCTGGATGTACTCCACGCTCATTACGCCATTCCGTATGCCTATGCGGCTTTTACAGCAAAACAGATGCTGAAAGAAAAAGGCAAGGATTTACCGCTGGTGACTACACTTCACGGAACGGATATTACTTTGGTGGGGCAGCATCCAAGCTATAAACATGCGGTGGAATTTTCTATCAATCAGTCTGATGCGTTGACTTCGGTTTCAGAAAGTTTGAAGCAGGATACATTGGCTTTTTTTGACATTAAAAAAGAAATCCATGTGATTCCGAACTTCATCGAAGAAAGACACTTTGAGCAGTGTTCGGTTTGTTTTAGAAATCAGTTTGCCGAGGATAACGAGAAGATTTTGGTGCATATTTCTAACCTTAGACCTGTTAAAAGAATTCAAGATGTTTTGGAGATTTTTGAAAAGGTAAATCAAAAAATTCCGAGCAAACTAATCATAGTAGGCGAGGGCCCTGAGATGGAAAAAGTAAATGCTTTCTTATCAGAAAAACCAGATTTTATTGACAAAATAAAAATCATGGGAAAAGTAAATGACCTTCGACCAGTGCTTACCTATGCAGATGTGTTCCTTCTCCCTTCGGAAAAGGAGAGTTTTGGTTTGGCGGCGCTAGAGGCTATGGCAGCAGGAACGCCTGTGGTCAGCAGTAATACAGGAGGAATTCCAGAGGTTAATATTCATGGAAAGACAGGATTTTTGGCGAATGTAGGCGATGTGGATAAAATGGCTGAATATACACTTCAGATTTTGTCCGATGAAGCTCTTTTAAAGGAAATGAAGACAAATGCCACAGAAGTAGCGAAGACTTTTGATTATAAGAAAATCATTCCGATGTATGAAAATTTATATCAGGAAACGATAAAAGAATTTAAGGGCGAGAAATAAAATGGATAGAGAAATTTATTTTGCTGGTGGGTGTTTCTGGGGAACGGAGCATTTTTTCAAACAAATCAACGGAGTAACGGCTACGCAGGTAGGCTATGCCAACGGAAATATAGAAAATCCCACTTATGAGCAGGTATATACTGACAGCACGGGCTTCGCAGAGGTGGTAAAGGTGGCTTATGACCCAAAGGTGGTAAGTCTGGAAATGCTTTTGGATTTGTTTTTTAAAACAATAGACCCTACAAGCCTTAATCAGCAGGGAGAAGACATCGGAACCCGCTATAGAACAGGAATTTATTGGATAAATTCAGAAGATGAAAAAGTGGTGACAAAGGCACTTTCGGAACTTCAAAAAAAATATGAAAAACCCATAGTGGTAGAAAATCAGCCTTTGAAAAATTTCTACAGCGGAGAAGAATATCATCAGGATTATTTGGATAAAAATCCAAGTGGATACTGCCACATCAACCCAGAATTATTCGAACTCGCGAAAAAAGCTAATCTGAGATAGTTTTATCCATCAACACTTTCCCCTGATAGATTTTTTCATAACGAATGAGCTGTTCTCCTTTGAAATAGCCGATATAATAAGCGCGCTCTTGGCTGTGCGTTTCGGCTTCTTCTTTGGTGATTTCATCGTATAAATAAGTGGGCTGGTCGGTTGCTTTTTTATGCAAATCAGAGCAGTTGAGAAAATAGCGAACGACCACATTTTCTTTGTATAAATAGAGTTTTTGTCCACTCATAGGGATTTCAGCAAAGACTTTTTCCTGAACAACGGGCGTGATAGGAATTTTATGCTCAAAAGATGACTTGGCTTGGAAAAGGTATTGAGAATCAATGTGTATTTCGGAACTTTTTACTTTGAACACTTTACGCTCCCATTGGTTGCCCAATAAGAAATACTGAAAACCATCCTTTTCTCCACAATACTCATAAGTAAGTAGGGATTGCAAGGAAAAGGCTTCAGTGGCTTTTCGCTCTTCAGGCGAATTTTTGCAAGAGAATAGCGCTAATAAAGAGGCTAATAAGGTCATTTTTTTCATTCTTTTTTACTAAATATATAAGTATC
>CAUORE010000011.1:0-54098 GCA_963506915.1 uncultured Flavobacteriaceae bacterium
ACAGCTATTATTCTAATCAATTTGTTCATAATGTTTTATGCAATATTATTTATTAGTATTAAAAAAACTTTTAAGTGTTGAAATAAAAATATGATATTTATCTTTCTCTTATTTTTTAGCTCTATTAGACTCTCGTCAGACAGTTTATCTTCTATTTTTATATTTTATAGCATTTGTATTTTACTATAATAAGCGTGTCTCTTGTGACTTATCAATGACTTTAAAAACATATCTGATACATTACCTAAAACTAAATTTATCATAAAACTCATATCCTTTTATCTTATTATTTTAATCAAAAATGAGCCTATCTCCTCTCATCATTATATTTTCTATTATTTTTTTTCTATCATTTAAATCTTCTGGCAGAATAGTTTTGGAGTATTTCTTTTGCAATTCTTTTTTGAATTCATCTAAATTATTGGTTATCAAATACGATAAAAATAATTCAAAAGCTCTTTCTTTATAGACTGGATTTAAATCGGGTGAATATTGTTTCAATAATAACTTATAATCTTCAATGGGGATTTTATTTTCATCTAATTCTTGACAAAGTGTAGAAAATAATGACATTTGGAAATACATATCCTGTTTTACAATTTCTTTATCCACTGTTTTAAGAAAACTATCAGTGTCCTTTAGTTTTCCTGCTAGATAAAGTTGCTTCATTTTGTATAGATATAGCATTTCATTTTTTGGATTTTGTTTTATCGCACAATCCAACATAATTTGGAGACTATCGTTAGTTTGTTTTATAAGTTCATCATATTCTATTGATTCATTAGGAATTTCAGGTTTTATTTCAAGATGATTTTCAGAACCAAACCAGAGTGTATATCGTTTTAAATAAAGGTCTTGATATTTTTCATAGCAATCTTTATCTCTCTTATTACAGCTCATAAGAATAAATAATACACTACATATAAATACATATTTTTTTATCATGTTGTAAATTGATTTTGTGTTCCTTTTCATTTATATTTAGTTTTTTTATCAGATATCCTCGTTATTGTATGCCTTTTCTAAAAAGAATCTCATTTTCATTAGTGAATGTTATAGCAATAAAAGAAACATCACATTCTTCTAATAACTGACCATTATCACAACAAGAATTAATATAATACATAAATACTATCTCTTCTTTATCCTTAAATCTTCTATTAGGAATTCCGAGATATTCTTTTAGCAAAATACTATCATTTTTATTACTTTTTTTAAAGGTGTTATATAATTCTTCTCCCATCTCAATAGTTCTTTCGTGTTTACACCCTAAACTATCATTATTCCATAAGGAAAATGTATGATTTTTTTCTAATGTCTTTGTGTTGCCTGCTTCTTTTTTTTCAGAACAGCTTATAATACATAATAGAAGTAATATTATTTTACAAAAAACATTCATTTTTTTATTATTAAAGGACTAATTTACTATTTATTATGATTGGATTAACTAAAAAATAATTTTATTCATCTATTGCTCAATTTCTCTATAATATTACATCTTAAAAAATAAAAAAAACAGAAGATTCACGATAAGATATATGCTTACTGATTCTTTCTGTCCTATAATTAAAAATCTCTGATTATTTTAAATTTAAAAGAGAAATAATATTAAAGTGCCTTTTCCAGCTCCACGCTTACGCCTTTCATTTCGCCCTGCATAGGCGGATTGGTTTTGGTGAGTTTTATTTTGATGTAGGTGATTTGTGGGAATTTTTCTTCTAATTTTTGGATAATTCTCCCGATTACCCGCTCCAAAAGCAGCGATGGGATTTCCATTTCTCTATGAATGATATCGTTGATTTCGGCGTAATTTATCGTGTCTTCCAAGTGGTCGCTCTGTGCCGCTTTCCATAGGTCTGCGTGAATTTCAGCATTTACGAGATAATAAGTCCCAATCATTTTCTCCTCTGGCAAAACTCCGTGATAGGCGTAAATTTTCAAATCCTCGATAAGAATTCTGCTTCTTAGATTTTCATTTTTAATCTCAAAATCTTCAGCTGTCAGCCCTATGTTTTGGAGTTTTGTGAAACTTGGAACAGGGAGATTGGCGTTGTCTTCTTTTTTCATTTTTCTGTAAAATTAGAGATGATGTTTTCTATTTCTTTTTTCGCAGTTTCCAAATCATCATTTATCAAAACTTGGTCAAATAAATGCTGATAGCCAAGCTCTTCCTGAGCCTTGTTCACGCGGGTTTTTATGGTTTCTAAACTGTCTGTATTTCTTTTGATTAGGCGTTTTTCAAGTTCTTCTATGGATGGCGGAGCGATGAAAATACTCATAGCTTGGTCTCCGAAAATCTTTTTTAGATTAACTCCACCAACCACATCCACATCGAAAATCACCGTTTTTCCGTTCTTCCAGATGCGCTCTATTTCAGATTTCAGCGTTCCATAGAATTTGTCAGCATAGACCTCCTCATGCTCCACAAAGGCATCTTCGGATATTTTTTTTCTAAACTCATCAGGCGTTAGGAAATAGTAGTCTTTTCCGTGTGCTTCGCCTTCTCTTGGCGCTCTTGTAGTTGCAGAAATGGAAAATTCTAAATGCGGGAAATTCTCTAAACTATGCTTTACTAAAGTGGTTTTTCCGCTTCCAGATGGAGCCGAAAATATAATGACTTTGTTCATTTTATGTTGAATTTGAATTTTTAAAATAAAGTCAATGTTTTGATAAAAATTTTTTATAAAACATTGAGTGTCTGTTCTTTTATCTTTTCTAAATTATCTTTCATCATGACTACTATTTTTTGGATTTCATGATGATTGGCCTTTGAGCCTAAGGTGTTGATTTCTCGCCCGATTTCTTGACTGATGAAACCTAATTTTTTTCCGTTAAAATCCTCATTGTTAAGGACTTCTAAGAAGTATTTCAAGTGTTGTGTAAGACGGACTTTTTCTTCGGAAATGTCTAATTTTTCTACAAAATACGCTACTTCTTGGTAAAATCTGGTTTCGTCCAGCTGCTCAAAATCCTTTAAAGAAGAGAGATAGCGCTCTTTTATAGTAGAAATTCGCTCCTCCTCAAAAGGCTGAACCTGTCCCAGCAGTTCTTCGATGTTTTTGATGTTCTTGGTGAGTTCTTCTCCTAAAATTTCTCCTTCGGTTTTTCTAAAATTAGAAAATTCTATAACTGCCTTATTTATAGTGTTTTGCAGGAGATTCCATTCGTTGTCAGAGAGTTCTTCCGTTTTGCACTGGATGGTTTCAGGCATTCTTATTGCCATTTTAAGGTATTCAAAATCAGGAGCTTCTGGCGAACATTGGCGAAGCTGCTCCATGTAGGATTTTATAATTTCTTGGTTGATTTTCACATCATTCGCACCATCCAAAGATTCACAAGTGATGAAACAATCAACTTTTCCTCGTAATATCCTGTCATTCAGTGATTTTCTGATTTCAAGTTCTTTTTCTTTAAAACGGAGAGGGAGTTTTATGCTGAGGTCGAACGATTTGCTGTTGAGAGATTTGATATCAACATTTATTTTCTTACCTTCAAAAATGGCTTCAGCTCTTCCGAAACCAGTCATTGACAATATCATAAAAATCTTATTTTATGCACAAATATAAACTATTTAAGAGAAATATTTTTAAAAATCTACGAAATAGAATTAATTTTGCGGATATATTTAAGGATAATGCTTTATATTTTTGTATCGGTTTTAATAATTTTCCCTGTATTGATGGGCTTTGGGCGCCTTTCTCAAAAGATGTTTGGAGCGTTTTGGGAAGGGCTTTCCGCACAGCTGGTCTTAGGGATATTATTTTTGATGACTATATGGAGCATTTTGTCTTTTTTTGTTCCGTTAAATATTGATTTGGAGCGAATTACTATTGGTTGTGGTTTTCTCTTGTTTTTTTATTTTCAGTCGTATAAAGAATTTTTAAAAATAGACCGAAAAAACTGGCTTTTGTGGGGAGGTTTTAGTTTGGTTTCTTTGGTTGTGGGCGGCGGTTATCCCTTTATTTTAGACCATTTTGGGTATTATGTTCCTACGATTAAGTGGCTTTCTCAATATGGGCTGATAAAAGGAATTACGAATTTGGACTGGGTGCTGGGGCAGATGTCGCCGTGGCATGTTTTTCAGGCAGGATTTTCGCATTTTTCAGATGAATTTCTGAGGATAAATGTGCTTCTTCTGATGATATTTTTCTTGTACATTATTGAGAAAAAATCATGGGTAATGCTCTGTTTTTCGCCAGTTTTGTTCTTTTTTGTGCAGTCGCCGAGCCCAGATTTGCCAGCGATAGTTTTTTCTTTAATTATCTTAAATGAAATTTTAACTAAAAATAAAGAATTTGCCCTACTTTTCGCCTTTTCAGTCTTGGTTTTTAGTATCAAACCTACGATGCTTTGGTTGCCGATTTTGGCTTTCCTTTATCCGATTTTAATTTTCAGAAAAGGCTTGAAATTCATTTGGTTAGGAAGTTTATTTGGTGTTTTATACTGCGTGAAAAATATTTGGACTTTCGGCTATCCTTTTTTTCCGATTCAGTTTTTGGATTTGGGTTTTAGCTGGAAACCATATGGCGGATTATTCATTTCATCGAGCGAAGTCGCTGTTTTAAAGACATTTGATTTACAATATTCTTTGGAAGAAATTTCCCAATTTTCAGCGGTGGAATATTTTGTAAACTGGCTTTTCTTGGATGGGATAAAGGGTGTTATCAATGTCGGTTTGATATTGGTTTTGTTGGTTTTTGGGATTTTTTCATGGAAACAAAAGGATAAAATCACAGGAATTATTTTTCTCTGCATCTTGGTAAAAAGTATTTTTGTTATCTGTTTTTCAGCACAGTATAGATTTTTCATCGATGTGTTTTTGGTGTTTTTTGTGGTGGTTTTTAGAGCAATTTTGTCTAAAAAATGGTGTTTGGGAATTTTCTCTGGTTTGAGTGTTTTGATGGTCAGTGTTTTGGCGTTTCCACAGATTTTGCAGGAAAAAGTTCCAAGTTTTAATTTGGGATTTGTGATGAAAAATTTTGAAGCAAAACAAGTTTATAAACCACTGTATTACTCTCTAAATAAGCACGATACATTTATCGTTGGCAATCTGGAATTTAATGCTCCGAGGGATTATGTCTTTGGGTTTGACACGGCTTTGCCAGTTCTTACACTCAGCCAGTTGGAGGAATTTTACGAATTGGGAATTTTCCCTCAAAAAATAGGAAAAACTCTTGACCAAGGTTTTGTTTGGAAAAAACTAAATTTTCAGGAAAAAAAGCACTTGAAAAGTATCATTGAAAAAATTAAAAAATAAAATTCTCATTTCTTAGGAATTTGTATATTTGTAGGATGTTTGGGACATTGGGTAATTATCTGACTTTTTCTTCCTTTGGTGAGAGCCATGGGGAGGCTTATGGCGGAATTTTGACTAATTTTCCAGCAGGCGTGAAAATCGATTTTGATGAGATTCAGCATCAGCTAAGTAGAAGAAAACCAGGGCAGTCGGCTATCGTCACACAGAGAAAGGAGGCGGACAAAGTGAGGTTTCTTTCAGGGATTTTTGAAGGGAAAACCACAGGAATGCCGATAGGTTTTTTGGTTGAAAATGAAAATCAAAAAACAAAAGATTATGAGCATTTGGCTCGTGCCTATCGCCCATCTCATGCAGATTATACATATGACCAAAAATTTGGTTTTAGGGATTGCCGAGGCGGCGGGCGTTCTTCTGCGAGGGAAACTCTGAACTGGGTAGTGGCAGGGACTTTGGCGAAACATCTACTGCCAGAAGTTGAGATTTATTCTTATGTGTCATCGGTGGGGGAAGTATCCTGCACAAAGCCATATCAGGAGCTTGATTTTTCAAAAATAGATGGAAATGAGGTGAGATGCCCAGATGAAACTACCGCAAAGCTCATGATAGAGCGGATAGAACAAGCGAGAAAAAAAGGCGATACAGTAGGAGGAACGATAACTTGTGTAATAAAAAACGCACCGAAAGGCTTGGGAGAGCCTGTTTTTAATAAACTTCATGCAGAGCTGGGAAAGGCGATGCTTGGTATCAATGCTTGTAAAGGTTTTGAGTATGGGGCAGGATTTGAGGGAGCAAAAATGTCTGGTTCGGCACAAAATGATATTTTCAATGCTGATGGAACTACCAAAACCAACCATTCGGGCGGGATACAAGGAGGGATTTCTAACGGAATGGATATTTACTTCCGAGTGGCGTTCAAGCCTGTTTCTACGCTGATGATGCCGCAGGAAAGCATAGATAATGCAGGAAATATCATAAAATTAGAAGGAAAGGGAAGGCATGACCCATGCGTACTGCCGAGAGCGGTTCCCGTTGTGGATGCCCTTTCAGCGTTCGTTTTAGCGGATATGTATCTCATAGATAAACTGAGAAAAATTTAATAAGAAAACAAAATGAAAAAATATTGGGAAAAAGGGATTTCTTTTGAGGAATATTTCAAGAAAACAGAAGAAATTGTCAATAAAGACGAAGAAAAACTAACTCCAGCAGAAAAAGAAATGCTGGAATATTATAAACTGGGAGTGCAGAGAATGAGCAGAATGATGAAGGTCTATAAACCCGATGAGGAGCAGGTGAAAACCCTTGAAAATAAGAATTTTAAAGGAAAAATTCTGATTATTTCCGAAGGCTGGTGCGGAGATGCAGGGCAGACAGTGCCAGCGGTTTCGCTATTTTTCGAAGGGAAAAATGAAGTTAGAATCGTCTATCGTGATGAAAATCCAGATTTGATAGACCAATTTCTAACCAACGGAACCCGTTCTATTCCTATCGTGGTTGTTTTAGATGAAAACGATGGAGTGATAGCGCACTGGGGGCCGAGACCAGCCTATGGAACAGAACTATTGAAAAAATACAAAGCAGACCCAGAAAATTATCCTAAAACTCAGTTTTACAATGATTTACAAGTCTATTACGCGAAAAATAGAGGGTATGATGTAATCACAGAAATATTAGATTTAATTTAAAAATAAAGAAAAATTATGGCAAATACACCTTCAAATATGCTGGCATTAGGAACAAAAGCTCCATTTTTTGAGCTGCCTAATCCTGCGAAAAACAACGAGTTACAGAGTTTAGAAGATTTAAAGGGAAGCAAAGGAACTTTGGTTATTTTCATGTGTAACCACTGTCCGTTTGTGATTCATGTAATTGAAAAATTGGCTGAGCTTTACGAAGATTATAAAGGGAAAGGAATAGAGTTTATTGCGATAAATTCTAATGATGTGATAAATTATCCAGCCGATTCGCCAGAGCTGATGGTGGATTTTGCGGAGGAAAAAGGTTTCACTTTTCCGTATTTGTATGATGAGAGCCAAGCTGTAGCAAAGGCCTATGATGCGGCATGTACGCCAGATTTTTATTTCTTTGATGACAAACTGGACTTGGTTTATCGTGGTCAAATGGATGATTCCAGACCTGGGAATAATAAGGAGATTACGGGCGAGGATTTAGTCATTGCTTTTGAAAATCTTTTGGCAGGTCAGCCGCAGGAAGAATTGCAGAGACCAAGCCTTGGATGTAACATTAAATGGAAATAAAAAGAGATGAAAATCACTTTAAATAGAATAAATGACGATTTTCTTTTCGAATGTGCGAATGAAAATGGTCAGAAAATCTTGCTTAACAATATAGGCGAGGACAAAAACAATGGTGTGAGCCCTATGGAGGCTCTGCTGATGTCTGTGGCGGGCTGCAGCGGAATAGATGTAGTCAGCATTCTCAATAAACAGAAACAGCAGATTACCAAGTTTTCCGCGGAAGTAGAAGGCGAGAGAGTAGTAGAAGGCGAGGCGAAACCATTTAGAAATATAATGGTAAAATTCTATGTGGATGGAGATGTAAATCCTGAAAAGGCGAGAAAAGCAGCAGATTTGTCCTTTGCGAAATACTGCTCTGTTTCTAAAACACTCGAACCTAATGTAAAGGTAGAGTATCAAATATATGTGAATGGTATAAAAGTAGATTAAAAATGTTTAGAATTTCTGAGATTGAGACTTTTTTTCCAGAGAAAATACTGACAAATGAAGATTTACAAAAGGAATTTCCAGAGTGGAGTCCAGAGAAAATATTTAATAAAGTAGGAGTAAAACAAAGGCATATTGCCGATAAACATGAAACCGTGCTGGAATTAGCAGTAAAAGCTTCCGAAAAACTATTAAAAAAAATAGATAAAAATGAAATAGATTTTATTCTATTTTGTACTCAAAGTCCTGATTATCATCTTCCTACTACGGCTTGTATCCTGCAGGACAGATTGGGCTTGAGAAAGAACATAGGGGCTTTGGATTTTAATCTTGGTTGCTCTGGCTTTGTCTATGGTCTGAGTATAGCAAAAGGGCTTATTGCAACTGGTACAGCCCGAAATATTCTATTAGTAACGGCCGAAACTTACACTAAATATCTTAGAAAATCAGATAAATCTAACCGAACTATTTTTGGGGATGGGGCGGCAGCGACTTTGATACAAAAAGATGAAACAAAAGAGAATTTCCAATTCATTTTAGGGACAGATGGCAGCGGATATGATAATCTCATTGTGAGAAATGGCGGTGGTAGAAACCGTATAAACAAGGAAGATGAGATAGGTAACTGTCTGTATATGAATGGACAGAAGATTTTTCTATTTACTATAGAAAAAATTCCAGAGTTGGTAAGAGAAATATTGGAGAAGAATAATTTAACTAAAAATGATGTGGATTATTATATTTTTCATCAAGCAAATGCACATATTCTCAGAAGACAGCGGGAAATTTTAGATATTCCAGAGGAAAAATTCTATATCAATTTAGAGAAATACGGGAATACTGTTTCTTCTACCATTCCGATTGCACTGAAAGATGCATTAGAAACAGGAAAAGTTAAAAGAGGACAGAAGGTAATGCTGATAGGCTTTGGAGTGGGGCTTTCTTGGGGAGCAACGATAGTAGAATTGTAAGAAAAAATTGAAAAAATATAAATAAAAAAACTGTAGAGTATGAATATACACTTACTGGAAAGGGTTACTTCATCAGGGAAGATTATAAAACATATTGATGGGCTAAGATTTATAGCTGTTGCAAGTGTTTTTATTTGTCATTTCTTGGCTAATCATGAGGTAAACTTTCCTGAGATAAAGGAACATAGGTATATTTATCCTTTTTTTGGAAATGGGATGGGATCTACAGGAGTTTTTCTATTTTTTGGAATTAGTGGATTTATATTATCACTTCCTTTTCTAAAACAATATATGTATGGTGGCAGGGAAGTCTCTATAAAGGATTATTTTTTGAGAAGGCTTACTCGGCTGGAACCACCTTATATTGTTCATTTAGTACTGTTTTTATTTATTTCAACAGTTTTAGGAACTAAGAGTTTTCTGGAATTATTCCCAAACTTTTTGGCATCACTGTTTTATGTGCATAATATTGTTTTTTCAGAAGAGCGTTATCCATTGATTAATATCGTTTTATGGACATTAGAAATAGAAGTTCAGTTCTACATATTAGCGCCACTTCTTTCGCTGGGAATTTTCAAACTTCCTAAATGGATAAGAAGAGCTTTGATGCTTGGAATTATTGTTTTATGGCCACTTTTAGGGATTAATACAGGATTTCATAGTATTTTGAATTTTTTGCATTTCTTTATCATTGGTTTTCTAGTGGCAGATTTATCTCTTGAATATTCGGATAAGATAAAGTCTTCATATGTTTTTGATATTCTGTGTGTTATTGCATTTGTGATATTTTGGCAGGGAAATGTTTGGCGGGAATTTCAGTGGTTGTATATTTTCATTTTGTTGTTTTTTACGCAGTTTTCTATTTTTTGGAAAAAACTAATGGAATTTCGACCAGTGTATATTATTGGAGGAATGTGCTACACGATTTATATGCTGCATCATAAGATAATATATGTGTTTTTTGGGATGTTTTTCAAAGGGAAAGAGTTTTTTGGTGATCCGATTTACAATCTTTTTACAAGATTTATCATCATATCTATTATCACCCTTCTGATATCTGCTGTGTTTTTTGTCTTTGTGGAGCGTCCGACTATGAAAAAGCAATGGTGGAAGTATAGAGATTTGAAGAAACTATTTTTTGAATAAAAATAATAAAGAAACTCTAAAAAGTCTCTTTATTCTATTTCACATCCTAGGTTTCTGTATTGATTTTTGAAACATTCAGCCCATTTTCTGAATTCTTGGATATTAATTTTCTCTTTAATGAAAGATTCAAAATACTCGGTAGAAAAGTCTTTTGGGAAGTTTTCTAAACTATCAAAATCGCCCGCAAGCCAAGCCTCATTGATAAGGTGATTGAACAGAATTACATCAAAATCAAATCCATACGAATGGTAGGAATTGGTAGCGGAGGACTGGAATGTGGTTTTCATGCTTTCTTTTTTTAGGTGAGCGATGAAATTGCGATTGTTTCTATGTTTTCGGTAGTATACAGATGCGTTTCTTATTTGTTGTTTTTCATCTACTTTACCAAAAGAATCTTTCCAAACATATAGCCAGTATTCCTTTTCCCAAAATCCCATAAGAATGGAATTTAATGCCCAATATTTCAGAGGGGTTTCATTATCAACCTTTTTTAGTTTAAATAATAGTGAGAAAAATTTAAACTTATTGTAGAAAAACCAATCCATAACGAGCGGATTAGATAGGAATAAATCTTTAGGATAAATGCTGTCTAGAGTATTATCGATAGACTCTTTGTTTACCCATTGCAGGTCTTTGGTATTACCTAACCAACCTAATTTTAAAAGGCTGATGTTATACTTTTGGGCGTTTTCTCTTAATTGGTCTATATCCACATTTTCGGTAAACCAAACATCGTCTTCTGTCATGATGAAATACTCTGAAGCCTCTTGTGCAGCATTCCTCCATAATTTAGTCGGAATTTGAAAACCATTGATTTCTTTTCCTTGTTCCAGATTGTCTTTTATAGCCCTCTCTTTATCCTTGTAATTTTCAGATTTTAGAATGGTAACTTCAGGATGGAGTTCTTGTATTTTATCCAAATATTTCTGTGGTGTTCCATCATCAAGGATAGTAACTTTATAATTACCAGTCACATAGGTCTTAATACTTTTAAGACATCTGTCAAGATAAAAAGCTCGGTTGAAGGATTTTATGAGGATGCTGGTTTTCATTTGATCAGATTTTTTCAGAAGACATTTATTTGATAAAATATTATCAATAAGGAAAAAATTCAAAACAAAAAATCTTGTATTTCCTTATTTCATCTTAATTTATAATGATTTTATTAAGGCTTTTAGCTTGTCAATGCAACCGAGTTCTTTCCAATTTTTTTCTCTAATAATCTCAGAAAAAGATTTGGAATATAGCATGGCTTTGATGTATTTGTTTTTATGGTTTTTCAAATTATTTTTGACAGTAGAATTGTCTTTAAAATGTTCAATTAATCCATCAAACATTTTGAAAATATTTTCATAATTGATTTTTTTTCCACTCCATACTCCTACATTTTGTCTGTAAACAGCCATTTTATTTTCAAAATATTTTATTTTTCCTTTTTGAGCAATCCATAACATGAGAGGGTAATCACCCAAAGGAGAAGAGAAGAACCAATCAGGAAAATTTATATTAAAATGGCGGTATACAACTGATAGTGTAGGCACTATATTTCTGCATGCAAGATCATCCAAAGTGTAGGTGTCTTGGGTATTTTCTTTGTCATAGGGACTTTCTGAAGATAGGGTGTCTCCATTTAGGAGAAATACATTATGACATGAAATAGAGTAATCAGGATTTTGTTCTAAGAAATCTACTTGTTTTTGCAGTTTATTTTCATCTGTCCAATAGTCATCGCCTTCACAGATAGCAATATATTTACCTTGTGCTTGCTGATAAACCCAAATAAAGTTGGGAATCATCCCTTTATTGATTTCGTGTTTAGTGTATTTTACTTGGATATTAGGGGGAGATTTTTTTATGATTTCTTTTACAATTTCATCTGTATTGTCAGGTGAGCAGTCGTTAGCAATGATAAGTTCTACAGGAAAATTAGTTTTTTGTAAAAATACTCCCTCTATTGCTTTCTGTATGTATTTTTCCTGTCCATAAGTAACCATAGTGACACTTACTAAAGGTAGATTATGCATAGCTTTACTATTTTATGATTTTATTAAGTAGGTTTCTTAAAATGGAAGAATGAATTGATAATAAAAATAACTGTCTAAAAATTTCTTTTTTTGAGTTTCTGAATTTATGGCGTTTGGTGTTATTTATAATTTCATTTTTAAAATCAGCCAATTTATTATAATTCTGAAGTAGTAAACACATGGATGCTAATGTGAAATCTTCATCCATATCAGAAGAATCATAGTCTTTGTCAATGTTGTGTTTCCGAATTTCATAGATAGTTCTGGTGTTAAGATATTTTTTAACAATATCATTAGGGCGAGAAGCTGTATTGGAAGTGATTCTATAAACAGCAGTGTAATCTCTTAAAAAATATATTTTGTATTTTTTGTTAATTAAAAACCATAAAGGATAATCCGCAATAGTCCAGTTTTTGGTGTTTAGAAGGCGGAAATATTCCTCCATGACCTGCTGGTCGTTCCTAAACAAAGTAGTAAGTGTAGAAATTACATTTTCTGGTAATAAATATTTATATTTAGAATCGTCGGGATGAATGTTAATAACATTTTCATAAATATCATTATTGTTGATCCGTTTTGAATTTGTAAAAACAAGTCCATAATCATGGTTTTGTTCTAAAAAATCAGTTTGTTTTTGTAGTTTGTTTTTATCTATCCAGTAGTCATCACCTTCACAAATAGCAATATATTTTCCCTCACACTGCTCAATACAAAACATCCAATTTTTAATTACACCAAGGTTTTTCTCATGGTTGAAATATTTAATTGAGATATTTTCATTATTAACCTTAGATTTTATAATGTCTTGTATTACACTGTCTGAGTTGTCTGTTGAAGCATCATTAGAAATGATTATTTCGTAATGAAAATTTGTTTTTTGATTAATGATGTTCAGTAAAGTCAGTTCCAAGTAATCACTTTGGTTATAAGTAGGAACAATTACACTAACCAATATTTTCTCTTTCATTTGTAATATTTAGTGATACATAGACTTTTTCCTTGGTTTCAGGGTCAATGAAATAGGCATTCTTGAACTCAAAGTGAGTCAAAGCTCTCAGTCTGTTGATAAAATCTATAAAACGCCCTTCTTCATTTAGGTCAATATGGCAGAGATTATTAAAATCCTTTTTTAGGTATAAGTTTCCAGCGTTTTCTGGTATGATAGTTTTATAATTGTTTTCTAAAATGTTATCCAGATTTTTATCTAATAATTCCATTTCCAATTTTAAAATCTTGTTATAAAGCGTCCCTGAGGTATCGTATATGTGTGCATTTACAAAATCACGATCTATTATAGGTCCATGGTCTAGGAGATTATCTATTTCGTGGATAGTTGCTCCTATTTTATTATCATTAATGATAGCAAATACCTGAGGATACCACCCTCTGTTAATAGGATTATACCCAGGGTGAACATTTATACATTTCACATTGTTTACCAACTGTTCAGGGAAAATCTGCTTACAATGTATGGATATCATAAGGTCATAAGTTTGGATAATTTTATTTATATCATCTATATTTTTTAGATTAAAAACAGATATCTTCTCTTTCAGTTCTTTTTCAAAAGATACAGCATCAGAAAAAGGACTACAAGAAAAATCCACAGAGATGTTTCTTTTCATGAAAAGGTTTTTAACCTCTTTGCATAAAGATAGATTATCAGATACAATTAATATTTTGTTATACATAATATAGAAACATTTAAAGTTTTTGTTATTAGTCTTTTTTACTGATGTTAATGTCTTTCACAAGAATATTTTTCACAGAGTTTCCTCTTTTTTTATTCAATTTTAATTATTTTGAACTCTCAGTATTAGACGACAAATATAATCAATTTCTTCCTCTGTCAAATCAAAGTACAGCGGAAGACAAAGCACTCTTCTCGAGATATCCTCTGTGATAGGGAATTCCACCTTTTGGAGGTATGGCAGAGAAGATGCCAAGCTCGGATAAAAATATCTTCGGGTAAAGATTTCATTAAGGTCCAGCTCTGCTTTGATTTTTAATAAAAGCTCCTCCAATTCCAAAACCACAGGATAGTAGGCGTAGTTTTGGGTAGCATCCTTATGCCAAGCTACTTTTCGTGCTTTCAGGTTTTTTAGATTTTTATCGTAGCATTCGGATAGTTTTTTGCGTTGGTTGTGGATTGCCTCGGTGTGTTTTAGGTTTGCTAATCCCATAGCAGCGTGAAACTCAGAGTTTTTGCCATTAATTCCCAATTCCGAAAACGAATCAAATCCAGAAATTCCAAAGTTACGAATAGACGCTAGTTTTTTTAGCAAATCAGGATTTTGTGCAATAATCAGTCCGCCTTCCACAGAGTGATAGAGTTTAGTGGAATGCAGGGAACAAGTGGAAATATCACCATATTCAAAAATAGACTTGCCATTTACTTTTACCCCAAAAGCATGGGCTGCATCGTATATTACCTTTAAATTGTGTTTTTTAGCAATCTGCTCTATTTTAACCACATCACAAGGGTTTCCATAGACATGTGTAGCCAAGATAGCTTGGGTTTTCTCTGTGATGGCATCTTCTATTTTGTCTGCATCTATGCATAGAGACTCAGGACAAATATCCACGAATACTGGTGTGCAGCCTTCCCACACAATAGAACTTGTAGTCGCCACAAATGAAAATGGCGTGGTTATAATCTCTCCTGTTATATCCAAAGCCTTGATAGCCATTTGGATAGCTACAGTTCCATTGGTTACAAATAATAAATGCTGGACATCAAGGAATTCCTTCAGTTCCATTTCTAGCTGACTTGCCAAAGGTCCCATGTTGGTAAGCCATTGGCGGTTCCAGATTCCATCTATATATTTTAGATATTCCTCTTTTGGAGGGAGGAAAGGTTTAGTTACAGGTATCATTATCAAAGGTTTTTTACAATGTGTTCTTGTTTGTTGATTATCATGGAGTTAGCGGGGATATCTTTGTGGATAACACAGCCCGCACCGATGATTACATTATCACTGATGGTCACTCCTTTTAGCACGATTACATTACTTCCAAGCCAGCAGTTTTTCCCTATTTTGATGGGAGCGGAGTTGAATTTCTGATGTTCCACTTTGAAATCTGGAGAGGTGCTATACTGGTGGTTGTGGTCATATAGTTTCACGCTTTCACCAAAAAGCGTATTTTCTCCTATTTCTATTTTTTCTAAACAGTTAATAGAGCAATAGTTATTCATAAAAACATTATTGCCAATGTGTAGCTCTGCATCGTTACTCACCAAAATATTACAATAGTTTCTTATGCTAAAACCACTGCCGATGCTTATTTTTTTAGCATTGGGATAAAAAGAAAAATTACAAAAATCACCAATTTTTAGATTTCCGCCTATGCTGCTGTTAGGACAGCTGCTTAACTTTTTTAAGCTGCTTTTTTTAAGTAATTTTAAAATAATTTTGGATAGAAAATGCATTTTTGCTCTGTTATGGGACAAAGATATAACTTTTATGATAAAAATAGTTATTTTTGTACGAAAGAAAAATAAGAGAAAATGTTGCCGTTAGTTACCATATCTATTCCGCTTTTTAAATGTGAGGAGTTTTTAGAAAAATGCCTGTTGTCCGTTGTTAATCAGACATATAAAAATTTAGAAGTTACCTTGATAGATGACAAAACTCCTGACAACTCCGTGCAGATAGCAGAAGATTTTATCCAAAAACACAATCTCCAAAACTGGAAAATATACCATTTGGAGGAGAACTCTGGTCTTTCTGTCGTGAGAAATAAGGGAATAGACACTGCGGAGGGAAAATATCTTTTTTTCTTGGATAGTGATGATGTCATTACGCCAGACTGCATAGAAACTCTTGTAGAAATAGCCGAAAGAACACAGGCCGAGATGACTATATCTCAGCTGGAGTGCGAAGAGCTGGAAACAGGTAAGAAATCCATAGCGATAAAAATAAATTCGGATAAAGATATAATCGAAGGGAATGATAATATTTTGCATGAATTTTCTAAGGGAAATCTGGTAACTTATGCGGTGAATAAACTGTTGATTGTGGATTATTTACGCCAAAATAAATTATATTTTGTGAAGGGACTTTTTGCTCAAGATGAGCTTTGGACTTTTCATTTGGTTTTGAAAATGAATAAAATAGCCCTGCACAAAGGAATAACATACACTTATTTTCTACATGCAAAATCGGTGATTCATAACAGAACCAAACGAAATTTTGACAATTGGTTTACCATTGGTCAGCACATAGACCAAGAACTGAGAAAACAAAAAGGCGAGAGGAGAAATTTAATCCTGAAATATCTCGTGGATTACGAAACACTGACACTTCAGATGAACTGGAAAGCCCAGCAGAATGAGGAACTTTGGAAAGAAAGCCACCGTAACTATCAGACCTTGTCTTCTTTGGGAATTATGGATTATTTTTCATCTGAATTTTCAAAAGAAACCAAGAAAAAAGCCATAAAATTAGCCCTGCCTACTTCGTTGGCAATGTGGCTGTTTAAAAAACAATACTACGGATAAATTCCCATTTATAGGGTGTATTCCTTACATTCTTTTTGTAGAATGAATAAAAAAGTTAAATTTGCTTCTATATTTTTTTGATTCATGGATTTAATAAAGCAAATCAGCGAAAGTATCCATTTCTTTGTGAGGGACAATTTTCCTGATGGAACTATACTATTTACACAAATAGCATTAAAGTCTATATTTTTTATCATAATCATTTTTTTGGTGGATCTTGTCATCAGAAAAATAGTAGGCTGGGTGCTGAAATTCATATCAAGTAAATATGATAATGCGTGGGTAAAGGCGATGCTGGAAACCGAAGTGCATGTTTCTTTTGTGCATTTTATACCATGGGTTTTTGCGGATTTCTTCATTCAGGAAGTTTTCTGGCGGCACCCCAAAAGTTATGAACTTTTAGATTTTGTCATCGGTGTTTATGGAACTTATGTTCTGATAAAACTCGTTGATAAAGTCCTGAAATCTATAGAAAAATACTACATTTTCAAAAGCAATCAGTATCGTGTTACCATGTTTCGCGCGATATATGGTATTCTCAAATTATTGGGCTACCTATGTATTGTGCTGATTGTCACTGCGAAACTGATGGGTGTTACCGTTACTGCCATTTTAGGCTATATCGGAGCTTTTACGGCATTGATTTTATTGATATTCAGAGATACCATTCTAGGGCTTATTACGGGACTTCATGTTTCGATTTCTAAAAACCTGAAAGTGGGTGACTGGGTAGGAATTAAAAAATATGACATAGAAGGTAATGTTCAGGAAATCAATCTTTTGACTACTAAAATTAAAAACTTTGATAAGACTGTTTCTACGATTCCGACTTACGACCTGCTTAGCACCGAGATTAAAAACATTCAGGTGATGTACGATGGAAATCAGAAGAGAATAAAAAGGTCTATCTATTTCAATATCAAGTCGTTCAAGTTTATAGACGATGAGTTTTTTGAAAGGTTAAAGGATATCAACCTAATCTCCGAATATCTGGAACGAAGATATACCGAGATAAAAAAAGAACGAGAAAAAATCCCTAACGGACAGCGGGTAATCAATGGAAAACAGCTTACCAACATAGGTGTTTTTAGGACATACACGCTGAATTATCTGAAAAATAATCCGAATATTTCTCAAAACGATTTGCTCTTGGTGCGCCAGATGGAAATCAGCCCAGAGGGAATGCCGCTGGAAATCTATTGTTTTGCTAATAAATCTGGAATGGCAGATTACGAGCAGATTCAGGCGGATATCTTTGACCATATTCTCACTGCCGCTGCCGAATTTGATTTGGAAGTGATGCAGATGACTTTGAAATAAAAAAAGGCTTAAATTATTTTAAGCCTTTAATTTTTTTCCTCCAAAATTTATCTCCTGCATACACTGCATGTTCCGCCTTCTTTGTGGCAGTGTTTGCATCCAGAGCAGTTTTTACAAGCGGTGCATGTGCCTTTTGGGTTGCATCTTCCTCCTGCGATATGCTCATAAAATGTATAAATTCCAACACAAAAAAACTAAACCTAATAAAACAAGTAGAATTTTCTTTCTCAGAATTTTAAAAATTTTAAACGAATCCCAAAATTACGAAAAAAAGACCGAATATTCTCAATTTGTTTTATCTTTGTTCCATGACTACGAACGAAGACAAAAGGCTCTATCTGATAGATGCTTATGCGATGATTTTCAGAGGATATTATGCCTTTATTAAAAACCCAAGGCTGTCCAGCAAAGGGCTGGATACCTCGGCGATATTTGGTTTTACAAACTCACTTATTGAACTGATAAAAAGAGAAAATCCACCGCATTTGGCTGTGGTTTTTGATGTCGGCAAAGCCAATGTCCGCACCGAAGATTTTTCTGAATATAAAGCCAACAGAGCCGAAACTCCCGAGGCGATAAAAATTGCCGTGCCGTATATCCACCAGATTTTGGAGGCGATGCATATTCCTATTTTGGGAATGGAGGGCTATGAGGCGGATGATGTGATAGGGACTATCGCTGTAAAGGCAGAAAAACAGGGCTATCAGGTCTTTATGGTAACGCCTGATAAGGATTTTGCGCAGCTCGTTACCGAGAATATTAAAATTTACAAACCAGCTACCAAAGGCGGCGGCGTGGAGATTTTAGGAGTTCCAGAAGTTTTAGAAAAATACGAGATACAAGACCCTAAACAAGTGATAGATTTCCTTGGAATGATGGGCGATGCAGTGGATAATATCCCTGGGCTGGAAGGCGTAGGAGAGAAGACTGCGAAGAAATTCCTCCAAGAATTTGGTTCTATGGAAAATCTCTTGGCGAATACCGATAAACTCACAGGGAAACTTCGCGAAAAGGTAGAAAATTCAGCAGAGAGAGGGCTTTTGTCAAAGAAACTGGCGACCATTCTTACGGATGTTCCAGTGGAGTTTGAACATGAGAAATATCATTTAGAAAAGCCTGATTTTCCGAAGCTGAAAGAGATATTTGATGAAATAGAATTCAAACGACTGTACGAAAATCTGCATAGAATTTTCCATTCTGAGGCGGAAAACCAAGCATTGGAGGTAGAAAAAGCAACACCAAAGGCAAAAAATGCTGGTCAGGAGGCCGTTCAGCTGGACCTTTTTGCTAATTATGAGGATTCGCAGGAGGCTTCTCTGTTTTCCTCTTATGCAGGGATAGAAAACACGGATCATCTTTATCAATTCATTGATAATGAGAAGGCTCAGAGGATATTGATGCAAAATTTATTGGGACAAAAGGCAGTTTGTTTTGATACGGAAACGACTTCGCTCAATGAATTTGAGGCGGAACTTATCGGGATGAGTTTTTCTTACCGAAAAGGTTTGGCGTATTATGTTCCCATTCCCGAAAATAGAGAGGAAGCCCTCGCGGTGCTGGATATTTTCAAGCCGTTTTTTGAGAGTGAAGAAGTGCTGAAAATAGCGCACAACTTTAAATTTGATTATAAAATCCTTGCCCAGTACGATGTGGAGATTAGAGGAGAGCTTTTTGATACGATGATAGCTCACTATCTTCTAAATCCAGATGGACGGCACGGAATGGACTATTTATCAGAAATTTACCTAAAATATCAGCCTATTTCCATAGAAAGTTTGATTGGTAAAAAAGGCAAAAACCAAAAAACACTGAGAGAAGTCAGCCTTGAAACTCAGACCAATTATGCGGCGGAGGATGCGGATGTTACTTTCCAGCTTTATGAGGTTTTTTCTCCACAGCTGAAAAAGGAAAACCTGGAAGAATTATTCCATAAAGTAGAAATGCCGCTGATGAAAATCCTCGCAAAGATGGAGCTGGCAGGTATTTCGCTCGATACCGACTGGCTTTCTAGGGAAAGTGTGGATTTAGAAAACGACCTTAGAGAGCTGGAACAGAAGATTTTTGAACTTTCTGGTGAGGAGTTTAATATGAACTCTCCCAAGCAGTTAGGCGAAATTCTTTTCGAGAAATTAAAATTAGATCCAAAGGCGAAAAAGACCAAAACAGGGCAGTATTCCACATCGGAGGAGGTTTTGCAGAAACTCGCTTATAAACATGAGATTATTCAGCACATTCTGAAATACCGAACTTACCAAAAACTAAAATCTACCTATGTAGATGCACTTCCATCTGAAATAGAACCAAAGGATAACAGGGTGCATACCACTTTTTCGCAGACTACAGCGGCTACAGGAAGGCTCTCCAGCCTAAATCCTAACTTGCAGAATATCCCTATCAGAACAGCCAGAGGACAGCAGATTCGTGGAGCTTTCGTGGCGGAGGAAGGAAAAAAAATCATTTCAGCTGATTATTCGCAGATAGAACTGAGGCTGATCGCCGAACTTTCTGGCGAGGATAATATGATAAAAGCCTTCCAAAACGGCGAAGATATCCACGCTTCTACAGCTTCTAAATTGTTCAAAATTCCACTTGACCAAGTAGATAAAACCCAGCGAAGCCAAGCTAAAACCGTGAATTTTGGGATTATCTATGGGCAGGGGGCTTTTGCATTGGCAGAGCAGACAGGACTTTCGCGAACGGAGGCGAAACAGATGATAGATTCCTACTACGAAAACTATCCGAAACTCAAAATCTTCATGACCGAGCAGGTGGAAAAAGCACGAAAAAACGGTTTTGTGGAGACTATTTTAGGAAGAAAAAGACACTTGAAAGACATTAATTCTAATAATTTCGTGGTGAGAGGACACGCCGAGAGAAACGCCGTAAATGCGCCTATCCAAGGTAGTGCAGCCGATATCATAAAAGTAGCGATGATAGACATAGACAAAGCCCTGTCCGAGGGAGGTTTTAAAACAAAAATGCTCTTGCAGGTTCATGATGAGCTCTTGTTCGAGGTGCCAGAGGAGGAAATAGAGCCGATAAAAGCTCTGATAAAAGAGAAAATGGAATCCGCAGTGAAGACAAAAGTTCCTTTAATTGTGGAAGTGGGCGTAGGGAACAACTGGCTGGAAGCGCATTAGGAAAGATGAGGTTTGGATTAACTTAAAAATTTTATATCTTTGAAAAAATAAAATAGATTATGAAAAAGAGTTTTTTAATTTTTGTGATGTTTTTCGTGTGGAATTTATTTTCTGCACAGAAAAATTTTTTAGACCAGCCCTATATTGAGGTAGGAGCCACAGTAGACACGCTGGTGGTTCCTGATAGGATTTATGTTTCCATTACCCTGAACGAAGCCGATTCTAAAAATAAAAAGTCGGTAGAGGAGCAAGAGAAGCAGTTAGAAATGATTTTAAAGCAATTAAAAATAAATACGGATAAAGATTTGTCGGTTTTAGATTATTCCAGTAATTTTAAGAAATATTTTTTAAGAGGGCAGAATATTCTAAAAACTAAAAGATATTCTCTTCTTGTAAAAGATGCCTACACTTTAGCAAATGTTCTTATCAGCTTGGAGGAAGCGGGAATTTCTAATACGGGAGTAGAAAAAGTAGAATATTCTAAATCTGAGGAACTTTTATTAGATTTAAAATCCGAAGCGGTAAAAAGATCAAGAATAACTGCCCAGAAACTTGTAAAACCTCTTAACCAAAAAGTAGGGAAGGCATTACATATTTCTGATACAAATTATGGAGGAGAAAGATATGAAGACTTTGCTTTAATGGCAGATATATCTCCTGAATCAAAATCATACAAAAAAGAAGGAGCTTCAGAAGATTTTTTAAGAAAACTTGATTTTCAGAAGATAAAATTCTCTGCAGTTGTTTTTGTGAAATATCAATTAGACTAAAAATCAAGAAGAAAGGCTGTTCTATAAGGAAACTCTTGGGAGCAGTCTTTTTGTATGAATTTTTTTTCATGAAATTTTTAATCATCATTCCCACACATAACGAGGAAGAAAACATTCTCCTCACGCTAAATTCTCTGAAATTACAAAGGTTTCAGGATTTTACCTGCGTCATCGTGAATGACGGCTCTACGGATAGAACGAGGGAAATGGTAGAGGGATTTGTAGATAAGAAGCAGTTTCAGCTCATTAATTTAGAAAAATCTGCCCATTCGCCTGGTGCAAAGGTGGTTTCTACATTTTACAAAGGTCTTTCTTCGCAGAATTTAGATGATTTTGATGTAATCTGTAAATTTGATGCTGATATTATTTTTCCTGAGAATTATTTGGAGGAAATCAACAAGATTTATGAAGAAAATTCAAGAGCGGGAATGGTTTCGGGTTTGGTTTATATTAAAAAAGATGAAAACTGGGTTTTCGAGAATATTTCCTCTAAAAACCATGTGCGTGGCCCGATAAAATCATATCGTAAGGAATGTTTTTTACAAATGGGAGGCATTCGGGAAGTTTTGGGCTGGGATAATATCGATGTGATGCTCTGCCAGATGTATGGATATCAGGTGATTACGAATAAATCCCTCTGGGTAAAGCACCTGCGCTCTACGGCGTATAAATACAAAAATGCAAAAGCAAAAAAACTTGGCGAATATTTCTATAACATCGGGCTGGATTTTCCTCTGGCATTGATCTCCTCGGCGAAGTCTTCCTTTAAAAATAGAAGTCTTTCGGAATTTTTTATCACGATGAAAACTTTCCTGAGCCAAAAACAAGACAGAAAACTCTCCCGCGAGGAAATAAAATACATAAGAAACCTGCGATGGAGAGAAATTTTAAAAAAATTCTAAAAACTTTGTGAAAAAACAAATTGCCTATATAGAAATAGATACTCACGCCGAGATTGCGGAAAATTTTGCAGAATTAACCAAAAATTCAGAGAAATTTTCTGTGGATTTTTATTTTTCAAAAAAAATCTTGAATAGGCTAAATTCTTCTGAAATAGAAAACATTATAGAAACTGAGCCTGAAAATCTTTTAGAAAAGCTGAAAGGGAAGTCGTACGATTTGGTGATAATAGGAACGGCGCACCGCTATTTTCATATTTTCAAAAAAATCACGGAAAAATTTCCTGCGGCGATTATCTGCCATAATCTTAATTTTATAGAAGCTCCGCGAAGAGTTTTGCTGAAAAATATCTTGGAGAAAGATTTTATTTTTAGAATGAAACTGCTTCTGAAAGAAGGGCTTTTGTCCAAATCGGAAGTTTATAAAAACGCAAAAACGCTCTGGGTTCTTGATGAAAATTTAGAAAGAACCTTGGATATAGAGCATTCAAGAAAGGAAACGCATTTTCTGCCAGTTTTCTTTGGAGAAAAGCCGAAAACTGCTGAGAAATCAGAGGAAAAGCTCATCGTAGTCCCTGGAGAAGTTTCCCAAAAACGGAGAGATTATTCCAAAATAATGGAGCAGCTGAAAGGATTTAAAAAAGATATTCCGTATAGAATCATTTTCCTTGGAAAGGCAGGCGAGGAGGAACTCGCGAAGATACAGAAATCTGAAAAACAGCTTCCACAGAATATAAAAATAGAGTATTTCCGAGAGAGAATTCCTAAAAATATTTTTGAAAACTATCTGGAAAAGGCGGATTTCCTCTGGTGTCCTTTGAAAATGAAAACTTCTTTTTTCGGAGTGGAGGAGATTTATGGAGAGACGAAAATGTCAGGAAATATCGGCGATGCGGTCAGATTTATGAAACCTGCGGTGTTTCCTGTGGGATATTTGTCTCGCTGTCCATTTATCATTAAAGAAAATGAAAATATAGAGCAGATTTTTTCTGATTCCACGAATACTTCTGAAAATTCTTTTGAAAACTTCACAAAAGAGGAAATAGTTTTACAGTTAGAGAAAATTATTTTAAATTCGCTAAAATTTAATGAAAAATAATGAAAGATACTCAATCTGGTGTTGCACTGCTTCCGTTCTTGGTGTTTGTGATTATATTTTTGGGAAGCGGAATTATTCTTGATGATTTCTATGCTTTTCCATCTTCTGTGGCGGCACTCTGCGGGGTGATTTCTGCATTTTTACTCCCAAAAGCTGGTTTTCAAGAAAAACTAAAATTCTTTATGAAAGGCTGCGGCGAGGAAAGCATCATCACCATGTGTATTATCTATCTTCTTGCGGGAGCTTTTTCGGCTGTGTCCAAGGCGACAGGCAGCATAGATGCGGTGGTTTATTTCGGTTCGCAGTATTTTTCTGCGCAGTATATTCCTTTGGGCGTGTTCCTGATGGCATCGTTTTTATCCGTTTCGGCAGGGACTTCTGTGGGGACGATAGTAGCTCTTACGCCAATAGTCATGGGGTTTGCTGAAAATACACAAACAGACATCAATGTAGTGGCGGCGAGTCTGCTCTGTGGCGCTATGTTTGGGGACAATCTTTCTTTTATTTCGGATACGACCATTGCGGCTACGCAGAGTCTTGGTTGTCAGATGAAAGATAAATTCCGAACCAATATTATGATTGCCTTTCCTGCGGCGGTAATAGCGGCGGTGATTTTCATCTTTTTGGGCGGAAATTCTTCTTCCGCTGTTTTAGAAAGCCAAGCTTCTGGAAGTCCTTCCATTTGGCTCATTTTTCCGTATTTATTGGTCATTGTGCTTTCGGTTTTGGGCGTGAATGTTTTTCTGGTGCTGCTTGTGGGAGTTCTTCTCAGCGGAATCATCGGCATCTCGACAGGAAGCCTTTATTGGCTGGATTTTGCGAATAAAATCTATGAAGGTTTTTCGGATATGAATGAGATTTTTCTTTTGGCTTTATTGACTGGCGGATTGGCGGGAATTGTAGAAAATATGGGAGGAATCACATTCTTGTTAAATAAAGTAAAACAAATGGTGCGCGGACAAAAATCGGCTTATTTTGGGATGGGCTTTTTGGTAAGCCTCATCGATGCGGCGATTGCGAACAATACCATTGCGATAGTTCTTTCAGGGAAAGTTGCAAAGAATATTACCGAAAAATACAATCTTAGCCCTAAGTTTTCGGCATCAGTACTAGATATTTTCTCTTGTATCGTTCAGGGAATTCTCCCTTATGGAGCACAAGTTTTGATTTTAATAAAACTCAGCGAGAATAAAGTAAATTATTTAGAAATGCTGAAAAATGCTTGGTATTTGTATTTTCTGTTTTTCTTTGTGGTGTTTTTTATTGTCATTAAAAATAGAAAACAAAATCAAATTTCATAAACTAAAAAGTCCTCAATTTGAGGACTTTATAATTTAGTTATTTTCAGCTTCAGCAGTGTTTTTGTCTACGATTTTCACTTGCTGGTTCAGTTGATCTAAACGACCTTGCACTTTAGCGATTTCTTTTTCTAGTTTATGAAGTTTTTTCTCGCTAGATGCCAAATCTCTGTTTATTTTCTCAGTTTCTTTTAGAACCTTCATCGTTTGTTTTGCATCTTTAGCTGTAGCTTTTGCATCTGATGAACTGAAATCTGTAGTTACTGTGTCTGCTTTTGAATTTACAGCAGCAGCTTTATTTCTCAAATCATCAGTTGATGCCTTTTCTTTTTCATAATCGATTTTTAATTTAGTAAGTTTTGTTTTTAGTTCTAAAGCTTCTTTTTGTGCTTCTAACTCACTTACTCTTGCGTTTTGTGTTCCACAAGATACTACTAATACAGCTGCTAAAGCTGATGCAAATAATGATTTTTTCATAAATTTCTATTTTTATTGATTATACTTTACATAAATACAGGGCGCAAAATTAATAAATGATTTTGGAAATCAAATAAATTTAAGTAAAAAAATCTACTTTTCATATAAAAAGCCACTTTTTGAAGTGGCTTTGAAAATATAGTAAAATAAAATGGTTAATTAACTGTACATTTGTTCTTTCAGTTCTTTTACTTTTTTGTCTTCTAGGTATTCATCGTAAGTCATTTCTCGGTCGATGATTCCTTTTGGCGTGATTTCTATCACACGGTTACACACTGTTTGGAGCAATTCGTGGTCATGAGAAGAAATCAAGATATTTCCTTTGAAGTTCATCAAGGAGTTGTTAAGCGCTGTGATACTCTCCAAATCCAAGTGGTTGGTAGGTTCGTCCATTAGAAGAACATTGGCTTTTTGAAGCATCATTCGGCTGAACATGCATCGCATTTTTTCCCCTCCAGAAAGCACCGTAGAAGATTTAAGCGCTTCATCACCAGAGAAAAGCATTCTTCCTAAAAATCCTCTGACAAACTCTTCGTGCCTTTCCTCGTCATTTTTGGTAAATTGTCTCAGCCAGTCCACTAGATTTAGGTCTTTTTCTTGGAAATACTCCGTGTTGTCCAGCGGCATGTAGCTTTGGTTAGTGGTTACACCCCATTTGTACTCGCCTTTGGCAGGAGCTGTGCTTCCAGAAATCACTTGGAAAAACTCAGTAACCGCAAGTGAGTTCTTAGAGATTACAGCCACTTTATCACCTTTTTTAAGATTAAGGTCTCCGCCAGAAAGCAGAGTTTCTCCATCTTTTACGATTTCTAAACCTTTTATCTCTAAAATCTGGTCTCCTGCTTCTCTTTCCATTTCAAAAATGATGGCAGGATATCTTCTGGAAGAAGGTTTGATTTCTTCGATGTTTAGTTTGTCAATCATTTTCTTTCTTGCTGTAGCTTGTTTCGCTTTCGCTACATTGGAACTAAATCTCGCGATGAAGTCCTGCAATTCTTTTTTCTTCTCTTCAGCTTTTTTGTTGGCTTGTTGTCTTTGTCTTGTTGCCAGCTGAGAAGCCTGATACCAGAAAGAATAGTTCCCTGTATAAAGGTTTAGTTTTGAATAGTCTAAGTCACCGATGTGGGTGCAGACAGCATCTAAGAAGTGACGGTCGTGAGATACCACAATCACCGTGTTTTCATAATCAGCAAGGAAATCTTCCAGCCAAGAAATAGTGTCAATATCAAGGTCATTGGTAGGCTCATCGAGAATCAAAACATCTGGATTTCCGAATAAAGCCTGAGCCAATAGCACTTTTACTTTGTCCTTGTTTTCTAGTTCGGACATCATTTGGTAGTGCATATCTTCTTTTATCCCTACATTGGACAGCATGGTCTGTGCATCTGCTTCGGCATTCCAGCCTCCCATTTCATCATAGATTACTCCGAGTTCGCCAGCTTTTATTCCATCTTCATCAGAGAAGTCTGGTTTTGCATAGAGAGCATCCATTTCTTCTTTGATTTCGAATAATTTTTTATTTCCACGAAGAACCGTTTCCAAAACCGTAAACTGGTCATAAGCAAAGTGATCCTGCTCCAAAACAGACATTCTTTTCCCTGGTTCCAGCGTTACATGTCCTGTGGTAGGCTCTTGTTTTCCTGTCAATATTTTTAGGAAAGTAGATTTTCCAGCTCCATTTGCTCCGATGATTCCGTAGCAGTTCCCTTTGGTAAACATGATATTTACCTCGTCAAAAAGCACTCTTTTCCCAAATTGTAGTGATAAATTAGATACTGTTAGCATTATTTCTGTAAATTTGTCGCAAAAATACAAAAAAATTAGCAGTAAAAATGAGTTATTTGATAAATACCCCAAACTATAAGTCTATTTTGAATTTACAACAGACAGAATTGGGGATACAAAAGATAAAAGACTTTTTTCAAGCCAACTTGTCGGCAGAGCTTAGGCTGCGTAGAGTGACGGCGCCGCTTTTTGTTTTGAGAGGGATGGGACTAAATGATGATTTAAGTGGAAAGGAGAGAGCAGTAAATTTCCCTATAAAAGATATGGATGAAGCTCGTGCAGAGGTCGTACATTCATTAGCAAAGTGGAAAAGAGTGATGCTTGCGGATTATAATGTAGAAGAAGGGTACGGTATATATACAGATATGAACGCCATTCGTGCAGATGAGGAGCTTGGGAATATGCACTCGCTATATGTAGACCAGTGGGACTGGGAAATGGCTATTTCTGAAAAAGACAGAACGGCAGCATTCCTAAAATCCGTGGTTAAAAGAATTTATGCATCGTTTTTAAGAACAGAATATTTGGTGAATGAGGCTTTCCCAGAGCTGAAACCTATACTTCCGAGAGAAATACATTTTATACATTCAGAAGAACTTTTACAAAAATATCCTGACCTGTCTCCAAAAGAAAGAGAAAGAGAAATCGCTAAAGAATATAAAGCTGTATTTATAATAGGTATAGGCGGAAAACTTAGCAATGGAGAAAAGCATGACTACCGAGCGCCAGACTATGATGACTGGGTGACGGCTAATGAAGATGGATTTTTAGGACTGAATGGAGATATTCTCCTCTGGAATCCTGTGCTCAATGTGCCGTTTGAAATTTCATCAATGGGAATTCGTGTTGATAAAAATTCATTGGAAAAACAACTTCAAATAGAAGATAAAGAAGATAGAAAAGAACTTTATTTTCATAAAAGATTGCTGAACAATGAGCTGCCTCTCACGATAGGAGGCGGTATAGGGCAGTCTCGTTTGTGTATGTTTTTGCTGCAAAAAGCGCATATTGGTGAAATTCAGGCAAGTATATGGCCAGAAGAAATGAGAGAAAAATGCAAAGCGCATAATATTCCTCTAATCTAAAAAAAAACTCTAAATTATGAGTAAAACTAAAAATATAAATATTCTTAATAAAAGAGCCAGATTTGAGTATGAAATCTTGGAAGAATACGAGGCTGGGATAGTGCTTACAGGAACAGAAATAAAGTCTATCCGCCTTTCTAAAGCTTCTATAACGGAAAGTTTTTGTGAATTTATAAACAATGAACTTTTTGTAATCAATATGAGTGTAGAAGAATATAAATTTGGGACTTTCTATAATCATAAAGTGAAAAGAGAACGAAAACTTTTATTGCATTCCCAAGAGCTGGAAAAACTGGGTAAAAAGGTTAAAGATGTCGGAAATACCATCGTTCCGCTAAAGCTATATATCAATGAAAAAGGTAAGGCAAAACTGAGGATTGTACTAGCGCGAGGAAAGAAATTATTTGATAAAAGAGAAACAATAAAAGAAAGAGAGAACAAGAGAAATTTAGATAGAATCAAGAAGAATTTTTAATTTTTTTTGGCAATATTGTTTTTTTTTGTTATTTTTGTCTCAAATATCCAAAATTTAATTATAAAATTTTAAATTATATTAATCATTCTATGAAAAATCTAAAATTAGGAATCACAGCTTTAGCTCTTACAGTAGCTACTTCTGTGTCTGCTCAAACAACTGAAAATAAGTGGTTGATAGGAGTAGGGGCTCATGGAGTAAACCATGCTGCGATTAATGGAGAGTTTGGAGAATCAGTGAAAAATCTTCGTGCAGCATTTACTCTTAACAATTACACAATTACTCCACCATTGTCTAAATTGACAGTTGCGAGAAACTTGAACAAGTATTTCGTTGTAGACTGGCAGACATCTGTGGGTAATGTAGACAACAAAAGAATTCGTCCAAACTTAAGCGGAGTAGAAGGACAAATTATGGATAAAGAATTTTTCTTGATGACTGGTCTTGGTCTTCAATTTAAATTCAACGGTCTTTGGAATGAAAATTCTTGGTTTGACCCATATGTGAGAGTTGGTGCTAACTACCTAAGACACGACTACAGCAACTCTGAAAGAGCATACAACAAAGAAGGAGGATTCATGAAAGCTGACCACTTCGCAGCAAACGGAGGTCTTGGTATGAACTTCTGGATTACTAAAAACTTCGGTATCGGTGTTCAACAAGATTATGTAGTAACTCCATTCGAGAAAACTACTATCTCTGACTTCTGGCAATCTTCAGCTACATTGAACTTTAGATTCGGAAATACAGATAGAGATAAAGATGGTATCAAAGATAAAGATGATGCTTGTCCAGATGTATTCGGTCTTGCTCAGTTCAATGGATGTCCTGATACAGACGGTGATGGAGTTCAAGATTCAGAAGATAACTGTCCAGAAGTTGCTGGTCCAGTTGAAAACCAAGGATGTCCTTGGCCAGATACAGATGGTGACGGAGTTCTTGATAAAGATGATGAGTGTCCAGAAGTAGCAGGTCCAGCTGAAAACAAAGGATGCCCATGGAAAGATACAGATAACGATGGAGTTCTTGACAAAGATGATGCTTGTCCAGAAGTTCCAGGATTACCAGAATACAATGGATGTCCTAAGCCAGCTGATGTATTTGCTCTTGAAGCAACAGGTGCATTGAAAGGTATTACATTTGACTTTGGTAAGGCTGTAATCAGCAAGTCTTCTTACACTAAATTAGACCAAGCTGCTGAAGTAATCAAATCTTCTAACGGAGGTACATTCTTGATTACAGGTCATACTGATAAAAAAGGTAATGATGCTTACAACTTGAAACTTTCTAGAGAAAGAGCTGCAGCAGTAGTTAGAGCTCTTGAAGAAAGAGGTGTAGCTGATTCTCAGTTGAAATCTACAGGTGTAGGATCAAGAGATGCAGTAGTTCCTGCAACAGCATCAAATGAGGAAAGAGAAGCTGATAGAAAAGTAGTAGTAGAAGCTATTAATGGTGAAGCATGGGAAGCATTGAAAAAATCAGATCTTCCTGTAGTTAGCAAAAAGCTTGTTAAAAAACCAGCTAAAAAAGGAACTGGTAAAAAACCAGTAGGTAAAAAGAAATAATAAAATTTCTTAATAAAAAATACTCCTAGATTTCTAGGGGTATTTTTTATTCATTTTGGAAATTAATTGTTATTTTTGTGTTCTGAAAAAAAAATCAATATTTATGGGACGCGCATTTGAATATAGAAAAGCATCTAAATTGGCTCGTTGGGATAAAATGGCCAAAACATTCTCTAAAATAGGAAAAGACATCGCCTTGGCAGTAAAAGCAGGAGGACCAGATCCAGATTCTAACCCAGCTCTGCGCCGTTGTATACAGAATGCAAAGGGGGCTAACATGCCGAAAGACAATGTAGAAAGAGCAATAAAAAAAGCGAGTGGAGCAGATGCAGAGAACTATGAAGAGGTAACATATGAAGGCTATGGGCAAGGAGGAGTTGCGTTTTTTGTAGAATGTACCACGAATAATACGACCAGAACAGTAGCAAATGTAAGAGCTATCTTTAATAAATTTGAAGGGAATTTAGGGAAGAATGGAGAGTTAGCTTTTATTTTTGATAGAAAAGGAATTTTCACAATAGAAAAAACTAAAATCGCCATAGATTGGGATGAGTTTGAAATGGAAATGATAGATGGAGGAGCAGAGGAAATAGACCAAGATGAGGAAGAAGTAATGATTACTACTGCTTTTGAGGATTTTGGGGCATTATCTCATAAGTTGGATGAAATGGGAATAGAAGCGAAAAGCGCTGAATTACAGAGAATTCCAAATATGACGAAAGAAGTAAATGAAGAGCAGTTCAAAGCAAATATGAAAATGCTGGAGCGTTTTGAGGAAGATGATGATGTGCAGAATGTCTACCATAATATGGAGATTACAGATGATTTGTTAAGTAAAATTTAATATTATAATAGAAAAGGGGGTTCAGAATAAAATTTTGAATCCTTTTTTTTGTGTTTTGTATAAGATGTTTAATTTATTACCTTTGCTCTATGTTAGAAAAAAAGGAACATATTTACGAAAATGCCGTATTGGTGGGTCTGATAACAAAAGACCAAGATGAGGAAAAACTCACTGAATATATGGATGAACTGGAGTTTTTGGCTTATACAGCTGGGGCTACAGTGAAAAAAAGATTTACACAAAAACTTTCTCAGCCTGATTCTAGAACTTTTGTAGGGAAAGGAAAAGCAGAGGAAATCAAACTTTTTTTGGAAGAAAATGAAATAGGAACGGTTATTTTTGATGATGAACTTTCTCCTTCGCAACTAAAAAACTTGGAGAGAGAATTAGAAGTTAAAATTCTTGACCGAACCAATCTTATTCTTGATATTTTTGCTCAAAGGGCTCAGACTTCTTATGCGAGAACTCAGGTGGAACTCGCTCAGTATGAGTATCTTTTGCCAAGACTTACAAGGATGTGGACCCACCTAGAGAGACAGCGGGGAGGAATCGGGATGAGAGGGCCTGGGGAGACTGAGATAGAAACGGATAGGCGTATTATCCGTGATAGGATTTCACTTTTAAAGGAGAAATTAAAAACCATCGATAAACAGATGGCTACGCAGAGAAACAACCGAGGAAAGATGGTAAGGGTTGCCTTGGTGGGTTATACCAATGTAGGAAAATCCACGCTGATGAATGCTCTTTCTAAATCGGATGTTTTTGCGGAAAATAAGCTTTTTGCTACTTTGGATACTACGGTGAGAAAAGTAGTTATTGGGAATTTGCCTTTCCTTCTTACGGATACGGTTGGTTTTATCAGAAAACTGCCTACTCAGCTGGTGGAGTCTTTTAAATCTACTCTTGATGAGGTTCGTGAAGCAGATTTGCTGCTGCATGTGGTGGATGTTTCTCACGAAAGTTTTGAAGACCATATCAGTTCTGTGAATCAGATTTTACAGGAAATCAATGCTCATCAGAAACCGATGGTAATGATTTTCAATAAAATAGATGATTTTTCTTATGAAAAAAAGGATGAAGATGACCTGACTCCATCTACGAAGAAAAATATTTCTCTCGATGAATGGAAGCGCACATGGATGGCGAAGTCTAAACACCCAACGGTTTTCATATCTGCGATTACTAAAGAGAATTTTCCAGAGATGAAAAAACTGATTTATGACGAGGTGCACAAAATTCATATTTCTCGATTTCCTTATAATGATTTTCTTTTTGAATATTTTGATGATGAGGACGAAAAATAAACCTCAGATTTTTGAAATAAAAATAAAACCTTACCTATTTTGAGGCAAGGTTTTTTCTATTTGAATAGAGATATTATTCAGTTAAACATATCTCTCACTCTATCAAAGAAACTTTTCTCTTTTCCAGTAGGCTCGGCTTTCATTTCTCCAGAATTGAGCTGACTTTCAAAGAATTTGCGCTGTTCTTCGGTTAGTTTTTGAGGTGTCCATACATTTACATGGACAAACATGTCTCCCTTGTGGTAGCTGTCTAAGCTTGGAAGTCCTTTTCCAGCAAGACGGAGGATTTTTCCAGACTGAGTTCCTGCATCTATCTTTATTTTTACTTTTCCATTTACTGTTGGGATTTCTTTAGAACAGCCCAAAGCAGCTTCAGCAAATGAAATATAAAGTTCTTGATGAAGGTTGTCTCCTTCTCGTTTGATGTTTGCATCTTCTTCCTCTTCTATAACTACCAAAAGGTCTCCTGCCGCTCCGCCAAGAGGCGCATCATTACCTTTTCCTCGGACATTGAGTTGTAGCCCTTCTCTTGCACCAGCAGGAATGTTGATACTTACTTCTTCCTCCTCGCGGATTAGTCCGTGTGCATCTGCACCAGCAGGGATTTTATCAGCGATTTTTCCTAATCCTTGACAAGCGGAACAAGTGGTCTGGGACTGCATCTGTCCAAAAACAGTGTTCACAATCTTCATCTGGGCACCGCTACCGTTACAAGTAGGGCAAGTCTTGGAGGTCACTCCATCAGCTAATTTCATTCTTTTTACCTTAATGGTTTTCTGTGTTCCATTAAGCATTTCCTCCAAGTTTAGTTTTATTCGGATACGAAGGTTAGAACCTCTTACCTGTTGATGGCCTCTTCCTCCTCCGAAGCCTCCAAAACCACCAAATCCTCCTCCGAAAATATCACCAAACTGAGCAAAAATATCTTCCATATTCATGCCTCCTCCGCTATAACCACCGCCTGCAGCTCCTCCTACACCTGCGTGTCCGAACTGGTCGTATCGCGCCTTTTTGTCGGCATCACTCAGCACTTCATAGGCCTCAGCGGCTTCCTTGAATTTTTCTTCTGCTTCCTTGTCACCAGGGTTTTTATCTGGGTGGTATTTTATGGCTAATTTTCGGTAGGCTTTTTTGATTTCATCAGCGCTGGCTGATTTGGAAACTCCTAATACCTCGTAATAATCTCTTTTAGACATAAATTTAATTATCTAATTTATTGATTTTTAGTTGTTTTTGAATTAACTTCCTGTAACTACTTTCGCGAAACGAATAACTCTGTCATACAATTGATATCCAGTCTCTATCACATCCACTATCTTGCCTTTCAGTTCTTCTGATGGTGCAGGAATCTGTGTGATAGCTTCATGGAAATCTACATTAAAATCATCTCCAGCCTTCACTTCTATTACCTTTAAACCTTTCTCTATCAGAGAGTTTTTGAATTTATTGTAAATAAGTTCTACTCCCATCAGCTGTTCCTTGGTTTCTTCAGATTTTGCTAATTCTTTTAGAGCTCTTTCGAAATCATCTAAAATAGCCAACATAGAAATCATAATGTTTTGATTGGCATATTGTGCAAATTCTGTTTTTTCTTTTAGAGTTCTTTTTTTGTAGTTTTCAAACTCAGCAAAAAGTCTGATGTAGAGGTCTTTTTGGTGTGCCAATTGTTCCTCTAATGACATTTCTTCTGTCAAATTTTCAGTTTTTTCTGCGTTTTGATTTTCAGTATTTTGCATATCCTCAGGGTTAGAGGTGTTCTTTCTCTCTTGTGTATCTTTATTTTCTTCCATTTTCTTAAATTTTTCTTTTAGTAATTGTCAAAAATATTGCCAGTAATGGTATTAGGACAATTTGACAGCATTAAAATGATGAAAATTTACATCAGCATTTTTTGTGCTTTTTTTACTCCTTCGATTAGGAAATCTATTTCTTGAAAAGTATTATAAACAGCGAAACTAGCGCGGATAGTTCCAGAAATCCCGAAAAAATTCATAATAGGTTGTGTGCAGTGGTGTCCCGTGCGCACCGCAATTCCCAATTTATCCAAAATCATTCCTACATCAGAAGCGATGAAATTTCCATTTAGATTAAAGGAAATTACGCCTGTCCGCGGAGCTTTTTCACCATAGATTTTTAGACTGTCTATTTCTTTTAATTTTTTTTGAGCATAATCTAAAAGCGCTGTTTCATGTTCTTTTATAGAAGAATGCCCTATGTTTTCTATGAAATCTATGGCTGTTCCTAGGACGATATTTCCGCCAACATTGGGTGTTCCCGCTTCGAACCGAAAGGGCAGGTCGGCATAGGTGGTTTTCTCAAAGGTGCAGGTTTTTATCATTTCGCCGCCACCGTGAAAAGGACTGAGTTTATCCAAAATACTTTCTTTTCCGTAAAGAATTCCAGTGCCCATAGGAGCATACATTTTGTGTCCAGAAAAGACAAAAAAATCACAATCCAATTCCTGAACATCTATTTTAAAATGAGGAACCGACTGGGCGCCGTCGATAACGATGTAGGCAGGAGAGTAGGCTCTGGTTTTTGCAATGATTTCGTTTATTGGGTTGATGATTCCTAGAGCATTAGAAACTTGATTTACAGCGACTATTTTAGTTTTTTCGGATAAATTTTTATCTAAAAAATCTAGTTGCAGAATTCCGTTATCGTCCATCGGTATAACCCTCAAAACAGCACCTGTTCTCTCGCAAAGCATCTGCCAAGGGACGATGTTTGAGTGGTGTTCTAGATGAGAAATGATGATTTCGTCTCCTGCTTTTATCAGTGGAGTGATGGAGTAGGAGATTAGGTTGATACTCTCGGTAGTTCCACGAGTGAAAATGATTTCGTGGCTGTATTTCGCGTTGATGAATTTTTGTATTTTTTGCCGAGAAAGTTCCATTTCTTCGGTTGCTAACTGGCTCAAAGTGTGAATTCCACGATGCACATTAGCATTGATAGTTTGATAATATTCCTCCCATTTTTTTATGACCATCAGAGGTTTTTGTGAACTGGCAGCATTATCCAGATATACCAAAGGTTTGTCATTTACCTTTTGGGTAAGAATAGGAAATTGCTCTCGTATTTCTTGTATATTCAGCATTATTTTAACTTTGAAAATAAGCCCCAAAAGTACAATTTTTAAATAAAAAAATCCTTATCAATATTGATAAGGATTTAGATTAAAAATATATTTTTTATTTTTCATGACAAGGCACCACCAAAACTGGAATTGGAGATAGTTTGGTAAGCTCTTTTGTCAAACTGCCGATGAATACATCATACATTCCGCTTCTTCCATGAGAGCCCATTACTATATAACCCGCATTTTTCTGCTCCGCATATGCTAGAATAATATCTTTCGGAATTCCTTGTTTCAGAAGATGCTCACAATCTACTCCTTGAGCTACAACCTGCTGTTCTAATCGATTGAGTTCCAATAATTCTTCACGAATTTCACTTTGTTCTATTTCTGGGAAATATTGCATGCCGATATCACCCACAGCCAATCCTAAATCCATAGGAGCGACATGAATAAGGCAAAGTCTTCCGTTCACTTCTTTTGCAAATTTTATTGCAGCACCTAAAAGCACATCTGTGGTCTTACCAAAATCCACAGGTAAAATAATATTTGTCATAATCATAAGTTTTAGTTCTTAAAGATAAGAAAAATTTCTTTATAAAACCATTTTTTTGATTATTTAAATTAAAATTTACTTCTTAATTGGATGGCTGTCAGAATTTTTTTAGTGTAAAGTGGGAAATCAGCATTTTGAATCCACCCGAAATAGCCGATGTCTTTCTGGAAAACCTCTTTCACACGCTGTCCTTTGTATTTTCCGAAAGTGAAAATTTCTTCTTTGTTTTCATTAAAGGCGATAAATCCAGCCAAATCCGCGAATTTATTATGGAATGAAAATTCACTCAGCCCATTTATATCCTTTGGAAGTTCTTCGTATTTGCCTACCTGTGCATCTATCACTTCAAAAGTAGCCAAGGTATCAGCTTCTGCAGAGTGGGCACCTTCCAAATCTTTTCCGCAGTAGAATTTGTATGCAGCGGTAAGGTTTCTAGGTTCCATTTTGTGGAAAATAACCTGAGCATCAATGAGTTTGAATTTAGATAAATCAAAATCTATCCCAGCTCTTAGAAGTTCTTCTGCTAGTAAAGGAACATCAAATCTATTAGAGTTAAATCCTCCCAAATCCGCTCCAGAAAGCATTTCCATGATTTTAGGAGCTGCTTCTTTAAAGGTAGGCGCATTTTCTACATCTTTGTCATAAATTCCATGCACTGCCGATGCTTCCACTGGAATGGGCATTTCTGGGTTGATGAGCCAAGTTTTGCTTTCTCTGGATGCATCTGGATTGACTTTCAGGATGCAGATTTCTACAATCCTGTCTTTGCCGATATTGGTTCCTGTGGTCTCTAAATCAAAGATACACAGTGGTTTGTGTAATTTTAAATTCACAATATTTAAGGTTTGAAAATTAAATTTATTTCAACTGGTTTTGGAAAACAATGGAAACTAGCATGTAATAGATGATGGATAGCGGAATGCCTGTCCATCCGAAAAATATTACAATAGGAATAATACCGATGATTAGGGCTAATTTAGGGTAATTGTCTTCAAGTTTTTTGGACTTGAATTTCATGGCAATCATTTTAATTGGACTTACCAAAAGCCAAGAGCTCAGAGCGGTAAGCACCAAAAGAAGTCCCTCGTTTTCCATTAAAAATGAAAAACTTTGATTTTCTTTAAAAGCAAAATAAAGCCCAAAAATTAGGAAAGTATTACTTGGTGTATTCAGCCCTTTGAAATAGTAAGTCTGCTCATCGTCAATGTTAAAAATAGCCAGTCTCATACAAGACAAAAGCGTGATGAAAAGCCCTAAATACTGTACTTTGAAAGGTAAATCAATCCCGAAAAGCTGATTTCCGAAAGGCTCCAGCATGACAAACATCGTAAGCCCTGGCAGCACGCCAAAAGTGACCATATCGGCAAGGGAGTCAAGCTGTACGCCGAGCTCAGAATTTGATTTTAAGGCACGAGCCACGAAACCATCAAAAAAGTCTAAAACGGCTGATATTAGGATACATATCGCAGTAGTCTGATAATCACCATTTAATAAATGAACTGCTCCCACACATCCAGAAAATAAATTTCCGAGAGTGAAAAAATTCGCTAAATTGTTTCTTAAAAAATTCATAGAGCAAATATAAAATTTTATTGGATAAAAGCCGAATTTTTGGATTTCATTTTCATTATCCTCGGCTAAAAAACTTACCTTTGTGCTATTAAGTTAGAAAAAGTATGAAAGAACTCCGTTTGCAGGAAGTAAAAGTCTTGATATATCGTATATTCCTTGTTTTTGTTTTTTATCAGGCAGCGAGGTTTTTATTTTGGTTTTTTAATCGGGATTTGCTGGAAATAGACAGTGTTTCTCAGTATTTTAAGCTGGCCTACTACGGCACTGCATTTGATACTACGGCGATACTTTATGTCAATATTGTTTTCATTTTTTTTAGTCTTATTCCTTTGACTATCAATACTAAAGGAGGATATCAGAAGTTTTTGTTTTGGCTTTATTTTATTCTGAATGGAATCGCCTATGCGATGAATTTTGGAGATATTGTTTATTATAGATTTAGCCAGTCGAGGCTGACCTCTGCGGTGATAAATGTCGTTGAAAATGAGCAGAATATAGGCAAGGTTTTTTGGGCTTCTTTGGGACAGAATTTTTGGGTTTTTCTTTGTTTCGTTGTGTTGATGGGTCTTTGGGTTTTTCTTTATAAAATATTGAAAGTCAAAGAAATAAAGATTGAAAAGAAAATTTGGTATTTTGGAGGTTCTGTGGTAAGTCTTTGTCTGGCAGCGGTGCTTATAGTCGGCGGAATTCGTGGAGATTTTAAACACAGCACCCGCCCTATCAATTTGGTGGATGCTAACCGCCATACGGACAAGCCTGCGCACGCAAACATCGTTCTAAACAGCACTTTTTCGTTTTTTAGAACCATCAATACGAATGGCTTTAAGGAAGTACATTTTGTGGATGAAAAATATATCGCAGAAAATGTAAAACCTTATAAAACCTACCAAAGAGAAGTTCCACAGCCAAGACCTAACATCGTGATTCTCATAGTGGAAAGCCTCGGAAGGGAATACATAGGAGCGTTTAACGAGGAGAAAAATATAAAAGACTATGTTTCTTACACGCCGTTTTTGGATAGTTTGTCAAAGGAGAGTCTGATTTTTCCGAATACCTTTGCTAACGGAAGACAGTCTATCCATGGAATGAGCAGTGTTTTGGCGGGAATTCCGAGTTTAAAGGATGCTTTTACGAGTTCGCCGTATTCTAATCAAAAGATACAATCCATCGTTTCTGTGGCGAATGAATTGGGCTACGAAACTTCTTTTTATCACGGTGCGCCGAATGGCTCTATGGGCTTTCAGGGATTTGCGAATATCCTCGGTTTCAAGGATTATTTTGGAAAAACTGAATATAATAATGATAAAGATTTTGATGGGATTTGGGCAATTTGGGATGAGCCTTTTCTGCAATATTTTGCTAAAAATGTAGGAAAGTCTAATAAGCCATTTATGGCAACGGTTTTTACGGCGTCTTCGCATCATCCATTTAAAATTCCTGCACAATATGAAGGGAAATTTAAAAAAGGTTTTGTGGAAATGCACGAACCGATACAATATGCAGACTATGCCTTGAAAAAGTATTTTGAAACGGCGCGAAAACAGCCTTGGTATGAGAATACTATTTTTGTCATCACAGGAGACCATACTAATAAAATCTATTATCCCGAATACGCCAAAGCAATGAACGGATATGCAGTTCCTATTATCTTCTATTCACCGAATCCGAAATATAATTTGAAGGGTAAAAATATGACCTACGCCCAGCAGATAGATATTTATCCTACACTTGCGGATATCATTGGTTATAGTAAGCCTTTGCGAAGCTGGGGAAGGAGCCTAGTGTCGGATAAAAATGAAGAATACATTGTTGTAAATTCTGATGCGATACAGGAGCAGTTCATGATAGGAGATTATATCTATCGTTTTGATGGTAAGGACATTACGGGAATTTATGAAATCACTGACCTTGAGCTTAAAAATAATCTTCTCGGTAAGATAAACAATGCTGAAATTGAGCGTGGAAAACTCCTCAGTAAGGCTTGGTATCAGGACTATATGCACAGAGTTATTAGGAAAAAACTAAATTAAATCTAAAAAGTTTTAAACAGCTGTTTAAATTTTAAATTTCTTATAAAATATTACTAATAAAAGGTTTAGTTGAAATTTGTTTTTGCTGTTTAATTTTTATTTCTATATTTGCGCTGTAAATATTTTATAGATTTAATCATGAAAAATTCAATTTTAGCCTTTGCATTATTGTGCAGTTCCATGGCTTTTGCCCAGATAGAGGGGAAATGGAGAACGATAGATGACGAAACCAAAAAACCAAAATCCATTGTAGAAATTTTTAAAAAATCTGATGGTAAATACTATGCAAAAGTAGTAGAACTACTGATAAAACCAGCTGACCCTAATTGTTCCTCTTGTAAAGACGACAGAAAAGGGAAACCTATTTTAGGTATGGAGGTTATCCGTGGGCTGTCCAAAGATGGCGATGAATACAGCGGAGGAACGATAACAGACCCTAAAAATGGAAAATCTTACAAATGCACGATTAAAAAAGAAGGAAATGACCTTATAGTTCGTGGTTATATAGGATTTTCTGCATTTGGTAGAAACCAGACATGGCAAAAAATAAACTAAACTATATGAATTAATGAAAAATCCTTTCTATAATCAAGAAAGGATTTTTTTGTTAAGTATAAAAAAGGATACATTTTATATAAATACACTAAATTGTTCAAATAAAAGAAAAAAAAATCAACAAAAAATTTGTGGATTAAAAAAGTTTTTATATCTTCGCAAAATATTTAGACAAAAAAAGAATAATGTTTAATCAACACAATCATACAAGAACATCTGAACATACCATTACCATGTGTATGGATATGATGATGTGGGTTTTTAGAAAGCCGCAGTTTTTGTGATTGTAAAATGCAAATAGAAAAATTTTATATAAATTATACAAATTATCACAAGGGCTTCGGACAAAAACCGAAGTCCTTTTTTTATGTTTAAACTAAATCTCAATTAAAAATTAAAATGTTAATAAATCTGAATCATAAAAACGAAAATCTAGTTTCCCAAATGATGGGAATGATGATGATGTGTGGCTTTGTGAAAGACCGCAGTTTTTGTGATGGATTAAAGTATTAAGTTTTCTTCATAATCATCATGAGAGCTTCGGTAAATATGCTGGAGCTCTTTTTTTTGTAAGTAAAAAATTAACAATATTATATATAATGAAAAGAAAAGTAGTCAGATTAAGCACTTTGTTTGCGTTGTTCTCTTTCGTGGGGACATTCAGCGCACAGGAAAAGAAGAAGGATTCTATCAAGGAAAATTCCATCGGTGAAGTCGTGATAGTAGCCTTTGGGAAACAGAAAAAAGAAGAAATCACAGGTTCTATCCAAGAGCTAAAACCCAAGGATATCTCTGCGTTACAGAACGGAAATGTCTTGCAGGGACTTGCAGGGCGTGTAGCGGGAGTTCAGATTGTGGGAAATGGACAGCCAGGGAGCAGCCCGAGCATACGAATGAGAGGGATAGGCTCTATCAACGCTTCTAGTGAGCCGCTGATAGTTTTAGATGGGATTCCTTACCCTGGGTCGCTCAATTCTATTCCGTCTTCAGATATAGAGAGTTTGTCCTTCTTGGAAGACGCTTCGTCAAATGCTTTGTATGGCTCACGAGGGGCAAATGGAGTAATCATCATCACTACTAAAAAAGGAACAAGAAAGGGAATTCATGTAGATTTTGATATTAAAACAGGGATTAACTTCCGTGCGACTCCAGAGTATGACATCATCACCAGCCCTGCCGAATATTATTTGGCTTATTTCAACAGGGTTCGTGTAGGCGAAAAAGCAAGTGGAAAAACTGATGCCCAAGCCTATACAGAGGCGATAAATAAAATGAACGCCACGCTGGGATATAATGCTTACAATCTTCCTTTTAACCAGCTTATCAATCCAGATGGAAGTTTTAACCAAAATGCTAAACTGCTTTATCAGGACAATTGGCAAAAACTATTATTCCGCCCTAATCTCCGCCAAGAAGCGAACCTTAGCTTTACTGCAAATACCGATAAATTAAAGGCTTATACTTCACTTGGCTACCTTAATGACCGCAGCTACCTCATCGGTTCTGGATTTAAAAGATTGAGTTTAAGGTCTAATTTGGAATATGCTCTTAACGAAAAATTGAAGTTTGGAGTTAATTTAAATTACAGCAATAGCGAACAGAATCTGGGCGATGGAGGAAGTTTTGCTAACTCGTTCCAGTTTTCTAGAAATATCGCGCCTTTTTATCCTGTATTCATGAGGGATAGTAACTATAACAGAGTATATGATATCAAAGGAAGGGCTGTCTATGACTACGGAGATGGAAAAGGGCCAAATGGAGCGAGAAGGTCTTACGCCGTTTTTGAAAACCCTGTGGGAAACCGCCAGTATGATTTGAATAAAGTGACCAATAATACGGTGAATACCAATCTTTTCGTGCAGTATAAATTCCTGAAAGATTTTGATTTTACTTATAATTTCGGTGGTGTGATTATCAATTCCCAAGAGCTTGTTTATGGAAATCCTTTGGGTGGGACTACAGCTACTGTGGGTGGGCGACTTGCAAAATCCAATACTCTGAAATACGCCTTCAACCACCAGCAGTTATTATCTTACAACAAACAACTTGGCGCGCATAATATCAGCGTTCTTCTAGGGCATGAGCTGAACCAAGAAAAAAGCGATTATTTCGGAGCGAGAAAAGAAAAATTGTTCTTAGAAGGGCTTACTGTTTTTGATAATGTTCTGAAAATGAACGAAATCCCAGGAAACCAATACGACTACGCTGTGGAAGGGTTTTTCTCTCGAGTTTTGTACAATTATAAAAATAAATATTTCTTCAATGCCAGCCTTAGGAGAGATGGTTCATCAGTATTTTCTAAAGAAAACAGATGGGGGACTTTCTATGGACTGGGAGCAGCATGGGACATTTCGAAAGAGGATTTCTTAAAGGATTCAGAAGTTGTTAATGCTCTGAAAGTGAAGGCTTCCTACGGACAGCAGGGGAATGATATTTTCTATTTCCCAGGCACTACGGACAGAATTTATTATGCTTATAAAAACTTATATAAAGTAAGTAACTTCGGGGATGATACGCCTGTGGTTACTACGGAATATCTTGGAAATAATAAGCTGAGATGGGAAAACTCCCAAAACCTAAATGCTGGTTTTGAAACGGCTTTGTTCAATAGAAGATTGTCTATCAATGCTGAATATTTTGAGAGAAAAGTTTCTGATATGATCTATCGTGCGGCGCTTCCTTTCTCTAATGTGGGGCATTATCCTAGGTTAGAAAACATCGGAAACATGAGAAATAGAGGGGTTCAGGTGAGCATCAGTGGAGATGTAGTTAAAACATCAGATTTCACTTGGAATCTATATGCTAACCTTACTCATTACAAAAACAAAATCACCAAACTCCCTGATGCACAGAGAGAAAATGGGATAACAGACGGACTATTCCTCCTAAAAGAAGGCAGCGACCGCTATGCTTACTATCTGAAAGAATTTGCTGGGGTGAATCCTCTGAATGGAGATGCGCTTTGGTATAAAGATGGTGTGGATGCGCATGGAAACGCCGTTAAACAAGTTACAAACAGCTACGCCGAAGCAACGCTTTACCAAATAGGAAAATCTGCTATACCAAAGGTCTATGGTGGTTTTGGAACTCAGATAAGATTTAAAAACATCACTCTATCGGCTAATTTTGCGTATCAGCTGGGCGGCTGGGGCTATGACCAAAACTACAGATCGCTCCTGCATTCGGACAACTATGCGTCTAACTATCATAGAGATGTTCATAACACATGGACGCCAGAAAATCCTACAGCATCTCTGCCAAGAATAGATATTTCTAATTCTAACCAAAATGCCAATTCTACACTATTCCTAGTGAAATCAGATTATTTAAGTCTTCAGGATTTAACGCTGAGTGTGGGCATACCGCAGAAGTTCCTTGAAAACTACGGAATCCGAGATGCCAATATTTATGTGACAGGAAACAATCTTTTCTTACTTTCAAAGAGAAGAGGCTACGACCCAAGGCTGTCTATTTCTGGAGTTTCGGAGACATACGGATATAATCTGTTGTCAAGTGTTTCATTAGGTCTTAATCTTAAATTTTAATCTTTAAAAAAGTTATGAAAATAAATAAAATATTAGCAGGAGCATTCGTTGCTCTATCACTTTTGAGCTGCAATAGAGAATTAGAAACAGAATCCGCGAAACTGATTTCAGAAGAGCAGATTCCTGATGATGTAGCTTCTTTAAATAAATATCTCAATGGGATTTATCTTAGTTTTAGAAATCCTGGTTCGGGCGGAACAACTACACATACGGATTTTGGGATAATGTCCATAAAAGCAGGAGTTGATTTACTTTCCAATGACCTTATTCAGGCGAAACAGCAGCACCTTGGAAGATATTACAACTACGAAGCGAGACAAAGCGATAACTTTACCAATGAAATCGTTTGGAATACATTTTATTCTAAAATCTTTGATATCAATCGTCTGATAGAGAAGATAGAGGGCATAGGTGTAAACAGCGAAAACCGACATATCTACGGTCAGCTTTTGGCACTTCGGGCATATAGTTATTTTAATTTGGTAAGGTTCTATGCACTTACTTACATCGGTCATCAGAATGAGCTGGGAGTTCCGCTGGTAACTACTGCTTCCAGTCCAGAAACACCGAGAGCAAGGGCTACTGTGGCTGAAGTCTATACCCAAATAACCAGCGATATAGAAAACGCCATCACTGCACTGAATGGTTTCACTCAACAAAACATCGCTCAAATAGACCAAAGGGCTGCAAAAGCCATTGCAGCAGATATTTACCTTGAAACTGGAGATTATGCCAGAGCGGCAGCTTATGCTCATGATGCCAGAACAGGTAAACCACTGATGTCTCAGGCGGACTACACAGGCGCAGGATTTTCTCTAAAAACCAATCCAGAAATTATCTGGGGATTTGATAATACTTTGCAGACCAAAAACATCGGTAACCACTATGCTTCGTTCTTCTCTATGTTTGACAGCATGAACGAAGGCTATGCGGGAGCAGCAGGGATTTATAAAATCATCGATAAAAGATTGTACGACCAAATCCCAAGCACCGATTACAGAAAACAAGTGTTCAACGGGGCTACGGCATCCAACTATACCTTTAACGGAAAGACCAAAAACCATCCGCCGTATGTGAGCAGGAAGTTTAAGGATTTGACTTTCTTTGAGGGGGACTATATCTACATCAGAGCGGCTTCACTTTACTATATAGAAGCGGAGGCTTTGGCGAGACTTGGGCAGGTCGTTCAGGCAAGACAAGTGCTCTATGATATTACTTCTGTGAGAGATACAGGATACACACTTTCCACGAATTCTGGACAGAGCCTCATAGATGAAATTATCCTGCAAAAGAGAATAGAACTCTGGGGCGAAGGCTACGCTTGGTTTGATATGAAACGCCTTGGAGTGGATTTGGTGAGAAATTATCCAGGTTCTAACCATACTTTTGGGAAATTTAACATTAGTTATTCTACTGATTATAACCAATATCGTTTCCAAATTCCACAGAGTGAAGTGAGCAACAATCCTAATATTGTTCAAAACCCAGTGAGATAAAACATGATGAATAACAACCCGCTGAAGGTAGAAATCCCTTTCGGTGGGTTTGTTTTTAAAGATTGTAAATTTTATCTTTGCCAAGAATTTTAAATTTATAGAATTATGAAAAAACTTTTATTGGCTGCTGTAGCAGTAGTGAGTTTAACAGCATGTAGTAGAAACAATGGTACAGATGAACAACAAGCATTTCCATTGGTAGGAACTTGGAAATATCTAAGAACTGAAATTATTAGTGGAGCAGATGCTTCCACATTATATACAGAGGTATTCCTAATGAGTGTGAAAGTAAGTCTACTTTAGAGTTTAAAGTTGATGGAAGACATATTGATAATGAATTTATAGAGTTGGGTATTGGAGGAAGATGTGTAAATGATGGAGATTGGAATAGTAAATATGAATATAATCCTATAACTAAAATACTAAATATAACATATAGTAACGGAAGTGTAGAGCAAAAAAAAGTTTTATTATTAGATGCTACAAATCTTTATATAATTACTCGTGAAGGTTACTATGATAGTGATAAGATAAAGAAGTTAAGTTTTATGTAAGACAAAACTAAAAAATATTCCCTAAGATTATATCTTGGGGATTTTTATTTTTTGCTGGGGCAGGGGAGTTGTATCCTTTTTTAATTAAAAATAAAGTATTCGTTGTCAAGGTTTTGTAACTTTGATAATGATTTTTTGTAACGAAAAAAATATTTCCTGAACTAATGTGGGTATAAAATGCATTTTAGAAAGTTAGAGTTTAAATAATCAAAATCAAGACAAATGAAAACAAATCAAAATAAAAAAGATTTAGTGGAGATGATGACCAAGAGAAAGGATTTATTTTGGGCTGGTTTTTCTTTGATAAACTTTTAAAAAGCATTTTATGAAAGCAGAACAGCAGCAGGAGTTTATCAAGCAACTAAATGAAAACCAGAGGGTAATCCATAAGATTTGTAAAATCTACATGGACAATCCCAGCGACCACGAAGACCTTTTTCAGGAGATTGTAATTCAGCTTTGGAAAGCCTATCCTAATTTCCGCGGAGAAGCCAAATTTTCTACTTGGGCTTACCGCATTGGGCTGAATACCGCACTAGCACTATTCCGAAAGCGGAAAAGAGATGTCCCTGCGGACTCCATGGAGATTCTTCCCGAGATAAAAATAGCGGATGAAAACGATGACCAGACCGCACAGATACAAGCGATGTATGATGCTATACACCAGCTGTCCGATGTGGAAAAAGCCCTCATCATGATGTATCTGGATGACAAGCCCTACCGAGAAATTTCCGAGATACTGGGCATAACGGAAGGAAACGCCCGTGTGAAAATGAACCGTGCAAAAGAAAAACTAAAAACCCTCATCAAAAAATAAGGCTATGGACGAATTAGAATTGCTAAAAAAAGATTGGAAAGAAAATAAATCTGATAATTTTAAAAATTATACAGAACAAGAACTTTTCGCAATGACCAAAAAAAGGTCTGTTTCCATCGCAAAATGGGTGTTTATCATTGCTTTGCTAGAGCTGGGCTTTTGGTTTTTAATTGGGTATTTAATGCCTTCTTCTTCGGAAGATAAGGAGTATTATGAAGTATTAAACAACACCCCACTTATAAAGGGAATATTGTATGTTTTAGGAGAGTTTGCTACTTATTTACCATATGTTTTTATTGGTTTACTTTTGTATTTAAATTTTAAAATAAAAAGAGAAGAAAACCCTAAAAAACTGATGGAAAAAATCCTGCTGATGAAAAAATGTATCCAATGGTATATTAGAATATTTTTAGGAGAAATTGTGGTGTTTTTCATCATCAGTATGATATTGTCATTTTATATAGAAAGTAATTCTTTGGAGGGAGCTGAATTAGAAGAATTGTATCTTTTTGCGTTTGTAATGTTTATTCCTCTTTTAATGATTATTTTCATTTTTGCTTTATTCCTGAGATTTATTTATCATCTCGTTTATGGAAACCTACTACGAAAACTGAAACAAAACTACGAAGAACTCAGCAGAATGGAAGAGTAAAGTAAAAATCCCTTAATCAAAGGGATTTTTTTTATGAAATAAAAAAGCCCCGAAGATAGTCGAGGCGCTAGATGTTTTCACAACGGAATAATCCTTATTGTGAGTTGCTTTCAAATATGTAGCAAAGATATATCAAATCTTTCGTATTTCCAAACCTATATTTTAAGAAAATTTTAACTAAATTTGGTATCGATTGTAAAGATATACCAATGAAACATATTTTAGGCTTAGATTTAGGCTCAAACTCTATTGGGTGGGCGCTTATTGAACAAGATTTTGATAATAAACAAGGGAAAATTCTTGGAATGGGAAGTAGAATTATTCCTATGGATCAGGGAATTTTAGGAGAGTTTGAGAGAGGAAATAAAGTTTCCCAAACGGCAGAAAGGACAAAATTTCGCGGTATACGCCGACTAAGAGAACGGCATCTGCTCCGTAGGGAAAGGCTGCACAGGGTTCTCCATTTGTTAGGATTTTTGCCTGCTCATTATGATGCACAAATAGACTTCACAAAACGTTTTGGTAAATTTATAGGAGATTCCGAGCCTAAACTAGCTTATAATAATGAAGGTTTTATATTTTTAGAAAGTTTCAATGAAATGGTTGAGGATTTTAAAAAACATCAGCCTCAGCTATTTTACATAAAATCTAATGGCGAAGAGAGTAAAATTCCTTACGATTGGACGATTTATTATTTAAGAAAAAAGGCTTTATATGAGAAGATCAGCAAGGAAGAATTGGCTTGGATAATTCTGAATTTTAATCAGAAAAGAGGATATTACCAGCTGAGAGGTGAGGAGGAAGAAAAATCTACTAAAAATGTAGAGTTTTATTCTTTAGAAATAACAGATGTAATAGCTGATACGCCTAATAATAAAGGAGAAATATGGTATTCTATACATTTAGAAAATGGATGGGTATATCGTAGAGCTAGTAAGATTTCATTGGAAGATTGGAAAGGGAAGGTGCGAGATTTTATAGTAACGACAGAACTAAACGAGGATGGTTCTATAAAACTGGATAAAGAAGGCAAAGAAAAACGCTCTTTCAGAGCACCTAATGAAGATGATTGGAATTTACTTAAGAAGAAAACCGAACAGAATATTACTTTGTCAGGGAAAACGGTAGGCGAATATATTTACGACCATCTATTACAAAATCCTAATCAGAAAATAAAAGGAAAACTAGTCCGAACCATCGAACGAAAATTCTATAAAGAAGAATTAAAGGCTATTTTAGAAAAACAAGTAGCCCTTCAGCCAGAGCTTTTTACGGAAGAGCTTTTTGTGGATTGTGTAAGAGAATTGTATAAAAATAATGAAATTCACCAAAACAGCCTTTCTTCAAAGGATTTTGTGCATTTGTTCCTAAATGATATTATTTTCTATCAAAGACCTCTGCGCAGTCAAAAATCAAATATATCAAGCTGTCCTCTGGAATATCGTTTCTGTATTGATAAAGAAACAAAACAGAGAAGAAAAACTTATCTAAAAGTTATTTCTAAATCAAATCCTTATTATCAGGAATTTAGAGTGTTGCAATGGCTTTCTAATCTTAAAATTTATAGAAAAGAAGACGATAAAGATGTTTCTTCTGAATTTATTTCTTCCATAGAGAATAAAGAAATTTTGTATGAATTTTTGATGTCTGAAAAGGAAGTAAGTAATAAATCTGTACTTGAGTTTCTTTTAATGAAATCATTGAGAGAGACATATCCTCTTGCTAAGGAGTCTGAGCTAAAAAAAGAACTGAAAAAAGAAATTACGAAATACCGCTGGAACTATGTATATGAGGAGGAAAATGACAACAAAAAATATCCAATGAATGAAACAGGATATGAGATTAAAAAAAGGCTGAAAGAAGTAAAAAATATACCAGATAATTTCTTAACCAAAGATATAGAATATCAGCTTTGGCATATAATATATTCTGTAACAGATAAATACGAATTCGAAAAGGCTCTGATGAAGTTTGCACAAAAACATAATTTGGATACAGAGTCTTTCGTAGAAAATTTTAAGAAAATAAAACCTTACCCAAGTGATTATGGAGCTTTTTCTGAAAAAGCAATCAAAAAACTGCTTCCTCTGATGCGTTTTGGTAAATACTGGAATTATAGCGATATTTCTGAACCAGTACAAGCGCGAATATCAGACATTATCAATGGAGTTGATAATGAGAGCATTAAAACCATTGTGAGAGAAAAGGCTGAAAAACATCAACTTGGTCAAGAAGATGATTTTCAGGGATTTCCGCTTTGGCTGGCTCAGTATGTGGTGTATGGAATTCATTCAGAAGCTGCTGATATACAGCACTGGACTTCGCCTTCTGATTTGGAAGAATATCTGAAAGGCTTCAAACAGCATTCTCTAAGGAATCCTATTGTAGAACAGGTGGTTACAGAGACTCTACGAGTTGTAAAGGATATTTGGGAATACTATGGAAAAGGAGAGCAAAATTTCTTCAAAGAGATACATATAGAGCTTGGCAGGGAACTTAAGAAAACAGCCGAGGAAAGAAACAGAATGACTAGGGAAATAAATGAAAATGAAGAAACAAATCTGAAAGTTAAAAAGGAATTACAACAATTATTTGAAAATAAAAGTGCAGAGAATGTCCGTCCATATTCTCCTATTCAGCAAGAAAAATATAAACTTTGGCTGGAACAAAAAGAAAGGTCTCCTTACACAGGGCAGATAATTCCGTTAAGTAGATTATTTACAGATGATTATCAGATAGAGCATGTCATTCCTCAAAGTAGATTTTTTGATGACAGCCTTTCTAATAAAGTGATATGCGAGTCTGCTGTTAATGCTGAAAAAGGAGCGCAGTTAGGTTTAGAATTTATAAAAAAACATGGAGGAGAAATAATAGAAATTGGCTTAAATAAAAAAGTTACAATCCTTAATGAAAAAGAATATAAAGAGCTGGTTAATGAGCTTTTTGCCAATAACCGAGGGAAGAAAGCTAAACTGCTGATGGAAGAAATTCCAGAGAAAATGGTAGAAAGACAGCTCAATGACACAAGGTATATCAGTAAATTTATTTCACAAATTCTTTCCAATATAGTTCGTTCTCCTCAGGAGGATAATGGAGTAAATTCTAAAAATATTATACCATGCACAGGGAAAATTACAGCCGCGCTGAAACAAGACTGGGGGCTGAATGATGTGTGGAACGACCTTATCCTGCCTCGTTTTGAGAGAATGAATAATCTGACACAGACAGAGTTATTTACAACATATAGTGAAAAATACCAAAAAAAGATTCCTACTGTTCCACTTGAATACGCTAAAGGTTTCCAGAAGAAGCGAATAGATCATCGTCACCATGCTTTGGATGCCTTGGTTATCGCTTGTGCTACTCGCAGTCATATCAATTATATGAATAATCAGCATGCCTTGGATAAACATAAGGCTAAAGAAGAAAAACAGAACGCACGAATAGATTTAAGAAATACCTTATGTGAGAAGAAATATAATGACAATGCTGAAGATAAATACAACTGGACATTCAAAAAGCCATGGAATACCTTTACCCAGGATGTGCGAAGCGCCCTTGAAATGGTAGTTGTGAGTTTCAAGCAAAATCTAAGAGTAATCAATAAGGCTACTAATTACTACGAAAAATGGGTAGAGGAAAAAGGTAAAATGGTGAAGAAAAAAGTGAAACAAGAAGGTATCAACTGGGCTATCAGAAAACCTCTACACAAGGAAACCATTTCTGGAAAAATCACCTTAGAAAGAGTGAAAGTAGGTAAGGGGAAAATTCTCACAGCCACTCGTAAAAGTATAGATTCGTCTTTTACAGAGAAGACAATAGCATCTATCACAGATACAGGGATACAAAAAATATTGCTTAATTATCTTGCTTATAAAGGAAGTCCTGAACTGGCTTTTTCTCCAGAAGGTATAGAAGAGATGAATAAAAATATTGCCAAATATAATGATGGCAAAGATCACCAGCCTATTTATAAAGTGCGTATTTTTGAAGAGGGAAGTAAGTTTCCTCTTGGTGAAATAGGAACTAAATCCCAAAAATATGTAGAAGCAGCTAAAGGGACTAATCTTTTCTTTGGAATATATCAAGGGAAAGAAAAACGCTCCTATGCCACTATTCTGTTAGATGAGGTTATTGAGCGACAAAAACAAGGACTTACTTCTGTTCCTGAACTTAATGAAAAAGGAGAAAAACTATTATTTAGTCTCTCTCCTAATGATTTGGTGTATGTGCCTATGGAAGGTGAAGATGCGGAAAGTATTGATTATGCTAATTTATCCAAAGAACAAAGAGAAAGGATTTATAAGATTGTAAGTTTTACTAAAAATAGACTTTATGGAATACCTAATATAGTTGCAGTGTCTATTGTAAATAAGATGGAATATACACAACTTAATAAAATAGAGTTTTTAAAAGAAAAAGAAACTTGTATCAAACTAAAAATAGACCGTTTAGGAAATATTTCTAAGGCTTGATAATGTAACTAATTTTTAGAGGCTATGCTGTATCGTTCTATTTATATTGGCAATCCTGCTTATCTAAAGCTTAGGGATAGACAATTAAAGATTACTGATCCTGAAACCAAAATAGAAAAGGGAAGTATTTCTATAGAGGATTTAGGATTGTTGATGCTTGACCATTATCAGATTACCATATCTCATCAGCTGATGCAGGAAATGATGAAGAATAATGTCGTAATGATTAGTTGTGATTCTAAGCATATGCCAAAAGGTGTAATGCTGCCTATTTATGGACATTCAGAGCATTCGGAACGAATAAAATATCAATTGGAAGCAAGCGAACCTTTGAAAAAGCAGCTCTGGAAACAAACAATAGAGTGTAAAATAGAGAATCAGGCTAAAGTATTGGAAAAATTAGGTAGATTCTCTGAACCTATGTATGAGTATTTGAAAAATGTAAAATCAGGAGATTCTACTAATATGGAAGGTATTGCCGCCCAGCATTATTGGAAATATCTTATCAGTCCAGATTTTCTCAGAGGTAGGTTTGGTGATTATTCTAATCAGTTTTTCAATTTTGGGTATGGAGTTCTTTTGAGCATCGTTTCTAGAGCAATAGTAGAGACAGGCCTGCTTCCTGTATTGGGAATTTTTCATAAGAATAAGTACAATCCTTATTGCTTGGCAAGTGATATGATGGAGCCTTATCGCCCATTTGTAGATATGCTCGTTATCCAATGGATAGAGAATAATCCTGATATAGAAGAGCTTAGCAAAGAAGCAAAAGCACATTTTCTAAATATTGCTTCGAAAGATGTACAGATAGATGGCCTTGTAAGACCACTGATGGTTGGTATAAAAACAACGATTTCTTCGCTTTATAAATGCTACACAGGAGAGAAAAGATTGATTTCTTATCCCAATTTATTATGAATAGTGAACGACTAAATGCATATCGAATTATGTGGGTTATGGTGCTATATGATTTACCTACTGATACAAAAGAAAATATAAAGGCATCTAATTTATTTAGAAAACGCCTGATAGATGATGGCTTCTCTCTATTTCAGTTTTCTATGTATATCCGCCATTGCCCAAGCCGAGAGAATGCAGAAGTTCACATCAAAAGAGTAAAAAATATATTACCAAAACAAGGAAAAGTGGCGATAATGTGCATTACAGATAAACAATTTGGAGCAATAGAAATTTTTTATGCTAGGAATGAAGAAAAACCGCCTCCAATGTGGCAACAATTAGAATTATTTTAATTTTTTAAATTGTATAAAACAAAAAAATCCGCTGATTATCAGTGGATTTTACTTTGAGGCTGTGATGTATCCACAAAGTTAAAGAATTTGAAAGCAACTCACAACATTGTGATATAAGGAATTTTATAGCGATGGGCTGTGATGTATCCACAAAGTTAAAGAATTTGAAAGCAACTCACAACAGAACTCCCTCTATACCTACCTGCCCCTTTGCTGTGATGTATCCACAAAGTTAAAGAATTTGAAAGCAACTCACAACTGAAACAAGTAAAGCCTGAGAAACAAATAGGCTGTGATGTATCCACAAAGTTAAAGAATTTGAAAGCAACTCACAACTCTTCTCTGCCTCACGCTCGGTCAGTTCCAGCTGTGATGTATCCACAAAGTTAAAGAATTTGAAAGCAACTCACAACGTCAAGATAATTATCATATTCAGACGGTTTGCTGTGATGTATCCACAAAGTTAAAGAATTTGAAAGCAACTCACAACCATGAGTAATGGTGTGGCTTTGCTGGTTTTGCTGTGATGTATCCACAAAGTTAAAGAATTTGAAAGCAACTCACAACTCACAAGATGAAAAGGAAACGATTTCACAAGCTGTGATGTATCCACAAAGTTAAAGAATTTGAAAGCAACTCACAACTCACAAGATGAAAAGGAAACGATTTCACAAGCTGTGATGTATCCACAAAGTTAAAGAATTTGAAAGCAACTCACAACGTAACGGCACGATTATATAAATCAAATCCGGCTGTGATGTATCCACAAAGTTAAAGAATTTGAAAGCAACTCACAACAAGTTTGTCAAAGGCTGGTTCTCTGATGAAGCTGTGATGTATCCACAAAGTTAAAGAATTTGAAAGCAACTCACAACT
>CAUORE010000012.1:0-52438 GCA_963506915.1 uncultured Flavobacteriaceae bacterium
ATAAGATGTTCCCGTATTTAATATTTCAAATGCGGGTCTGGGTACAATATTAGGAAAGCCTTTGTATAAAGGCTTTCCTATTTTTTTTCTAAAATGTTCTTTCTTGTGATTTTTCAAAAGTGGTATAAAAAACGGTATAAAAAACTCACATTCTGAAATATTTTAATCTAAAATGCTTAAATCCATAAATTTCCGTTACTTATCATAAGAATTTGGGTAATCTGTTTTCAGTTCATCTACTGATGCCAATACTTTTTTGGAGAGGGATTCTTGATAGTTTTCTAATTTGTCAGCAATTTCAGGATTTGATACCGCTAAAATTTTAGCCGCCAAAATTCCTGCATTCATGGCTCCGTTCAGTGCCACCGTAGCAACAGGAATTCCAGAAGGCATCTGCAAAATGGACAAAACACTATCCCAGCCATCTATAGAATTACTTGACAAAATAGGCACACCTATCACTGGCAAAGTAGTACAACTTGCCACCATCCCAGGCAAATGTGCTGCTCCTCCTGCTCCCGCTATGATTACACCGATTCCTCTTTTTTTAGCCGTTTTCGCATAGTCCAGCATTCGTTCTGGAGTTCTGTGCGCAGAAACTATGGTAACCTCGTAGGGAACTCCCAATGATTGTAAAAAATCTACTGCCTGATGCATAATCGGGAAATCACTTTTGCTTCCCATAATAATTCCTACCATATTTTGATTGATTTTAAAATAAATTTAATTAACTTTACAAACGAAAAATTTAAACATTCCAAAGATAAAAAATTAACCTTTAAAACGAAAAACTAATTTTCCCGAGATGAAAAACATGAAACTTACATTCGCTATTTTGGCTATTGCTATCATCTGGGGAACTTCATTTTTGGGTATTAGGTTGGCTGTAGAGACCATACCTCCGCTGTATGTAGCAGGTATTCGGCATGTTTTATCAGCTATTATTTTGGGTGTTTATTTATCCTTCACAGGAAAACTAAAATGGATAGGCTGGGAAAATCTAAAAGTCCAGCTGATACTTTCCACTTGTATTCTTATCATAACCAATGGACTTACCACGATTGCCGAAGAGCATGTTTCCAGCAGCTTAGCATCTCTGATTAGTTCTTGTTCGCCTATTTTGATATTTATAGGGAGTGTTTTGTTTAGAATGCAGCAGTTTACATTAAAATCTGTTCTTGGGATTTTGCTGGGCTTTTCTGGAATTATCTTAATTTTCTGGGATGGACTGGCAGATTTGGCTAATCCTGATTACCGCAAAGGGATGATTTACCTATTCCTTGCTATTTCTGGAAATGCTACGGGAGCTCTTTACATCAAAAAAACAAACTACAAAAGCACCAATATTTTATTAAATCTTTTTTATCAATTTGTTTTTGCAGGAGTGGTGCAGATCATCAGTGCTTTGATTCTAGGTGAAGAATTTACACCAGAAACATGGAGTCTGAAAAGCGTTATCGCTATGTTTTCACTTACGATTTTTGCTTCCATTATCGCTTATTTGGCGTACATCTATGCCCTGAGCCAAATTTCCGCTGTGAAAGTTTCTATGATTTCTTATGTAAATACCATCATTGCGATATTTTTAGGATGGCTGGTGGCTAATGAGCCTGTGGATTCTAATTTCGTTATCGCTGCATTTTTGATTATTTTAGGAATATTTATAACGAATTATCATCCAGATATGTTTAAAACTAAAAAGCATTAGAAAATTCTAATGCTTTTTTGATATCACTCTAATCATTGATTTTATCGTAGTTAGTTTTTCTAACAGCTCTTCCCTGCTATCCGCCAAGATGTTAATATGTCCCATTTTACGCCCAGGTTTGGTTTCTATTTTTCCGTATAGATGAACATAGGTTTTGGGCAGTTTTAAAACATCTTCCAAGCCTTCATAATAGACTTTTCCTTGGTAGCCCTCCTCTCCTACAAGATTAAACATTCCGCTGTATTTATCGGCATTTGTGTCTGCCAGTGGAAGATTTTTTACCACTCGGTACATCTGCTCGAACTGGGAGTTACTGTTTCCCTCCTGCGTGAGATGTCCGCTGTTGTGAAGTCTTGGAGCTGTTTCATTGACCCAGACTTTTCCATTTTTATCCAAAAATAATTCTATCGCAAAAAGCCCAGATGAAGCAATCGCTTGAATGAATTTTCTGACAATTTCATCAATTTGAGTTTGGATTTCATCAGAAATTTCACTTGGACAAATATTAAAATCCAATAGATTTAATCGCGGATTGGCAACCATTTCCGTAACAGGAAAAACTTTGACTTCTCCTTTGTCATTTTTAGCGACAATTACAGAAAGTTCCTTTTCTATATCCACCAAAGCTTCCAAAACAGAGGGCGAATCCCAAAGATTTTCCAGCTCCTTTTCATTACGAATCACCTGAACGCCCTTTCCATCATAGCCGCCAGTATTTAGTTTTTGAACAAAAGGCAAAGGAAAATTCACTTCCGATTTATTTCGAATGACCTGAAAATCAGGACTTGGGATTTCGTTTTTTTGATAATACTCTTTCTGCAGTATTTTCTGCTGAATGATTTTGACAGCACTAGGACTTGGAATGATTTTTATTCCTTGTTTCTGTAAATCTTCCAGCGCTTGGACATTCACATGCTCTATCTCTATTGTAAGAACATCTTTATCCTTCCCAAAATCTATAACAGTCTGATAATCATTAAAGTCACCTTTTGTAAAGTATGATATCCCTGCGCATGGGCAGTCAGAACTTGGGTCTAGTGTACAGAATTCATCATCGTACTTCAAAGCCTCTTGTATAAGCATCCTGCCGAGCTGTCCGCCTCCTAATATTCCTATTTTCATGGGTTAAATGATTAGTTTTGTTTATAATTTTTATTTAAAAATTCTTTTTTCAGAAGTTCTCTATAAATTTTTCTGAATTTCTTTTGTAATTTTTTATGATTCGTATTTCGCCCCTCTAACACCACTGATTTCAGGATTATTTCTACCTTTGATTTGTTTATTTCTTCCAGTTCAAATCTTATATTTTTTAGAGTTTCATTTCCTATTTTTAGGCTGTCTATGATGTAATAATCATAAAATTGTATTTCTCTTTCCAGTTCCTTTTTTAGAATCTCTTTATTTACTTCCAGCGTTTTTAGGTCGGTTCCGTTCATAATCAGACTTTCACTGCTTATATTATATCTCCTAATAATCCTCAGTGTATCTTTTTTGAACAAAATATTCCTGTTTTTCAACTCATCCAGAGCCTCCGTTTTACTTTTCGGTATCTTAAAAGAATAATCGTTGAATAACACCTTCCCATCCGAACCATATCTATAATACGGCGGCGGAGATGTCGCCATCATCACAAAAACCGAGGGAACAAGCACCAATGCAGGGCTTATTTTTCTTATTTTCAAAGGCTGAAGCAGAGCATCATATTTTATCAAAAGAAAAGGAATTATCAGAAATACAAAGGCGATGAAATCCGTATAATCGACCACACGAGCCACAGCAATGGGTGAAATCTGATTGTAAAAATCAATAAAACCTTCGGAAAACGGAGATTTCCAAAATATGAACAAAACAAAACTAACAAGAATGGAAAAAGTTCTCAATTTTGGGAAAATATACGCCAAAAACAATGGAAAAATAATCATTCCCAAAAAATCCGAAAATTTACCCGTGAACCAATTATGAAAATGTAATTTCAAAAAATGGTCATTGATAAATAATAAAATTATGCTCACTACAAAAACATAATTCAGCAGTAAAAACCTATTCCTTTTCATATTATTTTGGATTAAAATTTCATGAAATCCCTTACAATTCCGCCATTCTGCGTGTATTGTAAAAGCTCTGTTTCTATGAAATTAGAGATTTCCGCCTTTTTTTCGCTTGGGAAAAGCAGATGTACATTCGCTCCAGCGTCCAAAGTAAAGAAAAGAGGCAGATTGGTTTCCTTTCTAAATTCCCAAACCCTATTGATTACCTGCAAAGTACCTGTCTGCATCAGAATAAAAGCAGGGTCGCTCATCATCATCATCGCATGAAGTGTAAGCGCCTCATGCTCCACCAATTTCATAAAAGCTTGTAAATCACCTGATTTTAATATTTCTTTCATCGGAACAAAGTTCTCTCTTGCCTCCTGAAAACGGCGTTCAGCATAGGGATTGGTGTTCATCAGTCCATGCCCCACGGTGGAACTCACAGACTTTTGCCCTTCATGAATCAGCAGAACATAATCATTAAAATCCCTAAATATCGGATGAATTTTCTCGTCAGGATATTTCACAGCATACAGGTCAGAACTTCCCTCCACTTCATTCACCTCGCCCCAGACTACCAGCCCGTCATAAACGCTTCGGCAGGCACTTCCGCTCCCCAGACGAGCCAAAAATGAGGCTTTTTTGACATCAAAAAAATCTTTCCCAGAAAACGCTTTATCCATCTCCATAAGACATTTAGCTATAGCCCCAAAACCTGATGCAGAACTGGCAATTCCAGAACTATGCGGGAAAGTATTTTCGGTCTCAATGACAAAACTCCCCTGCAAAATCCAAGGAAGATACTTCTCTATGTTTCGGAAATATTTTTCTATTTTCTCCGAAAATTTGGTTTCTTCTTTTCCAGCCAAAAAGGTTTTGATTGAAAATTTTTCACCTGATCTAAAAATCATTTTAGTCTCTGTTTTACAATTACTAAGTGTAAAACTGATGCTGGGATTTGCAGGAATCTGCCTTTCATATTTTCCCCAATATTTGATAAGGGCAATATTACTGGGACTACTCGCAAAAACCTCTATATCTTTCGTTAAAAATTCTTTATTTCCTAAAAACTGCTGTGGCATTATTATAATATTTTACCTCACAAAGGTAGTAATTTAGATGAAAAAATCCCCTTTCCATTGAGCAGGAAAAGAGATTTTTATTTTATATTGGTTTTACTAATTCTAAGAACCATTCTTTGACCTCACCTGACAAGTGCGGAGCCAATTTCTCCTCGCAGGTCTTGTGGTAGGCGTTCAGCCATTCTTTTTCTGGTTCGGTAAGTAGTTCTGCATCTATCACATCCTTAAAAAACGGACAAAGCGTAAGGGTTTCAAAACCATAGAAAGTGCCATATTCTGTAGTTCTTAATTCCTTCACTGCCACTAAATTCTCATGGCGGATACCGTATTGATTTTCAACATAAAACCCTGGCTCGTTGGAACATACCATTCCTGCTAAAAGCTCCTGCGGATTCATATCTTTTCGGATATTCTGAGGGCCTTCATGCACATTCATGAAACTTCCCACGCCATGCCCCGTTCCGTGTGCGTAGTCTTTGCCTTCTTTCCAAAGCGGAAGACGAGCGATAGCATCCAGCTGGACACCTCTCGTTCCTTTTGGGAACTGAGCCAAAGAAAGGTTAATCATCCCTTTCAGAACCAAAGTACAGTCTTTTACAAACTCCGCTGATACTTTACCCAAAGCCAGCGTTCTGGTAATGTCAGTAGTTCCTTCTAAATATTGACCTCCAGAATCTACAAGAACACTTCCCTCGTTGGCAACTTCCTTGCTTCCTTCGCTTTTTGCGGAATAATGCACGATAGCACCATTTCCTTTATAACCGATGATACTTCCGAAACTTTCACCTACAAAATTTTCACCCTCAGCACGGAAATCTCTCAGTTTTTTCCCAATGGAATATTCCGTCATAGGCTCTTTTCCTACATTGCTTTTCAGCCAATGGAGGAATCTCACCATCGCTACACCATCACGAACCATCACTGTACGGAAGCCTTCCAATTCGGTTTCGTTTTTAATGGCTTTCATCAAATTGCCAGGAACAGCCGACAGAACGAAAGTGTTTTTATCCTTTAAAGCATTGAAAACCGCTTGGTTACAATTTGGTGAAATTAAAACTTTTTCATTTTTTAATTGACCTAAATAAGAGAAAAATTCATCGTAAGGAACTATGCTTACTTCGGCCTCTTGCATTTGTTTTTTGGCTTCATCATTGAGTTTTTCTACATCTACAAAGAGCGTAGCCTCCCCATCCTCTGTCACAAGGATATAACCAAGAAATACAGGGTTGCAGTCCACATCGCTTCCTCGTAAATTTAGTGTCCAAGCCACATCATCAAGACTTGAAATAACATGAAACGAAGCGCCTTTTTCCTGCATTTTCGCACGGATGGCGTTTAGTTTTTCTACTACAGACTGACCTGCCCATTTCAGGGGATGAACAAAGATTTCATTTTTAGAAGGTTCGCCTCTATCTGTCCAAATATCCTTTAATAAAGGTTCATTGACAAGTTGGATTTTTTTTGTAGACAATTTTTGCTCTAGACTTTCCCAGTTTAGATGAGATGTCGTCAAAGCATTTACGGCAACTTTCCCATTTTCAGGAGTCTGGGAGATTATCCAGTCAATATAGTTCGGAGTGCCCTCTATACCATCTTTCATCAGCTCTATTCCTGTGTTTTCCAGCTCCTGTGCTGCCTGAACGAAATATCTTCCATCTGTCCATAGAGCGGCTTTTTCATTAGTTACCACCAAAAAACCAGCAGAACCTGTAAAGCCTGAAAGCCAAGTGCGTTCCTGCCATTCTTCGGGTAGATATTCACTCATATGCGGGTCTGCAGAGTAGACAATGAATGCATTGATACCTTTCTCCTGCATCTTCTGACGAAGTTTTGAAATTTTCTCTATTGTAGTCATTTTATTTTTTTATTAAGGAAGCCAATTTACAAAATATTTACATTAAAAAATAAAAAAATTACTCAGAAAGTTTTTCCAAGTAATTTTTCATTATTTTATCCTTTATATTTCTCTTGATAATCTTCTTGAGATGCTTTGATAACTTCTTTTGCATGTTTAGCATCATAGACTTCATCTATTCTACATGCCACAGGCTCACCAGGAAGATTTTTATAAGTCAAGAAATAGTGCATTAGTCTATCTACTTCAGCCTTAGGAAGTTCTGAAATATCTTTGATATGACCATAAGACTGGTCGCCCACTAATACAGCTACGATTTTATCATCTGCCTCGCCTTTGTCTATCATCTTAAACCCACCGATTGGCACTGCTTCCAGCAAAATACCACCAATAGGAACATTGTGGCTGCTCAATACACAGATATCTAGTGGATCATGGTCTCCTTCCGTGATGTCAGAAGCACCTCTTTTCACTGCAAGTTCCTTTACTCTCTCATCGCAGTAAGTTCTTGGAACAAAGCCATATAGAGCAGGAATTATATTAGAAAATTTCTGCGGTCTGTCTACTTTTAGATGTCCGCTTTCTTTATCGATTTCATATTTAATAGTATCTGATGGAACTATTTCCACAAAAACATTAACTACATCTGGTGCTTTTTCCCCAGCTGAAATTCCATGCCAAGGATGTGCTTTAAAAGTTGGAATCATTATACTATATTTATTTTTAAATTATTCTACTTATTTCATTTCTAAGGTTTTGAATAGTATCCGAGATATAATCATCGCCATCCAAATACCCCATCAAAAACAGAGTTTTAAACTCCTGTAAAGAAACATTTGGGCTATTTTCCAAAGTTTTATGGAGAAGCTGAAGGACATTATTTTTAGAATTTAAAATATTATTCCAAGAATCTTGGCTGATATAAAGCTGTTGTGAAGCGTTATACTCAAATTCTTCCATAATATTTTTTTCCACCAAAAACACAAATTCCACAGCAGCCAATTCCTTGTCAAACTTCTGAACCAAGTTAGAAGGCTTCATTCTCTCCAAAAACAAAGTCATCCTTTCATACGCTTGTAATCTTATCTGCGCATTGGATTTCCCTGAAATAATGCTCAATTCTCTGTTTTTCAACTTAATGAACTGAAACACAAACTGTCTCAGCAATATCACAAAAGGAACTGCCACGATTAAAGCAAAACCGTAAGGCAGTAGATTATCTAAATTGCTCATTTTTTAAAAATCAAAAGTGTGCAAATGTAAGAAATTTTATGAAACCAATACCTCTCCTGTCATTTTTTCAGGAATTTTTATTCCCATGATATGGAGAATGGTAGGCGCCACATCACCTAATTTTCCTCTTTTGAGCTGCCATGTTTTGTCTTTATCCATCACAATCAGAGGAACTAAACTAGTGGTATGGTTGGTATTAGGCGAACCATCTTCGTTTATCATATAGTCTGAATTACCATGGTCAGCGAGGATAAGCACCGTGTAGTCGTTTTCATAGGCTGTATTGGCGACATCTTTTATGCATTCATCCACCACTTCGCATGCTTTTACCACTGCATCGAAAACGCCCGTATGCCCCACCATATCAGGGTTAGCAAAATTTAAGCAAACAAAATCTGCTGTCTGTTTCTGCAATTCTGGAATGATGGCATTACGAATATCAAAAGCTGCCATTTCAGGCTTTAAATCATAAGTTTTCACATCCCTAGGGCTTGGGCAGAGTATTCTTTTTTCGTTTTCAAACTCGGTTTCACGCCCTCCTGAAAAGAAGAATGTCACATGAGGATATTTTTCGGTTTCGGCGATTCTGATCTGGGATTTCCCCTCTCTCTCCAAAACTTCCCCCAGAGTTTCATGGATAATTTCCTCATCATAGACGATTTTGATGTTTTCAAAATCTCGGTCATAGTTGGTCATTGTCACAAAATAGAGATTCAGTTTTTTCATTCCAAATTCTGGAAAATCCTTTTGCGAAAGAACTTCTGTAAGCTCGCGACCCCTGTCCGTACGGAAATTGTAGAAAATAACCACATCGCCTTCCTGAATATTTCCCACAGGATTTTGGTTTTCATCAGTTAAAATAATCGGCTCGATAAATTCATCCAAAACATTATTTTGGTAAGAATTTTCCACCGCTTCCAGCGCATTTTGTGTTTTTACCCCCACTCCATTGACCAAAGCATCGTAGGCTTTTTTTACTCTTTCCCAGCGTTTGTCCCTATCCATCGCAAAAAAACGCCCTGTGACAGTCGCCAGTTTCCCTGTGGTTTTGGCTAAATATTCCTGAATTTCTTTTACAAAAACCTTTCCTCTGTGCGGATCGCAGTCACGCCCATCAGTAAAGGCATGAACAAAAACATTTTTCAATCCCAAATCTTTGGCTTCATCCAGAAGAGCCTCTAAATGAGTGATATGCGAATGAACACCGCCATCAGACAACAACCCAAGGAGATGGACATTTTTATTGTTTTTCTGTGCGTGTAAAAATGCATCTTGGATAGGTTTTTCTTTACCCAAAGTTCCATTTTTCACAGCTAAATTCAGCCTCGTAAGGTTCTGATAGACAACCCTTCCCGCGCCCAAATTCATATGTCCTACTTCGGAATTACCAATTTGTCCTTCGGGAAGTCCCACTTCCAAGCCTGATGCATGCAGCTGAGTGTGAGGATATTTCTGATAGCAGCTGTCCACAAACGGCGTGTGAGCCTTGGTAATTGCACATACTTCGGGATTCTCAGCCAATCCCCAGCCGTCTAATATTGCGAGTAAAACTTTTTTTGACATTTCTTATAATTTTACTGCTAATTTACGAAAAATTATTGATTTTAGTTTTGTTTTTCATTGGGTAATTCTATGCTTGAAGCTGGTTTTTCATCAGGAAGGTTAATAAATTGATAATAAAGCACTTTGGACAAAAATCTTTCATCTTTTTGGCTTTTAACATAATCAAAACGATAAGTGGAATAAATTTCATCAGGATAATATTCCAAAAGCAGAGAATCATTAAAATCAAATCTATAAACAGCATCAAAATCACTTACTTTCTGAACTTTTATATTATAAATTGTCCCCAAATAACCCCAGTTTACAAAGCTACAAAGCAAAAGTGTTCCGTAGAAATACCAAATCATTTGGTTAAAAAGATAGAAATTGGTTTTTCTGTACTCTATCTTTAAGTAAGTGAATATCAAACCGATAACAGACAAAATGAGAAATGCATAAACTCCCAGCCTTTTGTAGGTAAGCCCCCAGTGGTAGATGTATTCAGTATTTTTGATAAGGGCAGAAAGAACAAGTAGCGAGTTAAGAACTATCCACATTTTAGCTAACTTTTTAAGTAACAATGATTTATCATCAAAATTAAAATAAGACCTAAAGTAAAGCATCAATAGTAAAACTGCCATTACAATGGACAAAATAACAACATTTACACGGCTGTGCGTGTCCGCAGAAAGGTTCGCCAGCCTGTTTGTATCAACTTGGAAAAACTGTTCATAATTAAAAACCAGAATAAAAACCAGCAAAAGAAGATTGAGCAGAACAAAAGTCAGCACGCCTATTTTTCTTTCAGAATCAAGGTCTAAAAACTCTAAAAATGGTTTAAATTTCTGATTTTTAACTCTTTCTGAAAATTCATTTTGTAGAAATTGGTTTCGTCGCAAGAAAAATTTTGCCCCTGAAAAATTCCAATAACCAAACGAGAAATAAAATGCCAAAGCAGCCACTACGAAAAACCAGCTATCAATGTCCAATTCATAAAGATAAACCTCTGAAAATATGGAACTTCCCATACTATAAATCCAGAAAAAGAACAAGAAAAACAGGATTGGAATCACTAGAATAATGATGGATTTAAAATTAAATTTAGAGTTTTCATCTCTGATAATCCATGTATTAAAATCAAAGAAACGATACGGGAAAACGATATTATTCATTGCCGCTATCGGGACAGCCAGAATGCTTTTGAGCCTTCTATATTTTGACTTAAATCTCAGCAGCAACAAGGAAAAAGAAACCGACAAAAACGAAACGAAATCTCCATACCACATAAAAGCAAAAGCCGACAAAATGGACAACGCAAAAATGATAAAAAACTCTCTGTTTTTCCTTTTTTTATGGGTTTTTACCAAAGTGATAACACTGAGAAAAATAGCTAATAATCCTACATTTAAGCCAAAAGATTCTCTGTAAAAAAGCGCTGTAGCTACTGCTGTAGTCAGCATAATTAAATGATGTGTTTTCATAATATTTAAAAATTAAAATTAACAATCCAAAGAACTTTGTATTTCAAAGTTTAAAAGCAAAAAAATATAGTTATTTCATCAATAATTTTTCTAAAGTATTGATATGCTGGTTAAAAGCCTCTCTCCCCGCCTGCGTAACGCGATAGGAAGTTTTTGGTTTTTTGCCAACGAATTCTTTTTTTACCTCGATATATCCTGATTTTTCAAGGGCTGTGCTGTGGCTTGCCAAGTTGCCATCAGTGATGTTAAGGAGGTTTTTCATTTCGCTGAAATCAACCCAGTCATTCACGATAAGGACAGACATAATGCCCAGCCTTACGCGACTTTCAAATTCCTTATTGAGCTGATTGATATTAAACATTTTCACTAAAATTATTGATATTTTTTATACAAAATAAGCCCATAAATAATATGCAACAACCCAAATCCTAACGCCCAGAATACCAATCCATACCCCAGCAAAAATGATGAGAGCAAGCCTAAAATAACCTCACAAATCCCTAAATATCTAATGTCAGAATAAGTGTATTTAGAGGCGTTGATAAGAGATAATCCATAAAAAATCAATGTACAAGGCGCTAAAAATGCATAAAAATGATGAAAAAGAAGCCCCAGACAAAAAATTCCCCCAGTAACCAACGGAATGGAGAAATTGATTATCAGAAGTTTAGTAGATGTAGTCCAGATAGGAAGTTCTTTTCTTTTACTCTTTCTTACTGTGAAGAAAACTGCCGCAGCCAAAGAGAAAACAAGCACTACAAGGGCAACTAAAATCAGTTCGGATATAAAATTAAAATCATAAAATTTAGGATATCTGTCAAAATAACTAATCCCTTCCCTTTCAAAAGCGAAAAACACATACACCGCTCCCAAAATAGCAAAAATCCCTACAAAAACTCCAGACAACCCGCTCAGTGAGATAAAACGGGAACTTTTCTCCATAATAGAGCGAATGTGAGATAAATCTTCTTGATAATTTTTAGTATCCATAAAAAGAACTTTGAATTGCAAAGTTAATATTTATTTTGAAAAATCAAAATTATTTAATTGTTTTTTAGCGTTAAAAATTACTTATTTTTTAGTTTTATCAAAGATAATGACAGGAGCAGGAACCTTATCATAAGGATTATTGTATTCCCAAAAGAAGGAATGGTATTCTTTGACAATTTCGCCTTTTTGAGCATCCATTTCTATATTAACCATAGTGATACAGTCTTCTTTGGTTCTCTGATGAGCATCCCAGCTGATATACCACATGGGAACTTCTTTTTCATCAATTTTTCTATATATCCTTGTATACATGCCTAATAATTCTGCTTTACGGCTTTTCATATACGCCAAAACCTTCTCTAATGGATATTTTTCAAAAGGTTTGTCATAATCTATGCTCTTTGTTAGGATACCCTTTTCATCATAGAAATTCCATACCCCTATACGAAAACCTCCTCCATCAAAAACTTTACCTTCTTCTTTTAGGATTCCTGTAGAATAGAAATGATAAAGAAATTTTACATTGAATTCATTTTTTAAAGACACATAACGCCCATAACCTCTTTTGGTGGTAATTTCTGTCACCTGATTTCCCAAACTGTCAGTATAAATATATTTTCCGTTTTTCTTATTTTCATTAAATCGTTTGATATCAAACCTTTTTTCGACTTTTATCTGCTCGTTTTTTACTTCTGTTTTTTTGTTCTGTCCATTGCATGAAGATAATAAACAAAGCAAATGGAATAAAATAATCTTTTTCATAAGGTTTTTATTTTTTTTAAAAAATAAGCCCTACAAAAATAGAGCTTATTTTATATAAATTATTTTTTCAAAGAATCTTCTAACTTCTTGAACTGGTTATACTTATCCATATTGTCCAAATTCATGTAGATTCCTTTCAGAGTACTTACTACTTCTACATTTTTAGGCTCAATGGAATGCCATTTTTCAAGGTAAGGAAGAGCTTTTTTGAAAGTTTCTCTTCTCTTTTCCATCAATTTATTCATTTCATTGATTTTCTTAGCTTTTTGGAAAGCTCGGATTTGCTCCAATGTCTTTTCATCATCCTTTAAATGAACAGCATAAGCCAAACCTTGCAGCGCTAAAACATAGTTTCCATCAATTTCCAATGCCTTTTTGAATGATTTTTCAGCATCCGCCAAAGTAGCATTATCCTGACTTTGTAAGAAACCTAAATTATACCAAGATTCCTTGTCATTAGGGTTTTTAGCAACTTGATTTTTAAGGTTTTGGATAAATTCTGAAGTTTTTCCAGATCTGTAATAAGCAACTCCTTGTAATTCTGACAATCTCTGATTGTTAGGGAATTTTTTAAGTCCTTTTTCTATCAAAACCAAAGCTTCATCATATCTCGCAGCATCCACCAAAAGTCTTATGTTTGATTCATATAGCTCTAGTTCTACGCTCGGAGTTGATTGAGTTTTTAGGTCTTTGTATTCATTTGAACCAGATTTTTTAATCAATTCAAAAGAGTTTTTATCAAAAGACTGAACCTGCCCAGTTTTCACATCTGTCGCCAAATACTGAGTTGTAACTCCTGTGTACCCGCTATTAATCAGACCATTATAAATCTCTATCGCTTCATTATTTTTTCCAGCCGCTTGATAGTTTATCCCTGCGTAGTAAAGATAAGTTTTATCCTCGTTTCCTACAGCTTTCAGTAAGTTGTATACTTCTTCGTATTTTTCTGCTGCTTTGTTGTAGTTTTTAACTTGATAAGCTTTGTAAGCTTCATCACTTGCAGATTTCAAAAGCGGATTTACAAAACTATTTACTTTTTCAGTAGTTTTTGGCGTGTAGTTCTCAACTTTTAATCCTTGTATTCCACTTTTTTCAGCAGCTTCTTTTCCTACAAAGAATACTTTCTTTTTATCGCTGTTTTTCCCTGTATAAATCGTTTTTAAATCGCTGATTTTACCTAAAAGAGCTGCTCCTTCTCTGGTTTTTCCTTCTTTTATCAATAAAACTCCTTTCGCGTAATAGTATTCCTCTAAAACTGATGGCTCGAGCAGATACAGCTGGTCGTTCAATAGACCTTCAGCCTTTGAAATTTCTGCTTTAGCTGCTGCTATATCGTTTTTTTCTATCGCTTTAGAAGCGTTTTGGATTTCTTTTTTCTGTGCAAAAGCGAATGATGCACTCACTAATGCTAAACTTAAAACTATTTTTTTCATGTTAATGATAATTTTTATTTAATTCTATTCTGAAACATTTTCTGTGTTTTCCGTGTTTTCACCTTCCTCAGTTTGCTCTTCGGCATCTTCTACATCTTTATCCATTTCTACTTTCGCCACCGCCGCGATTTCATCACTTCCTTTGAGATTGATAAGTTTCACCCCTTGGGTATTTCTTCCCATCACGCGGAGTTCTTCCACAGCCATACGGATAGCCACACCAGATTTATTGATAATCATCAGACCATCTTCATCCGTTACATTTTGTATCGCGATGAGTTTTCCTGTTTTTTCAGTGATATTCAGGGTAATAACTCCTTTTCCACCTCTGTTGGTGACTCTGTAATCCTCCACCGCTGTTCTCTTTCCGTATCCTTTTTCAGAAACAACCAAAACAGACTCTTTCTCCAAATCATTAGCGATAATCATACCGATTACTTCATCATTGTCCTCTAATGTGATACCTCTCACCCCGATAGAAGTTCTTCCCACAGCTCTTACTTTTTCCTCTGGGAAACGGATACATTTACCGTTTTTAGTAGCTATCATGATTTCGGATTCACCTGTGGTCAGTCTTGCTTCTAAAAGCTGGTCATCTTCACGAATTTCTATGGCATTTACCCCATTTACTCTCGGTCTAGAATACGCCTCCAATGAAGTTTTCTTGATAACACCATTTTTGGTAACCATCACCACATACATGCTATTTACATAGTCTACATCTTTCAGGTCATTGGTTCTGATATACGCCTTGATTTTATCATCCGGCTCAATGTTGATAAGGTTCTGTACTGCCCTTCCTTTGGCTGTTTTAGAGCCTTCTGGAATTTCGAATACGCGCAGCCAGTAGCATTTTCCTTTCTCTGTGAAGAACATCATATACTGGTGGTTGGTAGCAGATACGATGTATTCCAAGAAGTCTTCATCACGGGTTGTTGCAGCTTTATTACCTACACCTCCCCTAGACTGAACTTTGTATTCAGAAAGCAGAGTTCTCTTAATGTATCCTGCGTGAGAAATCGTAAGCACCACCTGCTCGTTTGGAATAATGTCTTCTATGGACATTTCACCACCAGAATAGTCTATTTCTGATCTTCTTTCGTCTCCGTATTTTTCTTTGATTTCAAGAAGTTCGTTCTTGATAATCTCAAATCTTCTACCTTCATTAGATAGGATATCTTCTAAATCAGCGATAATCTTCATGATTTCCTCGTATTCATCACGAATTTTATCCAATTCCATTCCTGTAAGACGAGCAAGTCTTAAATCAAGAATAGCCTGAGCTTGAATTTCAGAAAGTTCAAATTCTGCTATCAAGCCTTCCTTCGCTGCCTGTGGATTAGCACTATGTCTAATAATCGCTATTGCCTTATCCAGCGTATCCTGAGTAGCAATCACCTTCATATACCCCTCCAAAATATGAGCTCTTTCTTTTGCTTTTTTCAGCTCGTATTCTGTTCTTCGTGTTACTACATCATGTCTATGCTCTACGAAATTGTAGATAATATCCTTTAAATTAAGCTGTTGCGGTCTTCCGCCAACCAGCGCAATATTATTTATACTAAATGAAGTCTGCAGAGCTGTATACTTATATAATAGGTTAAGCACCACATTTGGAATCGCATCGTTTTTCAATTCATAAACCACACGAAGCCCCTCTCTGTCAGATTCATCACGGATTTCATAAATCCCAGGTATTTTATCCTCTTTTACTAGTTCTGCTGTTCGCTCTATCATATCCGCCTTATTCACTTGATAAGGCACCTCTGTCACCACGATAGCATTTCGGTTTCCTATTTCCTCAAATTTCACTTTTCCTCTCAGCACCACTCGCCCTCGCCCTGTATGAAAAGCATCTCTCACGCCGTCATAGCCATAGATAATTCCTCCTGTAGGGAAGTCTGGAGCGATTATGTGTTTCATCAGCTCATCTATGGTAATATCTCTGTTATCAATATACGCACAGATAGCATCTATACTCTCGCTAAGGTTATGCGGAGCCATATTGGTAGCCATCCCTACCGCGATACCCGAACTTCCGTTTACCAAAAGTGTAGGAATTCTTGTAGGGAGAACCGTAGGCTCTTTGGTTGTATCATCAAAGTTATTCTGAAAATCAACCGTTTCTTTATCTAAATCAGAAAGAATTTCATCTGAGATTTTTTTCAGCCTTGCTTCCGTATAACGCATCGCTGCTGGAGGGTCTCCGTCCATAGAACCGAAGTTCCCCTGTCCATCGACCATAGGGTATCTCAAGCTCCACGGCTGCGCCATACGCACCATAGCATCATATACAGAACTGTCTCCGTGAGGGTGGTATTTACCCAAAACATCCCCTACGATTCTGGCTGATTTCAAATGTTTTTTATTGGAAAAAACTCCCAAATCATACATACCATACAAAACCCTTCTGTGAACGGGTTTCAGACCATCTCTTACATCAGGCAATGCACGGGAAACAATCACCGACATCGAATAGTCTATGTAAGAGGACTTCATTTCATCAACAATGTTGATAGGAATTAACCTTTCTCCTGCGTTCATTTATTTTTATTAAAGTTATATGAATCAGTGCTTTATGCACCACTATTTACATCTATTTTTTCTTTTCTATGATGAGAAATAAATAACATGGCAATTTATGAAAATTTGATTACTTTTACCAAAAAATTTAAGTTAAAAATTTCACAAAATGGCAATACTCAGTATCACTTTTCACACAGAAGAACACAAGATAAATGATTGGAATTCCTTTTTGGAAAAGGAACTTTTGGAGATTATCAAAAACTTCAGCAGAAAATTCATCATTTCTGAAGTTGAATCAGAAATGCTCTCCGAAGGTAAAAACACTAATATTTTATTATTCTTTGATAATCAATCAGATAGGATTTATTTTTTAGAAAACGAACTTCCACATATTTCAAATAAAATTTTTGATAAATTCAGCGAAAGCGTATTGATTTTCAATACTTTTCTAAACAAAATAGAATCAAACATCTAACCCCAAATTCCATTCTTTATAAAACTGCTCCAAAAATACCAGCATAAAACTATGCCTTTCCTCTGCTAATTCCCTGCCTTTATCAGTATTCATAAGGTTTTTCAGCAGGAGCAGTTTTTCATAAAAATGATTGATTGTTGTGCCGTTAGATTTTTTATATTCTTCCTTAGTCTGATGGATATTCGGCTGAATATCAGGATTGTAAATTGGATTATTTTTGTACCCTCCAAAATTAAAAGTCCGCGCTATGCCGATAGCCCCCATCGCATCCAGTCTATCCGCATCCTGCACGATTTCAAGCTCTTTGGTCTTTTCTATCGTTTCGCCTTTATTTTTAAAGGAAATATGCCTGATAACAAACAAAATCTGCTCTATCATCTGAGCCTCCATCCCTATTTCATTAAGGAATTTCTCCGAAATCTCAAGCGCCAAGGTTTCATTTCCGTTATGAAATTTTGGGTCGGCAATATCGTGTAATAAAGCCGAAATTTCCACAATTTCTTGATTGCAGTTTTCTGTTTTGGCAATGAGCTTTGCAAGTCGCCAAACCCGCTCGGTATGGAACCAATCATGCCCTGCCTCTGCTCCTTCCAAGGTTTTCTTTACAAAATCTATGGTCAGAGATATATTTTGGTTCATTTTAGTTTTCTTTAAACGGAATTTCAGGATTTAATATTTCTAAAATAATGTTTTTAATGGAACTCATACAGATGCTAACATTCTCATTATCAATATTTTCATCATCATAAATTTTCAAAGTCTGAACGCCTTTTCCTATTTCCGCAAAACTCCAAATGCCGCATTGCAGCTGATTGACAGAAAACTTTTCGTTATGCAGCACCATATACGCATAAATACTCAGCTGTAAAGCCTGTTTGCTGTCCGCACTGCCCATGAAATCTTCCAGTTTTTCCTCCTTTGGTTTCATGGAAAGATTTTTAGCTTTTGCAGTTTTAAAATCTATCACTCGCACCACTCCATTTAGGCGGTCTATACGGTCTATATAACCAATGAAATTAATTTTTTCACCATTTTCACCCATCAAAAATTCAGCATTAATACGATTTTCTAAACTTATGATTTCTAAAGAGTTACCAGCTTTAATTAAACCTAAATCATAATCTAAAATATGCTCTACCACCTTCGCAGCCATAGATTTATGAATGTAGTTCATTCCTCGTTCATAGAGCTCTGGCTGGTGTTTAAGTTTAACAATTGCAGAATTAATCGCCCTATCTATTTTTGGTTTTAAATCTTCTATATCACTTGCTTTCAGAATTTTACCTTTTTTACCTTCATACAACTTATCCAAAGCATAATGCACCAAATTACCATAGTTTCGCTGCGAAAGTTCTTCCTCTATTTCCTCTGTTTCCTTTGCTTTTAAGATGTTATTCAAGTAAAAATCAATCGGATTATAGAGATAAGAAATCAAATGCGATGCTGAAATTCTGCTCTTCCATTCATTTAGTTTCTCTAAAACTTTTTCTGTTTTTTCTATGATTATCGGCTCCTGCAAAATCGGTTCAGAGGTATTTTCTATCACGATATGCTCTATTTTATGAGGACTTTCCATTTCCATTTGGGTGATAAATCTACTTTTCTCACCCGTATTCACTCCAGAACCTAAAGCATTGTATAACAGATAGATATTTTTAGAATTTTGCAACAAACGGTAGAAATGATAGGCATAAATACTGTCATTTTCCAAAAAAGTATTCAGCCCAAAATTCCTTCTCACATCGAACGGAAGATAGGTGTTTTGCGTATTCCCCAGCGGCAGTTTTCCTTCATTTACAGAAAGCAGAATAATATTTTCAAAATCCAAAAGACGAGTTTCTAAAAGCCCCATAAACTGCAGTCCCTCAAGTGGTTCGCCCTGAAAATCCAAGTTTTCTGAATTGACAAGCTGATTCATCAAAACCTCCAACGCATCTATCGAAATCTCAAAATCATAATCTCTCATATGATTTTTTAGAATCTTAAATGTCGTTTCAAAAAGAGAAACATTTTCATATAAAATATCATCTATTTCTCTGAATTTGAGCTGATAACAAAAATTAGACAAATCTTCCAGCAGTTCAGCGGCTGTTCTCTTCTCAAAAAGCTGAAAATAAGAAAGCTCGCCCAAATGCTCCTGCATCATTTTTTTCGAAATATAAACGATATTTTCGTCTTCTATTTTAGCCGTGAATTGGTCTATTATTTTCCTATCTTCTTCATTATCTGGAAACTCCTCCAAAACCGAAAAAACATCCAAATAATAGTAGGATTTATCATTTTTTTCAAGCTGTTTTTGTAGGTAAAAAAGCTTCTTAACCGCCCCGCTGAAACCAAGATTTTTGATAGGAAATCCCATCGTGATATTCAGATTATCCACAAAACTCACCGCATCCAGACTCGGCAGAAGCAGATTTTCATCTAATAAAACGACCGCCGTTTTAGAATAATTTTCTTTTGGAATTTCTTGTAAAATTTCAGGTAAAATTTTGGTTTGGGCTACATTTCCTGCGACCTCATAGACCTTGATGTTTTTCTCTTCACAAAAACTATTTTCTATCCACTGGAATTTTCGGTTTTCATTAAATTCCTTCCAGTACATATGCTTTCTCAGAAACTTTCCAGCCTCCTGTTTTAGGTCTTTTATGTAATATTCATCCGCTTGGAAAAAGCATTCAGCTTTCCCTTTTTGGAGCAGTTCCCGAATCAGTTTTTCCTCCAAAGGTGTAAGCGCATTGAAACCACAAAAAACAAATTTTGTTTCCGTTTCCTCCGCAAAATCGCTTATTTTCTCTCTCACCATTTCGTGAATCATCCCATCAGTCGCCCAGCCTTTTTCTTGGAGATTTTCCTTTAATTTAGGTAAAAAAACATTTATCTTTTTCCAAAAATTAAGGTTTCGTTTTCTTGCATTATCTCCATCTCCCAGTGTTTCGCCCCAGTTTTTAATTCGCTCATCATCAAGCATATATTCCAAAACTGCTTTGTCCTCTTCGCTGAATTTGAGCATGTCATCCCAGTCTTTCAGCAAAGTAGGAAACCATTTTAGGAAGTTTTCCAAAGTTTCTTCGGGATAAATTTTCTTATAAACATCATACCCAAAAAGCCACAGAGATATTCCCTGAATGTGCTGTTTTCCAGATATTTTCTTAATCAATTCATCCACAGTAAAAAACTCAGGCAAAAAACCTTCATATTTCTGCTCTTTTAGGATTTGTTTCAAAAAAACTACGGGTCTTTTCCCTGGTAAAACGATTACAGTCTGGGATAAATCCGAAGTTTCTGATAATAATTCCGAAATAATTTTTGAGAGAAATTTCATATTCAATTATTTATATAAAAGCAATAATTAAAAGCTATAACAAATTAACAATCAATTATCTACGAATTAAAATTTCCTTTTGATAAATACACCACTTTTTTGGTATCGAAAAATTCTTCTTCAAAATAATTTTTCAGCTGAAAAATCTCACAGCGAAGCCCTGCCAGCTCCTCCGCCAAATCTCCTCCTTTGAGGTAAAGTACGCCATTGTGTTTTTCATTGAACTGTTCCTTTTCAAATTTTCCTTTCAGCCATCGCAAAAACTCAGGCATCTGGGTAACAGCCCTGCTCACTACAAAATGAAACTTTTCTTTCAGTTTTTCAGCTCTTCCATGCACTGCAGTCACATTTTTCAGCCCAAGTCCCTCCGAAACAGCTTCCACCACTTTTATTTTCTTGCCGATGGAATCTATCAGTGTAAAACTCACCTCTGGAAAAAGAATAGCCAGCGGAATCCCAGGAAATCCGCCTCCTGTGCCGACATCCAGCACCTTTGTGCCATCAGCAAAAGGCATTACTTTGGCAATTCCGAGTGAATGCAGAATGTGCTTTTCATAAAGCCCATCCATATCTTTTCGGGAAATGACATTTATTTTCTCGTTCCATTCGGTGTATAGCTGTTCCAGTTTTTCAAACTGCTGTTTTTGTTCATCAGTGATTTCTGGAAAATATTTTAAAATAAGTGATACAGACATTTTTTAGAATTGATTTTTACAAAAATACATAAAAAACTTCGACAAAGCGATGCCTTGCCGAAGTTAATTTTATTTAGATAAAATTTATTTATTCAATAATTCTTTTATTCTTCTCATTGCCTCTATCAGCTGCTCTTCTGAAGCTGCGTAAGAGAAACGGATACAGTTTTTGTCTCCGAAAGAAACACCGCCCACTGTCGCCACATGTGCTTTTTCTAAAAGATACATCGCAAAATCATCAGAATCATTGATTTTCACACCGTCCAAAGTCTGACCTATGTAGTGAGAAATATCTGGGAACATATAAAAAGCTCCTTTTGGTTTGTTGATTTTGAAACCTTTTATTTCTTTTAAAAGATTGAAAACCAGTTCTCTTCTCTTTTCAAAGCTATCAATCATGTATTTGTATTCAGAAGGATCGGTTTCTAATGCCGTGATAGAAGCTCTCTGCGCAATGGTATTCGCACCAGAAGTCATCTGTCCCTGCACCTTGTCACAAGCGGCAGCAAGCCAAGTAGGACACGCAGAGTAACCTATTCTCCATCCTGTCATCGCGAAAGCCTTTGACATTCCGTTGATTACAGCTGTCTGCTCATACACTTGCGGAAACTCGGCGATAGATGTATGTTTTCCACCATAATTGATAAATTCATAGATTTCATCAGAAATAATGGTGATTTGCGGATATTTTGCGATAACATTTGCGATAGCTTCCAACTCTTCTCTTTCGTAGAAACTTCCAGAAGGGTTACATGGAGAGCTGAATAGCAATGCCTTAGTTTTAGGAGTAATCGCTGCTTCCAGCTGAGCTGCTGTCATCTTGAAATCTGTATCTATCGTCGTATTGACAAAAACAGAAACACCACCCATCATTTTTACCATTTCATCATAGCTCACCCAATATGGCGTTGGTAAGATTACTTCATCACCATCATTTACAACAGAAGCTAATACATTGAAAATAGATTGTTTCGCTCCGTTAGAAACGCAGATTTGGTTTGGTTTGTAGTCAAGATTATTATCTCTTTTTAGTTTTTTACAAACCGCCTCACGAAGTTCTAAAAACCCTGTAACAGGCGAATAGTGGCTGTAATTTTGGTGAATAGCATCTATCGCTGCCTGCTTGATATTATCTGGAACATCAAAATCAGGTTCTCCCAGTGTAAGGCTTATCACATCTATTCCCTGACTTTTCATTTCTCTGGCTTTATTAGTCATCACGAAAGTCTTGGAATAGCTCAGTCTATTGAGTCTATCAGAAAGTTTTTCCATTTTTATTTATTTTTTTTACAAATTTCTACAAAGTTAATCAAATTAAATTATTTCTACTTTTATTTTGTATCGTTTTTATTTTCAAAGAATATTTTTAGGTTTTCTAAATTTTTCTTCTCGCTTCCTACAAAAATTTCTTTTTCGGTAAGAAAAACAGGTCGTTTCAGAAAACTATAATGGTCTAAAATCAAGTCCCTAAAATCCTCTTCTTTCAGCGTTTTCACATCTATTTCTCTTGCCTTTATCTGTGTAGATTTTTTACTAAAAAGCGCTTCATAACTTCCTGTGATTTTGTACATTTCCTGAAGTTCTTTGCTGGTTACATTCTTGGATTTCAGCTCTCTGATTTCCCAGTCTGTAAGGTCATATTCAGACATTATTCTCTTGCAGGTGCTGCATGTTTTTAGATAAAATACTTTTTTCATTATTAAATAATTCTTTTTACGAATTTATATTTACAAGAGCTTAATTCTATCATCTAAAATTTCTATGATTTTATCCTTATAAAGCCCTCCAATAGCCTTTTTAAAGTTTTTCTTGCTCATTTGCAGTTCAGCCTTTATTTCCTCTGGCGAAGACTCATCAGAAAGATACAAAAGCCCATAGCCCTGCTCCAGCTTTTCTAATATTTTCCGTTTAAATTCATCCATATTCTGGTATCCTTCTGGCTGTAGAGAAACATCTATTTTCCCATCTTCACGAAGGTTTTTAATGTATCCTACTTCCTCCGAAAATGGATAAAGTTTTTTGTAAATATCCGAAAAATAAACCAATCCTATATATTTTTGATTGATGATGACATTCCAGCCGAGTTCAGATTCATTGGCTATGATTAAAGAAACTTTATCCCCTTTTTTAAATGGCAGTTCCTGATATTGTGGATTTCTTTTAAATTTAGTTGTCCCTGTCAAAAGTCCTGTTTCTTCATCGATATAGACATAAACTAAATATTTTTTCCCTTCTATTATCTTGATTTTCTGCTGTTTATAAGGGATAAATAAATCCTTAATAATCCCCCAATCCATAAAAGCCCCGCTCGGAAGGGTGTGGGTGCAGGTCATAACCGCAAACTCCCCAACTTGGCAAAACGGCGTTTCTATGGTTGCTTGTAGTTGGTTATTATCCTGATAAACAAACACTTCCACTTCATCTCCTATATTCCAGCTTTCATCAGAAAAAATCTTCGGAAGAAAACATTTTTCCTTATTTTTATCTTCTAAATAAACGCCCTGATGATTTCGTTCTGAGACAGTTAGTGTCTGTATTTTTCCTAATTCCATTAGTTTTATTATTTTATTTACCCTATTTGGGATTTTTTTAATGATTTGATACTTTTAATTCCACCAAAACAGGAAAATGGTCACTATACCCTCCTAAATACCGCGTTCCTGCATAGGTACGGAATGGTTTTCCCTGATATTTTCCATCTCTGGTTCTGAGGTCATTATGTGCAAAAACTTCCGCTTTCTCAAACCTTAATAAAGAATTTTGTCCATAGAAATAGCTAGAAAGTATAATTTGGTCAAATAAAAGTCCTTGTTTTGAGTAAAAAGTAGAAAATTTACGCTCATGATACAACTTCGAAAAAGGATTTTCCAAAATCTTTTCCGAGCCGTCATTATAGAGTAAAAAGTTCATATTTTCTGCATAGGGATTTTCATTAAAATCTCCCAAAAGTATCACGGCTTCCCTATTATCTTTGAGAAGAGCCAATGTTTTTTCTTTCACTTCGTTTAGGATATAGTCCCTTTTGGGCTGATTGATGCCATCATCTCTTTTTGATGGCAGATGAAGAACGAAAATATTGAGAATATCCCCTCTGTATCGGACTTTGCAATGAAGAATATCTCTGGTCGTATCCATACCATCTACGCCATCTTCTTCAAATTCAAAAATAAAACTTATCGTATCAGAATCTATAATTTCTATCTTAGTTTTGTCATAAAGAAGCGCTGTATCTACGCCTCTTTCGTCCAAAGAATCATAATGCACATACGCATATCTGCCATCAAAAACAGGCTGCTGAATCAGGTCTTCCAATACTGAATTATCAGCAATTTCCGCTAGCCCAATGATAAATGGAAGCTCGCCTTTTTCATGTTTCATAAGCCCAAAGACATGAGAAAGCCTCTGCAACTTGTGTTTATACCGCCATTCATTCCATTTTTTAAGACCAGAGAATTTTTTACTCTCCCCTTTTACAAATTTCTCATCGGGCGGAAAAAGATTTTCCACATTATAAAAAACCGCCAGTTCTTTATGACTCTTCATCGTTATCCTAAAATATACCGCAAGGTATCATTTTTTTAGCAAAAATCCTTTGAAAATTTAAATTATTTAATCCAATAAGTCTGGACGCTTCTGCTGGGTGATTTCTAGCGCTTTTTCGTGTCGCCACTGCTCTATCGCTGCAAAATTACCACTCAAAAGAACTTTCGGAACTTCAAGCCCTTTATAAACTTCTGGGCGTGTGTATATCGGCGGTGAAAGAAGATTATCCTGAAAACTATCCGTAAGGGCTGACTGCTCATCATTCAGAACCCCTGGTAATAGTCTGACCACAGAATCCACAAGGACACATGCCGCCAGCTCCCCTCCTGTAAGGACAAAATCCCCAATGGATATCTCCATCGTTACATGTAAATCCCTCACTCTTTGGTCAATACCTTTATAATGCCCACAGATTAAAATCAAGTTTTCTTTCAGTGAAAGGCTGTTTGCTATTTTTTGATTGAGTGTCTTGCCATCTGGCGTCAGATAGATGATTTCATCATAGTTTCGCTCTGATTTTAACTGAGAAATGCATTTATCCAGCGGTTCCACCATCATTACCATTCCCGCGCCGCCGCCATACTGGGTATCATCTATTTGTTTATAATTATTCGTGGAATAATCCCTTACATTATGGAAATGTATTTCCGCCAGCCCTTTTTCTATCGCTCTTTTTAGCATCGAAACCTTGAAAGGGCTTTCCATCAGTTCTGGAACCACAGTGATGATATCTATCCTCATAAATCAGAATTTTCCGCAAAAATAATAATATTTTATCATTTTTAGGTTAAATGAATATATTCTGTAACCAGCACAATGTAACATTTTTTACCCAATCGGTCAGCTACTTTTTTCGCTTCCATGATTCCCTCTTTGGCTTTATCATAGCTTCTTTGCAAATAATCTGCTCTATCTTCATCATCTAATTTATCACAATACCAGTTTAGATAATGGTACTCTTTTCCCCAAATATCATGAGCATAAACAAGCTCTCCATCGGCTTCCGTGAAAATATCACCTCCATAGATTGCGGTTTTTTCTTCGCTTAATAGTTCTACCGCCTGTAAAGCATCTTCTACCGACAAAGCCTTTTCTTCGCTCTGATAATCAGTAGATAAAGCTCTACCCTTTTGATTCAGAAAACCTAAAAACCATAATTCTTTTTTCATTCTAAAATCTATATTCCTTCGCAAAATTATAAACAAAAAAGAAATCCCAAAAACTAAAAGTTTATTATCTTTGCCCACGGGCATAATCAGTTTATGCTAAATTCAAACATGATAAAAGCAAAAAACATTCATAAATCTTATGGAGAGCTGGAAGTTCTCAAAGGAGTAAATTTAGAAATTCACAAAGGCGAGATTGTCTCTATTGTAGGAGAATCTGGAGCAGGAAAATCCACACTTTTGCAGATTTTAGGGACTTTGGACTTGCCTTCGGATATTCAAAAACACGAAACAGAAATCCTTCTTTTCGGAGAATCTTTCCTAAAAATGAATGACAAAGAATTATCAAAATTCCGAAACGAAAATATTGGTTTTGTTTTTCAGCACCATCAGCTTTTGCCAGAGTTTACGGCTTTAGAAAATGTGATGATGCCGATAAGAATCGCTGGAAAAAATGTAAAAGATTATAAAGAAAAAGCGATTCAACTTTTCGAAGACTTAAATGTAGTAGACCGCATCCATTACAAACCAAAAATGCTCTCTGGCGGTGAAGCGCAAAGGGTAGCCGTTATCCGTGCTTTGATAAATTCACCTAAAATTATTTTTGCTGATGAACCTACAGGAAACCTTGACTCCAAAAACGCGGATTCTCTGCATCAGTTGTTTTTTGATTTGAGGGAAAAATACAATCAGACTTTTGTCATCATCACTCACAACCCGATATTGGCAGAAAGCACAGACAGAAAACTAACCATGAAAGATGGTTTGATTATAGACTAAATAGAAAAAAGAGTGAAATAATTCACTCTTTTTATAATTTTATCTCTATCACCTGTCCGTCTTTTTTTATTTCTACAAATTTGCTTTCTCGGTGGGAGTCTTCATAATCGTAGAAAAATGTTTCATATATCGGTGTAGAATAGAGCGGAGTCCCATATACATTATACGCTGTGGATGTCCCTGTCTGTTTTTTATAACTTCCCACTGCTGTGAAATCCACTATCGTTTCTATATAATATTTTCCTACTTTCAGATTCTCAAATTTAAATCTTCCATAGTCATCTGTATAGGCTTCCCTTCTAACAGCAAACGCTTCTTTGGACATTAGAACCTGCTTTTTACTGCTTTCTATTTTTCTTCTAAGGTTATAAAACTCAGTAAAATACTCAGTAACAGGGAAAAGCATAATCACTGTATTTGGTCTGGCAACATGTTTTTTTCCCATCTTTGCTTTTACCATGCCCATTGTAAGCGGAACATTTCTTTTCTCTCTTGTAAAAGCTACACCTTCTATGGTAGATTTGCCGTAGCCCAACTGAGATTCTGCTTGTTTTTTGTCAAAAAACACCTGCGGAAAATAACTATCTTTCTGAGAAAACATCTCCCCTGCACACAAAAAAGAAATTATTACAATTAAACACTTTTTCATATTTTTTAATTCATTAAATTTGCAATGTTTTGATTATCCTTCATAAAAAAGACTAACAAAATTAATAAAAATATTATTTACACAGCTAAAATTGACTTTAAAATTATGAAAAGATTATTGTTTATAGGCTTGGTTTTTTCAGCTAATTTATTATTTGCACAAAAACCTTGTGGCTTCAAAGATGGGCAGCAAGAGGGACTTTGCAAACAGTTTTATGACAATGGAAATACCAAAGAAGCCTGCTACTGGAAAAAAGGAAAACTAGATGGACAGGCCATTTTCTATTATGAAAACGGAACAAAGAGCGCCGAAGGATATTTTAAAAAAGGGTTTAAAGTAAAAACTTGGACTTATTATTCTAAAAATGGTAAAATCAGCGGAAAGGAAAATTATGTTTATCGCGACCATATGAGCGTTTTGGAGGGAGAATACATCACCTACTTCCCAAATGGAAATGTAGAAATGAAAATAAACTATAAAGATGGCAAAATGCATGGAGACTATCATTCTTATTATGAAAATGGAACGATACAGAGTAAGGCCAAACTCAATAACAATGCTACCGATTCTTTTGAGATATTTTATCCAAACGGAAATATAAACGCAAAAGGCCCTACGGATGCTAATTTCAAAAAAATAGGTGACTGGATATATTATTCCAAGGATGGAACGCCCGAAAAGATAGTTACCTTCAAAAACGGAAATAAAGTATCCGAAAAAAAATACAAAAAATAAAAGGAGACCTCAAATCTCCTTTTTTTTATGACTAATTTTTCTAAAAGCATACACACCAACCTTGCCAATGACTATTCCCATAAAAGTTCCCATCAGAACATCCAAAGGAAAATGAACCCCAAGATAAATCCTGCTATAGCTCACTACCCCAGCCCAAACAAATAAAAACACTGGCAACAATCTATATCTGTGCCCTAATAATGGACTTAGAAAACTCGCTAAAAGAAAGGTATTCGATGCATGGCTGGAATAAAATCCATAGCGTCCTCCACATTCTACAATTCTCATATACGGCTGTAATTCAGCATCATGGCAGGGTCTCAGCCTTTCCAAACCATATTTAAAAACATTGGCTATTTGGTCTGAAACAGCCACCGAAACGGCTAATACTAAAATGATATAAATCAGCTCTTTACGAGAATAATTACGATACAAAAGATACAGCAGCCCAGCATAAAGCGGAATCCAAGACCATTTTCCAGAAACAAACTTCCAAAAGGCATCAAATTCTGCACTTCCTAAATTATTCAAATACAGAAAAATCTCCTTATCCTGCGATATTACCTCTATCATCTATTTCGTTTTTTTATCTTCTTCCTGCATCAGATTGGCCGCCTCCTGCTTTACTTTGTCTATTTCATTTTTTATTTCAGAGACAGGGTTGTCTTCTGCTTCCTTCATGATTTCCTGCTTGATATCATCCACTGCTCCACGCATTTTTCTCAGCCCCTGCCCTAGTTCACGAGCTATCTGAGGAATTTTCTTCGGTCCAAAAAATATCATAATGACCAAAAAAATCACGAAAATCTCTCCAAAACTTAAATCTCCCATAATTTTTTATTTTTAGCCACTCACTTGTAAAACTACATCCCCACTTGAGAGCTATTCATTTTTGTTTATTTCTTTTTTGTGTTTCTACCTATTCGCTGAATAATAATCTTTACAATGATATTTTTTATTATGATTTTAAAAAGAATTTCTATTTTGATAAGAGAACCTATTAATATTGATTTAAAGCTCTTACTAAACTTCTCCCTATTGCATATGCTAAATTAACTGGTACTGCATTTCCAATTTGTTTATATTGATTGGTAATAGAACCTTGAAACATCCAATCATCAGGAAAAGTTTGGATACGAGCATATTCTCTAATAGTTAAAGGTCTATCTTCATCTGGATGACATCTTTCAGTTTGACTCTGAGCAGGTGAACAAGTAAGTGTAAGACTAGGTTCATTCCAACTTAATCTTCTAGCCATTCCTGTTTTTCCTCCTCCCAAAAAATAGCTTCCTTTCATATAATCTCTAGCTACATCATCTGGTAAATCTCTCCAACAACCACCAGGAGGAACCATACTTAATACCTTCCTTTTATGTTCTGGATATTTTTGTCCTTCTGAATCAGGAACATCAGTCTCATAAAGAACTCCTGATTTCAAAGCGTCTTTCATTGTCATATCTCTATGGTATGGCAAAGGGAACTCAAATCGAATTTTATCCATTAAATCATTTCTTATCCCTATTATAATTACTCTCTCTCTTTTTTGGGGAACTTGATATCTTACAGCATGTAATACTTTAGGAGGCATTAAAGTGTACCCTATTTTTTTTAATGTTTTCTGTATTGTATCAATTGTTCTTCCTTTATCGTGGTTAAGTATACCTCGAACATTTTCACCTAAAATCATTTTAGGTCGAACCTCTTCAATTGCTCGTGCAAATTGAAAAAACATTGTTCCTCGAATATCATTAAATCCTGCCCCTTTACCTGCATAAGAAAAAGCTTGACAGGGAAAACCACCTGATAATAAGTCAATTTCGTCTTTGTATTCAGAAAAATTTATATTACATATATCATCTTCTAACACATTCCAATTAGGTCTATTAAATCTTAATGTCTCACAGGCATATTTATCCTTTTCATTCAATAGAATAGTATTAAATCCTGCTTTCTCCAACCCCAAAGCTAACCCTCCTGCACCAGCAAAAAGTTCTATACTTTTTAGATTTCTTTTTGGCGTTACAAGTAATTCTTCTTCCCAATTAGATTGACTAAATAAATCTATCATTTTTCTCAAAAATTCAAAATAAAATCCTCAAATCCTTGATATTTTTTAAAAGTAACTATATATAATTTTTGTAGAATATTCTCCACTCCATCATTTTTCAAATCAGCAATAACATTATTTTCAATTATTTGGTTTTTATTTTCTTTTAAAACATCTCTAATAACAATAGGCAGTATCCCACATAATTCTGAAAAAGAATTTTGTTTTCCAGTAACAATCTCATAAAATTTATCAATTGATACTCTACGAATAGATGGATTTTTTACTTTTTGTTTATCCAAACTACAAACCCATTCTATATCTTGACTTGTTTTAGCAATAACTTCTACGAGAAGACAAGTAGCATTACGATTTTTTAAAATTTTATCCTGCATCCTCATATAAGTCTTAGCAGAAGAAGAACTATTCATAGTATTGTGTTTATTTTTCATCTCTACAAAAATATTTAGCTCTTCATTTTCTATATCAAATCCTTCTTTTGGAACTTTCCATCCCTTATTTTTTCCTATATACTTAAAAATATTTTGATGAAAATACCCAATATGATTTGTATTAGATTTATCTATTTGTCTTATCACTTCATTTTCTAAAATTCTTTCTAAACTTTCATTAGAAAATCCTCCCTCATAAACAGCAGAATCAAAAGTTAATTTAATAGGGTCTAGAATATTTTCATTTAATTTCTTAAAATCAATCTTAAAACGATATTTTCTTACCGTTTCCTCTATATGTTTAAACAAATCCTCATCACTAATAAATTCCAATCCGTACTTTGTCATTTTATTAAACATTTTTTATTTTACAATCCCTTCAATTTCTCTTCTAAAATCGCAATTTTCTCCAGCGTGTCTTTTTGTTTTTTACGCTCGGTTTCTACAATTTCGGGCTTGGCGTTGGCTACGAATTTTTCATTGCTCAGTTTTTTCTCCACCGAAACCAAAAAGCCTTTTAGGTAAGCCAATTCTTCCTCGGTTTTCTTTTTTTCTTCGCCTAAATCTAGATTTTCGCTCAGCGGAACAGAGATTTCCATCGCTCCCACTAGGAAAGTGAAACTCGGCTTATCCGTTTTCTCGGAATAATGAATTTCAGAGATGTTCGCCAGTTTTCTGATTACATTTTCATTCGCAAAAGAGCTTTCGCTGGTGAATAATTCCACTTCTTCTTTTGGCGAAATTCCTTTGCTCTGGCGGTAATTTCTCACACCTGAGATGATTTCTTTCGCTGTATCAAATGCTGAGATGATGTTTTCATCAAAACTTTCTGCATTTTTCTGCTGCGCGATAACCAGCGCTTCCGATGTGTTTCGCTCCGCGATATGCTGATAAAGCTCCTCCGTGAGGAACGGCATAAACGGATGAAGAAGTCTCATCAGCTCCTCAAAGAACTTGATAGTCTGGTCATAAACCTCCTGAGAAATACTTTCCCCGAAATTAGGTTTTACCGCTTCCAAATACCATGAACAGAAATCATCCCAAATCAATTTGTAAAGCAAATGCAGCGCATCTGAAATTCGGAATTTCTCAAACTGGTCGTTGATTTCGCTGATGGTTTTATTCATCTGATTTTCAAACCAAACGATTGTTTGTTTTTCAGCCTCACCTGCTGGTTTTGCTTCTTTTGTCCAGCTCTGTGTCAGCTTAAATGCATTGTATATTTTCGTTGCAAAGTTTCTTCCTTGCAGCATCAAATCCTCATCAAAAAGAAGGTCGTTTCCAGCCGCAGAACTCAGCAAAATCCCCACTCTCACGCTGTCCGCGCCATATTTGTCAATCAATTCCAATGGGTCTGGTGAATTTCCCAGAGATTTGGACATTTTTCTTCTTTGTTTATCCCTTACAATCCCTGTGAAATAAACATTTTTAAACGGAACTTTTCCTCTCCATTCCAGCCCTGCCATTATCATACGAGCCACCCAGAAGAAAATAATATCTGGCCCTGTAACCAAATCTGCCGTTGGGTAATAATAGTTAATATCCTTATTTTCAGGGTCTAAAAGTCCATCAAAAACAGACATCGGCCACAGCCAAGAAGAGAACCAAGTGTCCAGTGCATCTTCATCTTGGCGAAGGTCAACTATTTCTAAATTTGGATTTTTAGCTTTAGCTAATTTTAGGGCTTCATCTATGTTTTCAGCCACTACAAAATCATTTTCGCCATCACCATAATAATACGCTGGAATGCGCTGTCCCCACCATAGCTGTCGCGAAATATTCCAGTCGCGGATGTTTTCCATCCAGTGTTTATAGGTGTTTTTGAACTTTTCGGGATGAAATTTTATTTCATCATTCATCACCACATCCAGAGCAGGTTTTGCGATTTCGGACATTTTCAAAAACCACTGCTGTGATATTTTTGGTTCTATCACGGCTCCTGTTCTCTCGGAAGTTCCTACTTTATTTACATAATCTTCAGCTTTTAACAAAAGATTTTTCTCTTCTAATTCTTTGGCAATGGCTTTTCTTACCTCAAAACGATTTTTCCCTGCATAATGCAGACCATGCTCGTTCAGGTTAGCATCATCATCCAAGACATCAAGCATCGGAAGGCTGTGCTTCTGTCCGATTTCATAGTCATTGACATCGTGAGCAGGAGTAATTTTCAAAGCACCTGTCCCAAATTCTATATCTACATAATCATCCTCAATAATCGGAACGGCACGATTTACAATCGGAACAATGGCTTTTTTCCCTTTCAGATGAGCGTATCTCTCATCATTAGGATTGATACAAATCGCCACATCACCAAAAATAGTTTCTGGACGAGTGGTAGCCACGGTAAGAAACTCCTCTGAGCCTTCTATTTGGTATTTTAAGAAATATAATTTTCCGTTTTGCTCCTTGAAAATCACTTCTTCATCGGAAATATTAGTTTTCGCCTCTGGATCCCAGTTTACCATTCTGTAACCACGGTAAATCAGCCCTTTGTTATACAAATCAACAAAAGATTTTATCACCTGCTGAGAGAGTTTGTCCTCCAAGGTGAAACGAGTTCTGTCCCAGTCGCAAGAGCAGCCCAGTTTTTTAAGCTGTTCAAGGATAGTTCCGCCATACTGATTAGTCCAGTCCCAAGCGTGTTTTAGGAATTCCTCACGGGTAATATCCGATTTGCTAACGCCCTGTTCTTTGAGCTTAGCCACTACTTTCGCCTCTGTAGCGATGGACGCATGGTCTGTCCCTGGCACCCAGCAGGCATTGAAGCCTTTCATTCTAGCTCTTCTTACCAAAACATCCTGAATCGTGTTATTCAGCATGTGTCCCATGTGTAGAATCCCTGTAACATTGGGCGGCGGAATGACAATGGTGTAAGGCGGTTTGTCATTCGGTTCAGAGTGGAAAAATTTGTTTTCCAGCCAGTAGCTGTACCATTTTTGTTCCGTTTCTTGTGGATTGTATTTATCTGGAATTGCCATTTTATTATTTTTTAGATTTGCAAAAATAGGATAAAGCAACAAAATTATTGCAATTTTTATTCAAAATTAACCAAAATAAAAAAAACCATTCGGTGTGAATGGCTTTTTAGGTTTATAAATTAGGATTTTTGAGTCTTGCTTCTCTTGGGAAAGGCAGCGTATAGCGGGCATCTCCAGAATTAAGCGTGTAAGTAGTTCCATCATAAACATGGATAATGGAAGGCTGGGTCGTTCTTCTTAAATCAAACCAACGAAGCCCTTCAAATGAAGTCTCTCTCGCTCTTTCGTTCAGTAGTTCCGCATAATAAGCATTGCCAGAAAGCCCGTTAATAGTGGTTGTAAAATTCGCTAATCCTGTTGAATTATATCTCTTCGCTGCTAAAGCTAATAGAGTATTTTTAGAATCTGTTTCTCTTCCTAATCTTGCTAAAGCTTCGGCTTTTATGAGCATAATCTCTCCTACTCGGAAAGAAACTTTGAATTCATTAGAGCTGCTGAATTTTTTCGTTTTATAATTCGTGCCGCTTGCTACGAAATATTGTGCAAACCGCAAATCATTAGTTCGGTTAAAAAGAGCAAGATGTTCATCACTTACCAGAGAAAAACGATTGGTCTCGCTGGTAACTCCTGCATCCAAATTCATGATAGATTCCACTGATTTATAGCTGCTTGGAAGAAATGTAAAAGCATTGAAATCCACCAATGTAGACTTCGCCGCAAGGACAGTTTCTGCTTCCGCCAAAGCATTAGCCCAATCCCTGCGATACTGATAAACACGAGCCTTCAAGGCGTGAGCAGCCACAGTAGTAAAGCGGTAATTGTAGCCTTCATCGAATTCATTTTTGTTAAGTAAAGTCAAAGCTGTATCAAGGTCAGAAAGAATCTGTCCATACACTTCGTCCAATGTCGCACGAGGAAAATTCCCCTCCAGCTGAGGGCTTGTTACCAACGGAACAGCTTTTACAGAACCATTACTACCCGTATAAACCGGAGCATAAAGGTTTATCAGCTCAAAATAAGTATAAGCTCTCAATGCATAGGCTTCACCTAAAATCTGATTGATTTCCGCTGTGGAAGTATTGTATCTCAGCGTATTTTCTATAATATAATTGGAATAGAAAATCGTCTGATAAAAACTAATGTACGGAAAATCCTTAGAACCAGGGAATGGAGAGGCTTCGCTCCAAGTGAAAATTGTCTTTAGACTTTCGTTGGTCGTTCCTGCTTTTACTTCATCGGTTTTAAGGTTCGCTAACGCTTTATGAGAAGGATAAATATTGTAAGCGCGAGTAAGAAGCGCACGGAAATCTTCCTCTGTCTGCGGGATAATTCTTCCCGTAGGAGTGATGTCCAAAAATCTTTCGCATGAAGTAAGCCCTGTAGATAGAACAGCGCCGATAAACAACGCTTTTATGATATATTTTTTCATTATTATATAATTTATTGATTATTAAAAACTTACATTTAAACCAAAAACAATAGATTTCTGGATAGGCTGGGCGTATAGATTCCCATAGGTTTCAGGGTCAAAATATCCTTTATAATTAGTCCCGAAAACCAGCATATTCCTACCCTCTACATAGAATCTCAAGGAGTTAATCCCTGTATTATGAAGCATAGAAGATGGCAGAGAATATCCTAAACGAATGTTATTTATTCTGATGTAGCTCATTTTCTTCATCCAGCTGTCAAAATGGTTGTAAGACCCCGAAGAATCAAAGTTGTTATACCATAAATAAACCATTTCCTGCCCTGGAACAGTACTTTCTCCTATAATTCTCGGAAGTGTAGTATTGGTATTGCTAGGAGTCCAAGCATTGAGAATATCCGTAGAATTATTCTGTCCTCTATCCACCGTTGTAAAGTTATAAGGAGGATTTGCTACCACCCATTTATTTATGTTAAATGCAGCAGAAATCGTAAGATCCCAGTTTCCTATATCAAAGGTATTGGTAATCCCTCCATAGAATTTAGGGTCTCTATCGCCGATATAAGTATACAAATCTCTGAAATTCCCATTAGCAAGATACTCACTCTCTATGTATCCCACGCCCCACGGGTCGGAAAGTCTATAAAAATCTATCGTAGAAACTATATTTCCGTTTCTGTCATAGAACTGAGGAAGTCCATTGGCATCCAGCCCTGCTGACCTTAGACCAAAAACAGCATTGATAGGATAGCCTTTTCCTGATGGATAAAAATTGCTAAGTCCCTCGTGGATTTGGTCTATATTGCTTCGGTTGGCTGCAATGTTGAAAGTCGTAGTCCATCTGAATTTTTCTCTATCGATATTTATCGTAGAAAGAGAGAATTCAAATCCTTTATTGGTCACTTCTGCCCAGTTTACGCTCATTTGGTTAAATCCTGTTTCCAGTGGAAGCTGTTTTGCTCCCATCAAATCCGTTCCTTTTCTGTGATAGAAGTCAAGGTTGAAATTAATTCTATTATTAAACAATCCAAAATCCAATCCCACATCCACCGTTCTGGTTTTTTCCCATCTTAGCAATGAATTCGGTGCACCTTCGTCATTGATGGTGTTTTCTGTCTGGTTAAGGATTCTCGCTGTGCTGTATCTTCCTGTGAAGAATGGCGATGTATTTCGGTCTATATTCCCTTGAAGTCCGTAGGAACTACGAATTTTGAACATACTGATGGTTTTATTATCCTTCAAGAAGTCCTCATTTTTCACATTCCAAGCCACGGATGCCGCCCAGATAGGGTTCCATCTCTTATTGGTTTCCGCTCCGAAGAAGTTAGTCCCGTCATATCTCACACTTCCGAAGAAAGTATATCTATTAGCAAAAGTATAAGATGCTGTCCCAAAGAAAGATGCATAAGCATTAGAAACCTCTGTATCTACCACAGGAAGATAGTTCGCATTTCTTATCTCACTATTTGGGATATTTAGAGGAATGGAAGTTTTCTGTCTTGGGTTGTAGCCGTACATTTGGCTGTTTACCGAAGTGTATTTAGTTTCTCTAATTTCCGAACCTACAAGGAGATTGACATCATGTCGGTTTATCTTTTTGCTAAATTCTAAAATATTTTTAAAATTATATTCAAAACTATTCCCGTTAGAAATGTTGTAATAATCGCCTTTTGGGATGATATAAGTTGTAGTTCCTCCAGAAGTTATCTTAGAAGCATCTCTTCTTTTTCTAAGGAAATAAGTCTGCTCTGTGGCATATTTTTCCGTTTTTTGGTTTTCGTACTGGATGCCCAACTGAGAACGGAACTCCAAGAATTTGAATATTTTATAATCCAAATTCAAAATACCACGAAGCGATTTCGTGTTCAAATCATACCTCGTATTATCCTTCTCCTCCATGTAGTTATACGGAATTCTGGCATCTCCATCCATGTAGTTCACATTTGGGTCATAGACATAGTTGCCATTTTCATCCTTTGGTCTTAGATAAGGATTAGCACTTCTGGAATAGTAAGTCGGCGTGATATTCCCCGAAGCATCAGACAAGAAAGAAGACTGCTTAGTATTTGTTCCGAATATGGACAAACCTACTTTTATTTTATTATTGATTTTAAAATCATTTTTAAAAGTAAGGTTAAGTCTCTCAAAACCAGAACCTATCACCGTAGATTGCTCATCGTAGTATCCTAACGAAGCGTAATAAGCATAATTATCCAATCCACCTGAAAGGCTCACGGAATACTGCTTGTTTATCGCTGTTCTATAGAGCAGATTTCCCCAGTTGGTATTTACATTTCTCAGTGCATTTATTTCTCTTTGAGAAGCCGCACTAATCGCCGAAAAACCACCACTGCGGAACAAATTCCAGTCGTTATTCGCTAATAATATTCTCGCAACCTCACCATTATCTTTTCTGTAATTATCTAAATCCGAGCGAGATGCCATCATCAGTTCCCAATCTACTTTTTGATTGGAATTCATCAAATTAAGTTTAGAAAAATTCGGTCTTAAATTGACAAATGTACTCGCTGAGAAATTAACATTCATTCGCCCTTTTTTCCCGTTTTTGGTCGTAACCAAAATCACCCCATTTGCTGCTCTCGCTCCATAGATTGCCGTAGCAGAAGCATCTTTCAGCACGGTAATAGACTCTATATCTTCTGGGTTAAATCCTGCGATAGAGTAATTTTTAAGGTCGTTGATATCCTTTCCTGCATCATATTTAGGTGCATCGCCCATTTCTAGCGGCATTCCATCTATAACCCATAGTGGATCAGTAGGCCCCGAAAGTGAAGCCGTTCCCCTAAGTCTGATAGGTGCAATCTGCCCTGGCGTTCCTGATGCTGGAGTAACGAGCAAACCTGGCACTCTCCCCTGCAGCATCTGGTCTATGGATGCTACCGCCTTTTGCTCTATATCCTTCATTTTCACCACATCCACAGAAGATGTGATTTTACTTTTTTCTATCTTTTGGAAACCTGTGATGATAACCTCATCTATCTCCTTGGTCTTAGTTTTAGTGGTGTCTACAGGCGTATTCTGCGCCCAAAGGACACTCGGTAAAAGACCCAACAAAAATTTCGCTCTTCTCATTTTTAGTTCGTAAGTTTTATTATTTTTCTCCTAATGCTTTATTTAGTCTTATCAACATATCTTCGTAATGATTTCTTGTCGCTTCATCTCCTGTATTTTTCGCTACGAGGATGATTTTCTTTACTTTAATCAGCTCTGCTCTCTTTGCGGAACCCACCTCCGAAAGACGCTTCATTCCACTGAAATACATTGTCAGATTTTGCTCATCTATGCTGTGTTTGTCCTCCAAATTATGGTGTGCATAGTCACAAATCATAGGCATCTTGCCAAAAATCCCTTTTTCTGTTTTTTCGTAAATACGCCCTACATCTATGATAAGCGCATCTACATAGTTCTTCTGTGTCATTCTTTCGGCGATAGTCAAGCTCTTGTTTTTCAAAGATTTATCAAAGATAAATTTCCTCAAATCATCAAAAAGCTCTGATACAGTCATTATTTTTTCGTTTCCTTCTGTCTGTAAGAACTCTGCTTCCAAAAGCCTCAAAAGCCTTTCATCATGCAGCAGATTATACAAAATAGCAGCTTGTCTCTCTCTGAAAATATTATACGGTGACTGCTCTACTGCTCCTGCTGGTGTGTTTTTGGTAGGTTTTAGCACATCTTTTAACGGATTGATAAACAACCATTTCGGCAGGGTGAGAATATTCTTTTTAAGGAAGTTCAGTGCCTCTTTTTGAGTTTGATATGGAACTGGTTTGTAGGATTTCATTTTATCACCTTTCACCAAAGGCGTGAGATAAAACCCTCCAATGTTCGCCAGAGTGTGCGTATTATAGACATACCACTGGTTAATCACCTGATTATAAAACGCTTTCGCTTCTTCATAGGTTTCGCCGTCTTTCGTGCTCCATTCTATGATATTTGGAATCGTTTTTTTAAGGTTGATAATTCCGTATTCTCCTGCTTTCATGGCATTATTCCCTAAATCCTCGGACTGCGAACGCGGGTCTATGGTTTCGGACTGCTGCTCTCCGTAGAAATACTTCGGGTCGTCATCGTGTTTGTCTATCCATGATTTAGTAATGCTTAGTTCCTCTTCAGGGCTGGATTTCCCTGTCCAGCGGTATCCGAAATTAATTGCAAACTCATCATAAACACCTATTTTAGGAGTGATTTGCTTCACGCCATCGCCTTCCTGTGCGACATAGTTAAACCTCGCATAATCCATAATAGAAGGAGCCGTTCCACCCATTTTTTCGGTAAAATCTGGCTTTCTCAAATCCTCTACGGAATACGCAAAAGATGAGCCCATATTGTGTTTTAGCCCAAATGTATGTCCTACTTCATGAGATGAAACGAAACGGATAGCATTGGCCATTTTAGCATCTGGGAAAACATTTCCTCTCGCCTCTGGGTCTATGATTCCTGTCTGCACACGCATCCACGAGTGAAGAAGTGTCATCACATTATGCCACCAGATAATATCCGATTCTAGAATTTCTCCTGTACGAGGGTCTATCACAGAAGGTCCCATGGCATTTGCCATAGAAGATGCAGCGTAGGTAATTACTGAATACCGCACATCATCTACATCAAATTCTTTATCCTCTGGGTCTGGAAGTCTTGCACTGATTACATTTTTAAAACCTGCCTTTTCAAAGGCTTTGTTCCAGTCATGAACGCCGTCTATTATCGCCTGCTGCCACTGTTTGGGCGTTGCTGGATCTATATAATAAACTATCTGTTTTTTGGGTTCTACCAGCTGTCCTGACAGGTATTTCCCTACTTCCTGCTCCTTAGGTTCTAGGCGCCAGCGTGTGATAAGTTCCTTGTTATCTACTCTCTGTTGTTTATCAGAAAAATAGACCTTCGGAGTGGTAAAATAGCCTACTCTATCATCCGAAAAACGCCCTACCATAGGCTCTGGAAGGAGAACAATATTTGTAGTCGTTCCTACCGTAAGGTCGGCTTTTTCTGCAGTGGTTTTACCTTCTGAAACTTGGGTCGTAAGCTGGGATTTTATGACAACATTCTGCGGAAAGCTCTTTACTTCTTCTATATAAGAATCTTTGGTTCTCACCGAACCACCCATACCGATGTTATCAAAAAGATTGTTAAAACTCTTGGAAGTTCCATTGAAAACATTATTCACCTGCACCACTACAGCAGAGTCTTTTCCGTAGGTTTTTATCTCAAAACCTTCTATGATAGACTCTACATAGTTGTCCCGTACGGAGAGGGCAATATTATCTTTCTTATCTACGCTGATTTTTGGGTCGAAGGTCTTCGCCCATACCTTATTATTTTTCACATCCTTGTAGAAACGGATGAGTTTATTTTCATAATTAATACCCTTGTTGATTCCCGCATTATTTATCTGAGCAGGAACAGAGGAAATTTTATTGACAATCAATAAATCTTTTCCCAGCACTTCATTAGGAATCTCAAAATAGATTTTCTCCTTTATGGTATGGATTTTAAAAAGTCCGTCCTTGGTGACTGCGCCTTTTATAAAATCATCATAAGCTGTGGTATTGCCCTTAGCTGTGCTGTCTTTTTTTGCTTCGTTTTCAGTCTTTACTGCATCTTTTTTCTTTGTTTTTTTGTCTTGAGAAAAAACAACCATAGACTGAAGCAACAAAACAGCCAATAATATTTTCTTCATTGTATTTAAATTTTATTAAAAAAATAAAAAACGGAGGGCAAAAATAATAAGTTTTTTCTAAAATTTCATAAATTTTTATGATTTTCTGAAAAACAACCCTATAAAAATGAAGAAAAATAAAGGCAAAACGAAAATGTTATTCCTTAAATGGTGCGATTAATACCCTTTACAATGTAGTAGAAGTAAGGCAAAAGGGAAGGTTTCAATTCCTTAAATGGTGCGATTAATATAGGGTACAGCCATGCTAGGGTGCTGAGTGCTTCTCTGTTTCAATTCCTTAAATGGTGCGATTAATATAGAATAAGCCTAAGTTATTCTTTCTACCGATAACCCGTTTCAATTCCTTAAATGGTGCGATTAATATAAAGTACAAAATTACAATTTAACCAATTAAACTAAGTTTCAATTCCTTAAATGGTGCGATTAATATCGGGAAACATTAAAAGAAAAGTATAATAATTTAAAAAGTTTCAATTCCTTAAATGGTGCGATTAATATAAAAAAAATGGAATTAGTAACAAGATTGGAAAAAAGTTTCAATTCCTTAAATGGTGCGATTAATATATTCAAAAAGCAATGGCGATTGCACAGATTGCTATCGTTTCAATTCCTTAAATGGTGCGATTAATATCAATAAGAACAGTAATAAAAGGAGCAAAGTATTTGTTTCAATTCCTTAAATGGTGCGATTAATATAAAATACAGAGGTAAAAGTGAAAAAGGTGTAAGAGTTTCAATTCCTTAAATGGTGCGATTAATATAATCCACAAGTAGAAATTTCCATTGAGAAAAATATATGTTTCAATTCCTTAAATGGTGCGATTAATATCTACACGGATTAGATAGTTTTTTAGAAAAATATCCAGTTTCAATTCCTTAAATGGTGCGATTAATATGAAAGTAAAATTTAAAGATTATTTCACGCAGGATGAGTTTCAATTCCTTAAATGGTGCGATTAATATAAATCTAATTATTAACCGAGTAAATTTTTCAGAAATGTTTCAATTCCTTAAATGGTGCGATTAATATTAGAATGTGTCAGTATCCTTGTCATACCCTAAAGGTTTCAATTCCTTAAATGGTGCGATTAATATTACTACTATTATAGAGATGCCAGAAGTAGTAAACCGTTTCAATTCCTTAAATGGTGCGATTAATATCTGGCACTTAGGAGACTTCTCAGCTCCTGTTCTTGCGTTTCAATTCCTTAAATGGTGCGATTAATATCATTAACCGCTATTACTTCTGTCGTAAAGGTGAATGTTTCAATTCCTTAAATGGTGCGATTAATATAATCATAATCCTTAAAACTATTACTTTCTCTTCTCAGTTTCAATTCCTTAAATGGTGCGATTAATATAAAATAATTTAACAAAAATCCCCACGATTTTCAAAGTTTCAATTCCTTAAATGGTGCGATTAATATAAAGGAAAAAGATTTAGATAAAGTGAGATATAAAATGTTTCAATTCCTTAAATGGTGCGATTAATATACTTATCAGCCCACCTACGGACCCTTTAAACCCAGTTTCAATTCCTTAAATGGTGCGATTAATATAGGTAGCAAATTTAGGTAAAAACATTCAATAAACCCAATAAAATGGTGAAAATTTGTGCGTTTTTTTCGTGCAAAAGTCGTCGATGTCAAAAACCCGAAAAAACACAGGAGATCGACAACCTTGCAATATATTGGTTATCAATGATTTGACTTGGAAGCAAGTCAAACTCTGGGTTTCAGAACCTCAAAAATACAGAGACCGACGACAGAAGGACTTATAAAATATTCTCCATAGTGTCTATATTTTTGCCTATAATCTCCTTGTAGAGCCACTTTTCGTCCCTTATCTTAAAGATAATGAGGCTGTCTTTTTCGTAATTGATGATTTTATTCGCCTGCGCTAGTAAATCCGCAAGTTGTTTTTCTGTGATTTCTCCCTCGAAAACACTATTCTGTATCCAGTTCAGATATTGTCGGCAGAGTTTTAGCATCTTTACTACGCCTTTCCCAGAGATATCATACATTAGGATAATATGCATAAGTATTGTTTTGTGATTTACCACCATGCCTCAAAGGGTTTGTATGGTTCTTCTTTTTTGATGTGTTTTTGGATTTTATGGCATTCTTTCAGCACTAGAGTTTTATAGGAAATATACTGATCGAGCTCTCTATGGAAAAAGGTTTCTTTGAGTTTTTCGTCCCAGAGTTTGATGATTTTTTTCTTGGCTTTATTTTTTATCAAAATTCTATTTTCCTGAATCTGGAAATCATCTTTCTGTATCATTTTTTTATTTATCAGCGTAAATATCAGTCTATCTACAATGATAGGTTTAAAAATCTCAGCAATATCTAAAGCCAAAGAATGCCGCCTCTCGCCAGGCTCGTGCAGATAGCCGATAGTGGTATTGAGTGGTGTTTGATACAGCATGTCCAGACAGAGTGTATAGCATATCATATTAAGAAAAGAGATTAGAGAATTTATTTCATCTTTTGGAGGATTTTTTATTCTCTGCTGCATGGTAAAAGCTTTCAAAATTTCATTAAAAGCTTGGTAATAAACTATTCTAATGTTTCCCTCCAGTCCTAATAATTCCTGTACATGTGTGGCTAATTTTATCTTGGAATACAAATTTTCTATTTTGGATATATTTTCAGCCAAATCTTTCCCTCTGCGGAGGTAGTATTTTAGATTTTTATACATATTCTTGGCAGCTCCCATTACAAACCTTTTAGCAAGCCAAAGCCTCTGTTTTTCATCTTGATAGAATAATGCCTGCTGGATAATACAACTTCCACTGAGTATATCTTTAGGAGGAAGGAAGCTCCCTGAATAGTGTTCATAAAAATCAAAAAAATGAAAACTAATCCCTTTTTTACCCAAATAGGTAAGCAATTCCGAATTGATATCCAGATGTCCGAAACAATACAAATTTCTAGTATTTTCTATAGGAAGAAATCTTGTTTTTTCTTCCTTGGTTTCTTCATCTACTCTACTAAAAAAGATAGAATTATCTTTTCTTGATATCCTTCCAGGGCTGAATATATAATAGGTAGTTTTCATTTCTTTAAATAGTATAAATGATATTTAAAAAAACAGAAAAAAATGAAACAAATACACAAACTTCTATTCCTTAAATGGTGCGATTAATATTGTATCATGAACTTTGTATTATTGACAGGGAGACTGTTTCAATTCCTTAATTGGTACGATTAATATGAGATAGGTATAATGATGGTTGGAAGCCTAATTGGGTTTCAATTCCTTAAATGGTGCGAGTGATATCTTTTCTGTCCTCAGCGTTAAGACCAGACTCGAAAGGTTTCAATTCCTTAAATGGTGCGAGTGATATTGTAAAAAAAGCGTGTCCATCATTTAACGCAAAAGAGTTTCAATTCCTTAAATGGTGCGAGTGATACAGTTCGTATGAAAAGCAGAATTAAAAATCCTAAACTAGTTTCAATTCCTTAAATGGTGCGAGTGATATGGAAAAATTCAAGAAGAAAGATTTTAAGTTACATAGCTTCAATTCCTTAATTGGTGCGATTAATATAGGTTCGGCTTTACAGAGAAGCATATTCCCTAAACCTTATGAAATGGAAAACTACCGTTTTCTGACCCTCTCCCTGCTCTATTACTTTTCTCTCCGTGGTAGAGGCTACTACCTTTATACCTATACTCTGTAATAACCTAGCCAGCGCAAAGCAGAAACACAGCTCTCCCATCAGATGCACAGCCACTATCTCTGCGCTATACTCTGTCTGTATCTTCTGGAAATAAGTTTCTGCCATCTCCATTATTTCGGTCTCATCTGCATGGGGATCTACATTGGGGAATGGCATATCTGCCACTCCACCAAAGAGTTCTTCGGCAGCTTGGCATTGTTCTTTTTGCCAAGTGCTGTAGGGATGATTAGAGAGATTTAGAAGCATTATAATAGTTTTTTGAGTTCTTCATAGTTTTTAGACAATGCATCTTTAAATTTACTAGATTTTGCATCTTTATCAGTAAAGCCACCATGGTTTATAGTATTCCTTTTATCCGTCAGAGCAGAATACCTATCCGATATCTCTTCTAGTGATTCTATTTCTCCTAATTTATCAATCAATAATTCTGCTTTTTCACCCTTTAAAACCCCTTCCCATTCCTCACTAGGTTTTCTAATTCCAAATGTCAAATAAGAAGAAACGATTTCTCTATTTTTCCTTTTCATATAGTCTTCCCCTATTTTTTCACATAAAATAGTAATCACCGCCTCCTGTAACTGGGTAATTCCTTGCTGGATAAGGTCTTTGTCTATACACCATTGCACAGCATGCAAAAGATTTTTTTCATCATCTTTTTCATATTTAGAGAACTCTTCGTTTAGTTTTGTCAAGATAGGAGTGAAAGCTGATAAAACTGTTTGTTCTTTTAGTTCATCTATTGCATTTTTTGCTTTTATAATGGTTTCTGCTGCCAAATATTTTTTCCCTCTATTGGTTCTAAAATCTTCTCCTATTTCATTCAAATATCCGTTTATTTTTTCTAGTTTTTTTGCATTCTTATCTTGCCCTTGGGTTTCTTTTAAAATCTTATTGGTAGATTGGTCTGCTATCTTGCTTAGGTTATTGACATTTCCTGTATTGATAAATTGGCTGCCATAGTTTGTCCAGTCTTGTAGTATAGAGAAACTAGTTAAATCTAAAATAGGGGCTACTCTATCCTTTGGGTTAGGATATTTTTCTACTATTTCTTTAGGCAAACCTAAATTAGCAAACGCTCCATAATAAATTCCTTTTACAGTTATTTGCTTTATAAATTTAGCGTACTGTATCAATGTAATACCCAGCATAGGAATAGACCTAAAACTATGTGTTGTATCTAAAATAACCTCATTATTCTCCTCCAATTCATCAAATACTATTCTAAATATATCCCAAATTTCTTGTTCATCAAATCCTTGTGGAATTATTACTTCTTTAAACTTGCCACCACATTCCTCATTAAGTTTTGAAAAATGAGTTCTTGATGCTTCCTCCGTACAAAATGCCATAAAATCAGTGTAGTCATCAGCTAAAATATCCACCAATGCTGTTTGTACATAAGTAACTACCTTGCTCTTCTTTTCATTGTATTTATATACACATTCTAAATAGTTACCTGTTCCTAAAAATGTTAAAAAAACTTTTCTTGCCATATTCTACTACTTTAATTCTAATTTTACCCAGCCCAGAGGCTTATTATCCGACAATTCTATAACTCTAGTGATAGGGAATTCATCAGGGTTTAGGTTGGATTTTTTCTTTCCTTTTTTGTCATAATCACTTTTTTCCAAGAGTTGTTTGAAATTCCTCTTATCACGAGAGTCATCTGCATCATACAGCGCCAGTGCCACAGAATTATAGAAATACCCTTTTCCACTACCTATCCTCATAAAGAGACAGTCTGGATTATTCTTTATTTCAGCTTTCATGTCTTCATAAAATTCAATCAAATGATATTTCATATCTTCATCTTCGTATTTTATATTACTATTTTCACTGGCTTCTTCTAACAATTGTTTCTCTCTATCATTCTGCTTTATGGTATATCTATTTACTACCCTGCATATATCTTCCCAAGAATAAGTCTTGTTATCCTTTCTAACATCCCAAATCTGAGTCTCACATGCTTTATCTTCTAAAATACATTCCCAACTCTGCGGTATTTCTGTTTTCAATGTCTTTATAGATAATCTTTTGTTTTCTATAATTTTACATTTTTTTTCAAAATCAAACATACTACTATCATGAATACCTAACTGATAAGAATCAAACTCTGCCTCCAATTCTTCTTTTAAAGCTTTTTCTATCTCCTCATTGTTCATATTTTGGAGATACTTTTTACACCATTCATTATTTTTATCCAAAAGCCAATCATATAAAAACGCAGTTTTTATCGCTCCTTTTAATGTAGTGCCTGGTATGTAAGGGTTTCTGTCTGGATTTTTTATAATGGTATTGATTTCAATTTTTCTTTGTTTTTGAGGTTTACCACCCGAGATGTAAGGACTTGTATTTGTTTTGGATTTTCTTTCTATAGAATATAGGGTATAATCGTATTGAGACAATCTCAAAACCTTTTCTAAAAAATATTTTAGATCAAATTCTGTTCTATTATTATTCATATTACTGACTATCCCACTCATATACCTATCCATCAACTCTTCATTTCCGGCTAATCTTTCTGCTATTTTCTGCTTATTTAAATAATACACTCTATTTCTATCATATATACAATCTGTGATAGAGTTTATTTTATTTCCATCACCTATACATACAGGCGTAAGCGTGGTCAATTTTATTCTATATTGTGATTTCATTTTTACAAATCATGGTTTTTATGAAATGGTAATACTAGATTACTACTATATTTCCAATATTTTTTATTCCCCTGACTCAAATCTACAATTTGGGCTTTTTCCTGCTTAGAAATTACAGCTCCTTCTTGTATTGACATCAGTAATTTTATCTTCTTTTTCTCTCCGTAGTTCATCCCTCCTCTTACTTTGGTCTGATAGTAGAGATATCCATCTAGACTTTCAGGGAAAGCTAGTCCTAATAAAATATTCTTATCGGATTTTTCTTGAACATTTATACTAAAACCTTCATATTCAATACCTTCCACTACTCCACAGCCTGTAGAACGCTCTCCTCCTATCCCATTGAGAGTTACCTGTTTCCAAATATTTTTTACTAAATCACTATCCTCCTTGGGCAGATTCTCTTCCTGCATCAAAAAATAGAAATCTATCTTCACATTATATGTCCCTAAAATTTCCAAGTTAGTTCTTGTATAAAGTTCATTATCCTTTCCTAGTGGAGTAAGATTTACCTTTTCCTCATCACTTTCTTGGAATAGGTCAAACTTTTCATTTCCTATTTCGGAGCGGAGACATACAGTTTTGCTATTAGGCATCACACATTCTCCATCAGAATCAAACCATTTCTCTGGACTGATTCCTTTCTCCCAGATGCCTTTTGATATAAATTCTATTTTTTTAAATTTCTTTACTTGAAATCGTTCCACATCTGCAGACTGAAAAAGATTAAGACTGATAGGCTTTGGAAGTAAATAGACCTGCTCCTCTTTTCCTTTTATATTTAGCACATAAAAAGCCGATGAAAAAGCCAATTTACCTCTTTCAAAATACTCTTTAAAAACCTCTACCTTTCCCAAATTAACCTGTGATAAAGCCGATATAAATGCCCCAAAAAGTACATCTGAATGGATGATTTGTGATGTATTATAAAGCACAGTAGCCTTATCTTCTGTATATTCCCCCAAATGAAATTTGGCATTTGGAGGAAGTTTTAGATGCACTGCTTTCATTGGTTAGCCTATTTTTAGTTCTTCCTCTTTATCTATTACTATACCTACATGTCCATACCCTCTCGTTCCGCTACCTCCTATGTAATCATTTTCAAGAAGTTGGAAAGCTTCTTTCATTATTTTTTTGTTTTCTTCTATATTGTCACTATCATACTCATCCAAAACTATTTCAAAATTAAAAACTGCTCCTGCTGGAACTCTTTCTATAGAACGAAGTCCTCCTTTAGTTTTTCCAGATAGTCTATCTATAGTGTTTTCAAATTTCTCCTCTGTATATTTAGTTGCTAATAGTTCAGAATTTTTGAACTTCTCTTCAAATTTATCAATATCCAATAAAGCATCTCTGAAAATAAGACGCGTTTTCTGTTCCTTTCCTGAGTCTGAACAACCAAATAACCTCAACAACTTATCTGATTCTTCTCCTATTTCTTTTGCGCCTTCTTGCATTGCCAATAGAGAGCGTATTTTCCCTTTTAGGGAACTACCTGGTATATAAGGAACTCCTTTCGCAGTTTTTATCACAGGACTATCCAGACCTCCAATATCCAAACTTGATTTTGCGCCTCCTATATGTAATCCTGTTTTTAATTCTATCGTTCCTCTGAAAAAATGTTTTTTAATTAGTTTCATTATTTTATTTTTTTGTTGTTTGACTCGTATAAAATTTGTGGTATGCTACTACAGACTCCATTACTTTTTTGAATGATTTTAACTGTTCTTCATCATTAATTCCCTTTATTAATTGATTAAAAAAATCAATAATAGGCTCTACATCTTTACCCTGTCTTGCAGCTATATAGACCAGATTAGGACGAAGCATTTTTACTTCTTGTACACTATCTGCATCTACAACCCTTGAATATATATTTCTCAGCTGCGTTGTTGTAATCATTTTGTGATTTTTTTCTATAAAAACCGCTATATTATCATACACCTTATCTAAAGGGACTCCATCTGCGAACAGATTTAGTAAATGTGCATAAGTTTGCGAAAAATATTCTTTCTGAATATCTTTTTTTCCCTCACTCTCTTGTCTTGGTCTTTCTTTATACATAATTATTTTGATTTATTTTTTGTTAATAATTCTGTCAATCGTGCTGCTACCACATATTTAGCAGGATTACTTTTTGTTCCCTTATGTAGAAAATCACTTAATAAATATTCCGCATAAGTGTCAAAAATCTCTGTAAGTATTTTTCTATTTTCTTCGGTTTTAGCATTTCTTAGATAATATTTTAGACGATAGACTTTTGGCAAATCTATTTTATTGGTATCCATCATTCTATCTTGAACACTACGAAAACCTAAATCAGAAGATTTTATTCTTTGTAGTAATGCTCTAGACTCTCCCTTATTTACTACCAAATCCAATAATTTATTTTTTATACCCACACACTGTTCCATCTCTTCCCAGCCCATAGGTTCTCCAAAAACACAAATACTGTTTTTATCTTCTCTATAATTTTTAGCTAAATCCAAAGCCTTCTCTGCCTCTTCTGCCAAACGGATAAGTGGATATTTAGGATTGCCTAATACTATCCCAGCCGAAAGGGTAAGAGGTTTTTCTAGGTTTAGCTCTTTTTGGAACACTCTAAACGCTTCGTTAATCTCCGCTGCTATTTCTACTATTTTGTCCCAACTGCCTATAAGGAACAAATCATCTCCACCAGCAAAAACAGGGTATAACTCTTGCTTTTCAATTCTCAATTTTAAAACTTTTTGATATAAGTCTTTCGAAAAGAACCTCTCCATCTTTTGGCTGATTTCTCGATATTCCTGTTCTTCTTTATTACGGAATAAAAGCCCCAGATTATCCACATCCATTTTTAGAGCTGCTATTTTCTCATCAGCACCATCAGATACATTCTCTGATATACTCAAAAGATCTGTGATATTACCTTTTTCATTTACAGGAAGTTTATTTAGTACATTATTCTCAAAATTATTTCCATCGAATGCTATCACATAATCCTGCAAATAAATTTCATCTGCCGCTGCTTGTCTTTTTTCTACCACAAAACCATTACTTTTTACTAGATTTTTAGTAAAATCAGCCCATTCAATCCGCCTTGTCTGCTCGAATTCTTTAAGATCAAATTTTCTCTGTAATTTTACTTTTAAAACCTCTCTACTCAAATTTTGCATATCTTCTTTAAAATTCCCTTTCACCTCTACAAAGCTCACAAAAGGGAATAACACACCCTGAAAATCCTGCTGTTCAAGTTCCTTTCTAAACTCTTCTAAAACCTCTTGATTACTTTCTACATAAGTAAATAGATTTCCTCCTCCATTATAAATCTCAGTAACTTTATCCTCTCCTATTTTAGCTTTCAGCATCTCGAAAACAATATGCGTCAGTGAATACACATAAAAAGACCTTGCTTTCAGTTCTTTTGCTGCCTTTTCTGAAGGAATATCAAAAATAAACTTTTGTATTCCAGAAATGTCTATTTTTAAAATATATTTCATAACTGTTTATTATTCTATTATCTTTACGCTTCCCATTCCTTGTGCATTATGAAGTCCTAAGCCCCCCGCCATCAAAAGCTCTATTTCTTTCTTTTTTCCTATAAGCTCTATAGTATAGTTTTTAGATCCTTTTATCTTTGTTTCTTGTAAAGTATCAGCTTTTAAAACAACCAGCCTTGTTTTTACATTATCTGCATTTTTTATTTCTACACTTCTAATGCTGTTATCAATATTATCATTAAAAACCCTAAGCTTTTCCTCCCAATTTTTGAGCATAAAAGTCTCAAAATCATTATCCATAGGTAATAAATAGTCATAATTACCCCTCACATTTTTCCTGCCTATCACGATAGGAGATGTAGGCTTCACTTCTACTTTTACAATTTCTTCCGCTCCTATATTTTTTAGTTTATCTTCCATTATTTCCACAGAAATAATGCTAAAATCCGTCTTATAATATGGATTGGCTATTGTCAGTTCTTTATTCTCAAAAATTCCTTTTATCAAAGATTGAGCTGTTTTAGGTAAATAAATATCTACATAAAGAAGTAAAATCTCACCATCCGAAATCATAAAACCTTCTTTATCTGTTTTAACTTCCTTAAAATTCAAATCCGAAAATGTAAAGAACTTAAAACCCTTACCAAATCCTTTTTGGTGTAATTGTTCTGCATATTCCTGATCTGCCTGCTTAATAAATTTATAAATCGCAGAAGACAAAGGATATTGGTAATTGAAAGGTATCTTACTCCCTCTTTTCTGCCTTAACACTAACTTAAACTTCATTTTTTAACATTTCCTTCACAAATTTAACATTTTTTGTGTTATTTCCTAATATATTTCAAAAAATAAATACACAGATAAATAAATTATAAAAAACAGCCCTATAAAAACACATTTCCATTAAAACAAAATAAAAATTTATACCTATTTTTGAAAAAAGGAAAATTCATTTAATAACAATTATGAAACAAGAAATTCTTGACAGAATCCAAGCCCTAGGAGGAGACATCAGCCAAGTGAAAGGAACTTCCCTTGCCAATGACCTATTAGCAGTCACCTTTAATACTGTGCTCTATCCCAAACCCGAAGACACTCCATGGGCAAGAGCCGATGAAGAAGAGCCTATCTATGGTTTGGGTAAGTGGGTAGATGCTCATATGGAGCTTTACCAAACGGATAAAAAGGCTTTCTATGACCAAATGATTGCTGATTTTTACCGCTTTACCGAAGAGGGTCGTGGACAGCATTTTTGGACAGCCAGCCTCTTTACCCCCTTCAAAGAAGGTACTGATGACTATGAAGAATGGTATGATGATTTCTCCGATGAGGAATTTACAGACCTTACAGAAATTACAAAAGTTACAGGCGACAAGACTCCTGATCTTATACAATTGTTCTATACCTCTGGCTATCCTGACCATATATACATAGCCCTTAGCGACCCCAATGGAGAAAACCCCACCCTCTTTGGTACTGATCACGAGGTGTTCTTCAGAGAAATAGATAATATGGGAACCTTAGAAGACTATCTCAATACCCTAATGACGCCAGAAGAACTTATAGAAATCGTAGAAAAAGCATTGACTAAATAGCCATTATTTTTAGTTAAATCATAAAAACACCCCATAATGAACTTAGAAGAACTCAGAGAATATTGCCTTTCCTTGCCCTATGTTACTGAGGATATGCCTTTTGGCGAGGATGTTTTAGTTTTTCGGATTTGTAATCGTATTTTTGTGCTTACAAGTTTAGAATCAGTACCTTTGCGGGTGAGTCTCAAGTGCGACCCCGAGCGTGCGATAGAACTCCGCGAGCAATACCCCGATAAGATTATAGCGGGCTACCACCTCAACAAAAAACATTGGAATACTGTGCTTTTAGAAGGCTTACCCCCTGCCCTTATCAAGGAGATGATACAGCATTCTTACGACCAGGTACTTGCCAAAGTACCAAAGAAAGAGAGAGAACTTTTAACCCATAAATAAAATGAGACAGAAATTTACAC
>CAUORE010000013.1:0-47222 GCA_963506915.1 uncultured Flavobacteriaceae bacterium
TTCATATAGCAATTATTGCCAGCGCTTCTGCTGTAAAACTCATCAATGAAGAAGTTGATTATAAAACGCTCGACTTTCCCAATTGGCTCTCAAAACCTACTTATAACAGCAGGGAAGAGCTCCAAGACTATATGAATACCCTTATAGCGGAACAACTCACTGCCTTGCAGGATAAGAAATTTGTAAAGTATTATTAGTTTTGATAGTTAATAATTTTAAAAAATGAATTTACAGCTGTTTATTGAGAATTTTCCTTGGCGAAGATTCGGTACACCTTATGAAACCAATGCCAATATAGTGAAGCAAAGCGTCCTAAAAATCCTTGATGGAACTGCTACTGAAAAGGATTATTACAACCTCATCAATAGCTTGGAATCACAGGCTTGGCTCGTAAAACTTTCTCCTTGGGGGCTTAAACTTTATTTTGCTTTATTAACAGAAAACAAAGCTGATAAAGCACTGTTACTAAACGACATGCTGACCCTTTTCGAAGCGGCTAATTACAGCTCTCAGTCTCCACAAGCTAAGGAATTTAAAGCCACCAAAGGGAAAACCGCTAAATATGAAGCATTCAAAGAAAAGCTATTTGACCCTGATTTTGATGGTGTAATGGATGATGAATTCCTAAAAGTTGTAAAATCCCTGGACAGATATTATTACCATACGGCTATTTTGGAATTATTTGAAACTAATATTTCTTTTTTAGAAAACCTCGCTACCTCTGAGGATAAAGCAGTAGCAGAAAAGGCTGTTTTACTAATAGAAGCCATTAAAAATCCTAAAATATATCCCTCAAACTAAATAAATCTTATAAAATAAGTATCATTATGACAACACCTTTCAATTTTGAGCTTTTTAAAAAGCGTTTAGATCTATTCTTAGAAAAGATAGAAGACCTTGGTGGTGAGACAGACCCTCTTACAATAGAAAAACCTGCTACTGAGGACGAAATCAAAGCTGTAGAGGCAAAATTAGGCTATACATTACCTCCACATTTACGAGAAGTACTCTTGGATAATACCGCTCATTTGGAATTTTATTGGAGTATCTATACAGATGAAGACGAGGACTACGAAAATGATGAAGACGAGGACTATGAGGACGAAGAAAATGGGGTTTTTCTCCCTGATGAATTAGCAGAAATCTCCTCTGGAGAGTTGCTTTTTGGATTGGATTTGCTTTTAGGCTATGAAGAAAGTCGTAAGGGCTGGGAAGAGGACGTATATCCCGATTACAATAACGAATACGACCGTGTTTGGCATAACAAAATGGCTTTTCACCAAGTAGGCAACGGCGATTATATCGCTATTGAGTTAGAACCAGAGAATTATGGCAAGGTTGTGTATCTCAGTCACGATGGTAGTGAGAACCACGGGCTTTATATAGCCGATAACTTTAAGGAATTCCTGATGAACTACGCTGCTGTGGGTTGTACTGGAGGAGACGATTGGCAATGGGAGCTTTTTTATACCAAAGGCAAAGGCATAGACCCTTCCTCAGAAAATGCACTTGCGTGGTGTAAATTGCTAAATATAGATGAAAAAGAACTTGATATTTAAGCTTTTATGAAATCATTGCTTTTATTTTTACTGATAAGCAGCTACACTTTTGCTCAAGAAAATAAAAACTATTTCTTTGCCGTAATCAATGACAAAGACGGCTATGTAAATGTGCGAAAAGAAGCAAATATACACAGCAAAGTGATAAAAAAACTTGATAACAATACGCTTATTTTTGCATTTAATTACAATAAATCAGAAGACGGCAATTGGATTTATTATGATAAAGAGCATGGCAGCTACTAATAGTGAAGCCGCTGGCGCTTACATGGTCTGTTGGCAAATAGAAAAAGGAATTTATAAAGGTAGAAAAATTGGTATACCTTTTTAGAAGAAATTTTATTAAATTTGGCAAAAAATAATTATACTAATAATAAAATTTAGAAATATGCTAGAAGTTGGAGAAAGACCTTGGGGAAAATATTATGTCCTTGAAGATGAGGAAAACTACAAACTGAAAAGAATAGAAGTGAATGCAGGACATCGTTTGTCTTATCAGTACCATCATCACAGACAGGAGTTTTGGACAGTGGTTCAGGGTGAGGCTGTGGTTGTACTAGACGGAGTGGAACATGTAGTAAAATACGGAGAAAGTATCTTCATCCCACTGGGAGCAAAACACAGAATAGAAAACAGAAGTTCAGAACTTTTGGTTTTCATAGAAGTGCAGACGGGAACTTATTTTGGAGAGGATGATATCATCAGATTAGAAGATGACTACGCAAGAGGAAACTAAATAAAAAGACTGTTATTCAACAGCCTTTTTATTTTGTATCATATTATAAATAGATTCTGACATGGCTTCTGCGCCTTTCATTGTCCAATGAGTGTCATCATAAAAATAGACATCCTTTTCTTTTTTTATCATATCAGATAAGATGGAATAAGAAGGGATATACAGATATTCTTTTTTCTCTTTTTCTAGTTTTTCAAAGAATAAAGGCTCTTTTCCTTTGGGTTTATTTTTTATGTAAGGATAGTACAAATCATACTTGTCAGGCGCTATCATCACGATGAGTTTTATTCCTTTTTTCTCTAGTAATTGATTTATTTTGTTAAAAATCTCATTCGCCTGAGAAACATTTTTATCATCATTTTTTCTTGGCAAGAATTTGATGTCTTCTTTATAAAACAATAAATCCTCTGGATTATTCGAGAAAAGGAAATTATTCTCTGACTTAAAACGATAAACATCTGCATAAAGCGGTCTGTTTAAGAACAAATATTGAAAATTAAACAGTGGTACTTTGATTGTAGCATCAGAGAAAAATTCTACCTTTTGTAATGCATTAGAATCTGTAGATTTTGATTTTTTTTCTTTATGTTTTTTTATTTGTTTGGTTATGTCAACTATGCTTCTGGATTGAGTAAAAGACAACTCCGAAGTTCTATCAACTGCGAATCTTTCGACTGTTTGGAGTACGACATATTCTGTTTTTATTCTATCAAAAAAATCAGAATTTATAAACTCTATCAGCACCTGTATAGGATTCTCTTCTGACAAAAATCTATCAATATGCGCAACAGAAATCCCTTTATTCGCAAGTATATTTTGATAGCCTACCTGTCTTGACTCAGAAAAAGAATCTCCAATGGTCAAAATATCTACCTTTATATTTTGATTCAAATCAGCTTCAGAAATGCGTATATACTTTTCTTCTAAAGGTTTATACTGAGCTATGATCTCAGATGAAGGAGATGGATTATTATAAATATACCCTAATCTTGCTAAATCCCCTTCGTTTTTTTTATAAAAAATCGTATTAATGAAATAAAAAATCAGAAAAGGGGAGACAAAAAAACTTGTTTTTATGATAAATTTCTTCATTACTTATTAAAATTGGAAATAAATAAACTGTTGCTCTTGTCCTCCAAAATAGAACAAAGCCAATATAAGAATATAGTAAAACGCATATCTTATAGGAGCCTTCCATTTTAGTCCTATATGCTCTATGGCATATTCACTTCTTCTACCTATCCATTCTATTACAATGAATATCAAGAGAAGAATGGCTACCACTCCTACTCTAGGCAAATCTGAAAAAGCAGGAATACTAAATAATGATGGAGAAAATATTTCAGAAATGTATGAAAAAGCATGCTGTATATTCTCCGCTCGGAAAAATATCCATGCCAATACAGTAAGCCCAAAAGTAGAAAGAATTTGTACAAATTCCCTAAAAGAAGGTAAAATTCGCCCATCTGCTACAACCCCCAAATTCACTCTGTTTTTACTGGTCAATAAAAGTGGGAGAAAATAGATAGCATTCAACAGCCCCCATGCTATAAAAGTCCAATTGGCTCCGTGCCAAAATCCACTGACAACGAAAATCACAAAAGTATTTCGCACCTTCATTGCTGTACCGCCACGGCTGCCCCCCAGTGGAATATAGATATAATCTCTAAACCAAGTATTTAGCGATATATGCCATCTTCGCCAAAACTCTGCGATATCTCTCGAAAAATATGGAAAATGGAAATTCTTTTTTAGCTCAAAACCAAAAAGACGAGAAGTCCCAATGGCTATATCTGAATACCCTGAGAAATCACCATAAATCTGAAATGCAAAAAATATCGCTCCTAAAACCAGTGTACTTCCAGAATAGTCTGCCGAATTATTAAAGATAATATTCGCGAACTGAGCGCAGTTATCCGCTATAACTATCTTTTTGAACAATCCCCAAAGAATCTGCCGAAGCCCGTCCACTGCCTTTTGATAGTCAAAAACTCTTTTTTTATAAAACTGAGGCAGCAGGTCTGTCGCTCTTTCGATAGGACCCGCAACCAGCTGCGGAAAGAAAGTCACAAAAGACGCAAACGCTATCAAATCCTTTGTAGGTTCTAATTTTCTTTGATAAACATCTATTGTGTAACTTAAAGTTTGGAATGTGTAGAAACTAATCCCCACAGGAAGAATGATATTCAGCGTTTCTATATTAAGCTTTATTCCGAAAAGAGTAAAAGCCTCCACAAAATTTTCTACAAAAAAATTATAATACTTGAAAAACCCTAAAAATGAAAGATTTATAAACAAGCTGGTATAAAGCAAGATTTTTCTTTTCTTCTCATTTTCTTCATTTTTCAGAAGACAACCAATGGTATAATCCACCAATGTACTGAATACAATAAGTGTCAAGAACTTCCAATCCCACCAGCCATAAAAAACATAACTGGCAGCGAGAATGAACAAATTCTGTAACTTTAAGTTCTTATTTACTAAATACCAATAGATAAGAAACACTATTGGCAGAAATATCGCAAAATCAATAGAATTGAAAATCATAATTCGTCTAAAATAGGACAAATTTAAGAAAAAAATAAAGAATAAAACTGTTATTTATAACTAATAATTTTTGAAGTTATGAAGACTTAAATACTGATAATGTTTTCATGTCAAATACATTGAAAATGAATCCACAAGGCAAAAAAAATCACATGAATAAAACTAAAGTTTTTTTAGAAATTTTATAAAGTAAAATTAGTATAATGAAGAGTTTTACAAAAAGAGATTCATCTCCTTTAAAAAATATAAAAGCCAACAAAAGAAATTCTATGTAATCAATTTCATTATAATTATCGTGATAAAATTTATATCTTTGTTTATGTAAATTAACAAAAAATAATTTTTTTAAATAAATATTGAATCCTAAATAAAATATGAAAATTATCTTTCACGAAAATCAGCTTTGTTACAGAGGTACATCCAATGCCTTATTTGATTACGCAAGATACAATGAGGAAATTCTTGGGAATGAATCCATCATTATGTTTCCTAAAAACAGCCCAAACAATGTACAGGAAGCCATTGATAAGTTTTCAAATAAATTTAAAGTTTATTCCTACACAGACAATAATGAAAGAAATAAAATATTAGAAGTTTCACAGGCAGATTTATTTTATGCTATAAAATCTGGAGAAAGAGAGTATGATACCCCTGTTGATATCATAAAAACTGCTATTCATGCTGTTTTTAAATATAATGAACCTTACGGAAATGTGTATGCCTATGTATCAGAGTGGCTGTCTAAGACTATGAGTAATGGACATATTCCCTTTGTTCCGCATATTGTGAATTTACCTGATATAAAAGGAAATTTGAGAGAGGAACTTGGAATCCCAAAAGATGCCATCGTATTTGCTCGATATGGAGGAAAAGAAACTTTTAATATTGATTTTGTTCATAAAGCAGTAAAAAAGGTTGCTCGTAAGAACAAAAATATTTATTTCCTATTTATGGGGACTGATTGTTTTGTGAAACGAAATATTTTCAGACCTTACAGAAATATTATCTTTTTGCCTCCTACTCTAGATATAAATAAGAAAGTAAAATTCATCAATACCTCTGATGCTTTTCTACATGCTAGAAGACAAGGAGAGAGTTTTGGTATGGCTGTTGGAGAGTTTTCCATAAAAAATAAACCCATTATCACTTGGGCTCTTTCTGATGAAAAATCTCACATAGATATTTTGAAAGAAAAAGCTATTTTATACCATAATCAAAATGATTTAGAAAATATCCTTTCTAATTTTCAACCAGATAATAATACTAACTGGGACTGCTATTCAAAGGTTTTCAATCCTGTTTCTGTGATGAAAAAATTTGAAGAAGTGTTTATCAATTCATGAATTTATTTAAAATAAAGATTTTAAATACAATTTCACTCTTCTTTTCCAATTGAGAGGGAGAGTTATTTTTTTATCTGCAAATTCTTTAGATGTTCTGAAAAAATCTATCACTTGTTCTATATTTTTTGTCTTAATGAATTTTACACTTTTCCAGTCAGTGGGGGTAAGTGGATGAAAGTTTTGGAACGAAGAACAATTATCCTCATTTAGATTTTTCCAAATATCAAAGAAATTTTTGGTGTCAAAATCATTTTTATGTCCCCAATTAGTAATTTTCTTTAAAATTTCTTCTTCACCTCTCGCCCAAGATTGATGAATAATATAAGAGTCTAAAATTATATGGAAATCATTTTTTGGGAAACGAGCATTTATGTAATTTGGTTGGTTAGTTATTAGAAAACAAGGTTCTGTATATGGAGAAATTACGAAAAAACCATCCTCAGTTTGTTTAAATAGAGTGATGAATTTCACAAAGAAATTAACTGGTGTTTTCTCAGGTTTTTTCAATAAGTATTTGTGTTTTCTCAGGAAAGATGTAAGTTCTTTAAAATCAACAGGGTATTCATCACTATCTATCTGAATATGCCAACCTCCTTTTCCCTGTTTTTCGGCAAGCATATTTCTTTGTCTTGTATCTAAATCAATAGGAGAAACATTCTCTATATAGAAAGAATCTGCATAAAAACTTATCTTGTTTTTAATATCTATTTTCCTAATTTCCTCAAAAAAAGAATGCGGAATACTCACATCATTCCCAGCCCATGTTTTGCCGTCCTTATCATAGCAGAGAACTATTTTATCAGCAAAATCATAAACTAATTTCAGAGAATTAAAAATATATTGGTAATCATATGATAATAAATATCCTACTTTTATAATTTCGTTCATTATAATAGATTTTTTTCTATTAAGTCAATTTTATTTTCTAAATTTTCTTTTGAAAAAGGAAAGAGGCTGTCTTCGGAATTGTTTTGGAGAGTTTTCCATAAATCTTCATTGGAATAAATATTTAATATTGCTTCAGCAAAATCTTCATTATTTTCTGCAATGATAGCATTTTTATGATTTTCTAATTTCATTCCTTCTGCTCCAATGGGGGTAGTTACCACTGGCAAGAAATATTCAAAAGCCTGTCCTATTTTACCTTTTACGCCTGCTCCATAGCGAAGAGGAGCTACCATTATTTTACTTTTTAGAAGAAACTCTTCCATATCAGGAACATATCCGAGAAACTTGACATTAGGGTGGACGATTTCTTTCATCACTTCATTGACATTGCCTATAATATTTACACCAATAGAATTATTCTTAGCCCAGACAATAGGCATTATTTCATTGATTAAAAACTCAACTGCATCCACATTCGGCGGGTGGATAGAGCCTACAAAAAGTATGTTTTCTCTTTCATAGAAAGACGGAACTTCTTCTATCGTCTTTTTAGGGTAATGGATGTTCGAAATAGTAAGCATTTTGTTTTCATTAGCAAATTTCTGCATATATTTTTCCTCATCCTCTGAAACAGTAACCACCAAATCTGCTTTTTGGGAAGCTTTCTTTTCTAAATATAAAAATTTGTAAAAATTCTTTTTATTAGAAAATCTCTTAGGCTCCAGTTGTATAGCCCGCTGATACCTCAAATGGTGAATATCCACCATATCATAGATAAGGACTGTGTCAGAGTTTGCCTTCTGTGCAAGTCTATAATTGTCAATAAAGATCTTAACAGCATAGAACCAGCTTATAGGTTTTCTAAGGCGTAATCTCTTGAGAAAACTCAAACGGTCATCATAGATTTTGTGTTCATAATAAACACACACACCAAGTCGTTGAAAATATTCATTATACGAAAAGTCTATTTTGTTTTTTTTAGCAACAATGGCTACGAAATAACCTTTCCGTTTATAGGCTTTTATAATTTCTGTCAGCCTCAACTCACCTGAATTTTTATCATATTCAGGAACCATTCCATTATAAAAAACAATGCTTTTATTTTGGTGGAGTTCAAGGATTCGAGATTGAGTTTTTTCAGCCTTTATGGCATCTATTTCTTTTTTCCATTTCTTTTTGAATAATTTTAGATTTTTATCAAAAAGTTCTTGTTTCCTTGCAGATAAAGAAATATCCGAATTATAAGAAACACCATTGAAATGTATGATTTTAGAGAAAGGAGTATAGTAAATATCTTTCCCTTGTGTATATTTTAGCCTAAAACATAAGTCTGTTTCTTCAAAATAAGCAGGTGCAAACTGTTCATCAAACAGGTTTAAATTTCCATTGTCATCGTATTTTTTTAGTAAAAGACTGCACCCAGAACAATAATCAACTTTGTAAATATAATTAAACTCTGGATAATAAGATTTTTTCTTTCCTACAACTTGCGAAATTCTACAATCTTTCATAAACACAGAGCCAGCCTCTTGTAAACTGCCATCAGCATTAAGAAGCATAGAGCCCACTGCGCCTACATTTGGGAAATTATCAAAAACAAAAAGAAGTTCATCTAAAAAACCATTTCTTACTATTGTGTCATTGTTTAGGAGATAAACATACTCTCCCTTTGCTTGGCTAATAGCATTATTCACGCTTTTTAGAAAACCTAAATTTTCTTTATTGTCAATAATTCTAATGTTTTTTACGGAAGAAAAATCAGGATTTTCTGTACTTTTATCATTTACTAAAACTATTTCAAAACTCGTTTTAGGGAGATTTTTCCAAATAGAATAAAGACAATTCCAAGTATAGAATTCTTGGTTAAAATACGGAATAATGATACTTACTAACGGATTTTCGTAGTATGGAAAAGATATTTTTTCATCTTTGTAAGAATCATTGACAGCTTCTACATTTTGGTATTGCTGCTCAAGTTTTTTTATTCTTTTAATTCTTCTTAAACTATATTTAAGTTCTCTCCAGATTCCCATAAATTTTATTTTAAATTAAAAACTCGCTCTACCCATTTTTCAAGAGTATATTTTTTATAAATTTCCTCTGGAAGTGACTGGTACGGAGTTTCAAAAAAATCTTTTGTAATATTACTAAAATCTTTATTTAATACCAAAATATTATTGGGATTGTAGAAATCATAATTTTTTATTTTTTCATTATCCGTAATTATTTTTTTCTCCAATGCCATCGCCTCAAACACACGGAAACTCAGCCCATACTGGTTTTCTCTCATCAGGTCTAAAATAACTTTTGTTCTTTTATAAAACTCAGGCAGGTTTTCGTGATTTATTCTCTTCCTGGTGAAAACTATTTTATTCTTCGAAAAAGGCTTCATCAGCTTGTTTTTCCAGCTTTTTTTCCCGATAACATACAAGTCAAATTTTAATCTAAGTTCCTCAAATTTCTGCGAAAGAATTTCCAGTTGTTTTATTCTTTTTTTGTCGTAGGAGGTTATGTAGAGAGCATCCTCACTCGGGTTTTGCTTTTCTTGTGACAAAAATGGCAGATAATTATAATTTGTCAATCTTTCGAATTCGTGTTTTTCAATGTCTTTGTCATCAAAAGAATAGATTTTATCAAAAAAATGCAACTTATCCTGTACAGGAAATCTGTCTAGATTATCGTACAAAAATGTGATGAACCTATTGGTGCATTTTTTCATGTATTCCAAAGTAGAATGGTCAAAAGTATCCGCATTTAAAACCAAAATCTGGTCTTGATGTCCCAGCTTATCCAGCTGTTCTATCACGAATTTTTGTCTCTTTTGGTATTTTAGGTTTTTGCCCAAAAACACTTTGGAGAAAAAATTAGTCAATCTCTCTCCGAAATTCTCATAAGAAACCGCCCCTATCTTGATATGGTTCGCCTCTATTCCTTTTTCCTTCAAGGTTTCTACGATATGGGCATCATAACCCCAAAAATCAAAACTAATAACACAAATTTTCATTTTCTTTCTTCTCTTTTTAGGGATTCATAAGTTTCATAAACACTCAGTGTCTGTAATTTACACAATTCAAAACCTTCTTTCCCATCTAAAATTCCTAATTTTAAAATATAAGATTTAAAGAATTTAAAAGCCGTTTTTGTCATCTGCGTGAAAAAACTATATTTTTTCCCTTTTTCAAAAAGTTCCTTCCCTTTCAGCTCTCCGTAGTGAATCATTTTCTTGCAGTAGGATTCCTTATCAGCCACAGAATAGTGAAGAAGTTTGTTTTTCAGAGAACCGATATTTTCCTTTACATCAAGGGTTTCGTGTACTTTTTTCTCGGTGATGTATCTTGTTTTAGATTTTCTGAAAAGCCTGAAATTCTTATCATTCTGAGTTCCCGAATAGTTGATAGGCTTCCCTTCAAAAAAGAATTTTCGATAAAAATAATAAGCATCCTTTTTGTTCTCAGAATTTAGCGTTTCTATGATTTCCGCTTTCAGCTCTGGCGTGATTCTCTCATCTCCATCCAGAAACAAAACCCAGTCATTTTTGGCGTTATCGAGAGCCAAATTTCGCTGTTTTGTAAAGTTTTCAAATTTATTCTGAATGATTTTCACATTCGGGAAAGTTTCAGCAATTTCTAAAGTTCTATCCGTGCTGAAAGAATCCACGATAACGATTTCATCACAAAAATCAAAGCATTCCAATACTTCACGAATGTTTTTTTCCTCATTGTGAGTGATAATAAGTCCACTAACTTTTTCCTTGGATACAAGCATCAAATCATAGTTTTCACAAAGTTAATAATATTTATGTATTTTAAAATATTTAGCCCTAAAATAAATATTTTCGATGCGAAAAAGTTATATTTGTTGCCCTAAATTACTAAAATCAAACAATGGGACAGAAATTAGAGGTAAGATACGGACTGTTCATGGCGGTGTCCATGGTGGTCGGACAGATGATAGGTTCTGGTATTTTCTTCAAAGTAGATGATGTTTTGGCCTCCACCAATGGCAATATCTATGCGGGTGTGATGGGCTTTATCATCGTGGGAATCAGTGTGGTTTTTTCAGCGGCATCTATGGCGAATTATGCCATTTTCTCCCCAAAAGAAGGCGGACTCCTGCATTATGTGGAATTTCGCTATGGGAAGAGAGCGGCGGCTTATGTGGGCTGGGTTTATTTCATTATGTTTTTGCCTTTGTTAGCAGGAGTATTACTCACTGTATCAGGTATTTATATCTCACACCTTTTTACCGAGTTTATTGATTTTGAACCTAATTTCCTGCATTATTCACTGATAGGCTGGTGCAATGGAGTTATATTTTTATTTCTTAATATTTTCAGGCCAAAATCCAGCGGTGTTTTTTTACAATTAACTGCGGTTTTAAAGCTGTTTCCGCTCATTTTCATCGCTGCTTTTGGGATTATCAGCCTTTTAGGAAATGACACCGAACCATTAAATCAAATTGAAAATCAAGCCTTAATCTCTTCCAACGAAACTAATTTTTGGCTTTTAGTGGGCGCAAGTTTCATTCCTATCGCCTTTTCTATGGATGGGTGGTATATCGCGATGCAAATTTCTGGAGAAATCAAAGACTCACAGAAAAACCTCCCAAAAGCTTTAATATCAGGGACTTTGATCGTCTTGGTGGTTTATGTTTTTTATTATTTAGGAATTGTCTCCAATATGAGCAGTGATGAAATACAGCAGCTGGGCGACACCTACATCATAGAATTTTCAAGAAAAATTTCCACTGAAGCAGGAGCGATAATCATACAACTATTCATAATCACCTCTGTATTAGGAACTTGTAATGGACTTGTTCTTGCAAATACTCGCGCTCCTTACCAATTCTACAATCTAGAATATTCTAAAAAATTCCTGAATTTAGGCAATATCAGCAAAAGAACTGGGATGCCCGTAAATAGCGCTTTGGTAGGCTTCGGACTGATGAGCATTTATCTTTTTATTTTTTATTTATCTAATACCAATCCATTCCTAAAAGAACTAAATTACGACATATCAGCCATTCCTATTTTGTTCATTTATGTGGTTAATTTTTGTTTGTATTTAGGACTTTTCAAATTGTTTAGAGAACATTTACTAAAAAATAAAACCCTGAAATACACCATGCTGCTTTTCGCTATTGTAGGAACTTGTGTAGTTTTAGCAGGGACACTTTCTTCTCCTAATGGATTGTCCTATTTAGTAATCGCCATGCTCTTTATCTTACTCGGAAAATTAGGCGTAAAGTAAAAAATAAAAACACTACTAAAATTTAGTAGTGTTTCTTTTTTATTCATTAGTGAAATTCATAATCTTTATCCATCACAAAAGTCTCCATGAACTTAGTCGTGTAATTTCCAGCAAGGAAATCAGGATTGTCCATCAGCTGTCTGTGGAAAGGAATCGTAGTTTTCACTCCTTCTATATAAAACTCATCCAAAGACCTTTTCATTTTAGCAATAGCCTCCTCTCTAGTCTGTGCCGTGATGATGAGCTTAGCTATCATAGAATCATAGTTTGGCGGGATTGTATAACCAGCATACACATGCGTATCCACTCTCACACCATGTCCGCCAGGGATATTAAGCTGAGTAATTTTACCAGGTGCAGGTCTAAAATCAGAATATGGATCTTCCGCATTGATTCTACATTCTATAGAGTACAACTTTGGATAATAGTTTTTTCCAAGAATTTTTTCTCCTGCTGCTAGTAAAATTTGCTCACGGATAAGGTCATAATCTATAACCTGCTCTGTGATAGGGTGTTCCACCTGAATACGAGTATTCATCTCCATGAAATAGAAGTTTCTGTGTTTATCAACCAAAAATTCTATCGTTCCTACTCCCTCATATCCAATATATTCTGCTGCTTTCACAGCGGCATTTCCCATTTTTTCACGAAGCTCATCCGTCATAAAAGGAGACGGAGTTTCTTCTATTAATTTTTGATTTCTTCTCTGGATAGAGCAGTCTCTTTCCGATAAATGACAAGCTTTTCCATATCTATCTCCAGCAATCTGGAATTCTATGTGTCTTGGCTCTTCTATCAGTTTTTCCATGTACATTCCACCATTCCCGAAAGCCGCTAAAGCCTCTTGAATAGTAGAGTCCCAGCTTTCTCTAAGCTCTTCTTTGCTCCAGATGGCACGCATTCCTTTACCACCACCACCTGCGGTAGCTTTTATCATTACAGGATAGCCGATTTCTTCAGCTATTTTTTCAGCTTCTTCTAGAGACTCTACAAGTCCATCAGACCCAGGAACACAAGGAATTCCAGCTGCTTTCATTGTTGCTTTAGCAGTGGCTTTGTCTCCCATTTTTTCTATTTGCTCTGGTGTAGCACCGATGAATTTGATTCCATTTTTCTGACAAATTCTAGAAAAATTAGCATTTTCAGCCAAAAATCCATAGCCAGGGTGAATGGCATCTGCATTCGTAATTTCTGCAGCTGCAATGATGTTAGGAATTTTCAGATAAGAATCCTTACTCGCCGCAGGACCTATACATACCGCTTCATCCGCAAATCTTACATGCAGACTGTCTTTATCCGCGATTGAGTAGACTGCTACTGTTTTGATTCCCATCTCTTTACAAGTTCTGAGAATTCTCATCGCAATCTCTCCACGATTGGCAATTAATATCTTTTTAAACATTGTTTTTCTGTTTATCAATTACAATAAATAGAGTAGATTATGATGGGTCTACTAAGAATAATGGCTGGTCGTACTCTACAGGAGATGCATCATCCACCAAAATTTTCACAATTTTCCCACTCACTTCAGACTCTATCTGATTGAATAACTTCATAGCTTCTACCACACAAACTACCGTTCCTTCTGTGATTTCACTTCCTACACTCACGAAAGGTTCTTTGTCTGGAGCTGGTTTTCTATAGAAAGTACCAATGATAGGAGATTTTATTGTAATATATTTACCATTTTCAGCAGACTCTGCTGAATTTGCAGAAGATTCCTGCTCTGGCTGTGCAACAGGAGCTGCATTTACCACTGGTTGAACTTGTGTCATCTGTGGCGTTGTCACCATCGTACCAAATGTATGATTGGTAATATTGATTTCAAAATCCTTAGTTTTGTATTTTACTCCAGCTACATCAGCCTTTGAAACAAATTTAATAAGGTTTTGTAAGTCTTTAATATCCATAAAAAATAATTTTATTGTTCAAATATAGTAAATAAACACAAAAAACCATTCACTTTTGTAAAAAAGAATGGTTCTATATTTCTACCGCGATTTTTGGAGATTTTACCAAAAATCTATCGTTATTCTGCAGATTCTACTTCTTTTTCAAGAACTACTTTACCTCTGTAGTAAAGTTTTCCTTCATGCCAGTGAGCTCTGTGATATAGGTGTAATTCACCTGTTGTAGCATCTTTTGCCAATTGAGGAACTACTGCTTTGTAGTGAGTTCTTCTTTTATCTCTTCTTGTAGATGACTGTCTTCTTTTAGGATGTGCCATTTCTAATAATTTTTAGCTTTTTATATTAACTTTTATTTTCTCAACTTATTCAACGCTTCCCATCTTGGATCTATGTCTTCATCATCCGCCTTTTCTTCATTTATTTTAGGACTGAATTTATCTAGTAAATCCTGAAATTCTTCGTTTTCTAGCGCAGCAGGAGATACTTTTTTCATAGGAATAGCAAGAACCACTGCTTCATAGATAAACTGAGCAATATTAAACTCGCTATAGTGATGAGGAATTGTAATAATCTCTTCATTACTATCATCATATTCTTCTCCAAACTTTACCAAGAATTTTATTTCATTATTTACTGGATACTGGAATTTTTCATTGCTGATATCACAAGTCAAATCCACTATTCCCGAAACAGAAATTACAAAATCCAAAAAAGTAGAATGTTTTTCAAGTAAAACTTTACTAACTATTTTGGCATTTTCAAATTCTTCTTCAGCCTCAAATAAATCAAAGAACTGCTGATCAACACAGAACTCAAACTCATGTTTTCCTTGCTTTAGACCAGAAAAACTGATGTCATAGTTTCTATATTTGTCCATAATAGGTTTGCAAAAGTACTTTTTTTTTCTAAAACAACAAAATTATCTATGAAAAAAAGTTACTTTCTTTTAAATTTCAATAACAAAACATTGTCTTTATACAACTCCAAAGAGGTTTCGCTGATTACATATTTATTAACTTTTTCAAGTAAATTTAGATAATCTTCTTCCACAGAGATATTATCACAAAGCATTCGTGTCGCTCCTATACTTTTTACTTGAAAAGTGCCTTTTGGGTGTGTTATTAATTCTGAAAAATAATTATTACATCCAGAAAAACCTGAAACTCTACCCTTTGCAATTTCTAAAGTAATTCCAGAGTTTGTCTTAGAATTTTCCTCTAAAACCCAACTGGTATTATTCAATTGTATACTCTCTTTTTTTCCTGCAACAGATGCATTGGAACAAGATAATGACAAGACAAGCAAGGCTGTTAGTGAAATTATTTTTTTCATAATTCGTGTATTTATGAGCGGAGTTCCGCATTAAACTGTTTCTTGAAAATATCCACCAAAGAATCCATCACTTGTGCTATCTCCTTTTCTTCCATCGTTTTTTCTTCATTCAAAAGTTCAAAACTCAACGCATAAGATTTCTTATCCTCTGGAAGATTTTTGCCTTCATACACATCAAACAAATTGATGTTCTTCAAGAATGGAGACTTGTTATTTTTAGCAGCATTATAGAGCTGTGTGTATAACACAGACTTATCTACTAAGAGCGCCAAATCCCTTCTTGTTTTATTAAATTTAGGAATATCTTTGAAACGCAAATTCTCTGTATTACGAAGATTTTGACACTCTTCAATTTCTATTTCTGCATAGAAAGCCTCTTGTTCTATGTCAAATTTTTTCAGCATTTTCGGACTTACTTTTCCAAGTCTTGCAACGGTTTTTCCTTCAACTGAAAATTCTATTGCATCCGAAAAACGACCATCCTGCAATGGTTTTTCAACAATATCAAAATTCAACTTGCTTAAAATAAGAGAAACATACGCTTTCAAATGATAGAAACTTGTGCTGCCCTTCGGAAGAAGCCAGTTTTCAGAATGATTTTTCCCTGAAACTAAAATCGCCAGCTGTTTTCTCTCCTCGTATTTTTCCTTTTTATGATAAATTTTTCCTAACTCGAAAAACTTAATATCCGCATTTTTTCTGTTGATATTATAAACAGCATTCTCCAAAAGTCCTTCCAATAAAGACTTTCTCATAAACGCCAAATCACCGCTCAATGGATTTAACAACTTCACAGCATCCGTTTCATCCTCCACCGAAGTAAGGGAATTATTCATCACTTCATAAAACCCATTCGCCTGAAGAGCCCTTGCCCACTCGTTTTCTAATCCATCTTGGTCATCAAAGCTCAATTTCACTGGAGTAAAAGAAATTTTCTGTGGAGCATCTATCTTATTATACCCATAAATTCTAAGAATTTCCTCTATCACATCTATTTCTCTGGTAACATCAGCCCTGTAATTCGGCACCAAAAGCTCCAACCCATCAGCAATTTCGTTAAGAGGCTCTATTTCCAAAGATTTCAAAATCTCTTTAACTTTTCCTCTATGGATTTTTATTCCTAAAATTTGATCCAACTTAGAATATCTAAAAATCACATTGTGAGGTTTTATTTTTTCAGGATAATGCTCTATATAATCCCCTACCAATGTCGCTCCTGTCAATTCCTGTAACAACTTTACTGCCAAGGAAATAGTAGTTTTAGTATTATTCGGATCTACTCCTCTCTCAAAACGGAAAGAAGCATCGGTATTCAGTCCGTGGAATTTAGCTCCTTTACGAACAGCAACAGGATTAAAATAAGCACTTTCCAAGAAAATAGACTGCGTCTGCTCAGAAACTCCGCTGTCCAGCCCACCAAAAACCCCAGCAATGCAAAGTGGTTTCTGATTTCCATCTTTTATCATGATTTCTTCTCCGTTCAGCGTTCTCTCCACTCCATCCAGCGTGGTGAATTTCGTTCCTTTTGGGCTGTTTCCTACCGTTATTTTATTTCCTCCTATTTTATCTAAATCAAAAGCATGAAGCGGGTGTCCATAAGCATGAAGAATATAGTTAGTAACATCCACCACATTATTTATTGGTGAAAGACCTATCGCTTTTAGTCTGTTTTTCAGCCATTCTGGAGATTCTCCTACTTTTATATTTTTCAAAACAGCACCAATGTATCTCGGCGCCAAATCATTGTTTTCTACTTCAATAGAAAAATTATGTTCTCCTTCTGATTCAGCAGAGTAAGTTTCCATTTTAACAAGCTTGGAATCAATTCCATTACAAGTTAAAAATGCATGTAAATCTCTCGCTACACCATAGTGCGAAATAGCATCTGTTCTGTTAGGTGTCAGTCCTATTTCATAAACTTCATCTTGCTGAATATCAAAGTAATCCGCCAGAGGTTTTCCTACTTCATAAGTTTCATCCAAAACCATAATTCCATCATGGCTGTTGCCCAAGTCTATCTCATCTTCCGCACAAATCATCCCTTCCGAAACCTCGCCTCTGATTTTAGTTCTATTAATAGTAAAAGACCCTCCATTTTTATCAAACAAAGTAGTCCCTACCACAGCCACCGCAACTATCTGTCCTGCAGCTACATTAGGAGCTCCGCAGACAATATTTAGAATTGTAGCGTTCCCTACATCTACAGTAGTTTTACTTAGTTTATCGGCGTTTGGATGTTTTTCACAAGTTAAAACCTTACCTACGACGATGCCTTCCAAACTTCCTTTGATAGTTTCAAACTTATCTATCCCCTCTACTTCCAAACCTATATCCGTGAGGTAAGTTCCTATTTTTTCTGAATTTAAATCTGTACTAATGTAATCTTTAAGCCAATTATTCGAAATCTTCATTGAAATATAAATATTAAAAAAGGAGATGCAAAGGTCTTTTACTCTACATCTCGTTTATTTTCATTTTGTTAATTTAAACCTATTACTGGCATAGACAGCATGAGTATTTGCTCTTCCTCATCCAGTCCGTCTGCTGGTTCTACAATCCCTGGTCTATTCGCTTGGGACATTCTCATGATAATATCCTCTGAATCTAGAACCGCTATCATTTCTGTCAGGAATTTTGAACTATATCCTATATTGATATCCTCTCCTGAGTAGTCACATGGTATCTGCATTTCTGCTTTATTCGCATACTCTGTATCTTCTGCATGAAGGTAAAGAATATTCCCAGACAACTTAAATCTTACCTGACTGGTAGATTTGCTAGCAAAAATAGAAGCCCTTTTGATAGAACTTAATAGAAGTGTTCTGTTTATAGTCAGCACATTAGGATTTTCCTTAGGAATTACTGCATTATAATTAGGATATTTTCCATCTATCAAACGACAAATCCATACATGCTCCTTGAAGGAAAACTTCGCCATGTTTTCATTAAACTCTATAACCACCTCATCATCTGAACTTGTCAGAATATTTTTAAAGATACTCAGTGGTTTTTTAGGCATAATGAACTCCATCGGCTCACTATTTTTAATGTCTGTTCTTTTATAAACTACCAATCTATGAGAATCCGTTGCTACAAAATTAGCCTCCTCTTCTCCAAATTGGAAAAATACTCCCGTCATCACAGGACGAAGCGTATCATTACTTGTCGCGAAAAGTGTTTTAGAAAGAGCTTCCGCAAGAACTCCTGATGAAATAGTAACTTTTTGTGAAGAACTAAATTCTGCCAATTCAGGATATTCCTCTGCATTATCCAACGCTATGAAATAGTTATCCTTCTCATCTAAAATTTCCAAAAGCCCACCTCCATTTTCATTCGGTTTCACCAAAAAAGTAAGAGGCTGATCACCAAATGTTTTTATCGCATCCTGAAACATCTTAGCAGGAACCGCTATTTTGCCATTGCTCTCTGACTTAACCGCCAAAGATGTCAAAAGAGTAGTCTCCCCATCTGATGCTGTGATTTTAAGCAAATTATTTTCTAACTCAAAAAGGAAATTCTCCAATATCGGTCTGGATTGTGAACTAGATATCACACCACTTACCGTATTTAAAGCTTTTTGTAACTCGCCACTTGTGACAATAAATTTCATAATAATAACTAATTGAGCAGACAAAGGTAATAATTTATCAGTAAAAAATAAAATTTATTTAATTTATTTCGGTTTAAAAATCTAAATAGCAGCCCTTTGAGACCGCTATTTAAATATTTAATTTATGAGAACTTGTTTTACTTTTTCTATTTTTGCTTCCAGTTCCTTTTTCTTTTCTTCATCGATTATTCCTTTTTCCAAATCAAAATTCTCAGAAAAATTTGGAAGAGAAAAACCCTCTATCACATCCCCTCCATTGTATGGGAATCTTGCCTTTGCTGTCTCTAAAACCGTAAGACCTCCTCTCGGACCTGGAGCTGTAGCAGTGAGGAAAACTTTTTTATCACCAAAAGCACTTCTGTTTGGAATTCTTGATATCCAGTCAAAAATATTTTTGAAAGCTGTAGAATAAGAGCCATTATATTCCGCCAAGGAAATAATAAGCAAATCCACTCCATCTATCTTCGCCGCAAAATCTTCTGCCAGTTTAGGAACACCACCGCTTACCTCTCTGTCTATGCTGTAAATAGGCATTTCGTAGTCGTTAATATCAAGAAGTTCTACATCATGTCCTTCAAATTTACTTGAAATATGGGAAACCAACTGCTTATTGATAGAGTTGGAATGATTACTCGCTGCTAATGCTAATATTTTCATATTTTTATTTTTTTTAAATTTATGAAGCAAAAGTATAAGTTTTTATTTTATTGAAAATTGATTTATGTTAATAAAGGCAAAAGACCATCAAAAAATTGACAGCCTTTTGTTTTAAACTTATGAAAAGATTATTTTATTCATCATCTTCATCGTCTGCTCCTGCAGCACCTGCGTTTTTCATCGCATTTCTAGACATCTTCACAGCTGCGATTACAGCATTGTCTGGATGTAAGAATGTGTACGCATCAGTTTTGATGTCTCCCACATAAATTTTGTTACCAATTTTAAGTGGAGTCACATCTACCACGATTTCATCTGGTAAATTAGCAGGAACTGCTTTTAATTTCAGTTTTCTGAATGATTGTCTAAGAACACCACCCGCTACAACACCTTTAGCACGACCTGTAATTTTCACAGGAACTTCCATTACTACTGGTTTGTCAGCACTCAACTGGTAGAAATCCACATGAAGGATTCTGTCCGTAATTGGGTGAAACTGAATGTCTTGTAATACTGCTGGAATAGTCTGTCCACCTACCTCAATAGATACCGTGTGTGCCTCAGGAGTATAAACCAAGTTTTTGAAAGATTTCTCTTCTGTAGAGAAATGTAATGGTTCTTTACCTCCATAAACAACACAAGGAACTAATTCAGCATCGCGTAGAGCTTTTGTAGATTTTTTACCCACGCTTTCTCTTTTCTGTCCTTGAATTGTAATAGATTTCATTTTATAAAAAATTTAATTATTTTAAAATATAAACTTGTCATTGATGGATTTCTTGTTATGAACAAGATTCATCACATCTGCAAATAACGGGGCGCAAGATAGCACTTTTATTTTAGATGACAAATTGTTTTTAAGAGGAATTGAATCTGTGATGATAATTTCCTGCAATTTAGACTTCTCTATATTCTCATATGCCTTTCCAGAAAACACTCCGTGAGTAGCGATAGCTCTTACACTTTTTGCTCCTCTTTCCATGATGATATCCGCAGCCTTGCAGAGTGTCCCTGCTGTATCTACCATATCATCCACCAAAATCACATTTCTGTCTTCCACATTACCAATGAGGGTCATCTCTGCTATTTCATTTGCTTTTTTTCTTTCTTTGTAGCATATTGTAACTTCTGCTCCCAAGTGGTTTGCGTAGTTTTTAGCTCTTTTAGCTCCTCCCATATCAGGCGATGCTATGGTCAAATTATCCAAATTCAAAGAGTTAATGTACTCCACAAAAATAGCCGATGCATAAAGATGGTCTACTGGAATTTCAAAAAAACCTTGAATCTGGTCCGCATGCAGATCCATGGTCATCACTCTAGTTGCTCCCGCTGTTGTCAAAAGATTTGCAACCAGTTTCGCGCCTATCGGAGCTCTCGGTTTATCTTTCCTGTCTTGTCTTGCCAGACCAAAATACGGAAGAACCACCGTAATGTTCTTTGCAGAAGCTCTTTTAGCCGCATCTATCATAAGAAGAAGCTCTAAAAGATTATCCGCTGGCGGGAATGTAGAACCTATTAAAAAGACCCTTCCGCCTCTTACAGATTGGTCTAAAACAGGCTCAAATTCACCATCACTAAACTCTTGAAAATTGATTTTTCCTAGTTCCTGCCCATAGTGATAGGCGATTTTTTCAGCTAACTGTCTACTGGTTCTAGTGCTGAATAAATAAGATGTTTGAGAAGCCATTGTTTAATTTGAGTTTTTTTGAGAGTTGCAAATTTAATAAAAATAAAACCACTTGAAAAATATCAAGCGGTTTTTATTTAACTTATAAAAAAGTTATGGAAACTTTACTCCCGAATAGTTATTTGGATTCACTTGGCGTAAGTTGGATTTATACTTAGCATTGATAGCTTTGATAAATTCATTAGCAATCACCGCATATCCCTTTCCTGTAAGGTGTACACCATCCAGCGAAAACGAACCTCCTGTAACGAATGTAGTGGAATAGTTCACTCCATTGTACTGGATTCCAGAGCTTTTGCCCAATTCTACCATTTTAGCATTAGCATCTACAAAAGCCAATCCGTAAGCCTCTGCTAAAGCCTTTATTTGAGTATTATAAGCATTTGTTGCTGTCTGAACCTGCGCTACTTCTGATTTCGTCAATACATATTTATCTTCCAAAGGATAAGTAATTCCTTGTTTATTAAATGGAGCAGAAACACCCGTTACATCTGTATTGATAACGGATTTTGTAGACAATAATATCAAATCTTCACTTGTAGCGTGGCGAGCCTGTCCATAGGTAGTCCCGATGAAAGCCGCCTCAGCAGCAGAAACACCATTTCTTGTCAAAGCTGCCGTGATTTGAGATGATAAATCTGTCAAGGTTTCATCTTTTATCAATAATGGATTTTGCCCAACTACCAATGTTTTCAATCTATCTCCTTGCCCCAAAGCAGTCAAAACAGGTTTTAATTTTCCTACTAACTCAGCATTATAGGTAGCAGCATGAGCTTCATCCAATGGAGCAGCATTATACGGAACCGTTGTAAAGAAAGGAATAGAAGTCACATTCGGAATGTTTGCTATCACTCCTTTAGTTGCCCCTACTGATTTCATTCCTTCTAAAACAGTTCTGATAGACCCTGCTAAAACATTAGGATCAGTGATATCATTGGAAGAATATGTTGCTGGATTGGTGTTTCCTGTTTGGTTAGTTCCTACCCCTCCTGAAGTCGCATAAGAAAGTACATCATTATTCCCTATCCAAAGAGAGAAAAATGTAGGATTCTGAGCCTTAGCATCGTCTAAAACACTAGCAGTAGAAGAAGACGCAAATCTCACGAAATACGGGTTTGCTGTTCCTGCTGCCAGCCCAGCCATGTTACCATATCCATTCGCCACCAAATGGAAAGATTTAGCACCAGGCACCCCCATATTATTGTATGTTCCTGTCAATCTGTCTAATGTACTAACAGCCGTAGAATATACTGGAGTCAATGCTCCATTCACTACTTGAAGTGTTAATTTCCCTCTAAACCCTGGTATATTAGCGAAACCACCGATGTTATCAGGCACCAAAGGCTGAGTAAAAGTTCCTCCTCCTGCTTTCTGCATCTGCTCGGCAATCATCGCAGGATAAGACTCCAGCTGCCCATCTAAATACACTGTCCCATCTCTATATCCAGAAGTCAAAGAATTCCCAAGAGCCACATATTTACTAAAATCTGCCTCTCCGCTAGTTACCGCGATATCCGCTACATCGGTTTCAAAATCAGTTTTACAACTTGTAACTGACAAAACAGCCAAAACGGCCATTGATGATATAAATACTTTTTTCATGATTTCAAATTAAAAAGGGTTATAAGAAATTCCTAGACCGAAATATGCTGCTTTGGATTTCAACTGTCCATAAAATCCTAAATTATCATTCATACTATTTCTTCTCTTCATAAATGCATATCCTCCAGAAATATCAACATTAAATTTATTGAATTTCAGCCCAATACCAGCCGTTATCACATTATTATCAAAAGATGGAGTTTCTGGGATGAAATCCTTATCCTCATAAGGAGACTGGTCATAGTAATATCCTAAACGCCCAGCAATCATATCAGTAAACTGATACTGCGTTCCAAAACGCCAAGTCTGCGTATTCTTAAAGTTTTTAAGGTTTTTTAATACTGTTTTATCTTTCTGATTTCCTATAAGTGCATTTTCGAAATCAAGCGTCAGAGCATCATAACGAGACCATCCTGTATAGTTAAAATCCGCTGAAACCTGCCATTTCGGAGTGATTCTGTATGTAGCTCCTATCGTGTATTCCTCCACCAATGGAAGTTCTGCTTTAAATTTATCTTGACCATTCGCATCTACTTTCAATGCTGAATACAATGCCGAAGACACATTAAAACTCACAACTCCATCATTAGCCTTCACAATTACAGGCGAACGGTATGCAACACTTACATCAAGTTTTTCTGTTGGTCTAAAATAGAATCCCAATCCTAGACCATGTCCACTTGCTTTGGTGTCTTTTAAATTTAAACTACCATTAAATTTATTAAGTTTCTTATCCCAGTCCACTTGTCCTTTCACATACATATAGCTCAGACCCACTGACATCCAGTCCGCCATCTTCACAGAAACCGCTGGCTGGAAGAAATAACTCTTCAAGCTCATTTTAGTTACGATTTCATCTCCTGTCCATTTTTCTGGCCACTGAACTGTACTTCCGAAAGGCGTAGTAAAACTAAATCCCACAGAAACATTATCCACCACCTTATACGCTACAGCCGCATAAATAGGCGTTCCCAAAGGATTTTCCGTAGAATAAGCCTCTCCTGTGTCCAGATTTTGGTATGTCACTTTACTTGCCACTCCAAAACCACCAGCTACCACACTCAGTTTACTTGGAATGAAAGACATCCCTGCTGGATTAAAAAAAGCTACACTCGCATCCTCTGCATGGGCACTCGTGTGCGCCATAGCCAACTGCTTCACTCCCTGTAGCGATACTCTGAACCCTCCTCCATAAGCTAAGGTTCCCGCCAATAATGTTATTGGTAACAAAATTTTTCTCATGTTTCTCGTTTTCACTTTTATTTTGAAGGTGCAAATATAAAAATATTATTTCTTTAATTTTAAACATTTTTTCAAAAACAATATTTGTTTAAATTTTAAAACAATATTAAATATCTTTAAATTAAAGAATTAAAACTAAATTAAATTTAATAAATACAATATCGTTTAAATTTAAACAATGATTTAATTTATCATTTGGTCAAAAAAATCTTTATCTTTGGTTCTCAAATAGATTAGAAATGCCTGATTTTTTGCATCCAGATAAAGAGAATTACTCCTCCGAAGAACTTTTACAAGAGGAAAAAATCCGTCCGCAAACTTTCAAAGATTTTGCAGGACAGAGAAAAACATTAGATAACCTAGAAGTGTTCGTTGCCGCCGCCAAAAATAGAGGAACAGCACTAGACCACACGCTTCTGCACGGGCCTCCTGGGCTTGGGAAAACCACACTTTCACATATCATTGCCAACGAACTGGGCGTAAACTGCAAAGTAACCTCTGGCCCTGTGCTGGACAAACCAGGCAGTCTGGCAGGAATTTTAACCAATTTGGAGGAAAACGATGTTCTTTTCATTGATGAAATTCATCGTCTATCGCCTATTGTGGAGGAATATCTATATTCTGCGATGGAAGATTTTAAAATCGATATTATGCTCGAAACTGGCCCTAATGCCCGTTCTGTTCAGATTGGGCTAAATCCATTTACCCTAATCGGAGCAACGACCCGAAGCGGAATGCTTACTAAACCGATGCTGGCGAGATTTGGGATTCAGAGCCGATTGGAATACTACAATGTGGAGCTTTTGGGTATGATTATCGAACGAAGCGCAAGGGTTTTGGCCGTTCCCATTTATGAAGATGCTGCCCTTGAAATCGCACGAAGAAGCCGAGGAACACCAAGAATAGCCAACGCCCTACTCCGCCGAGTGAGGGATTTTGCGGAGATAAAAGGCAATGGAGAGATAGACCTTAACATCGCTAAATTCGCGCTTAATTCGCTCAATGTTGATGAATATGGCCTTGATGATATGGACAATAAAATCATGCGGGTAATGATAGAAAATTTCAAAGGGAAACCCGTGGGAATATCCGCGCTGGCAACTTCTATTGGAGAAAATGCCGAAACTTTGGAAGAGGTATATGAACCCTACCTCATTCAGGAAGGATTCATCATCCGAACACCGCGAGGAAGGGAAGTTACCGAAAAAGCGTACCGACATCTGGGCATATCACAACCAAAAAATTTAGGCGAACTTTTTTAACCAATACATTAAATATGAAAAATTTACTAATTCTTGCCCTACTCTGCGGAGGGACAGCACAAAGCCAAATCAAAAATTTTTATCCTAAAAAAGTAGTAAAGCCTGACCTCAGCGCAAAAAGAGAAAAGGAAATCAACCGACAAAATGAACTTTTACAAAAGAAAGCTCCTACGGCTTCAGAGCAAAAAGAACTAAATACCCTCCTCGAAAAATACGGCGAAGTAGTGGAAAACGCTTGGGATATCATTGATGGTGGGTGTAGCTGGTACTGCGGCGGCGGAAATTACAAAATAAAAGCATCATCATCACTTGGTGTTTCCTACAAAGATGAATTTGCAAATGATTTAAGCTACAAGTACAAAGCTGAATTTGCAAATGATTTAAGCTACAAAACCGCTTGGGTAGAAGGCAAAAAAGATGAGGGCATCGGCGAATATTTAGAATATTATTTCAAAAATGACAGCCCTAGGATTACGGAAATTATTATTTCTAATGGATACATGAAATCCGAGGAAACATGGAAAAACAATAATCGTGTAAAAAAATTAAAACTCTATGTAAATGGCGTTCCTTTCGGGATTTTAAATCTAAAAGATAGTAGAACAGATCAATATTTCGCAGTGGGAACACTAGGACACAATAAAAACGGAACAGATTTAATTTTAAAATTTGAAATATTAGAAGTCTACAAAGGAAGCAAATATAATGACACTGCTATTACAGAAATATATTTTGATGGGATAGATGTACACTAATTTTCTTATTTAAAAAAATAAAAGCAACCCTATTTTAGAGTTGCTTTTTTATTTTTATCTTTTTATCATTCTCCAAAGATGTAACTTATCCCTGCACTCAAAATATGCTGAGATTTTTTTCTATACGCATTCGGGTTTCCTGTCCAAGATTCCACAAGGTCTGGATAAACACTAGATAAACCGAAATCATAACGAGCAAGTATCTCGAATTTTCTGTTTATACTATATCCTACACCTCCTGATAAAGCAAAATCAAAACCTCTTGCTTTACCCATCTTTTCTTTCACATAAAGAGGGCTAGATGGATTCTCAACTTTTTGGTTAAGCAAGAAAGCAAATCTAGGTCCAGCAAATGCAAATAAAGAATGTCTTCCTTCTGTAAAGTATCCTTTAAAATAGATAGGAACACTGATATAGTCGTTCGCATAAAGTGTGGAACCCTCTCCTTTTTCACCTGCTGACAAATATTCTACCTGTGGCTGAATATAAAACTGATTTTCAAAATCTAATGGAATCAATGCTAAAAGCCCTCCATAGAATGAATATCTTGCCGCAGAAGGGTTGTGGGCATTTCTTACTCTGGAATAGTTAGGTCCTCCTATTACCCCTATTCTAGTATTTTCCAACTGTAAAGAAAGCTGTGCTGACATAAGGCTTGAAAACACCAAAAAACTTCCTAATAATAGTTTTTTCATAATTTTTTATTTTTATTTAACAATTTTATTTTTCTAATTCAAAGTACAAAAGTAACATTTTTTTATTATCCTTGTATCAATCGAGTAATTTTTACTTGTTTTTTGTAATATTCCTTGGCTTCCTCCGCAGGTGCTCCGAAATAAGTCTTACCTTTTTTCAAATCTTTTGAAACCCCCGAAGTTGCTAAAATAACCACTCCATCTTCTACTGTAATGTCCGAGGAAACTCCTACCTGCCCCCAGATGGTAACATCATTGCCTATATTACAACATCCTGCAATCCCAACTTGTGATGCAATCAGACATCTCTTTCCAATAATAGTATCATGTCCTATCTGGATTTGGTTATCCATCTTTGTTCCTTCTCCTATAATTGTAGTGTCTGTAACACCTCTGTCTATGGTGCAGTTCGCTCCTATTTCCACATCATCTTCTAAAACTACATTTCCTACCGAAAGCATTTTGATGTAGCCTGTTGCCAGTTTTCTGTAATAAAACGCATCTCCTCCAAGAACTGTCCCAGACTGGATAATACAGCGATTTCCTATCTTAGTTCTATCGCCTATCACCACATTTGGCATGATGATACATTCTTCTCCTATCTCCACATCATTTCCTATGATTACAGAAGAATGAATCTGGCTGTTTTTCCCTATTTTTACATTTTCTCCGCAAGTTTTAAATGTCTGTATTGGAGTAAAATGAGCATTGATTTTATTAAAATCTCTAAAAGGGTCATCCGAAACCAAAAGAGCCTTTCCCTGTGGACAATCCACTTCTTTGTCAATGAGAATAACTGTCGCCTCAGAATTTAAAGCCTTTTCATAATATTTAGGATGATTTACAAAAACAATCTCTCCCGATTTTACTCTATGAATTTCATTCGTTCCAGAAATAGGAAAATCATCCGCACCAATATATTTAGCATCGATAATTTCTGCTATTTGCTTTAATGTCTGGACTTTAGGAAATTTCATAGTAGTTATATAAATTTATTTAACTCTCTCTAAATAAGAGCCGTCTTCTGTATTTACTTTAATCTTATCTCCAGGTTCTATGAATAACGGAACCAAAACTCTAGCACCTGTTTCTACTATACAGTTTTTCAAGGCGTTAGTTGCTGTGTTTCCTTTCACACCTGGGTCCGCTTCTGTCACTTCCAAAAATACTGTTGCAGGAAGTTCAGCAGAAAGAGGCGTTTCGTCTGATTCTTTCAAAATCACTGTAATTTCCTCTCCAGCCTTCATAAACTGAGCGTTTTCTATCATTTCTTTGTTTAGATAGATTTGAGAAAAATCTTCATTGTTCATAAAATGATATCCATTCTCATCATCATAAAGATACTGGAATTTACGCGTAATTACTTTAACTTCATCGATTTTATGACCAGCAGAAAAAGTATTGTCTAATACTTTTCCATTTGTTACTGATTTTAATTTTGTTCTTACGAAAGCTGGACCTTTCCCTGGTTTTACATGAAGAAATTCTATTACCTTGTAAATATCATGGTTAAACTCTATACAAAGTCCTTTTCTAATATCAGCTGTTGTTGCCATTTTTTATTCTAATTATTTTTAATCTTGATTATCTTCTTCCTCTTTTTTCATACTACCACCTCTGATGATTCCTCTCTGAGATGATTGTATAAATTGTACAATTTCATCTCTTTCTGGTGTAGACAGCACTTCTCTTTCTATATAAGCCAATGCTTGAGATACATTCATTCCCATCTGGAAAATCACTCTATAAATGGACTGAATTTCCAAAATTTTCTCATTAGAAATTCCTCTTCTTCTAAGCCCAACTGAGTTAATTCCTGCATAAACAGGCGGCTCTCCTCCTACTTTGACATAAGGCGGAATATCTTTTCTAACCAAAGAACCTCCCGCTGTGATTACATGCTTCCCTATTCGGGAGAACTGATGCACGGCACTCAGCCCACCAATGATAGCATAATCGCCTATTTCCACATGTCCACCTATCGCACATCCATTTACTATAATGGCATTATCACCGACAACGCAGTCATGAGCAATATGAGATGTAGCCATGATTAAACAATTATTCCCAATTTTAGTATATCCTAAAGCCTTGGTTCCTCTATTAACCGTTACACATTCTCTAATGGTCGTGTTATCACCAATGATAACCTGTGATTCCTCCCCATCAAACTTCAAATCTTGTGGTATCGCAGCGATGACAGTTCCTGGAAAAATTCTGCAGTTTTTACCAATTCTTGCCCCATTCATAATGGTAACATTAGAACCTATCCATGTCCCTTCTCCTATCTCCACATCCGCTGCTATGGTGGTAAATGGATCTACGGTAACATTTTGTCCGATTTTCGCTCTTGGGTCTACTGCTGTAAGCTGATGAATCATTTAGTCTATTTTTGTTTTTGCTACTTGAGCCATTAGTTCTGCTTCCACCACTACATTATCACCTACATAGCCATACCCCTGCATGTGTACTATTCCCCTACGGATAGGAGCTAACAACTCTAATTTAAAGACAAGTGTATCCCCTGGGATTACTTTCTTTTTGAATTTAACATTATCTATTTTCACAAAATATGTAGAATAGTTCTCTGGGTCTGGGACACTTGACAACACCAAAATCCCCCCAATCTGTGCCATTGCTTCTATCTGTAAAACTCCTGGCATCACAGGTTCTTTCGGGAAATGTCCTACAAAGAACGGTTCGTTCATTGTGATATTTTTCAGCCCTACGATATGATTATCAGAAAGCTCCAAAATCTTGTCTATCAACAAGAACGGAGGTCTGTGCGGCAATAATCTCATAATGCCATTGATATCATAAATAGGCTCTTTACTCAAATCAAAATTTGGAACATTTTTCTTCTTTTGAGCTTTGTATATTTTATTTAGTTTTTTAGCAAACTCTGTATTTATGTAATGTCCTGGTTTATTAGCAATTACCCTTCCTTTTAATCTTACTCCTGTCAATGCCAAGTCACCGATAACATCCAATAATTTATGACGAGCTGCCTCGTTTGGATAGTTTAAAGTCAAGTTATTCAAAACTCCATTTGGCTGAATGGAAACATCATCTTTTCCAAAAGCTTTTTTAAGTTTTTCAGCTGTTTCAGGAGTCAATTCTTTATCTACATAAACAATCGCATTAGAAATATCTCCACCTTTGATTAGACCTGCATCCAAAAGCATTTCTAATTCATGTAAAAAACTAAATGTTCTAGCAGAAGAAATTTCATTTTTAAAATCAGAAATATTTTTCAAAACAGCATTCTGAGTTCCTAAAACATTAGTCCCAAAATCCACCATCGTAGTTACTTCATAAGTATCCGCTGGGATAATGGTAATCTCAGAACCAGTCTGTGGGTCAGTGAAACTAACAACCTCTGTAACAGCAAAATACTCTCTTGGCTGCTCCTGCTCCACCACTCCTGCTTTCTCTATAGCTTCCACAAAAAACTTGGACGAACCATCCATAATAGGAGGCTCTGCACTATTCATCTCCAAGACAGCATTATCTACATCCATCCCCACTAACGCCGCCAAAACATGCTCACATGTGTAGATTTTAACTCCTGATTTTTCTAATGTCGTTCCTCTATCAGTAGAAACCACATAGTTAGCATCTGCTTCTATCTGTGGATTTCCCTCTAAGTCTGTTCTTACGAACACATAGCCTGTATTTTCCTTAGCAGGTTTAATGGTTAGGGTTACTTCTTTTCCTGTGTGAAGACCTATTCCTGATAGGGAAACTTCTCCTTTTAAAGTTTTTTGTTTATCACTCATTAGTTTTATCTTTTGAGTTATTTTCTAATTGATTTATCCTTTTTACTATTTCTGTCAAATTTCTGAAATGCACATAGTTTCTTCGATAGTCTCCCGCATCTATGGCTGGCGCTCCATACAGAGCCTCGCCATCTTTTACATTTTTATTCACACCGCTCTGTGCTTGTATTTTTACTTGATTTCCTATATTGATATGCCCTACAATTCCCACTTGACCACCGATCATATTCCAGTTGCCAATGGTAGTAGAACCCGCAATTCCTGCCTGCGCAGCAATCACATTGTTTTTTCCAATTTTTACATTGTGTGCGATTTGGATAAGATTGTCTATTTTAGTCCCTTCTCCTATAATGGTAGAACCTATGGTAGCTCTGTCAATACTACAGTTAGAGCCTATTTCTACATTATTTTCTATGATTACATTTCCCAGCTGTGGGATTTTGTCATATCCATTCGGTGTAGGCTGAAAACCAAATCCATCTCCACCGACCACAGTATTAGAATGGACAACACAATTTTCGCCAATGATACAGCCGTCATAGATTTTCGCACCGCTGTCTATTTTAGAGTTTTTACCGATTTTCACATTTTTACCAATGAAAACCTGAGGAGCAAGCTGGACACCATCGCCAATCGTTGCATTTTCCGAAATATAAGTGAATGCTCCTACATAAACATCCTCTCCCAAAACAGCCGTTTTATGAATAAAACTCTGCGCTTCTATTCCTTTTTTCTTTTCGGTCATCTGCTGATAAAGTTTCATCAAAACCTGAAATGCAAGATATGCATCTTCCACCTCTATGATGACTGGCTTATAATTTTCTTCTTTCAAAAGATTTTTTGAAACAATAAGCACAGAACTCTCCGTAGAGTGTAGAAAATGTGCAAATTTTTCATTCGCAATAAAAGACAAATGCCCATGCCTTCCCTCTTCTATAGGGGAAAATCCATGAACTTTTATTCCTTGGTCTCCAATTACTTTTCCTTTGATAAGACCAGCAATTTCAGCAGCTGTAAACTCCATAATCGTGCAAAGATAAGAAAAATACTATTAGTATAATAAAAATTTATATTTGTTTATATTTTTAACATCAAAAATCATGAAATTTCCTTTGGAAAGGACAAAATATATCTCGTTGTTTTTTCATTAATATTCATTGATAAAATCTGACTCCCTGCCTGTTCCAACGCTACTTTTTCCATGTCATTCCGCAGGAGATAGATAGGCTGTTTGGTTTTATCATAAGGCAGCAGATTTCTTTCAATATTATCCACGAGCAAATCTCCGTTTTCTATCCCAAAATGCAAATTAGTTTCCCGCACTTTCTCCTGCACCAAATCATCCGAAAAAGGCGTAGAAGAGTAAATAATTTTATGAAACTTCCTGTTAATTACCGTTTTACAAAGATACGAAAGCACAAAATCTTCATGATTTTTCCATGATTTTATAGCCTGTAACACATCCGTATCATCCAGCTCCATAAATCTCGCTATATCTTCCTCCGTAGCATCTGTGGAGCTCTCTCTGTACAAGAAATATTTAAGGTTTTCGGAAGCTTCTACTTTCACATTTTGCGAAACCAATGTTTTGGCTCTGTTCATTATTTTTATCAATAAATTTTCTGCCAATACTGCCGCTTTATGATAATAAACCTGCCAATACATAAACATCCTCGCCACGAGATAATGCTCGATGGAATAAATTCCTTTTTCATCCAAAACCAGCTCATCATCAAGGACATTCAGCGTTGATAAAATCCGCTGTGTATTGATATTCCCTTCCGAAACTCCTGTGTAGAAGCTGTCTCTTTTGAGATAATCGAGCCTGTCCACATCAAGCTGTGAGGAAATCAATTGATTAAAAAATTTACGATGATATTTTCCCTGAAACATCTGTATTGCAATCGTAAGTTCACCAGAAAACTCCTCGTTCAGCTGCTCCATCAGAAGAAGGGAAAGTTTTTCGTGATGCCAGTTGTCCATCAGTATATTCTCCAAAGCATGCGAAAAAGGCCCATGTCCCACATCATGAAGCAGGACAGCCAGCATCGCTCCCTTTTCCTCTTCCGTAGAAATTTTCACGCCTTTTTGTTTCAGAATTTCTAATGCATTAAACATCAAATGCATCGCGCCTATCGCATGATGAAAACGAGTGTGGGTAGCTCCTGGGAAAATCAAACTCAGCAGTCCCGTTTGAGAAATTCTTCTCAATCTCTGGAAACAGCGATGCTCCATGATATCAAAAATAATTTCATACGGGATTTTTATAAATCCATGAACGGGATCATTGATGATTTTCAACTTATTAGCCATAAAAAGATTTTATCGTGTAAAATTATAAAAAAACTTTAACCAAACATTAACATTTCGTTGGTATAATTTTAATATTTTTTCTCCATACTTTTGAAAACAGAAAATTAGTGGAAAAAATCATGTCAAAAATACTTTGGGTAGATGATGAGATAGAGATGCTGAAACCGCACATTGTTTTCTTGGAAAGCAAAGGTTACAGTGTTACTCCTATCAACAATGTGAACGAGGCTTTGGAACTGATAGAAGAAAACAGTTTCGCACTTGTTCTTCTTGACGAAAGTATGCCTGGCATATCTGGCTTAGAAGCCATTCCGATGATTAAAAACTTGGACAGCTCCGTCAAAATAGTGATGGTAACGAAAAATGAAGAGGAGCACATCATGGAGCAGGCCATAGGTTCACAAATTGCAGATTATATTCTAAAACCAGTGAACCCAAATCAAGTTCTACTTTCATTAAAGAAAAATCTTGAACAAGATACTTTGGTAGAACAGCAGACTATTTCTGAATATCAGCAGGAGTTCAGAAATCTGAGTATGGAACTTTCCAACCTTCATAGTTATGAAGACTGGGCAGAATATTATAAAAAAATCCTGAATTGGGAGATAAAATTTGATAAGGTTTTTGATAGTGAGTTTTCAGAATTGCTTCAAAATCAAAAAGAAGAAGCAAATATCCAATTTGCTAAATTCATAGAAAACAACTACGAACATTGGCTTAACTCAAACGACAAGCCTCTGATGAACCACATCCTTTTCAAGGAAAAAGTAAAACCAGAGGTAGAAAAAGACAAAGTTCTTCTTTTGGTGATAGATAACCTGAGATATGACCAATGGAAAGTAGTAGAACCACTTTTCACTAAGTTTTACAATAAAACTTCGGAAGAGTATTTGTACAGCATCTTGCCAACGGCGACTCAGTATGCTAGAAATTCTTTCTTCGCAGGGCTGTTGCCTTTGGAAATAGAAAAAAGATTTCCAGATAAATGGTTCAATGACAATGAAGATGGAAACAAAAATGAATTTGAATTTGATTTCCTAAAAGACCAAATGAAAAGACTGGGTCTGCAAGGGAAAAGTTCAAAATATATTAAGATATTAAACGCTGATTTTGAGCGAAAAATATTAGAAGATTTTAATCAGCACAAAAACAATGATTTATTGGTGATTGTTTATAACTTTATAGACATTCTTTCTCACGCGAAAACTGATAATACCATTGTAGATCAGCTAATCAGAGATGATAAAACATTCCGTTCATTAACATACAATTGGTTTGAAAATTCATCTCTTATCAAAATCATCAAACTGGCAGCAGAGAACGGCTTCAAGCTGGTGATAACGACTGACCACGGAATGATTTATGTAAGAAAACCGAGCAAAGTGGTGGGTGATAGAGAAACCTCTACCAACATAAGATATAAAACAGGAAAAAGTCTAACCTATGAAGACAAAGATGTCTGGGCGATTACTAATCCTGAAAAACTATTCCTACCGAAAGGAAATGTGAGCAGCAAATATATCTTTGCGAAGAACAATTTATTCTTTGCTTACCCTAAAAATTACAACCATTTTGTGAATTATTACAAAGACACCTATCAACACGGAGGGATTTCCCTAGAAGAGATTATCATCCCGTTCTGTGTGTTAGAACCAAAGTAGTTTTAGTTTTTTCATTATATTTTATTTATTTTAGACGAAATCGGATATCCAAGGATATCCGATTTGTTTTTTCTACAAAAGCTGTGTAAGAGCATAGATCACCAAACCTACCATACCTCCTACCAAAGTCCCATTGATTCGGATAAACTGCAAATCCTTTCCTACTTCCATTTCTAGTTTTTGGCTCAACTCCTTCCCTTCCCAGTTTCTGACTGTATCACTGATAAAATCTCCTATTTTTGTTTTATTTCTCAATGCAAATCTATAAGCTGTTTTCTGAAACCAAATATCCAGTTTTTTCTGAAACTCTTCATTGGTTTTAAATTCGCTAATCTGCTTATTTACATTATCTTTCAGGAGTTTTGTGATTCTATTTTGCCATTCAGAAGAATTCAGTTTTTCAGAAAAATCATAGAGCTGCGCCGTCATTTCCCGCCTTACAGAATGCGCCTCATCTCTGGTAATTTTCATTACAAATTCCTGCAAACCATCCACCACCTTTTGCGAAATCGCTTCTCTGATGAAAGATGGAATAAGCGGCGGAAACTGATTGTCTATTTCTCTCCGAACCACATTTTGGTTTTCAGAAATATAAACTTCTATTTTCTGGAAAAGTTGATTAAATAATTCCTGATGTTTTCCCTTATCCAAAAATTCTACAAGCATCTGACTGGCTCTCACATTGAGGGACATTCCCTTTATGATGTTTTCTATTTTTTCAGGAGTAGTTTCTTTGGAAAGCCATTCTACCATATATTTAGACACCTTAATATCCTCAATATGAAAACGAATCTGCTTTGGTTTTAAAAAATTCTCTACAACAAACCCTCCCAAATTATTTCCGATATCCACCTTTCGCTCTTCTATCAAATTAGTGTGCGGAATGGGCAGTCCCATTGGCTTTTGGAATAATGCCGTTACCGCAAACCAGTCGGCAAGAGCTCCCACCATAGCAGCCTCGGAAAAAGCCTTCACATAGCCTATAAAGGAAAGTTCGGGATGTTTTTTCTGCAAAAACACCATACTTATGTAGATGACAAACATCAAGACAAGAAGCCCTGTCGCCAAGTTTTTATGAAATTGTAATTGTTTTTCTCTCTGATTCATGTTTTTATATTTTTATTAAAAAAACTCAGCACAAAATCTTGCACTGAGCGTTTGTTTATTTCGTAAAGAGCAATTCGCGGTATTTAGTCATCGGCCAAAGCTCATCATCCACCATCATTTCTAATGCGTCTGATGCTTCTCTTATTTTTGAGAAAAGCGGCTTCACTTCCTGACAAAATGCCTCTGCTTGTTTCTGATTGTCCTCTATAGCTTCCGCTCTTTGTTTAGCATCCAAAAGTTCATCCACGCCTATTTTTATCTGGTGGACATTATGAGAAATTCTCTCGATGAGATTCATCTGTTCTTTCGCCAAAGGTCTAAAGTCTTTTTCGCCGTAGATTTCTTTCAGTCCTTTTACATTGTCTATCAGCCTGTTCTGATATTTCAATGCTGATGGAATAATGTGGTTTCTCGCGACATCCGCCAGCACTTTCGCTTCTATTCCTACGATATTGCTGTATTTTTCTAACTTGATTTCGTTTCTTGCCTCTATTTCACGCTGAGTGTAGATTCCCATTTCTTCATACATGCTGATGAATTTCGGGTCCAATTCTCTTTTCAAAGCCTCTGGCGTGGTTTTTAGATTGCTGAGTCCTCGTTTTTTAGCTTCTTTTACCCAGTCTTCGGAGTAGCCATCTCCTTCGAACATTATATTTTTAGACTGCTTGATGTATTCTCTCAGCACATTAAAAATAGCCTCATCTTTTTTCAGTCCTTTTTCTTCTATCAAAGCATCTACTTCCTTTTTAAAGACGCGAAGCTGTTTTGCCATAATGGAATTCATGATGGTCATCGCCTCCGCGCAGTTCGCCGAAGAACCGACCGCTCGTATCTCAAATTTATTCCCTGTAAAAGCAAATGGCGAAGTTCGGTTTCTATCCGTGTTGTCCAGCAGAATTTCAGGGATTTTGCCGACTACATTTAGTTTTAAATCATATTTTTCATCAGGGCTAAGTTTCCCCTCGCTCACTTTTTCCAACTCCTCCAAAACTCCATAAAGCTGAGAACCGATAAACACAGAAATAATCGCTGGCGGCGCTTCATTCGCACCAAGGCGATAGTCATTCCCCGCAGTGGCAATCCCTGCACGAAGAAGGTCTGCGTATTCATTCACCGCCTTAATCACATTTACAAAAAATGTCAAAAACTGAAGATTTTTTTTCGGGTTTTTCCCTGGGCTCAGCAGATTTTCACCTGTATTGGTTGAGAGCGACCAGTTGTTATGCTTCCCGCTTCCATTGACTCCTGCAAATGGTTTTTCATGGAAAAGTATATGAAAATGGTGCTTGTGAGCTATCCTCGCCATCAAATCCATCAGCAGAGAATTGTGGTCAACTGCCACATTCGCCTCCTCAAACATTGGTGCAAGCTCGTATTGATTTGGCGCATTTTCGTTATGTCTTGTAGATACTGGAATACCGAGTTTCACGCACTCTATTTCTAATTCCTTCATGAAATTCATCACACGGGTAGGGATAGAACCAAAATAATGGTCTTCCAGCTGCTGTCCCTTCGCTGGCGAGTGCCCTAAAAGGGTTTTTCCTGTCATCAAAAGGTCTGGTCTGGTCTTAAAAAGCGCCGAATCTACAAGGAAATATTCTTGTTCCCAACCAAGTGTAGCCGTAACTTTGGTTACATTTTTATCAAAATACTGACAAACCTCGGTAGCCGCCTCATCCACAGCGTGTAATGCTCTCAGAAGCGGAGCTTTGTAATCCAATGTTTCGCCTGTATAGGAAATAAAAATAGATGGAATACAAAGAGTAGTTCCCATAATAAACGCTGGAGAAGTAGGATCCCAAGCGGTATAGCCTCTCGCCTCAAAGGTGTTTCTAATTCCTCCATTAGGGAAAGAAGATGCGTCTGGCTCCTGCTGAATAAGGTTCGCTCCATTAAAACGCTCCATGGCTTTGCCCTCGCCTATCGGAGTGAAAAAAGTGTCGTGCTTCTCGGCAGTGGTTCCCGTAAGCGGCTGAAACCAATGTGTGTAGTGAGTAACACCTTTGGTCATCGCCCAGTTTTTCATGCCGAGAGCCACTTGGTCTGCTACTGACCTTTGAATTTTAGTTCCGTTCTTTATGGCGTCCATCACGGCAGTGAAAGCCTCTTTGGTCAAGAACTCACGCATTTTCTCTTCAGAAAATACATTTTCACAGAATAATTCTGATAATTTGGGCGGAGTTTCTACAAAATTATCTTTTCTATAATTGATAAAAGGCAATTTTTCTAACGCACTAAACCTTAATATTGACATATGTATATGTTTTTATAGAGCAAAGTTAATAAAAATATTATTTTTTCTCATTAACACCCCCTAAAAAAACACCCTTTATAAAAAATAACAGAAAAACATTCTTGTTTTTTTAAATCAAACTATTTCTATCCTCATAGTTTAGCCTAAAAAACATAGCGGTCATTATAGAAAACGCCAAAAGGGAACTTCCCCCATAACTGAAATAAGGCAGCGGAATCCCCACCGTAGGGAACAGCCCCATAACCATCCCCACATTTATAGCAAAGTGCATCATCAAAATCGATGCAAAACAATATCCAAAAACTCTATTGAATACAGGCTTTTGGCGTTCGGCCAAGAAATAAATCCGCCCTATATACACCGCATAAAGAAGAACCAAAACAGTACTTCCCACAAAGCCCCACTCCTCGCCGACAGTACAGAAAATATAATCCGTACGCTGCTCTGGCACGAAATGCCCCTGAGTAACAGAGCCTTCCTTATATCCCTTCCCAAGAAGTCCGCCAGAACCTATCGCTGTTTTAGAGTAAAGCAAATTGTACCCCGCCGTATCACGGAACGCTTTTTCTCCTTTAAACAAAACCTCTATCCTCTCTCTCTGGTGCTTAGGGAGTTTTTCCATTACTTTAGGCGCACCAAAACTTATTCCTGCAAGTATACCAACACTCACTACAAGTGTAGAAATCGTACTAAAACCAAGCCGAATCCTACTAAAATAAACACCCAATAAGGTCAAAATCACGATTACACTTACAATATATAAAGGCTCAAAAACCAATGACAACAAGAACACTCCTACCACCAAAAAACCAGCAGTAAAAAGCCACCCACTAAGTCCCTCACGATACAGAGCAATAGCAAACGCCATGAACACCATCAAAGAACCGACATCTGGCTGTAATAGTACTAAAAGCCCAGGAATACCGATGATAGCAAAGGCAGTCAATAACGACCTTCCGTTTTTCATGCTGAAATCAGGGTTTCCTACATAAGAAGACATCATAAGCGCAATGGCTATTTTCACAAATTCGACTGGCTGCAAACTTATCGGCCCAAACACATACCAGTTCCTCTGTCCGTTAATCTCTTTCCCTAATGGGAAAAGCCCAACGAGCAAAACAACCGCAACAATGTAAAAAAATGGCGCCAAACTCTCAAAAACACTTCCACGGACAAACAAAATCATCATCATAACAAACAATGAGATACCAAACCAAACCGCCTGTTTTATACCGCTATCCGTACTTACACTATATACATTAGCGATACCAAACAAAACGATAAGGATGTAGAGCAGCAGCCCTATTTTGTCTAATCCATTAGCCCATCTCATATCTATTATGGTGTTTTTTGAGTTTGTTTATTTTTATTATCGATTGCTTTATTTTTCTCGTTCAGCAGTCGCAGACTGTCTTGTATTTTTTTCATTGCAAGGGAGTCTGGCTTAGGAGGTTCATATCTTCCTATTTTTTTCAAATGAACTACCCATTGTCTGTTATATTCAGCCATGAAACTCGCTCCTGTCAGCCTTTTATAAAGATGCTCTCGTTTCAGCTCTCCTAAAAGATATTTTTCGGCTATCACCGTGCAGGCAGGCCCTGCCCAAGTTGCCCCAAAACCAGCATGCTCCATCACGGCTGCTACTACTATTTTAGGATTATCAGCTGGTGCTATCATGGTGTAGATAGAGTTATCCTTCCCCTGTGGAACCTCTGCTGTTCCTGTTTTTGCCAACTGAGTAAAATCATTAGATTTCAAAGCTCGTCCCGTTCCTCTTAAAACTACAGCTTCCATTCCCCTTATCACTGGTTCAAAATGTTTTGGGTCTACTAATGTCTGATTTTTAACTTTAAATCTCTTGTCTGGATTAGGTTTTCCGTCAATGGATTTCACAATATGCGGTGTGTAATACCAGCCTCTATTTGCAATAGCTGCCGTAAAATTAGCAATCTGTAAAGGCGTTAAAAGGATTTCGCCCTGTCCCATTCCATTAAAGACGGCCCGCATGGGTTTCCAATTTTTACCATACCTCTTTTCATAAAATTTGCCATCTGGTATCAGTCCCTTTGACCCAACTGCCAAATCATTATTTAAAAACTGCCCAAGTCCAAAACTATGCATGATTTTCGCCCATTCATCTGCTCCTTTGCTTGGATTTCCTGGGTATTTATTGAGCATTGCTAAATATGCATAAGAGAAATAACAGTTACTAGAAACTTGGATAGATGGTATAAGAGGGTCTGCGCCTCCGTGCCCTTTGATTCTAACGCCAGAAACATTGAACCCTCCTCCACAAGGGAAAATCGTAGTAGGAGTCATCACGCCCATCTGCATAGCGGAAAGCGCTGTAACAAGTTTAAAGGTAGAACCTGGTGGATAGGCTGCCTGAATAGAGCGGTCAAACATTGGCTTATTCATGCTATCCATCTGCAGGCGGTATAGATTTTTTGTTTTTTCTGGACCTGTGAATAGGTTTGGGTCTATATCTGGACCTGTGGCCATAGCAAGGATTTCGCCGTTATTTGGGTCTATCGCTACTATTGCGCCACGCTTATTTACCAGCATTTCCTGAGCCATTCTTTGGAGGTCGTAGTCTATTGTCAAAACCAAATCCTTCCCAGAAATCATCTCCTTGTCCAGTTCTCCATTTTTATATGAACCTATATTACGAAGTTTAATATCTTTCTGAATATATTTCATCCCTTTTTCTCCTCGGAGTACCTTTTCATAGGCTTTTTCTATACCACTCATTCCTGCTATATCCCCTGGAAGATAGTATAGAGAGTCTTTTTTGATATAGGCTGCATTTACTTGATTGGTATACCCGAGCAAGTTCCCCGAAGTAGAAACTTCATATTTTCTCTGTGGTCTGGAAACAACCGAAAACGCTGGATATTTAAATATAATTTCTTGAATTCTTGCCACATCTTCCCTGCTCAAATCCTTCATAAAAGTCATCGGAGTAAATTTAGAAAAATACTTATCTGCCTTTATCTCCTTCATTTTATGATTATAATCTGCCTGGGTGATATTCATCAGCTTACAAAAACCTAATATATCAAAATCAGGTTTCATCAAAGCTTCCGTATAAGATATTTCATAAGCGGGCTGATTTCCTACCAATAGTTTAGAATTTCTATCAAAAATAGCCCCACGCTGAGGGATAATGTATTCTATCTTGATAGATGTATTGGCTGCATTGAGAGCATATCTATCCGTAAACAGCTGTAAATAAGCTAGTCTGGCTACAAATATCACAGCAATAAGCCCTAGGGAAATTAGAATTTTAAAATATGGTCTCAAACTCTCTGCTTAATTTTAAATATTAAAACATAAAATAAAACAAAAACAAACGAATATACAGTGGTTATAGAAATATTGATAAGCACATCTAATGCTCTGCTCAACTTAAAATACTCTATAAACTGAACCAAAAACTGGTGTAAAAAAAGGTTAGTAAGAATAAAACCCAGAAACTGTGTCCACTGCAAAGATTCAAAAGAGAAAAAATCCGATGTAGAATCTGATGATGACCGAAATATAACGGTTCTTACAAAAGCTATCAATGTAGTCGCAAAGGCATTAATCCCCCATGTTCCCAAAAACATATCCATTCCTAACCCCAGCAGGAAACTTGTCCCTAAAAACTGAAATTTATCCCTGTAAAAAGGATAAAACATCACATAGATAGGATACAAAATTGGCGGATACTTGCCCATGATGAGGATTCTATTCAACAAAAAAACTTGTAATATTACCAATACTACAATGAATAAAATATCCGTCAAAATATTTCTACTAATCATTTTCCTTTACAGCAGCATCTAAAATCTCTTTTATCTCTTCTAATTCTGTTTTTTTGAGGTTTTTCACCACGAAAACTTTCTGCACCTGTCCCATATTCTGACTCAGTTCCACAGAAATATCCCAGTGTCCTGTTTTGCTATCTACATCATAGCCAGCCACTCTTCCTATCATGATTCCTTTTGGGAAAATAGAAGACTTACCATCTGTAATTACAGTATCTCCCACTTTTACAGAAACATATTTAGGAATGTCTTTTAGGTGCATTACTCGTGTATCCTCTCCATCCCAAGTCAAAGTCCCGAAAAAATCAGATTTTTTTAGAGATGTGTTTATTTTAATATTATTTACACTCAAAACAGACTGAACCAAAGCATAATTGGCCGTTGTATTAACAACTATCCCAGCTATCCCCTGTGGAGCTATCACCCCCATCTGAGGCTCTACACCATGGTTTCTTCCTCTGTTAATCGTGAAATAATTATTATTTCTACTTATACTGTTTTGGATAATTTCTGCATCCATCACAGAGTAAGACTGCCCTTCTGTAAGAGTATTGTCCACATGGACAAATTTGGCTTCGGCAGATTTTTTCTTACCATACAGCTGCTGCATGAGCATTTTATTCTGAGCGGTCAGGTCTTCATTTACTTGTTTCAGCCTGAAATAACTTGCCCCCTCATCTATGTAACCAGACACAAAGGCATTAAAAGCTGATGCATGTGCCGCTACAAAAGAACGCTGCATGGAGTTCCTACTAAAAATAAGAACTACTGATACCAACTGGAGAAAAACGAAAAAAGTACCAAGACTGTTCCTCTCCAAAAACCTCCATACAAAAGACAACATCTTGACTAAGGCACTTATCTAATCAAAAACTTAAACTTATCTATGTTTTTCAGTGCTATCCCTGTTCCTCTTACTACGGCTCTCAAAGGATCTTCGGCTACGAATACAGGAAGCCCTGTTTTTTTGTGTATTCTATCACTAAGACCACGCAACAGCGCTCCTCCTCCTGCTAGATATATACCTGTTTTCCAGATATCAGCTGCAAGTTCAGGCGGAGTCATGGAAAGAGTCTCCATAACAGCATCTTCTATTCTAGATATTGAGTTATTTAATGCTATAGCGACCTCCTTATAACCTATCATGATTTCTTTTGGTTTTCCTGTGATAAGGTCTCTACCTTGCACAGAAATATCATCCACCTCTACATCTAGCTCCTCCATCGCTGCACCTACTTCTATTTTTATTCTCTCTGCTGTTTTTTCCCCGATGTACAAGTTGTGGTTGGTTCTTAGATAATAGGCTATATCATCTGTAAACACATCTCCTGCAATTTTAACAGACTTATCACAAACAATCCCTCCAAGTGCAATCACCGCAATCTCCGTAGTTCCCCCTCCTATATCTATCACCATGTTTCCTTCTGGTTTCTGAACATCTATCCCCACACCTATCGCAGCTGCCATTGGCTCATAGATAAGTCTAATTTCCTTAGCATGAACTTTCTGAAGAGAGTCCTTAACCGCTCTAATCTCCACCTCTGTAATCCCAGAAGGGATACAAACAACAATTCTAAGAGCTGGTTGAAAAACTCTTCCCTTGATTCCTGGAATTTGTTTAATAAATTCCTTAATCATGCTTTCGGAAGCTTGGAAATCTGCGATAACTCCATCTTTCAAAGGACGGATTGTCTTTATTTCCTCATGGGTTTTCCCCTGCATGTGTTTTGCTCTGTCTCCTACTGCTATAATCTTTCCTGTGTTACGCTCCACCGCTACGATAGACGGCTGATCTACTACGATTTTGTTGTTATGTATAATTAGGGTATTAGCTGTTCCTAAGTCAATCGCTATCTCTTTCGTGAATACATTAAATAGTCCCATTTATCTATTTTATTTTTAATTCGCACAAATATATGAAATTTATTAAGTATTTTTATGCTTTCTATCGCAGTTTTACAAAAACTTTAACATTAGTTGTTTTTAATCTTTAAAAAAGAAAAAAATCACAAGCCTCAAAAAACCTTATTCAAAATTCTAAAATCAGATTTTATAACAAAAAAATCTCCCTAAATTAGGAAGATTCTTCTACTATTTTATGTCCGCACTGCTTACAATATCTAGCATCTCCATCATTATCAATATTTCCACAGCAGTCGCACAGTTTCTTTGCCTTGTTCATACATTCTCTCATCTGAGATGAAACAATCCCAGTCGGCACAGCTATAATGCTATAACCACAGAGCATAAGAACCACTGAAAGCAGTTTCCCCAGCGGTGTAGCGGGAGAAATATCCCCATATCCCACCGTAGTGATAGTGACCACCGCCCAATAGATACTCACAGGAATATTATGAAAACCATTTTTCCCTCCTTCTATGATATGCATAAGCGCTCCTAAAACCACCACAATGATGGTAATGAACATCAGGAAAATATAAATTTTTCTAGAACTGCTTCTTAGTGACTCCAAAATATAATGCCCATCATCCATATAGTCCATCATATTTAGAATCCTAAATACTCTGAGCAATCGGAACAGCCTGATAATCATCAGATATTTAGCCTCAGGAGTAAAAATACCAATATAAAACGGCAGGATAGAAAGAAAGTCTATAACCCCCATCATGCTGAATATATAGTCTTTCTTGTTTTTGACAACCATTATCCGAACTATGTATTCTGCCGTAAAAATGATGTTCATAAGCCACTCAATAGCCAGAAAAGTCTTATGAAAACGAATATTCTCCACGCTGTCCATGACGACTATCAGGGCACTGAGGACTATCATCGCCAGCAAAACGACATCAAACAACTTCCCCAAGGGAGTCTCCGCGAAGTATATTATTCTAAATACTTTCTTCTTCCATTCCGCTTCTTCAGGAATGAGATTATGTTCTCTACGCATGATAAATTCCTTTGAAATCTAAAATTGAAAGAGGCAAAGTTAGTCAATTTTTTATTTTACAAACCAAAAAACTTTTTCCATGGAATCCACTCCCTCTGGAACGGCATTTTTGGGAGTTTCGCCTATTTTTAACCTATGATCTTTCAGCCACCAGATTTTATCTGAAAAATCTTTTGCCAGACGCCAGTCATGTGAAGAAAACAAAATAGCCTTATTTCTTTCTTTTGCTAATTTTTTCAAAAGATTCAGAATCATCATTTTATTTTCTTCATCAAGATATGTCGTAGGTTCATCCAAAATAATCATCGGTGTGTTCTGAGCCAAAGCCCTCCCTATAAATGCTTTCTGAAGATTTCCATCGGATAGTTTTTTGAGTGGAAAATCTTTATAGGAAGTCAAATTCAAATTATCTATAATTTCCTCCACTTCCTGCAAATCATTAGAATTTAATTTAAAATAATGCGGATAATGAATATATTTTCCTAACGAAACTAAATCCATAACTGTATAATTTTCAGGAACTTGAGTTTTAGAAAAAACCATCGAAATCCATTTGGGAATCTGCTCGGGAGAAACCGATTTTATTTCCGTTTCTTTTATCCAAACCTGCCCTTCCATCGGTGGAATCTGCCCCAAAATAGTCCTCATCAGGGTAGTTTTCCCAATGCCGTTATTCCCCACCAAAAGACAAACCTCACCAAGCGAAAGTTCCGCATCAATGGACAAAATCAAAGGCTCTCTGTAGCCTATTGCTAAATTTTTTAGTTCTAAAAAAGACATGTTTATTCCTTATCCAACTGAGTATAAATTTCCTCCAAAACGCTCTCCATTTCCTGCATCGTAAGAACCTGTAAGAATTTGGTTCTATATTCCTTAAAATGCGGTATCCCTCGGAAATAATTACTGTAATGCTGTCTCATCTCTATCAGCCCTGCTCTTTCGCCTTTCCATTCTGCTGACCATTCTGCATGCTGTCTTACGGCTTCCAGCCTGTCTTTTATCGTAGGCGGCGGTAGTTTTTCTCCCGTTTGGAAGAAATGTTTTATCTCGTTAAAAATCCATGGGTAGCCTATCGCCCCACGCCCAATCATCATTCCGTCAATATTGTATTTCTCTCTGTATTCTAAGGCTGTTTCTGGCGAATCTATATCACCATTTCCGAAAATAGGGATTTCTATATTAGGATTGTTTTTAACTTTGCTAATGTACTCCCAGTCGGCTTTTCCTTTATACATCTGTGTTCTCGTTCGAGCGTGGATGGTAAGGGCTTTTATGCCTACTTCCTGCAGCCTTTCTGCCACTTCCTCTATATTGATGCTTTCTGTATCCCAGCCCAACCGAGTTTTTACCGTAACTGGCAGTTCGGTAGAATTTACCACTGCTTTGGTAAGTTTTACCATCAAATCAATATCTTTCAAAACTCCTGCCCCAGCGCCTTTGCTGACTACCTTTTTCACAGGACAACCAAAATTGATATCCACCAAATCTGGCTGTACCGTTTCCACTATCTTAGCAGACATCGCCATCGCTTCCTCATCGCCCCCAAAAATCTGAATCCCCACAGGTCTTTCGTAATCAAAGATATCCAGCTTTTTTTTGCTCTTTATCGCATCACGAATAAGCCCCTCGGAGGAGATAAATTCTGAATACATCAGGTCTGCCCCATGCATCTTACACAAACGGCGAAACGGCGGATCCGAAACATCTTCCATCGGTGCCAAAAGCAATGGAAAATCAGGAAGTTCTATTTCATCTATTTTCAACATGTTGCAAAGATAGGCACAAAATGTTTTGGAATATTATTAAATTATGTTTAAATTTACAAAACCATTAGAAAATTTGAATTTAATAGCCCTTAATACTAAAAAAATTAAAGACATAGAATAAATTTTATCTTGTTTTTACAATAGAAATTGCATGAAAAAAAACTTAATAATGAAAATGGAAAAGAAAGATACACATTTCAGAAGTGCAGTAAATACAATAACTATTCTCACTTTCTTATTTCTTTTATTTTATATATTTGAAAAAGGAGAAGTTTTAGGAAAAACTATCGCAAGAATAGGCTTTTAGACAAAAAATTATTTAAATTTATATTTTATGAAAAAGAAAAATAAAGTTGTATACACTATTATACATGTTATCATAATGCTTTTGGTGCTTGGAGAAATCGCAGAGTCTTTTGGTCGTAGTATAAAAGGTTGGTAAAGAAAATTTTAAAGCAAATATAAAAGCCTTACTTCACCAAAGTAAGACTTTTAATTTCATTTACATTCCCAGACTTTTTCTTACTCTTTGGAGAGTTTCTTGGGCTACT
>CAUORE010000014.1:0-45087 GCA_963506915.1 uncultured Flavobacteriaceae bacterium
ACTTTACAAGATTATGGAACACAGAGTATCCGCTGTTTATAGAGCGTATAGTAGAGATTGTTTCTAAAAACAATCCAGAACATTTGGGATTAAAAAAAGCCTACGACAGGCTGAATGCCCTCATTCCTGAATTAAAAAATTTACAAACTTATGCCAGAGCGAGTTCTATTACAGATTCTATCACTGCTGTGGATAAGAAACGAGACCATTTAATAGGAGGATTAACTAAAATAGTATCTGGATACAAGTTGATAGACCTTCCGCACTATTCCGATTCAGCTAAGAAACTTTATTTGAGTTTGTCTAAATACAGCAAAGGATTTTCTAAAGAAAATTATACATCACAGACAGAAAAAATCAAGCAGTTTTTAGAAGAAACCAATAAAAATGCGGAGGTTTCTAATGCGATTATAAATCTAAACCTATCACACATCGTAACGGAATTAAAGAATGCAAATGAAGAGTTTGAAAGATTGTTCCGCTCTCGTACGGAAGAAATTTCATCAAGACCAAATGTAGATGTAAAAGCCCTCCGAGCAAAAATAGACGATGCTGCGAATAAGCTTTTTGCAGCTATAGAGTTCAGCATTACAGAATATGAGGACAGAGACTATACCCCTCTGGTTTCCCAGCTTACAGAACTGCTGAATTATCACAAGGCGCAGATAAAAGCGAGAGGAAAAAAGAAAGAAACCACCCCGAAAGAAAAATAAAACCTACTAAAGTTCATAAAAAATCCCTATCACAGATAGGGATTTATTTGTTATTTCTTTTCTTCGCTATCCTCAGGAAAACGGCTGAGGGTAAGGTCTTTGGATATTGCTGCCAATTCCATTTTCAGCTTACCAGAAAGCGTCTCGATGACTACACCGTCTTCTGCAATGGAGAAGATACGCCCGTGGATACCAGAAGTCGTCACGACTCTTCTCCCAGGTTTCAGATTCTCCTGAAATTGTTTTTCTTTTTTCTGTTTCGTGAGCTGTGGTCTTATCATTAAGAAATAGAATGCACCTAAAATAAGCAGCGGCATTATGAACTGTTGTAAGTTTTCCATTTTATATTAAAGTTTTTCTAAGTGTTTATTGTACATTCGCCTTAAAACTCAGCGTGATAGGAGAGTTTTCTGCGTTCATGAATACTTGTGCAGTTTTCGTTACAGCTCCAGAGAAGTTTTTGGAGTCGAAACTCAGTGTTACTTGTCCCTTTTCTCCTGGTGCGATGGCATCTTTGGTGTAATCAGGAGCGGTGCATCCGCATGCAGGCTGTACGGAGTTGATGTATAGAGGCTTGTCGCCCGTATTGGTTACTTCGTAGACATACTGTACTACTTCGCCTTTTTTCATAGTTCCGAAATCGTGCTCTTCTTTAGCAAAACTTGCCTTTGTCATTGGTTGTTCTGGTGTAGTTTCTTCCACAGGCTCTGGCATTGGGTCTGCTTTTTCGTTTTTTTGGCAAGATACTATTGCAAGGAGCATCATTAGCCCTATTCCTGAAAGTTTCAAGGTGTTTTTCATTTCTTTTTTGGTTATTTTAAGGTTAAAATTTAATTTCTATTGTTGCTTTTGATGTATCGGTCAAGGATTCCATTTACAAAAATTTGAGATTTGTCAGTAGCGAAAGCCTTTGCGATTTCTATATATTCATTGATGATGATTCTGGCAGGCGTCAGAGGGAAATAGTCCAATTCTGAAATAGCGGTAGCCAAAATGATTTTGTCCATTAGCGAGATACGGTCAAGATCCCAGTTCTCCAGTCTTTCTTCTATCTTTTTTTCGGTTTCTTCCCAGTGGTTCAGGGTTTCGTTGAGCAGTTTCAGAGCGAAATTTCTATCGTCTTCATCTTTTATCATCTTTATCAAAGTATGCGAAGGCTTATCCTTGCTAAGGAAACCGAGAGTTTTCTGTGTCATGGAGTTGGCGATGTGGAAATCATCCGCCCAGTGAAGTTCTAAATCTTCCAAATGGTTCTGGAAGTCTTCGTTTTCTGCGACATATCTTAGGAAAACTTTTCCGATGAATTTTTGGTCTTCCTCGAAAGAAAATTCATCTCCTTTCATATAATCTTGAAAGAGTTTGCTCGCTTTTATTTTGTTAAATATCTTGATGAGCAGGTCATCATGGATGTCCCAGATTAGACTTTGATGGTTAGCACTGAAAGACAATCTTTCTTCATTTTGCTCGAGAAGTTCTATCGCCTGATTTCGGATAAATTTCCGATTGGGATTGAGGTCTTCTTCAGTTTTTATGTACTTGTTTTTGTTCAGCTCCATTTGTTTCTCTGCGATTTTTTTCAAGGCGATGAGAAAATTAAGCTGATAGATGTACAAAGAGTAAATCTTATCTATTTCGGCAAACATATTTCTTGCTAAAACATCCTGTTTTATAGGATTCTGTTGATAAGAATAAAGGGTCTGGATGGTTTTTTCTCGTAATTGTCTTCTTCCTAACATTTTTCAAAGAACTTTAAGTGGGCAAAGATAAAAAAATAAAATATTCAATATCAAACATCAATTATTTTTTTTTTGATGAATTTTGTATCTTTACGCCGTTATTAAGCAGATTAAAAGTGAAAAGAAAAATTATCTTTTGGACAGTTCTTTTAGGGCTGTTTTCTTGTGAAAAAAAGGAGAATTTGGAAAAAATATCTTCCAAAGAGAGTGGTGATTCGCTCAAAAAAATAGAACACCCACAGCCAGAGGAAAAACTAAAAAAAGATATTATAAACATAGTAGCGGTGGGCGATATCATGATAGGAAGCGCCTATCCGTCTAAAAAATATCTTCCGAAAGATGATGCAGCAGGAAGTTTTTCAGAGGTGAAAAATCATCTGAAAGGCGACATCGTTTTTGGGAATTTGGAAGGCGTTTTTTTAGATGAAGGCGAATCCCAAAAATGCGAGGACAAAGAACCTCAAAGCTGCTATGTTTTCAGGATGCCGGAGCGATACGGAAAAATCATCAAAGAAGCGGGGTTTAATCTGATGAGCACAGCGAACAATCATGCAGGAGATTTCGGACTGTTGGGAAGAAAAACAACAGCCAAAGTCCTTGACAATGCAGGGATTTATCATGCAGGGACAAAGGAATATCCAGTCGTGATTTTCGAGAAAGATAATATAAAATATGGCTTCTGTGCCTTTGCACCGAATAAAAATATGCTTTCCCTCCTAGATGTCAAAAAAGCCAAAGAGATAGTACAGGAGCTAAAATCCCAGACAGACATTACCATCGTTTCTTTTCATGGCGGTGCGGAAGGGACAGAGCATGTGAGAGTTCCTAAAAAGGCAGAAATTTTTTACGGAGAAAATAGAGGCGATGTACATCATTTCGCGCGCTCTGTGGTGGATGCAGGAGCGGATATTGTGCTGGGACACGGCCCGCATGTGACCCGCGCAGTGGAGGTTTATAAAAATAAATTCATAGCGTACAGCCTTGGTAATTTCAATACTTATGGGAGGTTCAGCCTTACGGGAGACAAAGGTATCGCGCCTCTGCTGGATATAAAACTGAAATCCAACGGCGATTTTCTCTCCGCAAAAGTGGTTTCTGTAAAACAGACCAAAGAAAAAGGACTGGAGCTGGATGCAGAAAACAGGGCTTTTCAGCGAATAAAACAGCTCACAAAACTGGACTTCCCAGAGCAGAATCTGAAATTCGAAGAAAACATGATAAAACTTTGATTTTTCAGTTGAACAAAGATAAAATCCTATTCGAGGGTGTAAAATGACAACTCGGTAGGATTTTTTCTCTTTTTTAGATATAAAATTTTAAATTTGGATACTTTTAAATAAAAAATCATCAATTTATTTAAAAAAAATCACTACTATGCATTGCATAGTTTCGAAAAATTATTTATGTTTGCGACAAGAAATCATAAAATTAATATAAAATGAAAAAACAAATTGTAGTATTATCGCTCCTTATTTCTGCGATGGGATGGGCACAAGAAGATAAACCACAAGCCCCAAAGAAAGAAAAGGAAATAAAAGAAGTAACAATTACGAAAACCAAAAAAGCGGTGGAGCAGAAGGCTGACCGCACAATATTTGATTTTTCTGAACAGCCGAATCTCAACACGGGAACGGCTCTGGAGGGAATCAAAAAATTGCCTGGGCTTATCGTTTCAGACCTCACAGGGATGGCGTATCAAGGGAAAATGCTGGATGTCTATATGGATGGGCGACCGCTGAATATTACCAGCAATGAGCTAAGCGCCTTTCTAGAAGGAATGCCCGCAAATGCCATAGACAGGATAGAGGTGGTAACCAGCCCAGGGGCGGAATATCCAGCGACTTCTGGTGGTGCGATTCTGAATATAATCACTTCAAAATCAGCGAAAAGCTACCTTACTGCCACTTATTCTGGGAACTATTCTTTTAGTAATTATGACAAATACCGAAGCAAAACGAACAATTCCATTTTGCTCAATTCCAAAAACAGATGGTTCGGCTGGCAGCTGAATGTAGGGCAGAACTATCTCGAAAATATGAAAAACAATGAAGTAGATGGTATTTCGAGTATATTTAATGATGAAAGGAACAGAGGCTATTTTGCAAAAGCAGCTTTGACTTTTGATTTTAGCCAAAATGATAGATTATTGCTAAATTACAACCTGAATTACAGCAATAATGATGCTGCAATCCAGAGTAATGGGATATACAGCGGACTGAGCTACAACAGACAAGATGAAACCGAAAGCATGAGGCTGAGACACGAAGCTTCAGCAGCATACCAAAAAAGATTTAGCGGTTCGGATAGAAAACTGGATTTTAAATTCACTTATACTAAAAGAGATAATGATTTTGAACAGAAAAACTTATTCTTAAATCAAATTCCTACTAATCAGCTTGTTTTGGATAATAGTTCGGATGCGAGAACAGCTGAATTTAGAGTAGATTTTTCCCAGCCGCTCAATATCTTTGACAAAGGTAAAATCAGCGTTGGCGGGCTTTACGAGAGATTGGATTTTACCACGGAAAGCAGAGGAATTACCAATTTGGACTACCAGAGACAGACGGCATCTTCTTATGTAGAATTGCAGACTACGATAGGGAAGCTGGATTTTATCCTCGGAACTCGTGCCGAAGATTATGACATCAGCGGAACTACATACAACAGCAATACTCATCAATACGATGATTTGCATAAATTCAAACAATACCGCCTTTTCCCAAATGCCAGCGTCCAGTATAATTTCATGAAAGGAGTGAATTTTGCAGTTAATTATAATAAGAAAATCAGTCTGCCGAGTATTTCGCTTTTGAACCCAAATAACAATACTTATGGAAATGGTAATGTTCAAACAACGGGAAATGCGAATTTGCAGCCAACGATTTTTGATAATATAGAAGCAAAAATCTCAGCATTTGATTATGTATTTCTTGGGTATAATTTAAGCTTGGTTAATAACCAGATTATACAAAAAATGATTCGTAGCGGTGATGAGGTTTCTGTAATCAATGAAAATATTTCCTCTGTGAAAATACATAATTTCAATATAGGATTCCCAATTCCATTTATGATTTTTACAAAGCCAATCAAGGAAATCATGAGTTCTATGAGTACAACCAATCCTGATAAAGTCAGCTTTTTGTATTTCTTTGCAAACTATCAGTTGCAGAGGCTTCCAGAAATCAAACCTAACGGACTTTGGTTTTTAAATCTAAATGCCCAGATTGTATTACCAAAGGGAATAAAACTGAATGCGAACTACAGCTATATCCCAGCAAAGGTAGGATATTTCTATTTCCAAACTGATAAACCGCTGAATAACGCATTGGATATCACATTGTCAAGAAAATTCATGAATGACAGATTAAATGTTTCACTATATGTGAATGATGTGTTTAATACTAATCAAATGTCTGCTCGCTCTATCTATCAGACACCTAATGTATTGATTAGATATAAGAGTGATACCCGTACTTTTGGGATTTCTGTAAATTATAAAATCCCTACAAGGAATAAACTAGCCAAAGAAAATCCTAATATGCTAGGCAGTGATAAGAAAGAAGATGAAGGCGGATTGATAAAATAACAAAAAATCCCTCATTTACGAGGGATTTATTTTTTTAGTTAAGGTCAAAAGCTGCACCAATTTGGAAAGTAAACTGGTTGTTTAGTTTTTCGTAGCCAGTTGCGCTTGTTTTGTATCTTGCGATAGGGAAGGTGATTTCAGAGAATACTCCAAAACCTTTATTAAAGAAGTATCTCGCACCGATATGCCCTCCAAAGTTTTTCAAGCTTAAGCTCAAACCAGGGTAAACATCCAGCTGCTCAGGCAGGTTCATAACTCCACCTAAATTAGCATTGAATCTCCCACGAAGGTCAAATCTGTCTCCTACAGGAGCTTTTTCTACTCCATTAACATTGTGTTTTGTTCCCAAAAGATAGCTCATCTGTAATCCTACTGAGAAGCTTCTTCCTAGTCCATAGTCAGCTCCTGCTGTGACACCTGTACCTTTGCTTTGGATGTTAGCTCCTACATAAGCTCTGATATCATTAGCACCAGTGAATGCTTCCTGTGAATATGCCACAGAAGAAATTGCCAAAAGCAATCCTGCAATTATTTTTTTCATAAATCAAATTATTTTTGGCAAAAATAAAAATTATTTTTAAAATCAATATTTTCAATTAAAATATAATGATAATTCCGAAAAAAAGCAGAAATTTGCGGACTCTATTCCGAGAAATAATAATCGAACTAAAATGATGGAAAACAATAAAGAAAACTTGAAAAAAGCTGCTCTGGACTATCACAGAGCCGAACCCAAAGGAAAAATCCAAATGGTGCCGTCTAAACCCTACGCTACGCAATGGGATTTGAGTCTGGCGTATTCTCCTGGGGTCGCAGAACCTTGCCTTGAAATAGAAAAAGATGCCTCCAAGGTCTATGAATACACCTCCAAAGGAAATCTGGTGGCTGTAATCAGTAACGGAACGGCTGTTTTGGGGCTTGGTGATATCGGTGCAGAGGCTTCTAAGCCTGTGATGGAGGGCAAAGGACTTTTGTTCAAGGTGTTTGCGGATATCAATGTTTTTGACATAGAAATTAATGAAAAAGACCCTGATAAATTTGTAGAAATCGTGAAAGCGATAGCACCTACTTTTGGAGGGATAAATTTGGAAGATATCAAAGCGCCAGAAGCTTTTTATATAGAAAAAAGACTGAAAGAAGAGCTGGATATTCCACTGATGCATGATGACCAGCACGGAACGGCGATTATCTCTGCGGCAGCACTGCTCAATGGTTTAGAAATAGCAGGAAAAAAGATAGAGGACATAAAAATGGTGGTAAATGGCGCAGGTGCGGCAGCTATTGCGTGTTCTAAACTTTACATAGAGCTGGGCTTGAAAAAAGAAAACATCATAATGTGCGACAGCAAGGGAGTTATCAGCTATAAGAGAACCAACCTTACGCCTGAGAAATTGGATTTTGTGCAAAATACCGAAGCGGAAACATTGGATGAGGTTTTGGAGGGAGCGGATGTTTTCATCGGACTTTCCAAAGGGAATGTTCTAAAACCTGAGGTTTTAGCGAAAATGGCGGGAAATCCTATTGTTTTTGCTTTGGCAAATCCTATTCCAGAGATAGACTATGATTTAGCAAAACAGACCCGCCCAGATGTGATTATGGCAACGGGAAGAAGCGACTATCCTAATCAGGTGAATAATGTTTTGGGATTCCCTTATATATTCCGTGGTGCGCTGGATGTACAGGCAACAGACATCAATGAAGAGATGAAAATAGCGGCGGTTCACGCTATTGCGGATTTAGCGAAAGAACCAGCAACAGAAGAAGTGAAAAAAGCTTATAATTTGGCTGAAATCAGCTTTGGGAAAGATTATTTCATTCCGAAACCACTTGACAGCAGATTATTTGCGAAGGTTTCTACCGCTGTTGCCAAAGCAGCCGTAGAAAGTGGAGTTGCAAGAAAACCAATCAGCGATTTTGCTGAATATGAAAAGCAACTTTCCGAAAGGAAAAAATAATTTGAAGTTTAAAAAAATTCTCTTTTATTTATTAAAGGAGAATTTTTCATTTTAAAATATTAAATTTGCCTAAAATTTTAAATTATTGATTTATGAAAAAGCTTAATTATTTATTGATTGCATTATTTTCTTTTTTAGTGCTTAGTTGTAACAGGAGTGATGAAATGCCTCCACAGCCACAGGACAAGCTGATAGGAAGTTGGGGTCTTACAAAAACGAGATTAAAAGGAAATATCACAGTGCTTGGAATAACTACAGCTATAGATATGGATGCGCCGATTACTTCTTGCGAAAAAAAGACAAAAACTACTTTTTTGCCAGGTGGTACAGGAACTACAGAGGTGTGGGCGAATTTATCTGGAAGCTGTGAAAAGAAAAGAGATGGCAATATTACCTACACTTTTGACAAGGATACGAAAGAATTGGTTGTGCATCTAGGGCCAGAGACCACTCGTTCCATTGTGAAAAAACTTACAAGTACAGAGCTGGAAGCAGAGGAAAGTGTTACTAATCTACAGGTAAGAGGACTCCTATTTACAGGGACAGTTTATGTGACAATGCAGAAATTCTAATCGTTTTTAGATTAAAATATTCACAAGCCTTGCTTTTTAGTAAGGCTTTTTCATTTCAAAATATTAAATTTGCCTCTTTAAATCATCAGACCATGTTTTACAATCATCAAGAGATAGAAAAGAAATGGCAGAAGTTTTGGGAAGAAAACCAAACTTTCAAAAGCCAGCAGCCTTCAGAAAGCAGCAAACCGAAATATTATGTTTTAGATATGTTCCCTTATCCATCGGGGGCGGGGCTTCATGTAGGGCATCCGCTGGGGTATATTGCAAGTGATATTTATGCCAGATTCAAAAGACACCAAGGGTATAATGTCCTTCATCCTGTGGGCTATGACAGCTTTGGGCTTCCTGCTGAACAATACGCAATTCAGACGGGGCAGCATCCTGCGGTTACCACTGAGGAAAACATCAATAGATACGAACAGCAGCTTAAAAAAATCGGTTTTTCCTTCGATTGGAGCAGGGAGCTTAGAACCTCTGACCCAGCCTATTACAGATGGACGCAGTGGATATTCATAGAGCTGTTTCACTCTTGGTATAACAAGGCTGCGGACAGAGCGGAGAACATTTCTACCCTTGTGGCTCATTTTGAAAAGTTTGGGACAGAAAACCTTGATGCTGTGCAGTCTGAGGAATTAAATTTCACTGCGGAGGAATGGCTAAACGCATCTGAGGCGGATAAACAAGATATTTTATTGAATTACAGAATGGCTTATCGAGCAGAGACTACGGTAAACTGGTGTCCTGCACTCGGAACGGTTCTTGCCAATGATGAGGTAAAAGATGGTAAGTCAGAGCGTGGCGGATACCCTGTTTATCAAAAGAAAATGATGCAGTGGTCTATGCGTATTACAGCTTATTCGGACAGACTTTTGAGAGGGCTGGACGGGCTGGACTGGTCAGAAGCAGTGAAAGAAAGCCAAAGAAACTGGATAGGAAAATCTGAGGGTGCTTTGGTGAAATTCGGTATTAAAGGTTCTGATGATTTCATAGAGGTTTTCACTACTCGCCCTGATACTATTTTTGGAGTGTCTTTCGTGACGCTTGCTCCAGAACACGAATTGGTCTCAAAAATCACTACACCAGAGCAGAAAGAAGCCGTGGAAGCCTATATAAAAGCCACTTCTAAACGCTCCGAAAGAGACAGAATGGCGGATGTGAAGACTATTTCAGGAGTGTTCACAGGGGCTTACGCAGAACATCCTATTACGAAAGAACCTGTCCCTATTTGGCTTGGCGATTATGTTCTTGCGGGATATGGAACAGGTGCTGTGATGGCAGTTCCTGCGGGGGATGAGAGAGACTTTGCCTTTGCGAAACACTTTGATATTCAGATAAAAAATATATTTGACCAAGATATCTCCGAGAGGGCTTTTACCGAGAAAGAAGGTATGGTTTACCAAAATTCGGAGTTTCTAAATGGCTGCAGTAATTATCATGAAGCTGTAAAATCGGTGGTGGAATACTTGGGAAAACATAAAGTAGGAAAATCCAAGATAAACTACCGCCAGAGGGATGCTATTTTCTCACGCCAAAGATACTGGGGAGAGCCTGTTCCTATTTATTATGAAAACGAAATGCCGTACACCCTGCCTGTTTCTGCGCTTCCGCTTGAGTTGCCAGAAGTAGAAAAATACCTACCCACCGAAGATGGAGACCCGCCGCTTGGGAATGCTAAAAATTTCGCTTGGGATAAGGTTAATCAGAAAGTGGTGTCTACGGAACTTATAGACAATCAAAATGTTTTCCCGCTTGAATTGTCCACTATGCCAGGCTGGGCGGGGAGCTCTTGGTATTTCTTAAGATACATGAACCCAAATAACGAAGCTGAGTTTTGTGATAAAAATACATCGGACTACTGGGGGCAGGTAGATTTGTATATCGGTGGAAGTGAGCACGCTACGGGGCATCTTCTTTATTCTCGTTTTTGGACTATGTTCCTGAAAGACAGAGGATTCATCAGCCACGAAGAACCTTTCCAAAAGATGATAAACCAAGGGATGGTTTTGGGAATGAGTGCTTTTGTGTATCGGATAGACTTTCATTATGTCATAAAATTGTATAAGAATTTTGATGGTGAATTAAAATATATTGGGTATTTTGATAATCATAAACAATATGAATTAAAAAACAGATATATTTCTTATGGGCTATTAAAAGATATCGTGGATGAAGGATATATTTTACAGAAAAAAGGTACTTTTGACCCAGATATTTTGAATGACGAAATTAGACAAAATTTTATAAAAAATACAAACATAAAAAATATATGTGATTCTTTTGAGGTAGAATGGGTTTACAAAGATGTCACTCCTATTCACATCGATATTTCTTTATTAAAAGGAACTTCGGACGAGCTGGATTTGGATAAGTTCAAGGCTTGGCGACCAGAGTTTAAGGATGCCGAATTTATCTTGGAAGACGGAAAATACATCACAGAAAGAGAGGTAGAAAAGATGTCTAAATCCAAGTATAATGTAGTAAATCCCGATGATATTTGCGAGGAGTATGGAGCAGATTGTCTAAGGCTTTATGAAATGTTCCTTGGGCCGCTGGAGCAGTCTAAGCCATGGAATACACAGGGCTTGAGCGGAGTTTATGGCTTCCTTAAGAAGTTCTATAATCTTTATTTTGATGGGGATACTTTTTCGGTTTCAGAGGAAGAACCTACGAAAGAGGAGCTTAAAATCCTGCATACATTGATTAAAAAGGTGATTTACGATATTGAGAATTTTTCTTTTAATACTTCTGTGTCGCAGTTTATGATAGCCGTGAATGAATTACAAAAACTAAAATGTAATAAAAGAGCTATCTTAGAGCCGCTCGCAGTTCTGATTTCGCCTTACGCGCCGCATGTTTGTGAGGAGCTTTGGAGTCTTCTTGGTAATACAGAAAGTATAGATTTTGCACCTTTCCCTGCTCTGAATGAGGCTTATTTGGTGGAAGATGAAATAGAATATCCAGTGAGTTTTAATGGAAAGATGAGGTTCAAACTTTCTCTTTCTGCTGAGCTTTCTAAAGAGGAAATCGAGGAAATAGTAATGAAAGATGAGAAAGTAATCCAGCAACTGGACGGAGCTAAACCAAAGAAAATCATAGTGGTTCCAAAGAAAATCATCAATATAGTATCCTAATTTGATAAAGATTTTAAAATTTGGTAAAGTTTTTGATTATTCTATAAATATAGAAGCTTATTTTAATTAAAAAACAGATTTATTTCTTAAAATTTTCAATTTTTGATGAAATAAATTTGTGTAGAACAAAAAAAAGTATTTATTTTACGCAATCAAAAAATAATTTATAATTTAGTTTAGATATGGAAATGAATGTTTCAAAAGAGCAACAAGTAGTTGCAAGAAAAACAGGAGGTCTTAACCCATTTTTAGTATTACCACTTTTATTAGTAGTAGGTATTTGTATTTATCTATTTGTTTTTGGTAGTCCAGGTAACTTTAAAAATGAAGGACTTTCTGGAATGTCTGTCGCTTTTAGTGATATAGCAGCTAAGGACTTGGTGCCTAAGCGTATTATTGGAATGGTGTATTTAGGAGGGTTTATCGTGCCTGTTCTTATTACATTTGCTGTTACAGTATTGGTATTCTCTTTAGAGCGTTTCTTCGTTTTGAATAAAGCAGAAGGAGCAGGAAATCTTGAAGGTTTCGTTCTAAAAATCAGACAACTTTTAAAAGAAAATAGAATTTCTGAAGCACAGGAAGAATGTGACAAACAAAGAGGTTCTGTAGGAAATGTTGTTAAGGAAGCTTTGACTACTTATAAGGCTCTTAGCAAAGATACTACAATGAATAGAGAACAAAAAATGGCTGCTCTTAACAAATCTATCGAAGAGGCTACTACTCTAGAAATGCCTATGATGGAAAAGAACATGTCTATCCTTTCTACATTAGGAACAGTAGCGACATTGGTAGCGTTATTAGGTACTGTAATGGGGATGATTGGTGCATTCTATGCATTAGGTTCAGGAGGAGGAACTCCAGATGCTGCGGCTCTATCTATTGGTATCTCTGAAGCCTTGATTAACACGGCATTAGGAATTGGTACATCTGCTATTGCTATCATATTTTATAACTTCTTTACATCTAAGATAGATGGTATGACATTTAAGATTGATGAAATCGCAATGTCTATTCAGCAGTCTTTCGCTGAAAATCATAAATAAGATTTAGTGAAAATTCATCTTGATTTTCATCTAAATTTAGTAAGAAGTTTAATTAAAATATAAATAGATAATGGCAAGAATCAAACCAAAAAGACACGGAGTAGTTACCGATATGACTGCCATGTGTGATGTTGCATTCCTGCTTCTTACCTTCTTTATCTTGACAACGGAGTTTAAACAACCCGATGTCGAGGACATTGTAACCCCTTCTTCTATATCAAAATCTAAACTCACAGAGGGAGATAATACAATGACCATTAGTGTAACAAAAGACGGAAGATACTATTTTTCACCGACTAATAATCCATCTCAAAGAGTGGAATTGTTAGAAAAAATGGGCGAAAAATATAATATAACATTCACAGAGCAAGAAAAGACTGCGTTCCAGAACACTCAGTTTGTAGGGGTTCCAGTTGCACAGTTGAAGGCTTTTCTTCAGTTGCCAGAGGATCAGAGAAAAAAATACAAAGGCTCTATACCAATGGATAGTGCAAACACACAGCTAGTAGAGTGGGTGCAGAATAATGCAAAGATTAATAGAGAAGCTAAACTTGCTGTAAAAGGTGATGGAGGCGCATCTTATGATAAGTTTAAAGTTCTTTTTGAAGGACTGAGAGATATAGAGTTTTATAAATTTGTGTTGGTGACAACAGAAGAATAAACATAAAAGAATAAAAATGGCAGAAGTACAAGTACAAGACAAAGGTGGTAAAGGAGGAAAAGTACGCTCCAAAAAGCAGTCTACAAGAGTAGACATGACACCGATGGTGGATTTGGGATTCCTATTGATTACATTCTTTATGTTTACCACTACTTTCACCAAACCAAACATTATGAATTTGGGACTTCCTGCAAAGCCAAAACCAGGGCAAGAGGTGCCAATTCCAGAAATTGATTTGACGAATTCTATTACATTTATTATTGCAAAGGATAATAAGTTGTTCTATCATCAGAAAGATGCTGCAGGTCTTAATGTAGAAACATTGGTAGAAACTACCTATGACCGTGAAGGAGTAGAAAAGGTAATAGCTCAAGCAAAAAGCAGAGCGAAGAAACCAGATTTCTTTACAGTGATTATCAAACCAATGGAAGATGCAAGTTTTAGAAATTTCGTTGATATCCTTGATGAGATGGAAATTACTGGTAGTAAGAGATTTTCTATAGGAGAGATTAAGCCTTTTGAAAAGGATGTCTATGAACAAAAAGTGAAATAATTAAAAACCAACAGTATGGCAGACAAAGAATTAAGATACACAGATTTTGAGGAACTTGTATTTGAAGATAGAAATAAAGAATATGGTGCCTATGACCTGAGAAAAAGTTATAAATGGTTTTTAACTAAAGCTTTCTTTTTAGGAACAGTAATTTTTGTTGCGGCTATTATTTTACCACTTGTTTATGTTGCAGCTACAGAAGGGGAAAAAGTAAAAGAAACTAAGGTGGATATTGATCTGCTCCAGCACACTGAGGCTCCAGAAGAAAAAATAGAAGAGGATAAACCAAAAGAAGATGATGAAATCCATGAATCAAAACCAGATGAACAAAGTATTCAGGATTTGGCTCAAAAGGTGGATGATATTCCTCAGCAACAGACAATTCAGGATTTAGTTCCAGAGCCTAAAGCAGAACCTAAAAATGAAACTCCTCCTCCTACAAATGATGAGAAGAAGGATGTGGCTACAGGAGTCAAGAATATAGAAGGAACTAAAGACAAAGGCTATCAAGGAGACCAAAGAAGAGATGGAGTGGAAGGTGGACAAGGGAATCAGTCTAAGAGAGATGATAGTAAAGTAGTAGAAAATAAGGTAGACACTAATATCGTCCATACTTCAGTAGATGTAGAAGCTGACTATGGTAATGGAGGATTGAACGGGTTTAGAGCAAAAGTTATGGAGAACTTTGATAATGAAGCTGTAGAGGGAGAAGGTGTTCTTACTACGACTGTTAAGTTCGTTGTAGAAACCAATGGTACTGTTTCCCAAGTAAAAGCTACGGGTTCTAATGCTGACTTTAACAGGGAAGCTGAGAGAGTGGTAAGATCCATAAAAGGATGGAAACCAGCTAAAAAAGGAGGAGTTAATGTAAGATCTTATTATAGTCTTCCATTGAAAATGAAGTTTGAATAATTTTCATTACTATAAAAAAGAGAAGTATTTTGCTTCTCTTTTTTTATTATATTTGTCACTATGTTTTATAATTTGTTATCATTCATTGTAGGGGTTTTATATATCATTGTAGGTATTTTTGTGATTATTACAAAATCATTTGGTGTGAAATTAGAGCCGATGCCTGCAAATGTGCTGGGTTTTTTACTCTGTATTTATGGTGTATTTAGGTTAGTTAGAGCGTTTATTCGTTTAAGAAAAGAAAGAAGAGATGAGGAATAATTTAGTTTTATATATTTTATTGGCATTTTTGGTTTTTTCATGTAAAGGAAAAGAGCAAGAAAAAACGGCTAATGTTCATACCAGTGGCGAAATCACTCTTCAATATGATGATTCTTTTACTAATATAGCAGAAGCATTGTCTCATCGGTATATGAATGCTTACCCTAACACAAAAATAAACTTAAAAGTCAGCAAAGAAGACCAAGCATTGGAAGATTTGCTCAATCATAAGGTGGATGTTATCATCATGTCTCGTGAGCTTACAGAGCAGGAACGAAAATACTGGGATGTGAAGACAAAGCTTCCATGGCAGCCCTCTTATTTTGCGGCGGATGCAGTGTGTTTTGTGGTGAATAAAAACTCCGAAAAACAGCATGTTTCTTTGGAAGAAATAAAGGAAATGCTGAAATCAGGAGATAAAAAATTGATTTTTGATGGTGCGAATACAAGTAATCTGAATGCCGTGCTTCAAAAATTAAATTTAGATATCAAAGATGTGAAATATTCCCGATTAGAAGGGAATGAAAAAATTATAGAAAGTTTAGATAAATTTTCTAATCATATCGGTGTAATCAGCTATAACACGATTAGCCGCCCATATGGAGAGAGAGCCACTAAATTGAGAGAAAATATTAAAATTCTTCCAATAAAAGTAGGAGATTCTCTACTTTTACCGAATAAAGAAAACCTAAAAACTCAGAAATATCCATTGACCAAACTTCTGTATTTCTTGACAGATGAAGGGACATTTGGGCTGGCGAATGGACTGATAAGATATTCATGCACTCATATCGGACAAAAAATAGTTGATAAAGAGGGACTTCAGCCGTATAATCTTTATCCAAGAACCATAAATATAATTAACAATTAGAACAAATGAAATTAGATATTTTAGCAATAGGTGCTCATCCTGATGATGTAGAGTTCGCGTGTGGTGGAACTCTTTTGAAATTAGCTTCCGAAGGAAAAAGCATAGGAATCATAGACCTTACGCAAGGAGAAATGGGAACTCGTGGAACCATAGAAACAAGGTACGAAGAGGCTACCAATGCAGCAAAATTATTAGGTCTGAAAGCCAGAGAAAATTTAAAAATGAAAGATGGTTTTTTGGTTAATTCCGAAGAATATCAGTTGCGAATAGTGCAAATGATTAGAAAATACCGCCCAGAGATTGTTTTTTGTAATGCATGGGAAGATCGTCATCCAGACCATGCAAAAGGCTCTAAACTCGTTTCTGATGCGTGTTTTCTCGCTGGACTTAGAAAATTAGAAACAGAATATAACGGCGAAAAACAAGAAGTGTGGAGACCTAAACATGTTTTTCATTATATCCAATGGAAGCACATTACGCCTGATTTCGTAGTGGATATTTCTGATTTTATGGAGAAGAAAATGGAAGTTTGTAAAGCCTACAAGACACAGCTGTTTGATGCAAATTCCAAAGACCCAATAACACACACTGCGACTAAGGACTTCATGGAAAGCATCACATACAGGGCTCAGGATTTAGGAAGATTGAGCGGAGTGGACTATGCAGAGGGCTTTGTGAGTGAGCGATTGTTGGCGTTTAAAAATTTTGATGGAATTATTTGGTAGTAAAGAAAAAATTACTATCTTTGCACCGCTTTATTATGGTGGCTGTAGCTCAGTTGGTTAGAGCGTCAGATTGTGGTCCTGAAGGTCGCCGGTTCGATCCCGGTCAGCCACCCACGAAAAAACACATTCCTTTTGGAATGTGTTTTTTATTTATACATTATATGTTTTCTTATTTCAAAATATATTTTTGGTGGTATTTTACTAGATTTTCTATGGGTTTTTGTACGATAGTTCCCACATTTAGGCGGTAGTAAGAAGCCACAGATTTTAGAATATCTTGGTAAATATAGGATATGGAACCCACAAAATTTATTTCACAAGAAAAACAGTTTTTATACGGAAGAATGTGATATTCGAAGAACCTTTTCATTTCTTGGAATACTAGATTTTGTAGGTAAGGATGGTTTTTTCTTTCGGCTACGAATTTATTGAAAGAAGCCAGATAAGAGTTAGCCATAGGAGAGTGGTAGATTTTTTGGATAAGATCAGCAGCAGATAGCTGGTAGGTCTGCTCAAAATCATCAGCCAAATCTTTTGGTAGTTTTTTCATGAAAAAATCCCTCACGACAGCTTTTCCGATGGCACTTCCACTTCCCTCGTCTCCCAGCATATGCCCTAGTGAAGGGAGTTCTCTGTGTAGAGTTTCTCCATCAAAGAGGCAGGAGTTAGATCCTGTTCCTAAAATACATACGATGGCAGGAGTTTCCTGATAAGCGGCATAAGCAGCAGCTGTAAGGTCTTCTTGCACAGAGATTTTTGCATTTGGGAAGACTTTTTGGATTTCGCTTTTTACGATTTTTTTATTTTCATCAAAACCACAGCCCGCACCATAGAAATAGATATTTTTAAGGTCATTTTTGATTTTTATAAGGTCTGGATTTTTTTCTATTTCGTTGGCTATTTTATCATGTGCTATGATATTAGGATTTAGCCCAATGGTTTGTGTTTTCAACAGTTCTTCTTTACCATTTTCATGTAAAAGAACCCAGTCACATTTGGTGGCTCCTCCATCTACGATTGCAATCATATTTTTGTGTAATTTTTTGGGAACGAAAATAAGGAATAATTTTTTAATTTTAACCAAAATCCATGGCGAATCTTTTTTCACTCAAATGAATTAAAAGTTTAAATTTGCCCTCGTAAAACGAAATGAATGATTTTAAGCTAAAATAAACATTTTTTTGTTTTGGTGAAAAGTAATATTAACGGATAAATTATTGATATTGAAAAAGATACTTGTTTATATCTGGCGAGGCTGGTTTGTGCTTTTAGGAATAGTTTTGACGCTGTTTTTAGGTTTTTTTGTTTATTTTTTAGCATTGAATGACAAATACACCAAACAATGCTACAAACTGATAAGAATGTGGTGTCTTGGGATGTTCTATGGAATGGGCTTTCGGTATGATTTTATAAAAGAAACAAAAAAAAATATAGACCCTAATAAACAATACATCATCATAGCCAATCATACCTCTATGATAGATGTGATGCTTCCGTGTATTCTGCACCCAGAGCATCCTATTTGTTTTGTAGGGAAGAAAGAATTAGAAAAAATCCCTATCTTTGGCTCTATCTACAAAAGGGTGTTTGTAAGCGTGGATAGAAGCGACCCGAAAAGCAGGGCAGATGTCTATGTCAAGTGTGCAGAGCGTATAAAGGAAGGAAAAAGTATAGCGATTTTCCCAGAGGGAGGTGTTCCAGATGATACTTCTATCGTGCTGGATGATTTTAAAAATGGGGCTTTTTCTATGGCGGTGCAGCATCAGATAGAGATAGTGGTTCACACCTTTGTAGGATTAAAAGAAATGTTTCCTTTTGATAATAGTAAGGGATATCCTGGTAAGATGAAGGTTTATTTAAATGATATATTAGAGCCTAATACGGATATGGAAACCCTGAAACAGAAGGCTTATGATATGATATTGAAAACAATAGAAAAAAATTAAATTTTGATATGAAACAGCAGGAGCAACAAACCAAGTGGTCGCAATTTATTCCATTGATAAGTGTATTTTTCTTTTGGGGATTTGTGGCGGCGAGTAATGATATTCTGATCCCTGTATTTAAAAACAGTTTTACACTTTCGCAGCTGGAATCTCAGTTGGTGAATAACGCTTTCTATGCGGCATATTTCGTTGGCTCGCTGGTGTTTTTTATCATTTCAATGAGGGGTGATGTCCTCCAAAAATTTGGATACAAAAAAACTCTTGCTTTTGGGCTTTCTATCTCAGCTATGGGCGCGTTTTTGTTTGTGCCTGCAGCTTCTATGAATAATTATTGGATTTTTCTGACAGCCTTGTTTGTGGTTGGTTTAGGGTTTTCTGTACAGCAGATAGTAGCCAATCCACTTGCCATAAAAATGGGTAGTCCAGAAACTGGGACGCATCGTCTGACGATGGCCGGTGGAATCAATTCGCTGGGAACTACGATAGGGCCGATTATCCTTGGAATTGCGATTTTTGGGAATCAAAATTCTTCATCAAGCCTTAATCTGAATGATGTCAAAATTCCTTTCGTTATTTTAGGATTGGCGTTTCTTTTAGTTGCGGCGTTTTTGATGTTTTCTAAAATAGAAGACCCATCAAAAGAGGAAGAAACCCAAGATGAAAGCACAGAAGAAGGATTTAATATATTGAAATACCCGCAACTGATGATGGGAATGCTGGCGATTTTCATTTATGTGGGAGTAGAGGTTTCTATCGTGAGTAATCTTCCTGCTTTGCTCCAAACTTCGGAATTTGGGGGGCTTTTAGAGGAAAATTTAGCGCCGTTTATTTCGCTTTATTGGGGAAGTTTGATGATTGGCCGTTGGAATGGTGGAGTTAATGTATTTGATTTCTCTAAAACTACCAATATGGTTCTAAAATTCATCGTGCCGTTTGTTGCCTTTGCAATTATCATAGGAGCCAATATTCTCAGTGGGAAAGATGTTTCTTCGTTTTATATTTATCCTGTGTGGATAGTTATTTTTGTGTTAATGAGCTTTTTAGGCGGTAAAAATGCAGGGAAAACTCTGATGATTTTTGGTTTGGCTGGGGTTCTGATGATGTTTTTAGGTTTGGTATATCCAGACAAAGAAACGGCAAGATATTTCTTTATTTCAGGAGGTTTGTTCTGTTCTATCATGTGGCCTGCTATTTTTGATTTGGCGATTACAGGACTTGGTAAAAATACGGGGAAAGCGTCTTCTTTCTTGATAATGATGATTTTGGGCGGTGGGATTATTCCGCTGATGCAGGGCGCGATTTGTGATTTTGATTTGAAAAAACCAAATGGAATTTTTGGACTTTCGTACACTCATTTTTCGTACATTATTCCACTGTTTTGTTTCGCATATTTGGCGTTTTATGGATTTATAACGCCTAAAATTTTGAAAAAACAAGGCGCTGCTTAATCATTAAAAATAAAATAAAAATGTTGTCAAAGAGAAGATTTTGGGTAGGTTTGTTCGTTATTCAGATTCTTCTCTTTTATCTGTTTTCTCGGTGGAGCGGAGCGGCCTATTTCGTTGATTTTCTTTTTGAGCAAAAAAAATATCTTTTTCAGTCCCTTTTTTCTAAAATTCCTTTTTCGTTAGGAGATGTTGTTTATTTTGTTTTGGGATTTCTTTTGGTTTTTAGCATTTTCAAATTATTTAATTCTAAAACGAGGAAAGTCTATTCATTATGGCTTTTGAAGGGGTTTAATGTTTTTTATTTTGTTTATCAGTTGGTTTGGGGGATGACCTATTTTCAGCGACCGATTGTTTTGGCTTTGGATGAAAAAGAACCACAAATTACAGAAATAAAAGCCCTCGCGCTGAAATACTTACATCAAGCGAAGCATACCAGAATGCTCGTAAAAGAGGATGGAAAAGGCGTTTTCCAGATTCAGGATTTAGAAAAAATAAAGCACGAAATCCTCTCCCAGCAGAAAAGAATTCCAGCTTTTTTAGGAAATAAAATTTCTACCGAAATTGATAATTTTAAGCCAAGTCTGTATTCTGTATTTATGAATTATACGGGAGTTTTGGGGTATTACAATCCGTTCAGCACAGAGGCGCAGTATAATTCTCATCTTCCTCATACCTTTCTTCCTTTTACTTTGTCCCATGAATCTGCCCATCAGCTGGGGTTTGCCCGTGAGCAGGAGGCTAATTTTGTGGGGTATTTGGTGGGAATTGGTTCCGAAAACCCAGAGCTGAGATACAGCACAGAATATTTTGCCTTAAAGAGTCTTCTCAGGGCTTTAGCCACAGAAGATGAAGATTTTGTGAAAACAGTAATAGCGCAATACAGCGATGAAATGAAGAGGGATTATCAAGCGGAGAAAGATTTTGTGGAGGAATATCAAGGTCCTATGAACACATTTTTTGCGTTTACAAATGACCTGTTTTTGAAGACAAATCAGCAGGAAGGTGCTGTTACTTATAGCTATTTTGTGGATTTATTGGTTCGTTATGAAAGGATGAATCACGGCAAATAAAAACCCTCATATTTAGCATATGAGGGCAAAAACACAAATGATGAAAAAATTATTACTTTTAGCAATGCCTAACAGGCTTTTTTAAAAGGGTGAGCAAAAGTAACAATAAATTTTATAATAAAAAAATAATTTAACGATAAATTGTTTAATTTTTCGATTAAATAAAAATATTTTGAATGAATATCTTTTAAAGAATTTATTTTATAATTTGTATGTGTGTTTGTTTTTTTTGTTTAATTTTTTGTAAAGCGAACAAATTCATATATTTATAAATAAAAAAATAGAAATTTTATAAACAAATTTTGTCTCCTTTCATTCCTTTTTTATGCTATATTTTTAAAAAGAATAATGGAAAGAAACTGATAATTTTCTTACTTTTGTCACCATTAGTGAAAAATTAGAATTATGACTTCGAAAGAAATACGCCAGAAATTTTTAGAATTTTTTAAAAGCAAAGAGCATGAGATAGTGCCTTCTGCACCTATCGTTTTGAAAGATGACCCTACACTGATGTTCTCCAACTCGGGGATGACTCAGTTTAAGGACTTTTTCCTTGGATACAAAGAACCGAAATCTGTCCGTGTAGCCGATACACAAAAGTGTTTGAGAGTTTCAGGAAAGCATAATGATTTGGACGATGTAGGGCGTGATACCTATCACCATACGATGTTCGAGATGCTGGGGAACTGGTCTTTTGGGGATTATTTCAAAAAAGAAGCGATTGCTTGGGCGTGGGAACTTTTGACCGAAGTTTATAAAATACCGAAAGAAAATCTGTATGTAACGATTTTTGAAGGTGATGCTTCCGAAAACTTGGAAAGAGACCAAGATGCATACGATTTTTGGAAAGAACATATCGATGAAAGCCGAATAATAAACGGAAACAAAAAAGATAATTTCTGGGAAATGGGTGAGCAGGGACCATGTGGGCCATGTTCCGAAATTCATGTGGATTTGAGAAGTGAAGATGAAAAAGCCAGAGTTTCTGGAAAAGATTTGGTAAATAATGACCATCCGCAGGTTGTAGAGATTTGGAATCTTGTATTTATGGAGTTTAACCGAAAGGCAGACGGCTCATTAGAAAAATTACCAAAACAGAATGTGGATACAGGGATGGGCTTTGAGCGTCTTTGTATGGCGCTTCAGGGGAAATCTTCTAACTATGATACGGATGTTTTCATGCCTTTGATAGAAAAAGTAGAGGAGCTTTCAGGGAAAAAATATACAGGAAAACTGGAGGACGAAAAGGACATCGCTATCCGTGTGATAGTAGACCACATTCGTGCGGTTTCTTTTGCTATCGCTGACGGGCAGCTTCCTTCCAATGGTGGAGCAGGATATGTTATCAGAAGAATTTTGAGAAGGGCGATCCGCTACGCATTTACTTTCCTTGGGCAGAAAGAACCATTTATTTACAAATTGGTGGCTACTCTTGCTCAGCAGATGGGAGGTGCTTTCCCAGAGCTGGACAAGCAATATGAATTGATTAAAAATGTGATAAAAGAAGAGGAAAATTCATTCTTGAGAACTCTGGAACAAGGGCTTCTCATGCTGGATACGATGATGAATAACACAACTGAAAAAGTGATTTCAGGGAGCAAGGCGTTTGAGTTGTATGACACCTATGGTTTCCCGATAGACCTTACGGCGCTTATCCTCACGGAGAAAGGTTTCACTTTGGATGAAAAAGGCTTTGAAGAGCAATTACAAAAACAAAAAGAACGCTCTCGTGCTGCGGCACAGATGAAAACTGATGACTGGGTAGTTCTTCGTGAGGATGATGAGGAAGAATTCATCGGGTATGATGCTTTGGAGGGAATCGTTCGTGTGACCAAATACAGAAAGGTAGAAAGCCAGAAGGACGGAACGCTTTATCATTTGGTGTTTAATGTTACTCCATTTTATCCAGAAGGAGGAGGGCAGGTAGGAGACAAAGGTCTTTTGGTTTCTGCAAATGGCGATGTTACCTATATCATTGACACTAAGAAAGAAAATAACCTGATAATTCATCTTTCTGAAACTTTACCGATGAATATAGATGAACCTCTGAAGGCGGAAGTAAAGGGAAGAATCCTTGCAGAGGCGAATCACTCGGCTACGCACTTGCTGCATCAGGCTCTTAGAGAGGTTTTGGGAACGCATGTAGAGCAGAGAGGTTCTCGTGTAGATACGCAGTCTCTGAGATTTGACTTTTCTCATTTTCAAAAAATGACCGATGAGGAAATCTGCGAAGTAGAAAAAAGAGTAAATGACCGAATCCACCAGAAAATAGCTCTTCAAGAGCATAGAAATATCACTATGCAGCAGGCGATGGATGCTGGTGCGATGGCGCTTTTCGGGGAAAAATACGGAGATAGAGTTCGTATGATTCAGTTTGGAGAAAGTAAAGAGCTTTGTGGAGGAACGCATGTGAAAAATACATCGGATATTTGGTATTTCAAAATCGTTTCCGAAGGAGCAGTAGCAGCAGGAATTCGCCGTGTGGAAGCCATTACAAGAGATAGAGTGAGACAGTATTTCTCTGATTTGGAAGAACAAGCGGACAAACTTTCAGAACTACTAAAATCCAAAGATTTGGTGAAACATGTAGAAAAATTATTGGAAGAAAATAATGCTCTGAAAGCCGAAATAGAATCTTTGAAAAAAGAAAAAGCAAAAGGAGAAATTCAAAACTGGAAGAACGATTTCCTAGACAAAGGCGACAAAAAACTTTTGGTGAAGAGAACATCTCTGGATGCAGGAACGGTGAAAGATATTGTCTTCCAGCTGAAAAAAGAAGTTCCGCAGTCTGTGGTAGTTATCCTTTCTGATGCAGGAGAAAAACCAATGCTTACAGTAGGGGTTTCGGCTGATATTGAGGAAAAATATCATGCAGGAAACATCGTGAAAGACCTTGCGAAAGAAATCCAAGGCGGTGGCGGTGGAAACCCAGGTTTTGCTACTGCGGGTGGGAAAAACTTAGATGGCTTAGCCAATGCAGAGAAAAAAGCATTAGAACTATAAAAAGAAAAAGCTCCTTTTTGAAGGAGCTTTTTTTATTTTTTCTTATTGAAAACTACATCTATCAAAACACCAGAGATGATGATAATTACGCCGGCAATCAGTGAGAAAGTCAGGGTTTCATCGAATAGTCCCACGCTTATCATCACAGCTACCACAGGCTCCACAGCTCCCATAATGGCAGTAGGTGTAGAACCAATAAATTTAATGGCATAAACCAGCGAAACTACTGATAAAGCCGTAGTTATCAGCGAGAATAAAGCCAAATGAGTGCCGATTTCTAGAGAAGGGATAGCAACACTGTTTCCTAAAACAAGTGTTTTAACGAGGAAAAACAACGATGCAAATACCATTGAATAAAAAGAAACTTTCACGCCAGAAGCATTGATTTTAGTTTTATTGACAATAATCATATACAAAGCATACATCAATGCGCCCAGCAGTGAAACGAAAAGTCCGATGTAATTGATTTCAAAATTATCCTTAATACTCAAAATACCCACTCCCACAACTACGATAACCAACGAAATGGTGGTAGCAAGTGTTATTTTTTCTTTAAAAAATATTCCCAAAATAAGGGCAACCATAATGGGATAAATGAAAAATATAGTAGATGCAATCCCAGGGCTCAGAAAATCATACGCTATAAACAGAAACTCCGCAGAGAGTGCGTAGAAAAGACCTAAAATACTAAAAATAATACCTTCTTTTAAATTGATTTTTACACTTTCTTTTTGGTAGAAAACCAAATATCCCAAAATTAGAATTGCCGCAATCAAGAACCGATAAAATAAAGCGGTATCCACAGAGAAAAAATCCAGTTTTTTCAATGGAATCATAAAAAGCGGAATCATTCCGTAAGTAAGCGCCGAAACGAGGGCAAACAAATACCCTTTTAGTGTATCACTCATTGTTTAGATGATTTTTAAATTTGTCCATTTTTGGGCAAATAATTCCGCAAAAATAGGAAAAACCCGTCAGATAACTTTTAAAAAGAAGTCAAGAATGTTAAAAAACCTAAGATAACCCCTGTAGCATTTGGTATAATTAAGATATAATCTTTTTTCGGCTCCTTTGTCCAGCCATAAATAACCCAAATCAAACAAGAAATGGAAGCAAATAAAGGCTGCCACGGCTGTCCTTTTTCTCCCTGTAAATTTGCAATAATCTGTGGAATATAAGCGATAAACACAGCAATTCCAATAAAAGCTCCAATGGAACCTATGAAAGTATTTATTTTCTTCTTTGTCATATATGATTTATTTTTATTTCTTTTTTAGAATCTTATTTTCTTCATATCCCTAATAAATTAGGATATATGATTACAAATTTAAAAAAATATATAAAAAACAAAAAAAACGCCCTTTAAAAAGGCGTTTTTTATTATAATTTAAGAAGTTTTGGAAAAAGGATGTTGTTTTCAAGATGAATGTAGAGCTGTAGATATTCATCAAACTCATTGAGCATCTGGAATGTAACTCTATATGTGGTGCAGGCGCCTTCAGGAGGCGTGAAATCATCAGAAACTCTCGCAATCTCCTCAAATCTTTCCTTTTCTGTTTGATAGACAGCTTGCAGTTTTTCTATGTAAGCCTGTAAATCTCCACTGAACACAGTCTCAGGATTTTGCTCTTTTTCTCTGATGTATGGGAAGAGTTTTTCTTCGGCATCTCTTAGGTGTACAATGAGATTTTGAGAAGAAAGAGTGAATAGTTCATTGATTTTGAACAATTCAGGATGTCTCTCACCATGAACTCGGCAGAGTTTATCCAAAAACTGAAGCAGATAGATAGATTTTTCTTGAATATATTCATGGTGAACTTCCTTGATGTAATCAACCAAATCAGTAAGTGACCAACTATTAAAATCATTTTCTTCTGCTGTTCCCTTTGGTGTGTTTTTCAGGTCTTCGTAGATGGGAGTAGGGTCTAAGTCCTTCATTTTGCAGGTTTCCTCTATTGTTCTACCGCCTTTACAGCAGAAGTTTATGCCGTATTTTTTGAAAACAGCTGCTGTGCGGAAGTTCTCCGCTACATATTCGCCGATGGTTTTTTCTTGTAATTGATTCATAAAATAAAAAATTTGAGTACAAAGTTACTAATTTAGAATCAATAAAAAAAGGACTGCAAATCGCAATCCTTTTTGGTAAATATTTAAGTCTAAAACTTCCATCCTAATGTAAGGATAAGATGCCCTTTTTGGTTCTTTGCATTAGAAACGATGCTGGTGTCACTTATACTGTAGTTCCCTACGCTAGAGTTACTATCTCTATTGACATAAGTCCCCGCAAAGAACGGATTGCTATGTTCATGAGTTCTGTGCTGGTAGGAGGCATCTATGTAGAACAATTTGAAATCATACCCTATTCCCCCTGAAATCACCTGTGTTTTCCCCACAATGTAGTTGGATAATTTTCCATTTACTACATTCGCATTATTGTCAAACATTTTTTCTGTATGATCTTTGAATGGGCTGGTTGTAAAGGCATATCCTCCTCTTATTCGGAAAGATTTTATTCTGTATTCTCCTCCTATTCTTACTTCATGCTGAGCCTTGTAAGCAGACTCATAGAAATTATTCAACTGAACATCTGCTGCACCGCCACCGAAATTAGGTTTGCCTAAATCTACTCTATAATCCACATTAAAAGCAAAATGTTTATTAGGGATAAAAGCCCCACTCAGTGTTAATTTAGTCGGAGTTCTGAAAGAGCGACTTTCTGTGTAGCTGTTTTGAGAGAGATTCAAACCATTTTTTGAATAAAAATTGTACTCTCTGTCTATGCTGTACCATGTAGGAGATTCTATGGAAGCCCCTAATCTAAAAGCATTGCTCAGTTTCCCTATTACCCCAAGAGATAGCGAAAACCCATCAGCATCCTCTATGTAAGGAGTATTTTGTCTGGAGAAATATTTTGCTTTTCCTGTATTTAATGAGGAAACTTTAACTTCATTATACTGCTCTATATTCACAGAGGAGAAATTCACTGCTGCTCCTATGTATAGTTTGTTGTCATAATTCCCACCAATACCTAAATTCAATTTTGAACGATGTCCAATGGTTTCATACAAATGCCCTTCAAATATGTTGTAATCTGTAATGCGTTTATTTTTATCATCATCTTGATGTATAGCTGATGTTATATTTGCATTTCCTGGAGATTGTAATTTATCACTTACATTTTGAGTAACATAGTTAATCCCTACATTTACAAACTTCCATGCATTCTGTTCATTTGACTGAAAAGATAAAACTCCACTAGCGCTCCCTAAATTAGCCTTGCTTATGTTTTGGCTTGTAGATTTTCCTGCCAGACTAGCTGTAGATTTATTAGAATTGATAGCCAGCGAGGCGCTTACATCATCTGTGATGAATACTCCCAGACCAGCAGGGTTGGTATTTAGCACAGAGGCATCCCCTCCCAATGCTCCCATAGAACCAGCCATTGCGTTATATCTTGCAGTCCCTAGGGAAGAAATATTATCATAAATTGTAGAGGTATTTCTGATGATAGAAACATCTTGTGCAAAGAACAATGCACTCGCTGAAATACCTGCTAATATTGAAATTTTCTTTGTCATTTTTACAATAATTTTAAAGTTTTACCAGTTCGATCTTCTTCCAAAACCACCATTTCCGCTATTAGAGTTATTACTTCCTCCATTACCTGATGAAGAATTATTATTTCTCCAAGTATTGTTTTGCTGTTGGTATCGCTCTATATCAGAGTTGTGATTTCCCCAGTCAGAAGGACTGTCAAAACCATTATTTGGTCTATTCATCTGGTTGTTGCTTCTATTAAATCCACCATTGTTAGGCGTGTAGGTTCTGCTACGATAGGAATTATTATCATTTCCTCTGTAGATTTCATCTGGGTCGCTGCTTCTGTAAGTTTTCGCAGGCGTTCTGTAATGACGAGGATAGTAATAATAATCATCATAATATCCACGGTAATACGGATTGTAGTAATAAGGATTATAATAGTAATTGTTATAATACCAAGGGCTGTATCCCCAATAGTTATAATTCCAATAAGGGTTGTAATAATAGTTATAATTATAGCTCCATGGGCTCATTCCCCACGAGAAACCTAATCCCCATCCTGAGGAGCGAGGATAACCGAAGTATGAATTATAATACCCGAAATAATATGGCGAATAAAAACTGCTGTAATAAGGATAACCCCAAGAAGAATAATTGTCATAATAGAAATTATTTTGCGTTCCTGTATAAGTTCCCCAGTCGGAGCTGGAAGAGATTCGCTGGCTGTCTCCGCCCCAGTTTTTGTTGCTGTATTTTTGGTTTTGTAGCTGTTGGTTTTTCTGGGATTGTCCGATAATTCCTGTTTGATTATTATCTTCCTCAAAACCAGCTCTTTCGTCCATATCATAGTAGTCAGGCTCCTGCCAAGCTATTTTTCTTTCTATTTTGTCCGTTGCAGGGTCATAATAGATACCATCTGTCTCTGTGTATCCAGACTGGATGCCACAAGAAACCAAAAACAATCCACTTGCCAAAACTAAGGCTGTTTTAGAGACAAAAGGGATTATTGTATCAGAAAATGTATTATTTTTCATACCAAATGGTTTAATGTTAATTATTATATTTGCAAAATTATTACCAAAATTATACCAAAATTCTTAGTGGCATAATTCAGAATAATGATTTTTATCAGTAAAAATAAAAAATATTTTAATATTTATGGCAAAATTAACTTCAAGAGCAGAAGATTATAGTAAATGGTATAACGAACTTATCGTAGGAGCAGACCTAGCGGAGAACTCAGGTGTTCGCGGCTGTATGGTTATCAAGCCGTATGGATACGCCATCTGGGAAAAGATGAGAGATGAGCTGGACAGAAGATTTAAGGAAACAGGACACCAAAACGCCTATTTCCCTATTTTCGTTCCGAAAAGTTTGTTCGAAGCAGAAGAAAAAAACGCAGAGGGATTTGCTAAAGAATGCGCCGTAGTTACGCACTATCGTTTGAAAACAGACCCAGAAAATCCATCAAAACTTATTGTAGATCCAGAAGCAAAATTGGAGGAAGAACTTATCGTAAGACCTACTTCGGAGGCTATTATTTGGAATACTTATAAAAACTGGATTCAGTCTTATAGAGACCTTCCGATACTTATAAACCAATGGGCGAATGTGGTTCGATGGGAGATGAGAACGCGTCCGTTCCTTCGTACTTCGGAGTTCCTTTGGCAGGAAGGGCATACAGCTCATGCTACCAAGGAAGAAGCAGAAGCGGAAGCAAAACAGATGATGGAAGTTTATGCTGATTTCTCTGAAAAAATGATGGCAGTGCCAGTGGTTCGCGGACTGAAATCTCCAAGCGAGAGATTCGCAGGAGCAGATGAAACCTATTGTATAGAAGCGATGATGCAGGACGGAAAGGCGCTTCAGGCTGGGACTTCGCACTTTTTAGGACAAAACTTCGCAAAAGCATTTGATGTGAAATTCACAAACAGCGAAGGCAAGATAGAATACGCTTGGGCATCATCGTGGGGCGTATCAACACGATTGATGGGGGCACTTATCATGTCGCATTCGGATGATTTCGGATTGGTTTTGCCTCCGAAACTTGCACCGATACAAGTAGTTATCGTGCCGATATTCAAAGGCGAAGAACAATTAGCCCAAATTGATGAAGTAGCTTTCGGAATTAGTGAAAAACTGAAAGCTTTTGGAATTTCTGTAAAGTACGACAACCGTGCTACACACAAACCAGGCTGGAAATTCGCAGAATACGAGCTGAAAGGTGTACCGGTGAGAGTAGCCATAGGGCCGAAGGATTTAGAAAACGGCATGGTGGAAATCGCGAGGAGAGATACGCTGAGCAAAGAGACCCAGCCGATAGCAGGGGTGGAGAATTACATTTACCAGCTTCTTACAAAAATTCAGGAAGACATCTACCAGCGTGCGCTTAACTTCCGAAATGAAAACATTACAAAAGTGGACACTTACGAGGAGTTCAAAAAAGTTTTGGAGGAAAAAGGCGGTTTCATCGCAGCCCACTGGGATGGAACGGAGGAAGAAGAGGAACGCATCAAGGAGGAAACCAAAGCCACCATACGATGTATCCCGCTGGATGCTGTGGAGGAAGACGGTGTGTCCCTTATTTCAGGGAAACCTTCCAAGCGTAGAGTTCTTTTCGCTAAGGCGTATTAAAAGTATATGAAATCGCATTTTCTTTTTATTTGTTTGATTAGTTATTCTTATCTATTTTCTCAGAATTTGGATGAAGATAAATACTACGCTGAAACCAAAACAATTTTTATAGAATCTGAAATATTCGGTAAGAAGAGGGAATTGCAAGTATTTTTCCCAGATGAATACTTCTGGCATCCCGAGAAAAAATTCAGCGTCTTATATCTATTGGATGCTCAGAATTTTAGAATATTTAACTATGTAAAAGGAAACATAGAACTGCTTTCTATGAATTATATGGAGCCTATGATTATTGTCGGAATAGCAACAGAAGATAGATGGTTTGAATTTTTACCAAAGAACAACCATCCTGAAACTCTGAAAGTGTATAATCCTCCAATAGGAGGAGCGGACAAATTAGTATTTCATATAAAAAATGAAGTAGAAAGTTATATAAAGAATAATTTTAGGGTAAATAAAAAGAGATGGGGGCTTGGACATTCTCTCGGAGCTACATTTTTAATGTATTTTAATACGAAGGAAAAAGATTTCTTTGATTATAATATCTTATTAAGTCCCAATTTTAGTTACGATAAAGAACAAATGATAGATAGGATAAAGGATTTTGTAAAAAAGTCTGTATTTGATAGAGAAAAAGTATTCCATATTTACAGCGGCTATGGAGATTCTTATGAAGAACAATTCAATTTGTCATTAAAGAAGATAAATTCTTGGATAAAAGCTCAAAAGAAGCATAATTTCATTTGGAAATATGAAAGATTAAATATAAACAGCCACGATAAAGTATGGCTGGAAGGCGTATATAAGGGATTACTAAGACAATGAATAAGCAAAACCACCTCAACTGAGGTGGTTTTCTTTTTGAAATTATACTATATCTATTGTAGTAGATTGTAACTTTCCAATTAGAATTGTATTAGGAAAAAATTATAGTTTTTAATTGAATATGCTCAATATTTTATAATCAAAATTATTTTTAAATCGAATAATATCTTGTTCAATTCAAAATAAGATTTTGTTAGAAATTATCTCAGATAATTTTTTTGACCAATGTGGATGATTTTTAAAATCGCATCACGATTCTTTTTACTTTTGATGTATTTTTCTTGATAACGCTTCATTTTATGGGGAATTATTTCTTTTTGCCAGAAAAGAACCCGAACTTTTCTAAAGGAACCAGCAGGGACAGCATCCAGTAATGCTTGTTGGGTTTTTCTTTTTCGGACTGCATGTAGTACATCAGCTGTGGAGTGAGCCAGCTGAGACTCACGCTTGTTCCTAAATAAACTCTATTGCGCAGTTTTCCGTTTTCCAGATTTATGTAGATTTCATCATGGGCATAGAGACTTACGGGAATGTCTTTGACCTTTATTTTGTAGTTTAATCCTAATCTATTTCTGTAAGTAGCAGTATTACTTGCGTAGTTTTTTATCTGATAGTAGTACATATTTCTGTTGGTAATTGATAGTTTATTACTGATAGGCAGGGTGAAAGTGGCATAAGCCATTATCTGGTGCTCTGCGTTTTCGCTCTTGGATTCATAATCTTGAAAAAAAGCATAACCAGGCGTTAGCGAGATGTATTTATTAATCGTAAATGTCGGCAAAACCCTTGCAATGTAAGAGTTGTCAGTTGGGCTGTATCCACCGAAGGTCGTGAGTTTTCCTAAATTTCCCATATTTGCGGTAAAACCTACCACTACGAAAGAATGCGGTGCATCTATCGCCTGTGATTTTAGGAAAGTAGAAATGGAAAGGGTAAAAAATAATATGATGATTTTCAGCGGATTCATTTTATTAAAAATTTACACCAAAGATAAGGAAAATGAAGAATTAAACATTAGTTTAATGAAAGAAATTCCAAATCTGTGTAACGATGAAACATACTATAAACCCATACAAAACAGGAAGAAAAGTAGCGATGCTTGTCCATTTTTTGCTTCCAGTTTCTTTATAAATGGTGTAAATAGTGGTGCTGCATGGGTTGTGCAGCAGACTAAACAGCATGAGATTTATAGCAGTGAGGGTAGTCCATCCTCCCATTTGCAGTATAGAAGCGATTTCGTTATCCGAAGTTTCAAACAAAACCCCTGCCAAGGCATCATTTCCTAAGGTTAAAGAAGTGAGCATCAATATCGTAGGAATTACGATTTCATTGGCAGGAATAGCCAAGATGTAAGCTAAAAGAATAACGCCATTCAGCCCTAAAAACAGCCCGAAAGGCTCCAGCCCGTCTATCATCCATAGAGCAAGTGGGTGACCGCCGATACTGATATTGGAAATCAGCCAAATAGCGGCTCCCGCAGGAACAGCGAAGACTATGGCTCTCCATAGGACTATCAGCGTTCTGTCTATCAGAGAAGTGTATATCGTTTGCCATATTTGTGGAGGTCTGTAAGGCGGTAGTTCCAAGGTGAAAAACGAAGCCTCTCCTTTGAGTAATGTTCTCGATAAAAGCCAAGAAGTGAAGAAGGTAAATGCAATTCCTAAAATCACAATACCTACGACAGCAAGCATGGAAACGAGTCCTGACCACTGCTGAGGAACTAAAATACCTATGAATAGGGTAGCCATAAGAATCTGCGTGCCCCATCTTCCGTTACATAGCGCAAAATTATTCGTGATGATAGCGATAAGTTTTTCCCTAGGGCTATTGATAATTCTAGTCGCCACCACGCCAGCAGCATTACACCCGAAGCCCATACTCATAGTAAGCGCCTGTTTCCCATGGGCGCCTGTTTTTCTAAAAATTCTATCCAAATTAAAAGCTACTCTCGGCAAATAACCAAAATCTTCCAAAAGGGTAAATAATGGGAAAAATATCGCCATAGGAGGGAGCATCACGGAAACAACCCAAGCCGTGGCAAGGTAGATACCATCTATCAGTAATCCGCTCAGCCACCAAGGAAAATTAAGCTCATTGGCTCCCGTTTTTAGAAAAGGATAAATCTTCTCTAAAAGCAGGAAAGAGAGGAATTCCGATGGGTAGTTAGCTCCAATGATAGTCAGCCATAAAACCAAACTCAATAAAAGAAACATTATCCCAAAGCCCCATATTCTGTGCGTGACCAGATTGTCTATCATTCGCTCTATACGGAACAGCCTCTCGGATTCGGTGGATGATACGGTTGATTGTATGATTTTAGCCGCTTCGGCATAGAGATTTTCTATCCGTTCATCATGGTAGTTTTTAGGGAAATTAGTTTTACATTCTTCCACTAAATGATGTATCGGCTCAAAATTTTCGGAATTGATACGAGTGGATATCATTCCTTTTTTTAATTCTTCTGTGAGATTTTCATTCCCTTCCAATAATCTGGCAGCTATCCATTCGGTATTGTCAAGCTCTGGGTCAAGCTGTGAGAGGTGTTTAGCAACTTTCTCCACCGAATTTTCTACTGTTTTACTCGGCTTTACGAAAGATTTTTTCTTTGTGGTAATCTCTCCTTTTGCCATTTTATGGATTGTAGATAGAAGTTCAGGGATTCCATCTTTAGACCTTGCGCTGGTGCCTATCACAGGAATTCCTAGGTCGCGAGACAGGGTGCGGGTGTCAATTTCGGTGCCGTGTTTTTTCGCCTCATCCATTAGATTAAGACAAAGAATCACATTTTCCGAAACTTCCATCACCTGCAATAAAAGGCTAAGATGTCTCTGCATACGCCCTGCATCCACCACCACTACGGTAATGTCAGGTTTCCCAAATAAAATAAAATCTCTGGCAGCCTCCTCATCATCAGAAGTTGAAAGCAGCGAATAAGTGCCAGGCAAGTCGACGATTTTGAAGGTGTTTTGCTGATAAGAAAAATACCCTTCGGAGTGTGTTACCGTTTTGCCAGGCCAGTTTCCTGTATGCTGTTTTAGCCCTGTTAAAGCATTGAAAATAGTGCTTTTCCCTGTGTTGGGATTTCCAGCAAGGGCTATTGTAAACTGTGTATTCTCGGCGTTTTCTCCCAGCTTTTTTAGTTGGCTGGCTGTATTGAGTTCGCAGACTTGGCAGGTTGATTTCATTTCAGTTTAACTTTAACTTTTAATCTCTATCAGAATGTATTTAGAGTCTTCTTTTCGTAAGGCAATCAGCGTGTTATGAATATTGTAGGCGATAGGGTCACCCAGCGGACTGATGTTTTGGATATGAATTTCAGCGCCTTTGATGAATCCTAAATCTAAAAACCGCTGTCTGATTTCTCCCTTGCATTCCGGAGAAATCCCTAAAACTACACCTTTTTGACCTGTTTTTAACGAACCTAAATCCATTCAAATTATTTTATTGTCCAAATTTACAAAATTAGATTAACCTAACAAATCAAAAATAATTGAATTTTATAAAATCAATTTAATTTAAAAAGATGTTTATATCTTTGGCGGAAATTTTTTAGCGATGGACAAAAAGGACTATCAAGAGGCGCTGGAATGGCTTTTTAAACAAACGCCCAACTATCAGGAAAATGGAAAAAAAGCCTACAAACCAGGGCTGGATAATATAAAAAAACTCTGTGATTACTGGGGAAATCCACAGGATAAGATAAAAACTATCCATATCGGCGGAACCAATGGGAAGGGCTCTACGAGCAATATGCTGGCTTCTATTTTGCAGGAGGCTGGCTACAAGGTTGGGATTTATAACTCGCCTCATTTAGTGGAGTTTACAGAGCGGGTGAAAATCAATGGAGAGAAGGCGGATAAGGAGTTTGTGTATCGGTTTATTCAAAAATTAAAACAAATCCCAGAGCAGATTTTGCCTTCTTTTTTTGAATTTACGACCATCATGGCGTTTGAGTATTTTTATCAAAACGAGGTGGATTTTGCCATCATCGAGGTTGGTCTCGGCGGGCGGATGGATTCCACTAACATCATCACTCCGCTGGTTTCGGCGATTACGAATGTCCAGCTTGACCATCAGGATATTTTGGGCGAAACGCTGGAGCAGATAGCTGCAGAAAAGGCAGGAATTATCAAAGAAAATGTTCCGATAATTTCTGGCGATGAAAATATTTTGGTTAAAAATATAATTTGCGAAAAAACCGATGTAGTAGGGACAGAATTTATAGATGCTACGGAGGTAAGAACGGATTTGGAAACCGATTTGAAGGGCAATTATCAGCGAAAAAACATCCGTGTGGTTTTGGCTTTGGTGGAGGCTTTGAGGAAGAAAAATGTTTCTATTTCGGATGAAAATATTCACGATGGACTACTCCGTGTTCAGAAAAATACAGGATTCATCGGTCGCTGGTTTGAGTTTTCTAAAAATCCACTAACTATCTGTGATACAGGACATAATAAAGCGGGGTTGGATATGGTGTTTAGCCAGTTGTCTGAATATCACTGCTATAAACATATTGTTTTAGGTTTTGTAAAGGAGAAAAATATAGATGAGGTTCTGAAAATTCTTCCTCGTGATGCTCATTATTATTTTGTAAAACCGGCAATTCACAGGGGAAGACACCCGAAAGATTATGAAAATTTGCTGGTGGAGGCAGGAGTCGATTTCAAAATTTTTGATAATGTGGAGGCGGGATATCAGTCTGCAAAAGCGAGCTGCAAAGAGGGTGAGATGATTTTCATAGGGGGAAGTAATTTTGTAGTTGGAGATTTTTTAGAAAAAAATTTGGAGGTTAAATAAAAATCCGTATATTTGCACCACTCAAGTGAGGGCGGTTAGCTCAGTTGGTTCAGAGCATCTGGTTTACACCCAGAGGGTCGGGGGTTCGAATCCCTCACCGCCCACTAAATAGGGTTCTTAGCTCAGCTGGTTCAGAGCATCTGGTTTACACCCAGAGGGTCAGGGGTTCGAATCCCTTAGAACCCACAAAAATCCAAGATTTTTATAAGTCTTGGATTTTTTTATGCATTTTTCTTTTGGCTATTTTGTTAGATATAAAATTTATGTTTGGCGTTTTTAATAGATATAATATTTTATAATTCACTAAAACAAAAAGTCCTCAAAAAGTAATTGTATCAAGTAAAATATTCTTTATCTTTGGAATAAATTTAAATAAGTTAGAAAATGAAAAGATTTTTTATTGTATCGGCGTTTGCTCTTTGTCAGGGTATTTATGCGCAGTCGCAGGGAGTAATCTATTTTGATGAGGAGTGGAACATCATCAAGGATAAGAAAAAAGCTTCTTTTTACCGAGAAACTACTCAGCAGGGGGATTATTATTTAATCAAAGATTATTATATCAACGGAACCTTGCAGATGGAGGGTAAGGCTTCGGATAAAACGCCTAATCAGGAGGTTTTTGAGGGGAAAGTTACATGGTACTATCCAGATGGAAAAGTGAGTACAGTGTCAAATTTCTCAAAAGGAGCTCAGGTAGGGGAGCATAAGAGCTACCAAGAAGACGGCCGTATTTCCCAAGATTTTATTTATAAAAACTATGCTGTATTTAGCGGTAAATCATATGGTTATGAAAATGATTATCAAAATAACACGATTACCGAGTATAAAGATGGAGATGTTGTAAAGATGACAACTTATGGGAAATCATTGCAGGGAATCCGTTTTGAAGAAATCTATGCGGTAGGTGACCCTTACACAGCTTCCGAAGTCAAATATTATGATGAAAATGGAAAATATATAGGCAGCCAAAAGATAAATAAAGACGGTCTTTATACAGGGATAAATGTAAAATATTATGCAAGTCCTATGAAAGTTTCTTGTATCGAAAATTTCTCAGGACAATCAACAACTTACGATATGCCTACTGAATCCAAATGCTACTATGGAAACGGCAAGCTGAAAAAAACTTACAAATCACATGGGAAAACCGCTACGGAGGTTGTATATGATGAAAGCGGTAAGAAAATAGGAAGTCTAGAGTACAGATATGACAAGGAAATGGACATGATGACACCCTATAATGGTGAGAAGATAGAGATTGATTTGTATGAAAAAACAAAAAAAATAATATCAATCCTTACCTATAAAAATGGGAAAGGGCTAGAAGGCAAGTATTTTGACCAAGAAGGAAAATTACAAAACCAATATTTCTATGATGATGAAGGGGGAGCTAAAGAAATATGGAGTTTTGGAAATGGTGGCAAACAAGTTCTTACTTACAGAGATGGACTTCCGTATAATGGCAGTGTTATAGAGGGAGGATCTCAATCTACTTATAAAGATGGAGTTCTGATGGAGACTAGAGAAGTAAACATGGAAGGAAAACCTACATATGAGAAGAAATATGATGAAAGTAAAGGTATCTATGAGGTGAAAATATATTCAGATGGTAAACTTAAATATTATTATACAACAAATAATAGGTATGATGAAGATGCGTATTTTAGTGCAGAAATAACACCTTTCGATGACAAAGGAAAGCCAATGAGTAAAATAGTTATAAAAGACGGAAAGATAGAAAAAGGGGTGCTAAAACTAAAGTCCTATTATACGGATGCAGAAACTGTAGAATATAGCAAAAAAGGGAAATGGTATGTGAAAAGAACCTATCTAGAAAAGGAGCTGGTAAAAGAAGAGAGATTCAAGAGTGATGGGGATTATTCAGATTATTTTGAAATATATGAAATAATGCTCCGTACAGAATAAACAAAAATAGTCAAGAAGAAATTCTTGACTATTTTTTTATTTATAAGCAGGAAAATCTATAGTAGTTGTAGGGAATGGGATATTTATATTATTAGCTCGGAATTTCTCCAAAATAGACTTTCTTATTTCGCTTCTCGTGTGGGAAATATGAAAAGGGTCATTAGAAAAGAAATAAAGCCTAAGATTGAGAGAAGAATCCGCAAAATCATTCAGCCTGATGAATGGTTCTCGCTCTTTGGAAATATCTTCATTCTCCATAGCAGCCTCTACAAGGAGGTTTTCTACCATTTTGATATCCGTTTTATAGTCCACACCTATGTCTATGTAGAAGGCATTGGCAGCATCATGAGAGGAATAATTGGTAAGCTTGTCCTTGGTAAGGTATGAGTTAGGGAAAACTATGGTTTTTCGGTCTGTAGTGAGTATTTTGGTGGTTCTCATGCTTATTTGTTCCACCCTGCCCATTACGCCGTTCATATCAAGGACATCTCCCACACGAACACTCTTGTCTAATAAAATAATAACTCCAGAAATAAAATCTAAAAATAAATTTTGAAGTCCAAGACCTATCCCTACCAATACTGCACTAGAACCTACCAAAAACGGAGAAATATTCACTCCCAAAATCCTCATGATGATTAGGAAAGTGACAATGATAATTCCATAATATACGATCTGATGTAGAGCATATTTGGTTCCTTTGTCCACCTGTGATGAACGCCTGTAAAATATTTTTTTAGAAATTTTCTCAACAATATATGAGACACAAATCACCACAGCAACTCCTATTACCTGATACATATGTAGTGTATAGGTATGGATAGAAAGTATCGGATATTCTAAAAATTCTTTTAAGTCCATCTATCAAATTTTTTATTTCATTTCTGAAATAACATTCACTGTTTCTTCTAAGAATAAATCTCGTTTCAGGTTTTTAAGCCAAGATTCGCTTTTTTTCGCGAAAACTTCATCTTTCTTACCTCTCGCTTGTTCATCTTTGTGAAGTGTGAAAACCAGCTTGTTATCATACTTAGATAAAGATTTGAATTTTTTAATCTGATCTTTTCTTGATTTCATCAGTTTATTAAACTTATTTAAGTTCAATGTGATTTTTTCTTCTTTATCTAGTTTTTCTCTCCATTGTGCCGATTCTAGAAGCAGCTGATAATTAGAGTTTTTACTCATTCTATTTTGGCTGTTTTTCTGTAAGCTAGAGATATTCAGCGTTCCCACAGGAGCAAATCTTGTAGTAGGAATCTGATCCCATGGAAGGGCATTGTCTCTATATCTTTCTCCGATTTCGGAGTAAGAGAAAAAGTCATTCATCGGGATATCAGCATCTACACCTTTCAGCTGGGTAGATTTTCCATTGACTCTATAGAATTTTTGGATAGTCAGTTTTATAGAACCGAAATCATCCGTAGAATTCATAAAACGGTTTAGGTCTGCAAAGGTCTGCACAGTTCCTTTTCCGTAGGAGTGTGGCGAACCTACAACCACGGCTCTTCCGTAGTCTTTCATTGCTCCTGCTAGAATTTCGGATGCAGAGGCGGAGAACTCATTTTGCATAATCACTAGAGACCCTTCCCATACTGGCGAATTGGTCTTGTTTCTTAAAATGTTGATTCTGCCATTCGGGTCTTTTATCTGCACCACAGGGCCGTTTTTCATGAAAAGTCCTACGATGTCCACTACTTCCGTAAGTGAGCCGCCTCCGTTGTTTCTTACATCTAGGATGATTCCTTTAATGTTTTGAGATTTCAGCTTTACGATTTCGGCTTTTACATCATCAGATGCATTTCTACCATTAGGGTCATCAAAATCAGCGTTAAAGCTCGGAAGGTAGATGTATCCGTATTTTTCGCCTTTTGGTGAATTTACGATGACACTCCTCGCGAAAGTATCCTCTATGGAAACTTCTTCACGGATGAGTTTTACTTCTTTTACACTGCCATCTTTTTTCTGTAAAGTGAGGGTCACTTCTGTGCCTTTTTCTCCACGGATAAGCCTTACAGCCTCATCTACCAGCATTCCTACTACATTGATAGCTTCTTCATTCGGCTTAGATCTTACTTTTAGGATTTTATCACCTTCGGATATTTGTTTAGACTTCCATGCTGGAGCTCCCACTACTAGAGGTCCCATGTAGAGATTTCCTTTTTTCTCTTGAATCTGCGCGCCGATTCCGATAACTTTTCCAGCAAAACTGGTATCAAAATCCTCTTTGTCCTTTGGAGAAAAATAGTTAGTATGCGGGTCAAACACCTCTGTATAGGCATTCATATACACGCTGAACCAGTCCATTTTCTTTCTCTTTTGGAATCTCTTGAAGGTGTGGGAGATAAGGTCTTTTATCTCTTTGGTAGCCTTTATTTTTTTCTCTTCCAGAGAGAGTTTTTTTACATTGATAGTGTCTTTCAGTTTATGAGCGATGACAGAATCTTTCTTCTCCTGCTGGAGTTCTTCTTTGCTGGTCATCGTTTCTATCTCTTGGAGGATATTGTATTTGATATATCTTTTCCACTCGTTGTAGAGTTCCTGTTTATCAGCAGGAGCTTTTTTTAGTTTTGGTTCCAGGATAAGCTCATCATCTTCGGTCAAATCAATAGGTTTGCTCAGGATGTCCTGAGTCATTTTATCAATTTCGCTTACTCTCTGATAGAGTCTGTCTATGGTTTGTTTGTAGAAAACCAAGTTTCCGTTATTGAGATAGTCATCAAGCTGGTTTTTGTGTTTCTCAAATTCATCCATATCCGACTGCAGAAAATATCTTTTTGCAGGGTCTATCGTCTCGAAGTAATTTTTGTAAACCTCGCGAGAATAGGCATCATTTATCGGTTTTGGCTGATAATGTACATGTGCAAGTGCATTCTTTACATTTATCATGATGATGTGCATCTTTTCATCATCATTTTTAGGCGCATTGAAGCAGAACATCAAGGTCATCAATGGAGCTGCGAACAATATTTTATTTAATTTAAATAACTTTTTAAGCATTTTTTGCACTGATTTTAATTCAAGAAAATTTTTAACTTACAAATTTAATATCTTATTTTAAACTAGACCTAAATTTTCGTTATTTTTGTTGAAATTTTTTAATAATAATGAATAAGCAAGATAAAAAACCATTGATTTTGGTAACGAATGATGATGGAATCACTGCGCCAGGGATTAGAAAACTCGTAGAATTTATGAACGAAATAGGAGAGGTGGTCGTAGTGGCGCCAGATTCTCCGCAGAGTGGCAAGGGACACGCCATCACGATAAATTCTACCCTGATGGTGGAGGAGATAAGAATGGAAGGCGTACAGCGGGACTTTGCGTGCAGCGGGACACCTGTGGACTGCGTGAAATTGGCTTTGGATAAGGTTCTTCCGCGCAGGCCAGACTTGGTGGTTTCGGGGATAAATCATGGGGCAAATTCGTCCATCAATGTTATTTACTCTGGAACGATGTCTGCCGCTGTGGAGGCTGGTGTAGAGGGCATTCCTGCGATTGGGTTTTCTTTGCTGGATTTTAGTTTTGAGGCGGATTTTGACCAAGCAAAAGATTTTATTCAAGAAATAGTTTTAAAAACCTTGAAAAACCCGATACCAAAAGGGATAGTCCTAAATGTGAACATTCCTAAACTCAAAAAAGAAGAGATAAAAGGCATCAAAATCTGCCGACAGGCGCAGGCAAAATGGGAGGAAAACTTCGATGAAAGAGTAAATCCACAGGGCAAGAAATACTACTGGCTTACAGGCTATTTTAATAATATGGATGAAGGCGAAGATGCAGATGAAACAGCTCTGATGAACGGCTATATCAGCATTGTTCCTGTGAAATTTGACCTTACGGGTTATGAGTATATAGATGCTCTGCGAGAGCTTTATTAAATTCGGTTTATAAAGTTTGTGGATGATTTTAAATTGTATAAATTAGCGGAAAATTTAATTTTAATATAAGTCATGAAAAGAAAATTATCATTTCTTGCTTTGGCGGCGGCATTTTCATTGCCATGTAAAGCACAAGAGAGTAGTGTAGTGGTAGAAGTAGAAAATGTAAAACAGAGTAAGGTGAGCATAATGGCAAGTGCAGGGTATGCGTGGAGAACTGCAGAGATAGATGGTAGTATCACATATCCTTTCAGAAGTCATGTAGAAAAAATTACTTCGGGGTTTCATTTTGATATCTCGGCCTATCACAGAATAGCTCCTAATATGGGACTTGGGCTGAAATTCAATAGATATTCCGCTTCTGCGGAAACCAGTCTGGGCGGAGTATATCTTAGCACAAAGGATAGAATTATCTTCATCGGGCCGTCGTTCATGTATTCTAATTTTGAAATGGACACACCACATAAATTCTACTGGGATGTAGCGCTGGGCTATCAGCAATATACGAGTAGTAATTTTTTAGGTCTTCTTGGAAATTTTGAGGTAAAAGGTTCTTCAATAGGGCTTTATAGCACGATAGGGTATCAGTATGCTGTGAGTCGTTCGTTCTTGATAGGGCCTCAGCTAGGTTTCGGGCTGGGAGCTGTGAAACTCCATGTTGAAAATGGAAGGGGCCTATCATTCGCAAATAATGACAAAAAAGAAGGCTTAGGGAGAGTTTCTCTAGCAGCCACAGCGACAATAAGATTTTAATAATTCTGAAATATACAAAAAAAGCACCTTTTTTAGGGTGCTTTTTGTATAATAATGAAAGAAATGTTTAACAAGAAGTAAGGACAATAAATAATCTCTTAGATTATGCATTCACATTAGGGCATGAAATGATACATGTTTTTGATTTTACCTATAATCACATAGTAAAATAAATATAACAACAGATAACAGACTAAAAAAACTCATAAAAATGAAGATAATAATATTTCTATTTCTTCTTCAAGCCACTGGGAGAAAGGGACTAATTCGGTATCTTCTTCCCAATACTCAGGTGGGATATCGGAGTAGAAAATTCCAAACTGATCTTTTTCGCCCAATACAAACCCTGCCTGATGGCCTACAGTGGGATAGCAGACTAAAAGGATATGAGGGAATAAATAGACCCCTGTCCCCTCAAAGACCTCTTTAGCATAGCTTTCCCATTGTTCAGGGTGGTAGAACTGATACGAAAAACCTCTTTCATCCTCAAAAAGGGTACAAGCACCTAAGGTAAGAAGAAAGTTTTTGAAGTCTTCGGGCAGTTGCACATTATATTGTTGCTCAAAGAGCGTAAGTTGCTCAGGAGTAACCTCACTTTGTCGCGAAAAACAATAGGTTTCATTGCCAAAATGAATGGGTTTGCCCTCACTTTGTTTTATAAGGTCTTGTAATAAGGAAAGTGTTTTATTAAAAGTACTCATAATCTTCTGTTTTTTGCAAAGTTACTATTTTTGCAATGAAGTATTTGGGTCAATGTTTTTTAGGATAAAATTTAAAGATAAATGATGGAAACACTAAAAACGATATTAAAAATAGCATTGAAAATAATAAAAGTTTTCTTGTTGCTGCTATTTATTTTGATAGGAGGAATAATGATTTATTTCCAGATAAAAGTGGAAACCTACAAAAACCAATTAATAGAACTTTATGATTTTGATTATTTGAAAAGAGAGAGAAAAAGATATCATCCTTTTGTGGTATTTTATTTATACAGCAAGTTATATTGTAAAAATAAAGAATATTTTAGGAGTATCCATTATCCATATGACTTGTATGATATAAAACATAATATTATTAGAAAAGAAAATGAATCATATCATGTATTATCTAATATAGAATATAATGCGTATCTGATGTATTGTTATGATTTTAAAAGACCCGAATATTAGGTAATGTTTTAAATGTATTTTTTTGAAAAAAAAAATTTGAAGATAAATGATGGAAACACTAAAAATGATATTAAAAATAGCATTGAAAATAATAAAAGTTTTCTTGTTGCTGCTATTTATTTTGATAGGAGGAATAATGATTTATTTCCAGATAAAAGTGGAAACCTACAAAAACCAATTAATAGAACTTTATGATTTTGATTATTTGAAAAGAGAGAGAAAAAGATATCATCCTTTTGTGGTATTTTATTTATACAGCAAGTTATATTGTAAAAATAAAGAATATTTTAGGAGTATCCGTTATCCATATGAGCTGTATAATATAAAACATAATATTATTATGGAGGATTCTAGACTATCAAATATAGAATATAATGCGTATCTGATGTATTGTTATGATTTTAAAAGACCTGAATAGTAGGTAATTTTCCAAATATGTTTTTTGAAATAAAATATAACGGAAGATGCAGATAATAGAAATTTACTGATGAAAAATATAAAAATATTAATCTTATTATTGATGATGATATTTTCTTGTAACCCGCAAGAGAGCAATGGACATAAAAAAGAAAACCCAATTCTAAAAATAGAATACAATTTTTATGCTTCAAGTGGTGGAGAACCTATTTATAGAGTTCTTTATTGCGATGAAGAAGTTATTGTTGAAAATTTGGAACATTCCCATACATACAAAGGGAAAATCACCAAAGATAAAATAGAAGAAATAGAAAAAATCACATCAAGACTGAAACCCAATAATATAGAACCAGATATTATTTTAGATTCTTGGAGAATAGAGTTAATAATCAATGGCATCACATATTATAACAAAACAAAAGTTACGAAAGAAACCTTGCCAAAAGACATTAGACAGCTTTTGTATATATTAATTAAAAACTCAACTGTTGATATAGATTTATATGATTTTTCTTAAAATTAATATCGGTTTCAAATATATTTTTTCAAATAAATAAAATGGAAGAAAATAATTGATAGTGAAGAAATATAGCGAGAAATAATTTTACCATGTATATACAAAGAGAAAATGGAATTGATGAAGTAAATTGTGCTTTCAGAATGCTGAATATGGGTCTTCACCAATTTATTCAGATACAACATTCGGTAGAGAGTTTAGATTTAGACTTTGAGATGAATGAGGAGCATAGAAACATTATTATAGATATGAATCACAAAGAAGATGTCTATACAATCATTCAGCTTTGTAAAAAATTCAATATAAAAAAAGGAAATATATATTGTTCTATTGTATCATCTTATGACAATGGAGGTTTTAGACTGCCTTCATATATTATGTATTTGATAAAAGAAATGCAGGAAATAGAATTGGATTTTTCATTTGTGGTGTGTTGATAATG
>CAUORE010000015.1:0-41099 GCA_963506915.1 uncultured Flavobacteriaceae bacterium
ATAGATCCATATTTAGAATATAAAACCTCCATAATTGCTTTTTCCTTATCCATTTGACCTGATTTTTTAATTTATTTACAAACGAATATTGACTATTAAAATTATCTAAATGCGCTGTATGTCGCTAAAATCATACTTAGCTGGGATGTGTAATCCTCTATATATTCCATAGTAATTTCATCTCCATACTGTTTAAAACATTTCTTTCCCAGCTTTACATCAAGGAGATAAATATCCTTTTTTTTCAGCCAAGTTTCTTTGCTGATGGAGCATAATTCCATAAAGTTTGGCTCTTCTTGTAATTTGCGAAAGGCTTTTAAATTGGTCAGTTCACGCATACCAAGATACTTTGCCTTTGGTGCTTCTGTAGAAATATCGCTCAGATTATTCATTTCCCTAATGACAGCATCTTTTAAATACCCTGCACTTGGTAATAAATTAGTAAGCCGATTGATATAATCATCAAAGAAACCTGTCCCTAACTCCCAGTTTTTTGCTAATGGAATTCCAATTGCTAATGGATTTCCTGTCCAGCCATCATCGTTATAGCGTGGCGGTGAAATAATCAGGTGTCCGTTTTGGCTTCCTTCCTTATGCTGGCTGATATAGACATACATATAGACAAGATTTTCACTGTCTAATTCTTTCACCCATGAACGCAGTCCGCGAAAGTCCATAGGAACAGCCAAAAACCCTTGTTCTATGAGAAATTTATCTAAATTTTTGATTTCATTTGAAAAACTTATTTTCATTTTAATTTAATTTAAATGATTTTTATTTGGCTTGAAAAAAAATCAGCATGGCAAATAGCATGATTTATCATCTCACGCTCTTGGATAAAATGCTCTTGACTAGCCTGTTCTGCTAATATAGTATAAGAAAAACAGCATATAGCGATTTGGGTGTCACTGATGGGAATAGTAATATCCCAAAAATCCATTTCTAATATTTCACCATTTTCTTCAGATTGTTCGCGTTTAAAAGCACATGGTAAGCCATTTTGTAATGCAATGGTGCTAGATTCTGCTAGTTTTTGCTGTATTATTTGCTCAGTATTTGGCACCGAAAATAAAAGTGTCTGCACTCGAAAAGTGGCAGAATTGGGCGTGTTTTCATAGAATAGAGTGAAGTCTTCATCTTGTTCACTTATCCAGTTTTCAGGGATTTGAAAATGAATGATGTTATTTAAATTGATTGTCCTCATGTTTTTTTCTTTTAGGAATTATAATTCAGATATTCTTTTATAAAACCTTCAAAGCTGTCCCAGTGTCTGCTAAACTCCTTATTTTTAATGAAATTTTGAATGTCATCAGTCTCCACAAAGAAAACTTCATCCGTATTTTTATCATACAAAATATAGTCATCCAGCTCATCGTGCAGTAATGAAAAATAATTATCAGCCAAGCCAAGATTTTCTCTTAAAACTTGCGTTTGACTGTTTGAGAAATCCTCTAAATCCATTGCTAAATCAACCAAATAGCCGATTTCTCCATAAATTTCATCACTGTATATACACCAAAATTCAACAAAGTCTTGATTTACTTCGCCAAATCCTAACTTTTTGAACATTTCACGGTATTTCTCCTGTTGTTCTGGCATTATTCTACCAAACTCCTCATCAAGATATTCTTTAAAATTATTATCCAGCATAAAATATTATTTTTTGTATTTTAATTAAAAATAAATCTTTCCAAAGCAAATATCCTAATTTATAATGATATTTCCATTAGAAAGATTGTCCCTATTAGCATGATTTTCTTTTGTCAATCTGAAAAGTTATTTAATCCAATTCCTGAATGAATAGCTTTTCTGCAAATATATCAATATTCCCTCCGTTGTCAATCAGTATAATTTCCCAGTGCTGATGTTTTTCTGTTTTTTCTTTACACCAAATAGACTGGATATACAGACTGTCACCAGAGTAACAATGAGGGTTTATAGACTGCTCTCCAGCTTGGATTTTTACATTAAAACTGCTCGTGTTATGAAAAATTAACTGATGCCGCTCCAAATCAGCATTCAGTTTACTTACAGAAATCACCAAATCCTGTGGCTGTATGGGATTATCTGCATCAAAATTAAAATAGATGGAATGGATTTTCGCATCGGATAGATTGTTTACGAGTTTATTGTTCTGTATCTCAGTGAGTTTCATGAATTGTTTTTTTAGTTGGTCTGAAAACTGCAGAGTTGTTTATTTTCGCTGTAGAATCCGTTGTTTAGCAGTTTGCTGGTAATCTTTCTTACCAAAAATTAAATCAAATGGACTAAATAGTTTGCATTCGTTTTTGGTGACCATGTTATCGTATTCAAACAAGCCTTGTACTCTTTCATCATCTAATGATAACAGGTTTTTTTCTATTATCAATAAGGCAACCAATGCCGTATTGAAAAAACAAGAAGGAAATCTTTTAATGTAATGCAGTAAATCAGGCGATAAGACTTCTGCAGCTTGAATAAATTTAAAATGGTTGGTTTGCAAATTCCTTAAAACATCATTAAAGATAGTAGTACCCATCTCTGGATATAGATGCCCAGTATTATCATTAGTCATTATTGGGAATCCATAATAGTAGTGTGAAAGTTGGAAGGAGTTTTGTACAAAAAAAAGATTACGGAACTCCTTTGATTCGTCTTCTAGCATCTTTAAAAAAGCATTACCCATCTCTTGCTCAAAAAAATCACCTACTTCCCTGTTATAAGACGCTAGTTGCAAATAAAATCCCTTATAATTTTGGGAATAGTCAAACCGCATTTCTGTATAGGAACTTTTGTTTATACCAAACCGTATTTTATTTTTAAATACTTTAGGGTGTAATTCACTAGAATTATCAGCAATAAAAGCAATTAGTTTTTTTAAGAATTCATCTTTGTCCATATAAGTAAAATAAGGGAGTAAAACTACAATGAATTTGTGGTTTGTAAAATATAATTTTGGAGTATTTCCATTGATATTGTTGGGAATAGGGTACTTTTTTCTCTCCCCCATAAAATCCCAGTTTTAACATAGTTAGACAATTCTTCATGTATTTTATCTGCTGAACCAGCCATTCCAAAAGAGCTATATTTGTAAATCTCTTGAAGATTATTTTGTTCATTAAGTTGTTTTATAACAATTTCATAATCAACGCTTTTATATATGTTTGTTAGTTTAACCAAAGAAACATATTGATTAATATCACCTTCATTTTGTAATCCTTTCAAAAGATAGTGAAATGGATGCAAATAGACGGTTTCTATTGCTCTACTATTGGGTATGACAGAAGTAATCTCTTTTACAAAAAAGTCCTTAAATTTATCTGCAGCACAGCTTTTTGTGAATAAAATTTTTGTTTCATTTAGGTCTATCTTTCTCTCTTCATTGAAATCAGAGAAAAATACATCAAAAAATTCAAAAAATGAATTTCCTCGATGCTGGCAGATAGAGTATAGATCATCTGTAATCTTAATAAGATATACACTATCTATGGTATCAATAAAATCTTTCTTTAGTTTTAGCATATTGTTATCTTTTTGTAGTTTATCTGGTTTTGTTGTTTTTAACATTAAGGATAAATTCACTCTTTTTTCGGATTTCCCTGCAAGTCCATGTAGAATTTCTTTTTGCCAAGATGCGCTTCTATAGAGCCTCCACAGCTATTAAAAAGATTGACCCAGTCGTATATAATAGGAATTACTTCCTTGCCTTCTGTATTTACAAAGCCCCACTTTTCATCGCGTTTTGCTTCACAAAGCCCCTTGAAAATATAATTTCCTAATTTGTCATATATTACAGGAATGACTTCCTTACCTTGGGTATTGATGTAGCCCCATTTATTTCCACGCCTTACTTTCGCAAAGCCATTTTCAATATCAGAAAAAGAATTAGAAAAATACTCTGCTTCATCATACACAAAGGGAGCTATTATTTCATTTTTCTGGTTGATGTAGCCCCATTTACCATTATACCGCACAGGGATTATTCCTTCTCTGAAATAAGACCCTTTAACAGCTTCATATTTACAAGGAATTATTTCTTCTCCTTGGGTATTGATAAACCCAAATTTGTCATTGAGTTTCACTAAAGCAGTTCCCTTTTCAAATCGGCTCACATAATGATGAAAAATAAGCCACATGGTTTCATATTTCGGAGGAACAAGTATCTCTCCTGTTTCCTTTATGTAGCCTATTTTTCCATCTTTAAACACTACATGGATACCTTCTGTAGCTGGAAGTATATTGGCATATATAAAGGGAATGATGACTTTGTTATCCCAGTCAATGACACCCATTTTGCCATTTTTCACTGCCCTTATTTTATCTTTGGGTTTTGGATAGTAATCATCTGTGCGGATAGCATCATACTCAAAGGGAATGAGCGTTTTACCATCCTTATTAATAAATCCCCAAAGTCCATTTTTCTTGGCTTTGGTGTAGTCAGTATTGTAATGGAAGGATTCAGCTTCTTCGTATTCTGCGGGAATCAGCATTTTGTCATCTTTATTGACAAAGCCCCATTGCGCCTTGAATTTTACTAAAGCCCTTGAAGAGCTGAATTTCTGAGCTTCTTCATAAAGAAAAGGAATGACATTTTCTCCTTTGGTATTAATGCCGCCCCACTTATTGTTTTTCTTTACCCAAGCAATTTTTTCAGGATAACCAAAGCTTTGGGCATCATCATACTCTATGGGCGTTACTTTCTTATTATCAAAGGTTACATATCCATATTTTTTAGTTTTTTTGTCTTGGACAATGAGTATATCTACAAGATTACTTTCCTTAATCAAAGAATATTGCTCCCTCCACTTTGATGCGAACTTGCGGTGGCTCATTCCTCGGAAATCCACTCCGCTTGCCATTATCTGAAAATCTTCATGTATATGCTTTACACGAGTCGTATCTTGAGCAGGAAACATACTGCCCAAAAGAAATAATAAAAGTAAAAAAGCTAATTTCATGAATTTATTATTTTTATTTCTTTCAATAAATAGAATTTTTACTTTTTATTGAAAAAAAATTATTGGTATCGTTTATGCTCTTTATGCTTTGAAAATCTCTTTATCAAAGGCATTATCCAAGATTTGTATTTCTCTACATCTAGGATTTGTGAGTCTGTATTGGCTTTGTAAGTTATCCAAATACTGAAAGGCAGGAATATAAAATTCGGCAGCCAAGCGGCGATATAAGGGTCCATTTCTCCCTTCCAAGCCATGTTTTCTGCAGAAATATTGAGAACGAAAAATATGATGAATATGATGATGGAAAGAAGAATTGGCATTCCTATTCCACCTTTTCTTACGATAGAACCGAGACTGGTTCCTATCAGCAGGAATAAAACACTCATCACCGAATACGCCAAAATCTGCTGCTGGTGCATTACTACTTTTGCATAAAGTTTGGCATGTGAGAGCATTTCTTCATTTTTTGTTTCAATGTTTTTCTGGATGAGGTCTATTTTCTCATGTGCATTGAAGAGTATTTCCAGCTTTTTTTCTTGGTTTAAAGAATCTAAACTAAATGGCGCCTGAGTTTTTTTGTTCTTATTTTTGTCTTTGTTTTTATCCAAAATTTCTATGAAAGAACTGCTCTGAGCTGCTAAATCCGAAGAAATTTCGGAGAATCTTTTTTGTTTTTCGGCTTTTACGAGGTCTACAGTAGAGTTGAGCTGTGCATAGTTTTGGAACTCGTAGCTGTCCGTGATTTTTTCACTCTCGATGGCCTTGTCAAGAAGCTCACTGATGTCAAAATGAGACACCAAAGAATCAAACTTAATGGTCTGATTTTCTTGTCTGAAACGGTCTTGAAAGTTGGGTTTAGCAAGTTTGTCTTCAAAAATATATCCATCATACAGCACCATTCTCAGATAGTTGCTCCCTTGTTTAGAAACTATTTTCCCTCTTTTAGCGATGATGGTTCTTTGGTCATCAAAACTACTAGCAGTTTTATTGATGAAAACGCCCTCTATCAGTTCATCATTTTTTCCATAAAGCCGGTCGAATTTAATGGTTGTCCCTGGGAGTGAGTTGATAAACTGCCCAGGCGTGAAATTCAGTGCAGGTTTGGATGAAACGATGTTGTATAGCATATTTTTCGCTTTTCGCTGAAAATCAGGAATTACGAAGTTGGAAAACAAAAATAAAATAAACGCCAGAACTAAACTCGTAAGAAACAAAGGTCTTATAATTCTAATCAAAGGAGCTCCAGCAGCCTTCATGGCAGCAAGTTCATAGCGCTCTCCGAACCCTCCAAAAGCCATGATAGAGGCGAGGAGTACAGTGAGTGGGAGCACCATCTTTATGACTCCCACACTCAGATAGTAGAAAAGTTTGGTTAGTTCCCATGTTGTCAGCCCTTTACCTCCAAGGTTAAACATCTGTATCCAGATAATATTCACCATGAAAATGAAGAATAAAATACTGAAAATGAATATGAAAGGACCTAAAAAGGTTTTTATAATGTATAAATCTAATTTTTTTAACATTATAACTCTGTGATTAGATAGTTTTTATAAAGATTTTTATTGAAACTAAAAGTCGAAGAATCTACCTTTAAGTTTTCTTTATACTGGCTGATGCTTATCGTTGTAATATCGTTGTTATCAGCGTATTGCTCTATTTTTTCTATTTGTTTTTTTGCTTTATTGATATGCAGGAAAACATGTTTGATACCATTCTTTTTTGTAGGCGTAAGTTTTATGACTTCCAGATTGTTTTTATTTCCTGTATAGCTTATGTTGTAATCTTTCTTGTAAGAATCTAGATAATTGATAGGAGAGAGCATAGCCTCGGAACCATTTGGTTTTGCGATGGTAACTTCCATATCTTCAGCATTGATGTTATACACTTTACTTCCATCAAATATCTGCTCATTACCCATTATTTTGAGTTTGTATTTATTCTTTGAAGCGTAGAAAATACCTGTTTGATTTTTAGAAACCTTGCCGTTACTTCCCATTCCATATGAGAATTTAAAATACATCGTGCTTTTGGATTTATAATTGGCAGAGGTTTCGTCCAGTATGTTTTTGGCTTTGGAATCTACTTTTTGAGCAGCAGCCATACTTAACATTCCTAAAGATAATATCAGTAAAGTTTTTTTGAAAAAAGTCATAATTTTAGATTTAATAAAATTAATTGTTTCTAAGGCTCTCCAAAAACTGTTCCAAATGCTGAATATCAGAAATCAGCACTTCTCTAGCCTTCGCTCCGTTGAAACTTCCCACTACTCCTGCGTTTTCCAGTTGGTCCATGATTCGCCCTGCGCGGTTGTAGCCCAGTTTTAGCTGTCTTTGTAACAAGGAAGTAGAGCCTTGCTGTGTATTTACTACGATTCTGGCAGCCTCTTCAAACAAAGCGTCTTTTTCATTTGCATCGAAATTTCCTGAACCAGCACTTTCATTTTCGCCCACATATTCAGGGAGTTCGTAGGCGTTTGGATAGCCTTTTTGCTCACCGATGAAAGTTACCACTTTTTCCACTTCTGGAGTGTCTATGAAGGCGCATTGGATTCTAATCATGTCATTTCCATTAGAATACAGCATGTCACCTTTTCCTATCAGCTGGTCAGCACCTGTGCTGTCTAAGATGGTTCTAGAGTCTACATTAGACATAACTCGGAAAGCCACTCTGGCAGGGAAATTGGCTTTAATCATCCCTGTGATGACATTTACGGAAGGTCTCTGTGTAGCGATGATGAGGTGAATGCCGACAGCCCTAGCAAGCTGCGCTAGACGGGCGATAGGGTGTTCCACTTCCTTACCTGCAGTCATGATTAAGTCCGCAAATTCATCCACCACCAGCACAATGTATGGCAGGTAGCGGTGTCCGTTTTCAGGGTTTAATTTTCTTTCCTTGAATTTTTTATTGTATTCTTTCAGGTTTCTACAAAAAGCTTCTTCCAAAAGCTTGTAGCGGTTATCCATCTCGATACAAAGCGAATTTAATGTATTGATAACCTTTGAGTTGTCTGTTAATATAGCTTTGTCCGTGTCAGGGAGTTTAGCTAAATAGTGTCGTTCAATTTTAGAATAGATAGAAAGCTCCACTTTTTTAGGGTCTACCATCACAAATTTCAGCTCACTAGGATGTTTTTTATAAAGCAGCGAAGTTAATATCGCGTTGATACCCACGGATTTACCCTGTCCTGTTGCTCCTGCTATCAGTAGGTGAGGCATTTTGGAAAGGTCAGCCATGAAGATTTCATTGGAGATGGTTTTTCCAAAGACTACGGGTAGATCCATGTCTGTGGAGTGAATGTTAGACGCTTGTAGAGCAGAACGCATAGAGACCATCGCTGGAGTCTGTCGCGGAACTTCTATCCCCACGGTTCCTTTCCCTGGGATAGGAGCTATTATCCTGATACCCAGCGCAGAAAGGCTTAGTGCGATGTCATCTTGAAGCCTTTTAATAGTGGCGATACGAGTTCCAGATTCAGGAACAATCTCGTAAAGTGTTACTGTAGGACCTATGGTAGCCTTAATTTTAGAAACGCCGACATTGAAGTTTTTCAGAACCTCTACGATTTTGTTTTTGTTTTGTTCTAGTTCCTCTCTGTTTATGGTGATTTCTTCGTTACCGTAGTCTTTTAGTAAATCAAGGCTCGGCATCTGGAAGTTAGCCAAATCAAGTCTTTGGTCATAGAGTCCGTGCTTTTCTACTAGTTCATCAGCCTTTTTGTCTGGGTCTGTGATGTTGTTAGCAGCAGGTGAGGGCTCTATGGTAATCTCGATATCATCATCTTTTTTAGGTTCGTTATCTGTGATGATTTCTGTATCAGTTTCGTTTTCAGGTTTTTTATAAGATTCTTCCTTTTTTTCTAAAAACTCATTATCTATTTCTACGCTGATGGTTGAGGCTTTTGTAGGTTCAGTTATTTCTGTTTCTACCTCTTCAGTGATAGGATTTTCTTTTATATTATTTTCGGTGACAGTTTCGGCAACAGAAACAGCATTGGTGTTTATGCTTTCTTCTTCATCTTCATCTTTTTCTTGTGTCCCTTGTATTTCTTTTATTTCCTCTTGGATATCATCTTTTATGGATTGGATTTTTTCTTTCACTGTAGAAACTTTATCAGTGATATTGCTCAAACTGATATTAAATTCCAAAATGAAATACAGAGCAAAACTTAAAATAATACAAGTCCAAAGCCCAAAACTCCCTATAATGCTGGAACCATAATCATAAATCTGGTAGCCGAAAACACCGCTTAGAATACCATTTCCTTTAGTGACAGCTCCTATGAACACAGGCAGCCATGCCAAAAAGAAAAAACTATGGGAAATGGTTTTCCATGGTTTGAATATTTTAAATCCTAAAATCAAAGTCCCGAAAACAAAAAGCAGGAAAGCAACGATAAACGCAGAAATTCCCACGCTTTCGAATATAAATATATTTCCCAGCCAGTCGCCCATTTTGCCAAAAATATTGGTGGATTTGATTTCCTTGTCTAGGAAATTCCCTATTTGGCTTTGGTTTTCTCTCCAGCTCATTAGGTAAGAAATAAAGGAAATAATGAGTATTACTGACAGAAATATAAGCGTGAAACCAAGTGCTATTCTTGGTTTTCGGAATTTTTTTGTAGGTGTGGTATTATTTTTCATAAAAAGAATAAGTCGCAAATTTAATAATAAATTGTATAAAAATGAATAAAAAAAAGTAGCCAAGTTTATTTAACTTTGTGAAAAATTAATCTCATGGAATCCAAAAACAAATTCTTTTTAGAATCTTACAAATTAGAAATCATTAAATTTGGGAAATTTACCCTGAAAAGTGGAATAGAAAGCCCTTTTTATGTGGATTTGCGTCCGTTGGCATCAGACCCTAAAATTCTGAAAAAATTAGCAGAGCATCTTTTAGAAATTTTGCCTAAGGATAATAAACTGGATTTGATTTGTGGAGTTCCCTATGCTGCACTTCCCATGGCGACTGTGATGTCCCTGTTATCAGAGATTCCATTGATAATGAAGCGAAAAGAAGCCAAAGGTTATGGAACGAAAAAACTGATAGAAGGTATCTATAAACAAGGACAATCTTGCCTCTTGGTGGAGGATGTGATTACATCTGGAAAATCCCTTTTGGAAACAATAGCAGAGGTGGAGAAAGAAGGTCTGAAAGTATCTGATATAGTGGTGGTTTTGGATAGACAGCAGGGAGGGAAGGAACTTCTAGAGCAGAAGGGATACAGAGTTCATACATTATTCACAATCACAGAAGTGGTGAAAATCTTGCACGAAGCAGGAGAAATAGATGCGGAGCAGGTTGCGGCAATTCACGATTTTTTGGCAGGGAAGCAGGTGAAATTTAAGGAAGAAAAAAGACTTTCTTACGAGCAAAAATTAGAAGTAACAAAACATCCCACAGCCCAAAAACTTTTGCAGACAGCAATCAATAAAAAATCTAATCTGATTGTCTCTGCGGATGTGATGACTACCAGTGAGTTACTAAATTTAGCGGAGAAAGTAGGGCCACATATAGTTGCCCTAAAAACGCACATAGATATTATAAAAGATTTTGACCATGATAAGACTATTCTTCCGCTGGTAGATTTGGCGAGAAAGCATAATTTTCTATTGATGGAGGATAGAAAATTTGCGGATATAGGCAGCACGCAGGAATTACAGTTCTCAAAAGGAATTTATCAAATCTCAAAATGGGCGGATATGGTGACATCACATCTTATAGCAGGGAAGAAATCTTTGGAATGTTTTAAAAATGTGGGAGTTATAGCGATTTTAGGAATGTCTTGTGAAGGAACACTTACAGATGCTCATTACCAAGAGGAAGGACTTAAAGTTATTGAAAATCAACCTAATATAATGGGATGCGTGGCTCAGAGAAAAATAAGCAAGGAAATGTTGCTTTTTACTCCAGGGATTAGTTTAGAACAGGCTGGCGATGATAAAGGGCAGCAGTACAATACACCAGACCATGTTTTCCATAATCTGCATACTGATTTTATCATCGTGGGGCGTGGAATTTATCTAGCAGAAAGTGCCGAAAAATCTTCAGAAAATTACAGAAAAATAGGCTGGAAGGCTTATGAAAAATCTTTAAAATAAAAATTAAAAATGTTACTTTTGCAAGGTGCAGATTTTACAAGACCATTTGAACGAGCTGGAATTTCCTAAATTATTGGAGGAAATCACGCCCTATGCATACTCACCGAGAGTAGTCGAAAAGATATCAAACATACAGCCGCTTCCACAGAAAGAAGCGGAATTTTTGCTGAAAAAAACTTCAGAATATTTGTCTTCCTATGAGAGTGAAAATTACATTCCCTTCGATGAGTATGAAGATATAGAAGAGCCTCTGAAACTGATGCTTATAGAAAATTTTAGGCTGGAAGCATCGGCTTTTTTGAGAATCCGAAAAATTACTGAGCAAATAGGAAAATTGCAATCGTTTTTCCAAAAATTCTCAGAAAACTTCCCGAATTTAGAAGAGGAAATTAAAGGGCTGGAATTTAGAAAAGAGATTATAGATAAAATTTCAGCGGTTTTTAATCGTTTTGGAGAGGTTAAAAACGAGGCATCTCCACTTTTGAAGGAAATTCGCGAAAGTATTTCCATTGCTAAAAAAAATATTCAAGAAAACTTTAATAAATCCCTAAACCACTATGCCCAGCAGGATTTCCTTGATGAAATCCGCGAAAGCACGATAGAAGACCAAAGGGTTTTGGCGGTGAAATCAGGATTTAAAAAACGAGTTTCGGGGCGTGTTTTGGGAGTTTCCAAAACAGGCTCTATCACATACATCCAGCCTGACAGCGTTGTAAGGCACTATCACCAGCTCCGTGAAAGTGAAGAGGAGCAGAAAAAGGAAGTGGATAGGATTTTGAGGAAATTGACATCAGAAATTGCTGAATTTCATCCACAGTTATCAGATTATCAGGAGTATCTCTATAACCTTGATATCACAAGAGCCAAAGCGAAATTTGCTGAAAAAATCAATGGCGTTTTACCTAAAATCAATACTCATAAAACTCTGAAACTTATCGATGCGTATCATCCGCTTCTTTGGCTCAGAAATACACAGGAAAACAAGGCAATTTATCCTCAGACTCTGCAACTTTCGGAGCAAAATAGAATTATCTGTATATCAGGGCCTAATGCAGGTGGTAAGTCCATCACGCTGAAGACTTTAGGGCTGCTTCAGCTGATGATTCAGTCAGGGATTTTGGTACCTGTTCATCCGCGTTCAGAAATGTTTTTCTTTGATAAACTGATGACAGATATAGGTGATAATCAGTCCATAGAAAATCATCTTTCTACATATTCATCAAGGCTGAAAAAAATGAGTCGAATAGTGCGGGAGGCTGATGAGAACACATTATTGCTGATTGATGAATTTGGGACGGGGTCAGACCCTGAGCTTGGTGGAGCGCTGGCAGAGGCGTTTTTGGAATTCTTTTATGAAAAAGAGAGTTTTGCAGTGATTACGACCCATTATACTAACATAAAACTGGTAGTGGAGCAGCTTCCTCACGCCCAAAATGCAGCGATGCTCTTTGATGAGGAAACGCTGGAACCGATGTATAAACTGGAAGTCGGTCAGGCAGGAAGTTCCTTTACTTTTGAGGTTGCCGAGAAGAACAATATCCCAAGATTTATCATCCATTCCGCGAAGAAAAAGATAGAAAGAGATGTGGTGAATTTGGATAAAACGATTGTCAAACTTCAGCAGGAGAAATTTGAGGTTGAAAAATTAAAATCCGACCTTACCGAAAAACGAGAAATTACTCAAAATAAAAGAGAAAATCTCCAAAAACTGAATGAACAGCTTCAGCAGAAACTTTATAATTTTCAGAAACTCTATGAGGAGGAACATAGAAAATTACAATTTGGGACAAGGATACAGAGTTTCATAGATGATTATGCAAAAGGAAAGTCCCGAAAGGATATTGTGAAAGATTTTATCAAAATTCTGGAGCAGGAGAAATTTAGAAAAAACCAAAATACAGAGAAAATAGAAGCTGAAAAACTGAAAGTGGTAAAACGAAAAGTAACACAGGAGCTGAAAAAAGAATCTGTGATACAGACCATAACAGAAACTCAGGAAAAAATCCAAGAAAGAGAAAGAAGGGAAAGAGCTCTTTGGCTGAAAGTGGGACAGCGAGTGAGAATCATAGGAAGCACGAGCACAGGAACGATAGAAAAGATAGATTCCAAAACCAATAAAGCCACGATAAACTATGGACTTTTCAAAACACAGATAAGCACGGATGAGCTAGAGAGAGTGTGATTTATTCCTTTGATAATTAGGATTTTATCGAGCGATAGGTTTTCTTGTAGACACTTTGTAGACGCTTGATTTTTTCTTTGAAAGAACGAAAATTATAGATTTGCACTAACAAAAAATTAGCATTTAATTATGACTTGGACAGATGTTTTAGCTCCGATAAAAAATACAGAATATTTTACCACGCTTTGGGAAAAAGTAAAAGAGGAATATCAGACAACAAAATGTTTTCCTCCTAAAGATCAGATTTTTAGGGCAATAGAGCTTACGCCCTTTGATGAGGTCAAGGTAGTGATTATCGGACAAGACCCGTATCATAATGATAATCAAGCAAATGGGCTTTGTTTTTCAGTTTCGGATAAAGTTAAAGCACCGCCATCGCTTAAAAATATTTTTAAGGAGCTGGAAGATGATTTAGGAATAAAGAAAACCTCTAATGAGCTGGAAATGTGGGCTAAGCAAGGAGTTTTACTTCTTAATGCTACGCTGACAGTGCGGGCTCATGAGGCAAATTCGCATAAGGATTTGGGGTGGGAGCAGTTTACAGATTTCATCATCAAAGAAATTTCGGATAAAAAGGAGAATGTGGTTTTTGTGCTTTGGGGAGCTTTTGCACAGAAGAAAGCAGGATTGATAGACGCTAGCAAGCATTTTGTCATTCAGTCTGCCCACCCATCGCCATTTTCCGTGCATAAGGGTTTTTTTGGAAGCCGTCCTTTTTCTAAAATCAACCAATTTTTGGAGGAAAAAGGTAAAGAACCGATAAATTGGTAATTTAAATATAAAGTATTGAAAATCAGATAAAAAATAACATTATGACAGAACAGCAGATTTTAAAGAAAATAGATGCTTGGGATGAGCAGGATAAAATCCAAGCGATTGTAGATTTTGTGGAGGGGCTTCCTGTGGAGCAGAGAACTACGCAGGTTTTGAGTGAGCTGGCTCGTGCGTATAACAATCTCTACTGGCTAGACCAGACAGAAGAAAACAAAAACCACCTTAGAAAAGCGATAGAGGTGTTCAAATATCTGGAAGATGAACTTTCTGAAGAGGCAGCATGGAACTACCGTATCGGTTATTCTTATTTCTTTTTGGATGATAAAGCCAATGCTAGAAAGCACTTCGAAAAACATGAAGAACTGGGTGGATGTAACAATGCTTATGAATTTCTCAATTGGCTGAATATTGCAGAAAAAAAAGGCATTCCTACATATGATGTATATACAGGAGGAAAAGGCGAGGTGGAATATGATTTAGAAGTTTTTGTAGACCTTCTAAAAGAAAAAGCGCCTAAAATGGCTGAAAAACTAGGAAATCCTGCAACAGAAGCAGAAATATCTGCACTGGAACAGAAACTAGGTTTTGAGCTTCCAGAATCTTTCAAACAGCTGCATAGAACTTTCAGTGGACAGAAAGAAGATGTGCCGTTTTTCGCAGTGGGAGAAGGGCAGAGTTTTGTAGGAATCAATGAAGTGGAGCAGGTTCAGGAAGAGGTTATTTCTTACTTGAAAAAACATTACGGAGAAAACTGGGCAGACCTAAAACTTCCAGAGGAGAATTTTGAGGATGATTATCTTGTTAAAAATACACTCTATACCCGTAAATGGATTCCTATTTTGAAAGGAAATGACCTTATCTGTATGGATTTAGACCCTGTGAAGGAAGATGGACTTGCTGGGCAGATTATCATCATATCCCTTGCAGAAAATATAGAGGACTACTATGTGGGACACATTCAGTTCAGAATGAGAGCTTGGATAGATTATATGAATGATTCTATTTCATCTGGGCGATTGAGCTATGAAGAAGAAGAGGATGTTATGAAATTTGAAGGAAGAGATTCTGACTTCCCAGCTTATTATGATGAGGAAGACAGAACGGCTTTGGAGAAATATATTGCAAAGGAATTTGGAGAGTTTAATGATGTATTCCATGAGTTGGAATCTCCTGATATTCATTGTGATGTGTATGTTATAGAACCCACACCAGAGGCTAACTATTATACGCTGGTAACAGGTGGAATGGGTGCTTATATGATGAATGTTCCAGCGGACTATCCATACACGCCACACATAGAGCTGGCAATCAATCTGCCGCCAACTTGGAATATAAAAAGCGAAGAAGAGAAAGATTATTGGCCTATCCGTTGGCTGAAAATGTTGGCTCGTCTGCCAATCAATCACAATACTTATTTAGGAAGCGGACACACTATCCCATCTAATGAAGCTTTTGAGGGAACTAATTTCAAAGGTGTGATTCTCGTAGCGGCTCAGTCTAATGAGAAAAACGAGGATGGAGAGAACCTTCCAGCTATTGTGGAGCTTCCGAGTGAGAGAAGAGTTGAGTTTTTCTATATCCAGCCGTTGTATGAGGAGGAAATGGATTTCAAATTAGACCAAGGAACAGATGCTTTGTTTGATAAGTTTATAGAGCAGGATGTACCATATCCGCCAGTAGTGGATGTAAACAGAGTAAATGTCTGTGAAGGCTATGCGCCAGCAGAAAACCCAAATCTTTTGGATAATGTGGCATGGGCGTTCAATGATAAAATTTACGAATCTTTACAGAATTTCTGGATGGCTGTCTATGATTACAACGAAGATATAGACAATAATCTGGATGATTATGCACCGCATTCTACGATTTTCAATTCTAAAAAAGTGAAAGTAATGTATGAGGCCTATATCAAGGATGAAAAATCGCTTTGGAAGTATGAAAAACTTCTCAATCCAGATACTTTCGATGGTGAGCCTGAAGATGACGGATTGTATTATGCTGAAATCATGGCAGAATGTGAGGCTTATGAAGACCATTTCGGAGCAATAGAACTATTGCAGTGGATTCATAATTCATTGGCTAGTAAAGAATTAGGAGATCATATATTCTTTGAAGGCTTCAGTATCGAAGGCTACGAGGAAGATGGAACGCCTGTAATTAGCTTACACTTAGGAAGTTAACAATTAGTGATAGATAAAGAAAATCCCTTTGATGAAAATTCAGAGGGATTTTTTATTGATAAATTTAAGCAAAGTCAATATCTATTTCAGAAATATTCTGATTTTTAAGTAAGTCTATTGTAGCGTCATCAAATGGTCGTTTACAATCTAGCACGATTAAATATTCTAGATTTTTAATATTAGCCAGTTCATTCACATTTTTAAGGTTAAAACAGGAAACTAAGTCTAAATAGCTTAAAGAGGGCAAATGAGTAAATAACTCACAATCTACTTCAGCCTTTTTGATTCCATTCAAAGCAATGTACCTCAAATTTTTAAATTCTTTTAATTTCGAAATTGAAAAATTCTGCCCTGAAAATCCAACAAGACTAATTGATTCCAATAAATCAGAACTTATATTTTCTAATATATTCAATGATTTACCATGATGAAAACTGGCATGAATTAGTTTCTTAAAATTTTTAATTTCATCAAGTTGCTTAATATTTTTATACTTTGAGATATTGCACTCTAAGTAACTGATATTAGGGAAATTATTTGCCTTAATTCCAAATAAACCATTAGTTTCACTTCTTGATATAAATGCTGAAAGATTGGGCATTTCCAGACTTGCTGGTATTTCAAATTTTTCTACATCCCATTCTATTGGATTGAAAAAATATAATGTTTCTAATGTAAGCGCAGAATTTTTTATGGTATTTTCTAATTTAGAAAAACAAACATATGGAAATGCCAATACCTTTAAATTACAGAGCGTATTTATCCAATCTGGCAAGTCGGATATATCATACTCACCAGATTCTGGCTCCTCAATAATCAATGCTTGAATTTTTGACAACTCTTCTGAAGAAGGCGTTTTATCCCATGTCAGAAATTTAATATTTTCAAACCTGTCATAGTCATCCTGTAAAGTCTCAAGCTCATCATCATCTGCCGCTAAGCAATAAGTGGTCAGATGTGGCTTTATCCACTGACTTAATTCAATATTTTTAAAAGTAAACATACTCATATTTTTTTTTACTCATTTTTTAAAACAATTCTTTTGGGATTTTGCAGACTGGGATAGGGTTTATTTTGTGCTGGGTAGCCCTATTTAGGCGGTCATATATCATAAAAACTTCTTTTTCTCTGCCAGAGAAATCCTCTGCGGAATGGTCTTGGTGGACGCTCATAGCCCATTCCAGCTCTGGGTAGGTGGCGCCTATCTGCTGTTCATCAGTTCGTTCCGTATCCCATAGTCCATCAGTAGGAGCTGCTTTTTGGATACTTTCAGGGATGTTCAGTTCTTTGGCTAGTTCATAGACTTGAGTTTTGGTTAAATCTCCAATCGGTGAAATATCCACGCCGCCATCTCCGTATTTTGTGAAAAAACCGATGCCGAAATCCTCTATTTTATTGCCTGTTCCTGTGACCAAAAGGTTATGAATCTGCCCAAAATAGTACAGCGTAAGCATTCTGAGCCGAGAGCGGGAATTGGCAAGGGAAAGTTCTCTATTCTGCGTGGTGGAGCTTTTGCTGATAACATTTTTTTCAAAAACATCAAAGGTTTCTGTCAAATCTATTTCCAAACTTTCCACATTTTCGAAGTTGTTTTTCAGAAAGGAAATCTGCTCCTGCGCCCGCTGCACTTGATCTTTTTTTTGGCGTATGGGAAGTTCTATGACTAGGGTTGTTAGCCCTGTTTTAGCAGCAAGGGTAGAAACCACCGCCGAGTCTATCCCGCCAGAAATCCCAATAACGAAGCCGTTCATTTTAGCGGTTTCTGCATAATTTTTGAGCCAATTTATAATGTGTTCTGTTACTTTTTGTGTCTGCATTTTATATCTAAAAATTTTCTATTTTTGCGAATTAAAAATTGGAGTTAAAGATAAATAAATTTTAAATAAAATGAAAAAATCAAGAAATATTCCTTGGATATTATTTTTGTCATTGTGTTTGGTCGTTTTTTCTTGTAACAAAAACCAAGAAGAACTATGGAAAATAGAAGTGAAGAACACAGAAAAAGTAGAAATTTTTGACATTTCTAGTGAGTTTTTTGACCCAAAAGTTTCATTAAAGGAATTTAAAGAAAAATATCCGATGTTTCAGGGTTCTATTCCTGATGCAGAATATGAAGCCAGAAGAAAAGATACAGCAGAAATCCGTGTGTATCAGGAGGCTGTAAAGGGAATTGATAAAACAAAACTGAAAAACGAGTTGTCAGAAATGTTTTCACGAGTGAAGCATTATTTCCCAGCGTTCAAAACGCCTAAGGTTTATCTTTATTCCTCGTTTTTGGATAGAGAAAGCGTGATAGATCCTATCTTTTTCAGAACGGATGAAGGGATGCTTTTCGTGGATATTTCCGCATTCATGGGAGAGAAAAGCAAAAACTACCAAGGGCTGGATGAGTATCATAAAAAAATCATGAATCCAGAGAATTTGGTGCCGAGAATTACAGAAATTGTGGCCGAAACTTTCTTGATTTCTAATCCACAAGAAAATAAATTTATAGACCAAATCATTTTAGAAGGAAAAATAAAAACCCTGCAAGATGCCTTTCTTCCGAATACTCCAGATTATTTAAAAATGAATTATTCTGAGACTCAGCAGGGATGGGCAGAGGCTAATGAAGCTAATATTTGGAACTATTTTGTGGAAAATAATATGGTGTTTAGTGATGACCCGAAACTCTATGAGCGTTTCCTTTCAGTGGCGCCGTTTTCTAAATTCTATACCGAAATAGACCAAAAATCTTCGCCTCGTGTGGGTAGTTTCATCGGCTGGAGAATCTGTAAAGCTTTTTATGCTCAAAAACCAGAAACGAAATTATCAGATTTCTTAAAGATGAATGCTACGGAAATCTTTAACCAAAGTAACTACAAACCAGAATAATGGAAAAACTGCTGGAAGTCCTAAAACAAGGCGGAATCATTCTTTATCCTACGGATACCATCTGGGGGCTGGGATGTGATGCTGCCAATCCTGAAGCCATACAAAAACTGTTTTCCCTGAAGAAAAGAGAACAAGGAAAATCAGCGATTATTCTGGTAGAAAACGAACAAAGACTGCAGAAAATAGTAGAGGTGCCAGCCATGGCGTGGGAAATCATAGATTTGAGCGAAAAGCCTGTGACCATCGTTTATGACAACCCAAAAGGGCTTCCTAAAGAACTTTTGGCGGAAGATGGAAGCATAGGAATTCGTTTGGTGAAGGATGATTTTTGTAAGAAGTTGATTTCCAAGCTTAATAGTCCCATCGTTTCTACTTCGGCTAATTTCAGTGGAGAAAAAAGTCCGATGAGTTTTTCTGAAATTTCGCAAGAGCTTAAAAACCAAGTAGATGCCATAGCGGAAGAACGCCAAGACCAAAGAGCAGAGTGGGAAGGCTCTTCGGTGATTAGGATTTGGGAAGATGGAAGAATAAAAGTCATCCGAGAGTGATAGATTTTAAATAAAAAAATCCTATTTTTGTAGAAATAAAAATATTATTTTGAAATTAAATAAAATCACTTCAGCTCTTTTTCTGAACCAAAATAATGGAATAGAGTTTTGTGCTGAAAATATACCAGCCGGCCAGCCTTGGGGTTTGTCGGCTTTTTTGTGTCTGAATTTTAACTTTAAATAAAAAAATAAACTATGAATAACACTTACAAATCCGCAGGAGTAGACAAAGAAGAAGGCTACAAAACCGTAGACAAGATAAAGTCCGCTGTAGCCGAAACTCACAATAAAAATGTACTGAACAATCTTGGAAGTTTTGGGGCGTTTTATGCCATTGGAGAGTATAAAAATCCAGTTTTAGTGAGTGGAACGGATGGCGTGGGAACGAAACTGAAAATCGCTTTGGATACCAAAAAGTATGATTCCATCGGGATTGACTGTTTTGCGATGTGTGCCAATGATATTCTCTGCCATGGTGCGAAACCTCTATTTTTCTTGGATTATCTTGCTTGTGGGAAATTGGATTCTAATGTGGCATCAGAAATCGTTTTAGGAATGGTAAAAGCCTGCAAAGACAATGAGTGCGCCCTTATCGGTGGAGAAACAGCGGAAATGCCAGGGATGTATCAGGTGGGCGATTATGATGTGGCTGGTTTCTGTGTGGGAATCGTAGAAAGAGATGAAATCATCGATGGTTCAAAAATCAAAAAAGGAGATAAAATCATCGCTATTCCGAGTTCTGGTTTTCATTCCAATGGATTTTCTTTGGTGAGAAAAGTGTTCCCAAATTTTGAGGAAGAATTTGAAGGAAAACCGCTTTATGAAACGCTTCTTGAACCGACAAGGCTTTATTATCAGCCTATTCATCAGCTTTTGAAAGTGGTGAGCCTTAGCGGAATAGCGCATATCACGGGTGGCGGATTGATAGAGAATGTTCCGAGAATTATTCCGAATGGACTTTGTGCAGCTATTCAAACGGAAAAAATCCGTATTCCGAGCATTATGCTTGAACTTGAAAAACGAGGAAATGTAGACCGAATGGAGATGTTCGGGACTTTCAATATGGGCGTGGGAATGGTAGTTGTCGTAGATGAAAAGGATGCTGAAAAAGTGCTTTCCACCTTGAAAGATGCTTACAAAATCGGAGAAATTACCGAAAATGAAGAGAAAATCAATTTAATATAAAATTCATTTTCATGGTTTTAGAAAAGGAAATCAAATTCATCTTAACCCTTGATGCTCTGAAAAATGTGCAACGCAGGAATTTTAACCACGATGACCAAAGGAGGGAAAACTCGGCGGAGCATAGCTGGCAGATTATTGTTTTGGCTCAGATACTTTTCTCTTATGCTAAAAATAAGGAGAAAATAGACCTTCTGCGAGTGATTAAAATGCTGTCCATTCACGATGTGGTGGAGATCGATGCCGGCGATACTTTTATCTTTGATGAAAAAGCGATGGTCGGCAAATACGAGAGGGAACTTGCCTCTGCGGAGAGGATTTTCAGTATCCTTGAGGAGCCGATGCGCAGTGAGTTTCTTGGTTTGTGGAAAGAATTCGAAGCGGAGGAAACGCCTGATGCTGTTTTTGCCTGTGCTATAGACCGAATAATGCCTTTTCTGCTCAATGTGCATTCCTCTGGCAGGAGCTGGACAGAGGCAGGAATTACAGAAAACCAAGCCAGAAAAATCATAGAACACGCCGTGAAACGCGCATCGGATGAGTTGGGAGAAGTGTTTGAAATTCTGATAAATAAAGCCTTGGATGAAGAAAAACTGAGAAAAAATTAATACAGATACTAATGAAAAATTTTAAATTGAAAAAAATAACTGTTCTTGTTTTAACATTTTTATTTTTGGGTAATATTCTAAATGCCCAAAAGAAGCCCGTTTCATCAGGGAAAGAACAACCAAAAGATTCTTCCAAAATAGCTGAAGTAGCAGCAACAGTAACTGGGCCTGTTGTGGCTATTGGATATGATTATGACAAGGAGGAAGAGGATTTACAGCCCAAGCTCATCATATCAGAAAAAAGATTAGAAAAAGATACTTCCAGAGCAGGGATAGATGGGCCGTATATCTTTTACTCGGGTTTAGGTCGGTCGGTCGTGAAGAGCATTAAGGAAGAAAATGGCGTTCCTACGCCAGTTTATAAATGGTATGAAGAAAATCAGGAGCTAAAATCTTACATCACGGATAAGGATTTCTTTTCTTTCAGGCTAAAAAAGGAGCTGAAAGAAGAACCTTCGGTCTATTTGATGCCTAAAAAATTGATAGCCATTTCAGATATTGAAGGGAATTTTGAGCAGTTTAAAGAATTTCTTATCAATAATAAGGTGATGGATAAAAATTACAAATGGACTTTTGGGAAAGGGCATCTTGTAATGGTGGGAGATTTCTTTGACAGAGGACTTTTCGTTACGCAGACTCTTTGGCTGATTTATTCCTTGGAAGAACAGGCGGAAAAAGTAGGTGGAAAGGTGCATTTTGTCCTTGGAAATCATGATTTGATGAACATGAATAAAGATTTGCGCTATGTGCGAAAAAAATATTTTGAAAATGCAAAACTCATGAACGAAGAGCCTGCTTTCCTTCTTTCTCAGTATGGCACGGAACTCGGCAAGTGGCTTAATACAAAAAATATCGTAGAGAAAATCGGTGATTATATTTTCGTTCATGCAGGAATTTCTAAGGAAGTAAGTGACCTAAATCTTTCCGTGGAGGAGCTGAATGAACACGCTAGAAAATATTATTTCAATAGTAAAGAAGGGCAAAAAGGGAAAGATCCCATCGCAAATGTCATCTATATGTATGGGAAAAGTCCTATGTGGTACAGAGGCTACGGAAAGGAAACTACAAAGAAAGAAGATTTGGAGGAAATTCTCAAAAAACTCAATGCGAAGAAATTTGTCATCGGACATACCCTTAGAAAAGAGGTTACTTACCTCATGGATGGGCGTGTGATAGACATAGATGTACTGCATTCCAAAGGGAAAACCCAAGGGCTGCTCATCAGAAACGGAAAAGAATATGCTGTGGATATCAAAGGGAAAAAATCTAAGATAAAGCACGGCGTAGAGGAGGATAAAGAGGACTAACAAAATCAAAGAAATGAAAAATATCGTAGTTTTGGCTTCTGGCTCAGGAACCAATTTAGAAAGAATACTGGAATGTATCCAAAACGGAGAAATTCCTAACGCAAAAGTAAGCATGGTGGTTGTGGATAGAGACTGCTATGCTCTGGTTCGTGCTGAGAAACACCAGATTCCTCATCATTTGATAAAGAGAGGAAAAGATTTTTGTGAAAATTTAGATAAAATCCTTCCGAAAGACACGGATTTGATAGTTTTGGCGGGATTTCTTTCCATCATCACTGAAGATTTTGCGAAAAAATACGCTGGTAAAATTATCAACATTCATCCTTCACTTCTGCCCAAATTTGGAGGGAAGGGAATGTGGGGAATGCATGTCCATACGGCTGTGATAGATGCTGGAGAAAAGGAAGGCGGTGCCACAGTGCATTTTGTGACGGCTGGGATAGATGAGGGCGAAATCATCCTGCAAGGGAAAGTTGCTGTAAGTGAGGGGGATATGCCTGAAAAACTTGCGGAAAAAGTGCATAAAGTGGAATATGAAATTTTCCCAAAGGCGATAAAAAAGGTTTTGGAACAAATGAATTAAAGTTAAAAATTATGAGATTATTATTTTTTATTTCGCTGTTTATATCGGTGAGTTTTTCTGCACAATCGGAAGATTATTCGTCTTTTACAGCAAAAAGTAAATATGATTTTAAACAAACAATTAGGAGATTAAAGAAGAATTTTAAAGTCAATAATATTGTCGTTTTTTCGGAAATAGACCACGCAAAAGCAGCGAAGAAAGCAGGAGAAAACCTTTTGCCGGCGACAGTTTTGGTGGTGGGAAACCCTAAGGTGGGAACTCGCCTGATGCAGGAAAATCCCAAAGTAGCGATAGAGCTGCCACTGAAGGTTTTGGTCTATGAAGAAGGCGGAATTGTGCAAGTGAGGTATAAATTCGTAAGTCTTTTAGTATCGGATTATAAACTTGAAAGAGTAGAGCAGATTACCCAAAAAATAGACATAGCAATGGGGAAAATAATAGCTGAGAGTGTGGTGAAATAGAAAAATAACATACAATAAGAATAAAACCGAGATTTCTCTCGGTTTATTTGAATAATAGATAAAAGGAAAAATTTGTAATAAAAATATAAATAGATGAATATGAATGATTTAGAGCAAAGATTTAGAGTTTTTATAGAGAAACTTACTGAGAGAGCAGAGTCCTTGGAAAAGGAAACCCGTGATGCTATGCAGGAGATTTATGATGAGGATACAGACCCATATAAACGCAGTTTTGGGAATTTTTTGATGGGAGTAAAGGGGCAGTTTAATAGAATTATAGACAAAGCAGAGGATGTTTTTAAACAGCAGATAAAGCCTTATGAACCTTCTTTTTATGAGTCGCAAACGCCAGAAGGAGAGCTTCAGGAGAAATGGTTCAGAAAAATCCATGATGATTTTGAAAAATGGAAAGACAAGATGAGAGACCTTGCCGATAGCATTGAGAGTCATGTTAAAGAGCCTTCTGCAGAGGAAAAACTCCGTGAAATAGTAGAGGAATATAATGCTGTGAAGGATAATTTCCACTGCTCACAGTGTGGTGCTGGTTTGGAAATCAAGGAGTTGTATTTTATTTCGACTTATATCACCTGTCCGTACTGCCAGACGCAAAATACATTCGTGCCAAGTGATAAGATGCGGGAATACGAGTTCGTAGCGAAGGATTTTGCTGAAGAGAAAACCCAAAAAGAAGAAGAATTTTATGAAAGAGTTTCCAGCAGTAATGCAGTGGTATCAGAAGAAAAATTTTTAGCTTATTTCTTATGGAGGGCTGCTATATGGAAGGTTTTGGCTGACACGGTGCCGATACTTGCCGAGGCGAACAAAAAAGTTTTTTATAGAGAAATGAGTGATATGCAGGTTTATGCTGAGTTTAATCTTGATGAAAAACCAGATTTATACCGAAAAATTATAGCAAAACTTGCCCAAACAGATGATTTTTATCTTCAGTTGGCGGTAGGAATGTTAGAAAATTTTGGTGCAAAAGGAATCCCTTCTGATGAATTTGAAAAATATCTGTCTGAAATGAAAAATAAAAGCAAATAAAATTAGAAATATGGTTTTTTAATTTCATTTGGATTCAAAAGATAAAATAAAGATAACTTGGTTATGAAATTTGGTGTCTACAAAATATTTAATTGAAAATCAGTGTTTTATAATAAAATTAAAAGCTTGTAGACGCTTTGTAGACGCTGTTTTTATTGGATAAATGTGCTGAGTTTATACATTTGCTCCATCGAAAATTAAAATATTTATTAACCAAAAAAATTAAAGTTATGTTTAAAAATCTTTTCAAAACAGTACAAGACTTAGTAGGTGGAAATGATGAACCAAAAAAAGGCTATGACGCAGAAGAAGGAGTATACTATGCTAAAGGTAGTTTCGATGATGAAGTAGAATATAATAACGAAATTATCTGCATCACAAACGGAAACCATGATAACATGGATGATATGAATGATGCAATGGATGACAAAGACTATGCTCGTGCAGAAAAAGTGCGTCTTCAGTGGAAAGAAGATGTGAAAACTTACAAAGAACAAGTGAGAAAATTAGGGCCATACAAAGGAGATACTATGCTGATGGATGCTGCTATTGCATTCTTGGATGAGTATGACCGTTTGATGGACAATGGATATAAAGTGCTTATCGAGATGCGTGCAGCAGGAAAGAGAGGAACGCCAGAGGAACAAGCTCAGCTGAAAAACAACAACAATCTGATACAGCGTTTTACAGATAAACTGAATGAAGTTTCTGATGACTTCCTTGAAAAGTACGAGGATGACTAAAAATAATCTTGAATAATTTTTAAGATTTAAAAAAAAAAGAAAAAATTATGTTTAAAAATCTTTTTAAAAAAGTTCAAGACCTTGTAGAAGATAACCAGCCTAAAAATCAGCCAGAAAAAAGAGGATATGATGAAGAGGAAGGTGTATACTACGCAAAAGGAAGCTTTGACAATGCTATAGAGTATAATAATGAGCTGATGTGTGTAGCGAATAAATGCGAAGACAACATGGCCGATATGAACGCTGCTATGGATGCCAAAGACTATGCCCGAGCAGAAAAAGTGCGCCTTCAGTGGAAAGAGGATTTGGAGGATTATATCGCAGAAGTGAAACAGCTGGGAGCTTACAATGGAAATGATTCTCTTCTCAAAGCAACTATCAGATTCTTTGAGTTTTATAAAGGCTTGATGGATGATGGGTATAAAGTTCTTATCGAGATGCGTGCAGCAGGAAAGAGAGGAACACCAGAGGAACAAGCTCAACTTAAGAAAAACAATGATGCTATCATCAAAAACTCAGGCGAGTTTAATGGAGAAAGTGATGATTTCTTAGAGAATTACGATGAAAATGGAGAGGAGTATGATACTTCTTTTGAGAATCCTTACATGAATATGGCTCATGATGATAATAATCCTATGCTGCAGCCTATACATGGTATTTCTCTGCAAGATTACGCAGCGGCTGCCTCTAAAATGACTAATGGAATGTCAGCAGAAGAGGTATGTAAAAGATTAGGAATCGATATGCCTGTTTGGGATGAAGCTAACCAGCTCTGGGTAAAGAGAATGCAGCAAGACCAGACTATGGCTGTGATGTCTCTCTATGGGCAGTATTACGGAAGTGCAGATACTCACCCTAAATTCAATGATTCTGTAAAAGAATCTAATCAAGAAGGAGACTATCTAGCTAAAATCCAAAATGATGAAGCGTTCTACTATGAATTGTGCGGAGCTCGTCAGGCGGCATATGAAGCAGGGCTGGATGGCGCTCAGTGGATACAGGACAATTATGGAATTTCCTTGGGAGATTTTCAGTCTGTAGCTATGAAATGGATGGCTAATATGGGTAACATCGAAAAAATGCTGCGCTACCAAGAACAAAAACAAAGAGAATACGCAGAAAAATTCTCAAAAGAAATGGGCGGTGGAGTAGCAGATGATATAGAATTTTAACCAATTTTAAACTTTATTGTAAATGGAAACGGTGCTTGATATTATCAGGCACCGTTTTTTGTTATTATTATTTAATTCTAATGATGTAGGGCATGGTCATCTGTATGCTATTTCTTAAGTTTTGGTCTGCAAAAACCTTGAATAGCTGATAGTTTTCTTCGCCCATTTGGGATTTTACATAGTTTGTAGTTATACTTTCCTGTTTCAGGCTGCTCATTATCTGCTCGAATTTATCCACTTTTGCAGGATAACTTACAGCTTCGTATTCTGCTATATTTGCTTTACTTGCAGCGTATTTTACAGCATCATTTAGTGAGCCTATTTCATCTACTAGTCCTATTTCTTTGGCTCTTTTTCCAGACCAAACTCTTCCGCTTCCTACGGCATCTATTTCTTCGAAAGTTTTCTTTCTATTTTTGGAAACAAAATGCACAAAACGATTGTAGGTATTTACTACGCTTCTCTGCGTGATAGCAAGTGTCCCTGATGAAAGCCCCGAAAAAGGCGACATCATGTTTGAATTGGCATTGGTAGAAACCACATCGGAGTAAATACCATTTCGGTTCGCTAGGTTTTTAGCATCAGGAATTACCCCAAAAACCCCAATAGAACCCGTGATGGTATTGTTTTGAGCAAAAATCCTGTCCCCAGCCATGGAGATGTAGTATCCGCCAGAGGCTGCATAATCCCCAAATGAAATGATTAGAGGTTTCTTTTGTTTCAGTTGTTGAAGTTCATACAAGATTTCATCAGAAGCATTGGCGCTTCCACCAGGTGAGTTTACACGGAGAACCACAGCTTTGATGTTGTCATCTTGGGCTAAATCCTTGATGTATTGGATGTATCTTTCAGAATAGATGTCACTGTATCTGTTTCCATTGTAGATAGTTCCAGAGGCGTATAGAACAGCGATTTTATTATCGTTTATTTTAGTATCTGCATGGGAAAAAGCATAATTTCTGATAGAAACTTTGTTTAGTTTTTCATCTTTACCAACATTTAGTTTGTTTTTTATAATCTCCTCGTATTCAGATTTTTGAACTAATTTATCGGCAAGTTTGTATTTTAGGCTCAGATCAGGAATTGTAGCATATAGACTATCAACCACGGTTTTGAATTCCGTAGGGTCTAGTTTTCTAGATTGGATGATTTTAGAGGAAATCTCTCCCCAAGTGTCATTCAGAAGGGTAGTCATCTGCTCTTTGTTTTCTGGAGACATTTCGTTTCTGAGGAAAGGCTCTACAGCAGATTTGAAATTTCCATGGCGGATGACATTGATGTTAATGCCGTATTTTTCAGCAAATTCCTTTAAGAAAATCACCTCTGTGGAAAGTCCTTTCAGCTCGATGCCTCCCACTGGATTGAGGAAATATTGGTCAGCCACCGAACCTAGATAGTAGGATGCTTGGCTTACATTGTTCCCGTAAGCATAGACAAATTTTTTACTTTTCTTAAAATCTTCCAGACTTTTTCGGATGTCATCTATCTGCGTAATCCCAGCATCTATGTCATCTAGTTCTATACTGATTCCCTTGATTTTATCATCGTTTTTCGCCGTTTCTATGGCATTGAGGATATCTTGGTATTTTAGTTCAGCATCTTCTTTTATCTCAAATATAGAAGACTCGCTTTCGTTCTCATGTTCCACAACTTTGGATTTAAAATCAATGGTAAGAACTGAGTTTTCTTTAATTTTGATATCTTTGTCTGCGCTGGACATGCTTCCGATGATGATAATCACAAAAAGCAGGAAAAAAGGCAGTAAAATACCAGCAATGAATAATGCAACGACATTTGCAAGAACAGTTTTGATGAAATTTTTCATAAAAATAAAGTTTAAAATTTTACAAATTTACAAATAGTTAGTAATGTATAATGTGGTTTTGTTACTAGGAAGTAATTTAGGAAACGCAGAAAATAATATTTTATTGGCTCTCAGTGAGTTGGAAAATAGGGTCGGCAAGATTATTAAAAAAACTAAAATCTCAAGAACTTCACCTGTGGAGTTTGATAGTAAGAATATTTTTTGTAATATTGCAATAGATGTACAGACAATATATTCGCCTATAAAACTTTTAGATGAAATCAAAAAAATAGAGTCTGAAATGGGAAGAATCCATGATTCTAAGTTCTTTGGTGAATACAGAGACAGGATTATAGACATAGATATAGTGTCTTATGAAGGACTTATTTTTAGTTGTAACAGATTAGAAATTCCACATCATAAACATCTGTATGATAGAGATTTTTCTAGAAAATTACTAGATGAATTAGCTGAGGAAATGTAGTTTTGTGTAAGAATCAATAGTATGATTTTTGCTTTATTAAAAAAGGAAATGAATAATAAAATTTTAATATATGAGAAAAATAATTATCTCTTTGGGGCTGCTGGCTGCAGGTGTAGCTTATGCTCAAACAGGAAAAGTTGGTGTGAATACTAGTTCACCAGAAGCAACTTTGGATATTAATCCTACAACAGCGAATGCCGCTGCTACAGCAACAACGAATGAAGGGATTCTAATACCAAGACTCAGCAGAGAAAGAATAGAAAATATCTCTGCAACTGATCTCAGAGAATCTACACTGGTTTATGTAAATGATACAACAGAGCCAATAGGAGGTGTTAGCACAACAGAAAATGTAACTACTAAAGGCTTTTACTACTATGATGCAGATACAGGGGTTTGGCTGAAAGTTTTAGGAAGTGAGGATGTAGATCTTAGAATAGTAGGTAATAGTAATCACATTACAAAAGATGCTGGTATAGGAGGAACAGGAACAGCCGCGGGTACAGGTGCTAATAATATAGGGATAGGAAAGGATGCCCTTTTAGCAAATACCAATGGAAATGCAAATATCGCTGTTGGAGCTAGTTCAGGAAGATGGATAACTAGAGGAAATGGGAATATACATATAGGAGGTGCAAATAGAGGGAACAATTCTCCTCAGTTGGACAATGTAGTAGCTATTGGTAATGGATTTAACCAAACAAACCTTACTACTGTCACATCAATAGATAATGTGATACTGCTTGGAAATGCAGTTGATAATCCTAAAATAGGTATAGGAACATACAAGCCTTCAGAAAAAGTTCATGTAAAAGGAAATGTACTGACAGAGGAAGGAGGTTTATACTCTTCTGTGAGTGGTTGGCATGGAGGAAAAGTAGAACTTCTTAACCCAAGTAAAACAGTTTCTGGAACATCTGATAGATGGGTAATGTATAATAATACAGGAGACTATGCCAATGGACTTCAGTTTTGGAACTATAAGGTAGGAAGTGGTAGTGAACAAGTAGTAATGTTCTTATCTGATGAAGGAAATGTGGGGGTAGGAGATTTTAGAACCTATGCGCAGATTCCTGCTTTTGCAGATAGAACTCCACAACACAAACTCCATGTTTTAGGGAATGTAGTAGCAGAAGGGGGGCTTCTAAGAACTTCATTAGCAAGTGAAGAAGGAGGATTTGTAAGTATAGTAAACTCAGGTAAAACTACAGTAACAGGAGGAGCAAGAGAATGGAGAATATATAACATGAGGGGTTCTTATTCTAACTCACTACAATTTTGGGGCTATGATGCTAATGGTAATAACTTAGGTCCTAAATTTACCATTACAGATAATGGAAATGTGGGGATAGGTACTAATTTACCATCGCAAAAATTAGAAGTAGCAGGGCAGGTGCTGGCAAGTAATTTTACTTTGTCATCAGATTCTCGTCTAAAGGAACATGTTAAGAATATTGATAATGCATCTAAAACCCTTTCTCAACTAAGACCTGTAACATACCATTGGAATACAAAAGGAAAGCAGAAAGGTGGTAATGCTAAGCTACAGTATGGTTTCATAGCTCAAGAAGTAGAAAAAGTGCTTCCAGATATTGTAGAAACAGATAAATCTTCTGATAAATATAAATCTGTAAATTATACAGCTATAGTTCCTGTCTTGGTAAAAGCAATACAAGAGAAAGATAAAGAGATAGAAGAACTGAAAGCAAGGCTGGATGCTATAGAAAAGAAGATAGGAAAGTAGTTTTTTGATAATATAATTTTATTTGTTGTGTGCTGGGAAATTTTTCCTCAGCACACATTTTTCTTTCTGTAAAAATAAATAACTTATCTTTTTTGCTATTTTTGTGAGATAAAATAAATTTATGCCTATCGAAACACGAGACATTCTACTAAAAACCTTGAAAAGTTTTTGGGGCTATGATGCTTTCAGGGAGAGTCAGGAAGATATTATTTTGTCTATTTTAGAGCAAAATGATACTTTGGCGCTGCTTCCCACGGGCGGTGGTAAGTCTCTCTGCTATCAGCTTCCTACTTTGGTTTTAGAGGGGACTTGTCTGGTGATTTCGCCGCTTTTAGCACTGATGAAAGACCAAGTTTCTCATTTGAAAGATTTGGGGATAGAGGCGGAATATCTTAGTTCCGAACTGGACGAAGCAGAGCAGGAAGAAATCTACGAAAAGGCAATATCAGGTGAAATTAAACTACTATATGTCTCACCGGAGCGACTTCATAACTCTTTGTTTATGAGGAAGATGCTGGATGTTTCGCTTTCCTTTATTGCGGTGGATGAGGCGCACTGTATCTCAGAATGGGGACAGGATTTTAGGCCGAGTTATCAGCATATTAGCGAGTTTAGAAAAACGATAGGGAATCTGCCTTGTCTGGCTCTTACGGCTACTGCAACGCCCAAAGTCGTTCTTGATATTAAGGAAAAATTAGGCTTGTCTTCGGTTCGTGTTTTTCAGAAAAGTTACAAAAGGGAGAATATTCATATCTTCCATGAAGAGATTTCTGATAAATATCAAAGGATGCTTAGTTTCTTGAAAATCAATAAAATATCTGGAATAGTCTATGTCCGAACAAGGAGAGAAGCAGAGGAGCTGACGGCGTTTTTAAAAGAACACAATCTGCAAAATGTAGATTTTTATCATGCAGGGCTCTCGGCAAGGGAGCGAAACGAGAAACAGAGAAAATGGCAGGAAAGGAATGATTTTGTTTTGATTTCTACCAATGCTTTTGGGATGGGAATAGACAAGGATAATGTGCGTTTTGTTATCCATTATTCGCCCTCTTCATCGGTTGAAAATTATTACCAAGAAATAGGAAGAGCAGGACGAGACGGGCAGGAAAGTTATGCTTTTTTACTTTGGAATAAGCAGGAACTTGGCGAGATGGATGATATTTTGTCTGCGCAGATTCCAGATAAAACCCAGTATTTGAAGGTGATATCTTACATTTATTCCATATTTCAGATAGCCGATGGGGAGGCTACGGAGAGGATATTTCAACTGGATTTACAGAAAGTGCAGAGTTTTACCAAGATTTCCTTTGCTAAGATCAGAAGTGTTTTAGGATTTCTTCATAATCAGGAAGTTATATTTTGGAATAATTATAAATCGCCTTCTACAATAGAGCTGAAAATCCCTGCCGAAGAATTGGAGGATTTACCGTCGAAAGATGCGTATTTTATAGAATTGTTACTTAGAAATGTTTCTGGAGTTGCCACGCACAAAGTTTCTTTCAGCGAAGAAAGTCTGAGTGCAAAACTGGGCGTAAGCCAGCAGATGATAAAGGACAGAATAAAGGAATTGCAAAAAAAAGAATGGCTGGAATATGTGGATGGAAACACCGACAGCATAAAGTTCCTAAGACCGAGAGACAGCAGAGAAATACAAGGAAAATACTGGAATCTATTTGAAAAAATCCAGAGAAATAAAATCCAAAAATGGGAGGAAATGAAATACTTTATCCAAGATAAAGATTTCTGTAAAATGAGAATGATTTTGACTTATTTTGGAGAAAAATCCTCGGAGAACTGCGGAAAATGTAGTTTTTGTCTGTCCCAAAATCCAGTCAAAGAGAAAGCCCTGACGGATGAGGTTTTAGAAATATTAGCCAAAAATCCAGCTACTTTTGATGAACTGAGCGTAAAAATATTCTGGCATGAAAAGGAAAAAATCTATGAAACCTTGATAACTCTGCTGAATTTAGAGAAAATAAAAATGTTGAACTACAAAACTTATATGATCAATGAATAAACTAAAAGTCGTTTTCTTCGGAACGCCTGATTTTGCAAGGGCTTCTCTGGAAGCTATCCATACCTCGGCGCATGAGGTGGTGGGAGTCGTTACCGTAGCAGATAAAGCCAGCGGGCGAGGGCAAAAAGTGCATCAGTCTCCCGTGAAAACTTATGCCGTAGAGCATGGTTTACCGCTGTTTCAGCCAGAAAAACTTCGTAATGAGGAGTTTCTATCACAGATACAAAGTCTAAACGCGGATATCTTCGTAGTGGTGGCATTTAGAATGATGCCAAAGGTTCTGTTCTCCATGCCGAGGCTGGGAACATTCAATCTACATGCTTCATTATTACCAGATTACAGAGGTGCAGCACCGATAAATTATGCCGTTATCAATGGCGAGACAAAGTCTGGTGTCACTACATTTTTCATCAATGAAAAAATAGATGAAGGGAATATTCTCCTTCAAGCAGAAACTGAAATTTCTCCCGAAGACAATGCAGGAACGCTCCATGACAGACTGATGGAGATAGGTGCGAAATTGGTGGTGGAAACTCTGGATGGTCTTGCGGAAGGGAAACTTACAGAAATCCCACAAAATCAGAAAGAAAATCCAAAAACAGCCTATAAAATTTTCAAAGAAGATACTAAAATAGACTGGGAAAAAGAGGTGGAAGTTATTCATAACTTTATCCGTGGAATGTCGCCGTATCCTGCGGCTTTTACTGTTTTGGAAGTGGGTGGCGAGCAGAAAATATTAAAGATTTTTAAAGGAAAATTCCAAAAAATAGAACATTCTAAAGAGTATGGCGAGATAGAAATTTCTAAAAATGAATTTAAAATCTATGCTAAAAATGGAGTTTATTTTCCAGAAGAATTACAGCTGGAAGGAAAAAAACGAATGAATTTAAAGGATTTTCTAAATGGATTTCATAGTTTTGACGGATTAAAATTGATTAAATAAATTTTTGTTATGTATAAAAGTGTTATTAAAGGAATAGGTCATTATGTGCCAGATAATGTGGTAACTAATGATGATTTAGCTAAAATAATGGATACTAATGATGAGTGGATAACGGAGCGTACGGGTATCAAAGAAAGAAGACACAGAACGAGCAAATTTGACAGCCAAGAAACTACAAGTTTCTATGGTTTCAAAGCTTCTGAAAAAGCGCTGGAATCAGCTGGTCTGACAGCGAAAGATATAGATTATATTATTTTTGCGACACTTAGTCCAGATTATTATTTCCCTGGGTGCGGGGTAGTTTTGCAGGAAATGTTGGGCTGCGATACCGTGGGAGCGCTGGATGTGAGAAACCAATGTTCAGGATTTGTTTATGCGCTGAGCGTTGCAGATGCTTTCATCAAAGCGGGACAGTATAAAAATATTTTAGTGGTAGGTGCTGAAATTCAGTCAGTTGCGCTGGATATGACAGATAGAGGAAGAGGCGTTTCAGTGATTTTTGGTGATGGTGCAGGAGCGGTAGTGCTTTCGGCTTCGGAAGATGCTGATGTTCAGGGAATTTTGTCTTATAACATGCATTCCGAAGGGAAATATGCAGAGGAGCTGATGATAAAATTACCAGGGACTAATTTGGGCTGGACAGACAGACTTTTTACAGAGCCAGAAAACATAAAGCCAGAAGAAATATATCCGTATATGAATGGGAATTTTGTTTTCAAACAGGCGGTTACTCGTTTCCCTGAAACCATCATAGAATCTTTGAAAAAAGCAGGTAAAAGTGTAGAGGATTTGGATATGCTTATTCCGCATCAGGCGAATATCAGAATTTCGCAGTATGTGCAGCAGCTGATGGGGCTTCCAGATGAGAAGGTGTTTAATAATATCCAAAAATACGGTAATACCACTGCGGCTTCTATTCCTATCGCTCTGAGCGAAGCAATAGCAGAAGGAAAGGTGAAGAGAGGCGATTTAGTTTGTCTGGCTGCCTTTGGAAGTGGATTTACTTGGGGGAGTGTATTGTTAGAATACTAATAAATTAACATAAAAACAAAAACCAGCTTTATTTCGAAGCTGGTTTTTTTATTTTGGAAAAGAGATTTTTAATCTTCGTATTGTTCCAGAAAATACGAAAAAGAGAAGTCGGGAACTTCCTCCACTAGGTCTTCTAAAGTCACTAAAAGGTCTTCGAAAATTTCTAGCTGCTCCACGGTCATATTTACAAATTCTATATGTAAAGGCATGTCTAAATCGCCAGAAATGCAGTCATAAAGAGCATCCAGATTATCTCCGAAATACTCAGGAAGTTCTATTTTTTCTTTCAGCTGGGCGTAGAAATCCTCCATATCGCCGATTTCTGAAAAGTCAATGTATATTGTGTTCATTATTAGTTAATTATTTTATTGTTTTTCAAAAATTTTATAGTGGTTTTTAGTGAGCCACACTTCTCCATCTTTATTGAAAACTATTCGTTCTGCATTTCTTCTACCACAGCGGTAGTTTATGTCAGCCTCGTAGTATTTCCCATGGTCGGGAAGCTTTTTCTCTCGGTTGCTGAAACGGTCTCCACCGATAGCCCTGTTGGGAAGTACTTCGCAGAGGTTTCCTTCGGATGGTTTCCAGCCTTGTTTTTTGGCTTCTGCTTTGGTGATGTAGTATTCGGGAAGTCTTTTGTGTTTTTTGACATAGTTGATTACGATGGTTTCATCGGTAAGTTTTTCTATGTAGTTTCGCCCTTTTTGGTCTGCGATGCCGTATGGGTCTTTTGTCTTGGATGAGTCTTTTTTATATTGATAACCAACGACTTCTGGAGTGTCAAAATCGGATTTTTTCTTTAAACCAGGAAGAAAATCGCATAAAGCTATAAGGAAAATAGCTCCAAAAATAACACTCAAATAGATTTGTTTTTTTGTCATTTTATATGATTTGAAAAGGCAAATTTATTCAAAATAAATGTATTTTTACACTTGCATTTTGCTTTTATCAAATTGTTGGGTGTTTTTTAATGAAAAAATAATCAAAATATATGAACGAAACACGATTAGACTTTCAAAAACAAACATTGGAATATTTTATCGATGTCCGAAATATAAAGACAGAAGCAGATTTTTTACGAAAAATGAATGAAGTTTTTCAGTTTCCGAGCTACTTTTGGATGAGTTTAAACTCTATGGATGACTGCATGATGTCTTTGGAATGGATAGAAGAGCCGCATATTGTCATTCGCGTGGTTCATCTCGAGGAATTGAAACAAAATTGTTTTAAACTTTATGAAATAATAGAAGACACTTTCCAGACTTACAAAAACTACTGGCAGGACAAAACCAGTGAAAAACAGGTGGAAATTCATCTTTAAAGAACAGAATTTCATGAAAAGAGAAGTTTCATTAAAAATAAGAAAAATATTATCAAAATAGGTAGAAATATTCTGCCATAATAGAGAAATAAAATTGTAAATTTGTTCCATAAAATACAATCTATCATGCCAAAAATATCACAAAGAGCAGAAAAAATGCCTGCTTCACCAATCAGAAAACTTGTTCCATATGCATTACAGGCGAAACAAAAAGGAGTAAAAGTCTATCATCTCAATATCGGACAGCCAGATATAGAAACACCACAAACGGCTTTGGAGGAGCTGAAACATATTGATTTAAAAGTGCTGGAATACTCTCTTTCTGAGGGAAATATAGAGTATAGAAAGGCTTTGGAAACTTATTACCATTCGCTTGGTTTTACAGATTTGACAACGGATAATTTTATCGTGACTAATGGTGGTTCAGAAGCGCTGAGCATCGCACTTGCTACGCTCTGTGATGATGGTGATGAGATAATTATCCCAGAGCCATACTACGCGAATTACAATGGTTTTTCTAATCATATCAATGTAAAAGTAGTAGCAGTTCCATCTTCTATCGAGACAGGTTTTGCCCTGCCGTCTATGGAAGAATTTGAGAAAAAAATTACTCCAAAAACCAGAGCTATCCTAATCTGTAACCCAGGGAATCCTACGGGCTACCTCTATACAAGGGAAGAATTGCAGAAACTGGCTCAGATAGCTCTGAAACATGATATTGTCATCATCGCAGATGAGGTGTATCGTGAGTATGTGTATGATGGAGCAAAGCAGGTCTCTATGCTGGAATTTCCAGAAATAGCAGAAAACTGCATCATCATAGACTCTGAATCCAAGAGATATTCTATGTGTGGAGTTCGTATCGGATTTATGGTTACTCGTTCTAAGCAGATTCGTGCTGCTGCGATGAAATTTGCACAAGCTAGACTAAGCCCAGTGCTTTTAGGGCAAATAATAGCTGCAAAAGCCCACGAAAACGACAAAAAATATATAGAAAGCGTTCGCGAAGAATATACTAAACGAAGAAATTTATTAGTAAAATTACTAAACGAAATCCCAGGTATAATCTGCCCAACTCCAAAAGGTGCTTTCTACTGCGTGGCAGAGCTTCCGATAGATGATGCAGAGAAATTTGCACAATGGCTTTTAGAAGAATATTCTATTGATAATGAAACTGTTATGGTGGCGCCTGCGGGAGGCTTCTATTCTAATCCAGAGCTTGGAAAGAGACAGATAAGAATAGCCTATGTGCTGAAAGAGGAAGACCTGAGAAGAAGTGTAGAACTGCTGAAAGATGCTCTTCAAAAATACAATGCACGATAAAATGCAGATTTTAGAAAATGTTTCTCTGAAGCTTTACAACACTTTCGGTGTGGAGGCTTCTTCGCGGTATTTTGCTGAGGTTTCTACAGAGTCAGAGTTATTAGATTTACTGAAAAAACCTAAATTTAGGGAGCTTCCTCTTTTGTTTTTGGGAGGAGGAAGTAATTTGTTTTTCACAAAGGATTTTGAAGGACTTGCGATTAAACTAAATTTAAAGGGAATTTCCAAAGAAATTATCAGCGATAATGAAATTTTGGTGTCTGCCCAAGCAGGAGAAAACTGGCATCAGTTCGTTCAGTATTGTTTGGATAAAAACTATGGAGGGCTGGAGAATTTGTCTCTGATTCCAGGGAATGCAGGGACTTGTCCTATCCAAAATATCGGAGCTTATGGCGTGGAGATAAAAGATAGTTTTGAGTCTTGTAAAGTGCTTAATTTGAGTACTTTGGGGATTGAGGTTTTTGATAAGAAAAAATGCCAGTTCGGTTACAGAGATTCTTTTTTTAAGAGAGAGGGAAAAGGCAAATATGTTATTCTGGAAGTTACATTCAGGCTGACAAGAAAGGAGCATGTTTTGAAGGTGGAGTATGGAGCTATCCAGTCAGAATTGGAGAAAATGGAAATAAAAAATCCAACGATTCAGGATGTTTCTCAGGCAGTTATCCGTATTCGGCAGAGCAAACTTCCAGACCCTAAAAAAGTAGGAAATGCAGGAAGTTTTTTCAAAAATCCTGTGGTTTCTGATGCGTATTTTGATAAGCTAAAAACTCAGTTTGCAGATATTCAGGGATATAAAACCGAAGAAGGCGTGAAAATCCCAGCAGGATGGCTTATAGAGCAGTGTGGCTGGAAGGGCAAACAGATAGGAAATGTGGCAACTCACGCCCTGCAATCCCTTGTAATAGTGAATATTACAGGAAATGCAAAAGGGCAAGAGATTTTTGATTTTTCTCAAAAAATAATAGATTCTGTGGAAGAAAAATTTGGAGTAAAATTAGAAAGAGAGGTCAATGTATTGTAAAATAAACTATATTTGAATAAAAAAAATAAAGAATGGATATTCAGGAAATTTTAAATCAAGGAAACTATCATTTGATAGATGTGCGTGAGCCAGAGGAACTTATCGCAAATGGAGCGATAGAAGGCGCTGAAAATATTCCGCTGGGCGAGGTGGAAAATCATGCAGATGAAATAGCGAAATTAGACGGAAATGTAGTTTTTTTCTGCCGAAGTGGAAACCGAAGCGGGAAGGCTACGGAAGCGTTTAAACAGAGAGGGTTTACCAATGTCTATAACGGCGGCGGCTACGAGGAATTATCTAAATTGTTATAATTCTTAAAAAATAAAAACTTACCTAGATTTAGGGTAAGTTTTTGTTTATCAGTGAGTTTTAATTTATTACAGAAACGCCTTTTTCTAAAAGTTCAAAAACAGTGTTTTTGGCATCATCAGGGTGGAGGTTCACGGCTTTCGTTCCTTTAAAATGAAGGATGACCTTAAACCCTTCCAAAACAGCATCAATGCAGGTGTATTTTACACAATAATCTAATGCTAATCCTACGATTTCTACGGTTTCTATGCTTTTGGATTTCAGATAATTAGAAAGTCCAGTGTCGATTAGTTTTTGATTGTCAAAAAATGCGCTGTAGCTGTCTATTTCAGGGTTCATTCCCTTTTTAATGATGTAGGTAGCATGATTTTTTTCTAAATCAGGATGAAACTCTACTCCCAAAGTTCCCTGCACACAGTGGACAGGCCACATTGTCTGTGAAATGCCGTTTAGGTCAATGATTTCGCCAACGGATTTTCCATTATTGACTGCAAAACTTTTGTGTTCTGTGGGATGAAAATCTTGGGTAAGGATGATTTCATCATAGTTGTTGGTTTTCATCAGATGGTTGATGTAAGGAATGATTTTTTCTCCATCAGCGACTTCTAGGCTGCCGCCTTTGCAAAAATCATTTTGGATGTCTACTACAATCAGGGCTTTTTTCATTTTCATTTTAATTTATTTTCAATATTACTAAATTATTGATAATTTAGCAAAAATTTTTTGACTTATGGGATTAATGGATTTTTGGAAAAAACTAGTAAAAGCGTATAAAGACAGCCAGATTTGGAATAAAATAGAGACCAGCGAGGACTTGAAGCAGGCTTATAAAGATTCTTATGAGAAGCCAGTGGCTCTTTTGACCTGTGCGACGATGCATTTCAGAAGTGATTATATGATGGGGGATTTTGAAAAACAGGCAAGAAGAATGGATTTGTCTAGGGTGAAATTTTATAAATTGAACTACACTGGAAATTCCAATCTAAAACAAGAACTGAGCGAGGATTTGGGAGTTATGATAGAAGCGGCTACCTTTTTGCTTTTCCGCGATGGGCAGGTTATTTTCAAGAGACACGAAGAGCTGATAGACATGGAAAGGCTGATGAAAAAGTTATTTGAAGAGTAGAAATGTTTGATGAGTATCTTCTAAATACATTTGGTGTTTCGCCCTCATCTATTGAGGGGTATAGGAAATACATAAAGCCTCTCAAAGTGGAAAAAGGACAGTTTCTGCTGAGGGAAGGAGAAGTGTGTAGAAATACTTTTTTTGTGGAGAAGGGACTTCTTCGTTTGTATTCTATCAGTAAGGCGGGGAAGGAACATATTATCCAGTTTGCGCCTGAAAATCATTTGATTACGGATAGGAGTAGTTTGTTTTTTGGGGAGAGTTCGGATTATTTTATTGATGCGATAGAGGACAGCGAAATCATATCTTTAAGCCCTGATTTTCATGAATATATGAGAAATAATGACCCTGAAACAAACACAAAACAAATTTTGCTTCTGCATAATCACGCCAGACAATTACAAAAAAGAGTAAATCTTCTGCTTGGTGCGAATGCAGAGGAGCGGTATTTGGACTTTATCAAGGTTTATCCTAATGTTTTCAAGAGGGTTCCGCAGTGGATGGTGGCTTCGTTTTTAGGAATTACGCCAGAGAGTCTGAGCCGAGTGAGAAAAGAAATCGCAAATAAAGAGAGAAAAAATGATTAAATTTTATAAATATCAAGGGACTGGAAATGACTTCATTATGATAGATAATAGAAATCAGTCTTTTCCTAAAAATGATGTAGAATTAGTAAAAAAAATGTGCGACCGCCGTTTCGGAATTGGTGCAGATGGCTTGATTTTATTGGAAAACCATGAAAGTCTTGATTTTCAGATGGTTTATTATAATTCTGATGGGAATGAAAGCACAATGTGCGGCAATGGAGGGCGATGTATCGTGGCTTTTGCGCATTTTTTGAATGTTTTTGAAAATAAAGCTAAATTTAATGCAATAGATGGACTTCACGAGGCTGAAATCAATGGAAATGTAGTGAAGCTAAAAATGATAAATGTTCCAGAAATTGTTAAAATAGAAGCTGATTATCAATTAAATACAGGTTCTCCACATTTTGTGAGATATGTAGAGGATGTGCAAAATCTGGATGTTTATAAAAATGGATACGAAATCAGAAATTCTGAGCCTTATAAAAAAGAAGGAATAAATGTGAATTTTGTTTCTAAAATATCTGAAAATGAAGTGTTTGTGAGAACTTATGAACGAGGAGTGGAGGATGAAACATACAGCTGCGGAACGGGAGTAACGGCGAGTTGTCTTACATTTATGAATGAATTTGGTGGAGGTGAGGTTTCTGTGAAAACACTTGGCGGAAATCTGAAAGTTTATGCAGAAAAGCACGAGG
>CAUORE010000016.1:0-40329 GCA_963506915.1 uncultured Flavobacteriaceae bacterium
CTAAAGAAAGCATTACCGAAGTGCAAATCACGGGTAAAAAAGCCTCTATCTTTACTGATAGGCTCTATGCCGGAATGAATTATAAGCGCGAGTACAAGTACAAACTTGTAGAAAATCGCTGGCTCTTAGATAATATCAAAGAACAGTATTTGCTTGAAAACAGAGACCCTGAAAAATGGAAGAGTGTGATTATATAAAAACATATACAATAAAAGAAACTTTTATAAAGTATGCTTATACCCTAATATGAAAATGAAACATAAAACGATCTTATTTGCCCTTTTAGGTGTATTGATAGCTGTTTTTATATTTGTAAGATACGGCTTATTCATAGTATACTGGTTTACAACTCCTAATGCTTTGGAGCGAACCGAAGCCGAAAAACAGCTTACCGAACACTTAAAAGTAGTTTTTAAAACCAATGAAATAACCATCTTACCCGAATATGATTTAGAAAAAGATACTACCTATACGGTATATATAGAGGATATCCCTTGCGCAGATACTCTATCTTCCAAAGAAAAAGTCATCTACATAAAAAACAAATTGGATAGTATTGCCTTAAAACCAAGATTCAAGCGCTATATCATTCATTTAGGCTATGAATGTAATACTTATAATGAATACGAATACAAAAGAAATTACAGAAAATGAAAGAAAGTATAAAAATAAGCATCCTATCCGTGATTGTTGGTAGCCTCCAAATGATTCTATTCTTACCCAATGGATATTCTTGTATCGACGGAGAAAGCGATATCATTACAGGAATTTTTCATTTTATGCCTATCCAATTTTGCCTTGTATTTTTATATAGCATTATTTTTAAGCCTATTGAAAAACCTATTGCTAAGTATATTTTGCTTCTTATTGTTTTGGCATTTTGGTTATATGCTAATAAAGTGGAATTTTCTCATCGATATGCTTGCTGGTCAACCTATTCAGAGGAGGAAATAAACATAAATGTTTTATACGATTCCATCATTCCTTGTATTATTTGTATTTTCTCTTTTTATGCTGGAATATTCTATTTAGGAAAAAGAAAAAAATCACAAAACTCTAATACGAAAAATGGCTCTACAAGGAGATTATAGGCAAAAATATAGACACTATGGAGAATATTTTATAAATCCTTCTGTCATCGGTCTCTACATTTCCGAGGTGCTGAAACACAGATTTTAACTTGCTTCTAAACCAAACTACTGATAACCAATATGTTGCAAAGTTGTCAATCTCCCGTGTTTTTTCGGGTTTTTGACATCGACGACTTTTGCGCGAAAAAAATGCACAAATTTTCACCATTTTATTGGGTTTATTGAATGTTTTTATCTAAATTTACAATCTATATCAATCGCGCCGTTTAAGGAATTGAAACCTAAGTATTGAGGGTGAGTAGCTATTAAGTCTGTAATATCAATCGCGCCGTTTAAGGAATTGAAACAAAGTACGGCTATGTGTTCAATAATCCGCTAATGTACAACCACCCAAGCGGGGAGTTTGTATTCGCAATATTTGCTGCTTTACCATATTTTTGGGAACTGTATCTTTTAGAGCATTGTCTGGTGGTATAGGTGCAGAGTTTAGTGGAGGAAACTTCTGGCATGGCGCTGTGACAGGTGGAATAGTCGCGGGACTGAATCATCAAATACATAAAATAGGCCAACAAAATGACCTAGTTTTCTCATCTCAAAGAGAATTAGATGAATACATAAATAAAAGAATTGGGAATAAAGCGAGAATAGAAAAAGAATTAAAAACAAAAATATTATTAGCTACAGATTCTAATGTTGAAAAACATGGATATTTTTTAAATGGTCAAGGAGATATGTATAGCACAAGTAATGGACAGATGGTAGGAGGAATAACAGTCCCTACGGGAAATAATTCTTCAGTAATTTATATAGCACCTTCTGCAAAATGGAGAGGAGTAAACTTTCCTACATCAAGTAATGTATTTATTGTCCATGAACTTATACATGCTATGGCTTTTTCTAAGGGATATAGCTATTCTGAACATGCAGCATCTACTTATAGTTATGCCTATTTTAAAGCATATGGAGATTATGTGCGAGCAAATACATATATTGGTAATGTTCGTAAATATGATCCTCAACTCTCATGGAAAAACTTACCATCATTTATTAATACAGGGTTAAAAAGATAAAAATGGAAAGGAATTGGTTTTATTTTGTAATAATATTTTTACTATGTGGTGGTTGTAGTTATCCAAGTCAAGATAACATAAAATCAATAGTTGTAATTGATTTAGGGGAAAATATTATATTTCAGAGGGGAAAGGAGTTGTTTATAAGTTAAAGGATACAATTTATGGAAATGGAGTTTTAGGAAAAAAAGCCTATGTTAAAGAATTTCCTTTCAAAGTATCTAATAAAATTGTAAATAAAATTAAGCTAGAATATTATCAGAATAATTTTCAATCTTTACCAGATGATTATGCAATGCTTCCTAGTCCAAAAGATAAAGGATTAGAGCATAATCAGAGAAGGACAACAATAATATTTTATTTTACAGATAGAGATAGGAAATATATTACTTTTTGGGATGATGGGCTCGCTAATCCATTGGATAGGATTCCTAATAAAAAAACAAGAATTATTTTTGAGCAAGTATATTTTTATCTAAAAAAAGTAAGAGATAGTACACATGAGAGGACAGAGATGCCAATGTAGTAACTTTTAAATATCTTTGAAAAATATAAAGAATAAAATATATTATGAGGTTGTAGAAAATAATAAAATAACTACAAAAGGTCTTGTCCGTGAAACTGATCCTAATACAATAAATATTAATATGAAAGGAATAAAAAATCTCTTAAATTATGCATTTACATTAGGTCATGAAATGATACATGTTTTTGATATTGTATATAACACAAAGATTATGATAAATATTTTAGGTTCAGGTTATAGTAATGTTAAAGATTACTATATGGAAATGAGGGCTTATCAATGGGAAATAAACAATGGAAATAACATTGATATTAATAAATATTTAAATGCTTTAGGAGTACAATCTTATGTAAAAAAGCATTTAAATAAAAATTTAGATAGATTAATAAAAAATGTTATTAATCCATAGATTATGAAAAGATTTTTAATACTCTTTTTTTTCTTTATTTCTCATATTTTCCTTTCCCAAGACATAAAAATGGATGTTAAAATTATCAATGAGAAAGAAATCGAGTTTTTTGGAGAAAAATTAACAGAATATACCCTACAAATAAAATTATCTAACGAAAGTAATACAAACTATGCCATTCCCATTGACACAACAGGATATATGGTATATTATTCTGGATTTCAGCATGATAATATTGATGGCTTTCAAGAAAAATATTTAAAATTTATGCCCCAAATAATAATTAATGAAGAGTTATTAGAAGGTGAAAGTTCACTGCCACCAAGGTTTGATGATAAATATATCTCCATACTTATTCAGGTACAAAATAAGAAAAGAAAACAATATGAGAGAGGTATTTCAAAATGGCGCCATAAATATAAACTAACTGGAGATAATTTGTTTGTGAATAATAATAAACAAATATTTAGCAACATAAAGACAATAAAAGCAGGAGAAACTATTATTTATATAAAAAAGTTCAGTCCTACAAAAATGAATTACAACCCATTAATATATACACATGATTATTACATAATGAAGAATGATATTTCTTACCCTATGTCCTTAGAAATAGGTATAAATTCTTGTATATATAATTTTTTAACTTCAGAACAAAAGGAAAAATTCAAAGACTACAGTTTTTTCAACGGAAAGATAAAATCCAATGAAATTAATATTAAAAAGTAAATCATGAAAAATATTTTAATCTTTATCTTTCTATTCTTTTCCAAAATTTTCTTTTCTCAAGACATAAAAATGGAATTAAGAATTGTTGATGAAAATAAGGTTTTAATTACTGAAGATGTTATAGAAACAGAATATGTTTTTGAAATAAATTTGAGTAATAATAGTGATTATGATTACATAATTCCTATTGATACAGCAAATTATAGATACTATTTTCCAGAAGAAACATGTGCTAATTTTTATAGATTAGAAAATTATCCTGACTTAGGCATAATATTCAAAATAAAAAACGAAAAAAATGAGTATATGGATTCTTTATTATCAGGATTTATACATTTAACAGAAGAAGAACTTTTAGCAGTATCCAAAAAAAGGAAAGAAAAAGAAAGAATCCATAGAGAAAAAATAAAAAATTGGAAGAGGAAATATCATATAAAAGGAGATTATAAAAATATTGATATTAATTGGTATTTATATAATCAATTAAAAGTATTAAAATCAAAGAAATCCATTACCTATCTTAAAAACTTTAATATAAATGAAATTAATATAGATTTAGATACCTATCCTTCATACTATTATTATCATTTAGATAAAAATGTAGATTATCCTATGTTTTTAGAAATCTGTATAGATGAAAAGATTTATGATTATTTAACCCCAAAGCAAAAAGAAGAATTTAAAGGATATAAGCTTTTCAGCGGGAAGATACAGTCTAATGAGATAATGATAAGAAAATAGAAATCCAAAAACTAACTCTTTTTTGAAACTATAAATTCTCCAAAATACTTGTAAAAAATATGATAGGGTTATTTTTAAATAACAGATTATCAACAAACAATAAGTAAAACACCCATTTTAGGCTAAAAAATCTTGTTTTTATAACTTCATTACAATTTATCATGGAATTTGTGTAAAAAAAATAGAACAAGAATGTATACTGCCTACATTCTTGCTTTTCATATAGGAATAATAACGAAAAAACCACTATCAGCCGTTACTTCTTATTCTGCTCAGTGTCTCCTGCGTAATCCCAAGGTAAGAAGCCACCATACCGAGCGGCGCCCTTAGTATGATGCTGGGATTTTTCTCCATCAGGTGACTGTATTTTTCTTTTGCGGTCATGTATTGCAGGGAGGCTATCCGCTCCAGCATCTGTGTCATTAGTTTTCCCAGAACGAATCTGCTGAACTCGGAATATTCCTTAGAAACATTCAATTCGGCTTCCAGCTTGTGATATTCGCAGGAAATGATTACGCTTTTCTCTATCGCCTGTATGCCGTAGCGCGAAGGCTCGTCATTATAGATAGTGTCCAGCTGCGCCATGATTTTTCCTTCCGTGTAGAAATTGTTGGTGATATCCCTGCCTTTTTCGTAGTAGAAAGTCCGCGCCAGACCTTCCTCCACGAAATATATCTTTCGGTTAAACTGTCCGCAGCCGCTTATTTCACTACCTTCTTCGTAAAATTCTCGAATACACTCTTTTTCAAAAAAAGCCTTAATCGTCTCGTTAATCTCCACATGCTGACTGAGATAATCTAATATCATTCCTGAAATTTTGGTGCAATTTACTAAAAAATGCCTTGACTTTTTCAGCCAAGGCATTCAAACAAACAAACTAAACATATAACAACCACTTTACCCTCTTCATTTTGTTTATTTTTTAGGTTTAAAAATTTTCTTCTTCCTCTTCTTTTTCTACTGGTGAAAGCTTTCTTACTTTTAATTTTAAAGCCAAAACACACAGCACAAAATAAACTGCCATCAAAATCAGCAAATGCTGAAGATATGGATAAGTGAGTTCAAAACTTCCCTTTTGGATAAGGATAATCTTAAAGGCTTCCAAAAATGGCGTCAGCGGAATGATATTCGCCAAATACTGTATCGCTGTGGGCATCGCACTGCTTGGCCAAGTAAATCCACCGATGATGAACGCCGGCGAAGCAATAATCATCAGAAACTGCGTTGCTTTCAAAGCATTTGGCAAGAGAACACTGAAAAGTGCGCCCAAAAATGTACAGGTCATGATGAAAACCGTAGCAAGAATCACAAATCCGAAGATGTTTTCTAAAACAGGTATTTTAAAATACCAGCCCATCACCGAAAGTATAAGGATATTTACCACAGAAATTATCCAAATAGGAAGACATTTCATGATGAGCATTACAAAAGCGGATGTTCCTTTATAATTCTCCAAGAAACTCTTTCTGCGGAAATCCGAAGCGAAACTTACCGCCATAGCAAGCAGCACCACCTGCTGAAAAACCACGCCCATCATGGCAGGCCACATGAAGATAAGATAGTTGGAAGTGGTATTAAACATCGTGATGTAGTTCGCCTTGAAGGGTTCATACTGCATCTTTGCCTGTTCTGCATTGGCACCTCTTTTTTGGAGGGTTTTCATTTCCATTCCTGCGGACAATGTCCCGAGTGTTACCTGAATCGCTTTAGAGGAGAAATTCGCAGTGAGAACATTTCCTGTATTTACATAAACATTTATTTCAGGATATTTTCTCAGCAATATATCTTTCTCAAAGTTTTCAGGGATTTTCACCACTGCGGCAGCTTTGGTTTTGATGACTTCATCTTCCAGTCTTAGCGGCTCTTGGGCATAGTGGAGGACTTTTATCGTTTTATTGTCTCCCAGCATATCCACCACTGTGGAAGAAGTAGGCGTGTGGTCTTGGTCTATGACTATCACTGGGAGATTGTCCACTTTTCCTTCTTTGTAGGTAAACCCAATGAGCAGTCCGTAAACTATAGGCCCAAGAATAAATACACTTCGCAGGGTATCATTTGCTAAGAATATTTTAAACTCACGCTTTAGTAAGTGAATAAACTTTTTCATTATTTTAGGATTACATTAGAGTTTACCAAGATATTTTTTGTCTGCTGAATATCCTGTGGTTTTACTTTTATTTCATAGACCGCTTCCTGCATTTTATAATCTGGGAAAGCAGTGGTCACGTCGGCATATTTGGTCAGTTGTTTTATCGTCATTATCTTCCCTGAAACAGCAGCTTTGTTATACACTACTTCCATATTTACAGTCTGCCCTTTTTGGTATTTTGCAATCTGCCCTTCTGGAACAGTAAATCTGAAATAAGTACTCTCTGGCAGATATCCATTGAACAGCGCAAATCCAGCTGTCGCCAGCTCACCTTTGTGAAGTGTGATAGATTCTATTTCCATATCGCTGGTAGCAATCACATATCGCTCCGAATAGGCTACTCTTGCCTCTTGCAATGCTCCTGCTGCCTGCTCAGCCTGTCCAGCCGCCATACCTATTCTCTCGTAACGAGTTCCGTTTTCCACATCTCTCAGCTCCGCGATTACCGCATCATATTGTGCTTTTGCACCTTGGTATTTAGCGATAACTTCATCGTATGCCTGTGGCGACATCAGACTGTCTTTGAACATATTAGTAGCTCTATTATACGATTTTTGTGCGTATTCATACTGCTCACGAAGTCCTCTTTCTTTGGCTCTTAGCTGGCTTAATTGGTTTGCCGTAGCTCCATTTCTTGCCATCTCGGCTTGTGCAGTCGCTGCATTGGTCGCTCCCTGTGCCTGAGCTATTTTAGCCGAAATCTCTGGCGCATCTATCTTCGCGAGTGTATCTCCTGCCTTTACGGTCTGCCCTTCTTCTACATAGATTTCCAAAATTCGCCCTGTGATTTTCGGGGCGAAAGAAATCACTTCTTTTTTCACTTTTCCTTCCACTGCGCTTTCCTGCTTTTCGCTATTACAAGAAACCAATGCAAATGCAGTCAATAAAAGTGCAGATTTTACAGCATTATTTTTAATTTTTATATCGTTTAGTTTCATTTCTTTGTTGATTTTATTTGGTTGTTAAAATTATTCAGTTTGTTTGTTATTAAAATTTTTCTACATCTAAATTCTGTGTGGATTTCATCAGCTCTATCGCTGCTCTTCTTTGGTTAAACACAGCTGTTTTGTATTCTAATTCAGCCTTTTCCAAATCGTTTTCAGCATCTATCAGATCCATAGATTTTTTCACGCCGTAGCGGAATTCTTTTTCCACTTGGTCTAATGCATTTTTGGCGATTTTACGAGCTTTGTCCTTTAATTCTATCTGAGCCAAAGCAATATCATAATTGGTCTGATTATTCGCAAGATTCAGCTGCAGTTTTCTCTGTGCATCTGCTTTTTTGTTCTCCAAAACCATTTTGTCTATCTTGCTCTTTTCAGCTTCTCGTTTTCCTGTATTCCCATCGAAAAGGCTCCATTTAAAGCCTATTCCAGCATTAAACATCGGGAAAAGACTAAGCGGCTTGGTATGAATATCCAGCTTTTTCACTAAATGAGGAACCACATCGTTAGAAGTCTGAATATGGTCGCCATAAAGCCCAAAGTAGGACAACGAAGTAGAAAGCTGCACCTTTGGAATCCACCAAGTTTTCTCGGCTTTTATTTTGTATTCTGCCGCAGCTATTCCGTGGTTTAGGGCTTTTATTTCAGGTCTGTTTTCTATGGATTTGTCCTCCACTACATAGTTTAAAACCTGTAAATCTGGCTCTATCTCCGCGATGCGCTCCTTGTCCATCCCTGTGAGGATATGCAGCTGAGTGATAAGTAGTTCGCGCTTTCCTTCGTATTCTATCATTTTAGTATCCAGCGTGACCTGCGCTAGTTCTATTTTCTTAAAATCATACGGCGTTATCAGCCCATATCCGAGCGCCTTTTCTGCAGTTTTTCTGTTAATTTCTAGCCTTCTCTTGCTTTCATCCAAAACTTTTTTAGACTGATGAACCAATGCAAATTGGTCATAGATTTTGGCAATAGAAGTAATTACTTCATTCTTACTGCTGGATAAAAGCTCCTGTTGGGAAAGTTTTTTCTCATTTAAGGCTTTTTTCAGATGTCCTACTTTTCCTCCTGAATAAAGCACTACAGAAGCCTGTAATTTAGACGCACCAGAAAAACCAGAAATTCCTAAAGTGTTATTCTGCGAAGGCACCATCATCCCTGGAAACAGAGGAGGAACCCGTGGAATACCAAACTCTGGCGAAGTGTAATTTATTCGCGTGTCCATATAACCTACTCTTCCTGTCAGCTCCACTTTCGGAAGAAAAGTATCGGTTAATCTCTTTTGGTCAATATCCACATATTGCAGTTCCAGATTTTGCTGCTGGTACTGTCCATCTCTCTCTAATGCACTATTAATGAGTTCTTTCAGCTGGTCAGAAGAAGACTGCCCAAAACTAAAAGAAGACATAAATAATAATGCATAATACAACTTTTTCTTACTTGTCATATGTTTTGTTTGTTTATTTGATGGTGCAAATTTCCATGAAATATGATAAACATCCTTTGATATTTGTCAAAAAGTGAAATTTAGAGTAAATAAAAAATCTTTTAAAGTTAATCAATAAAAAAACATCTCCAAAAATTGAAGATGTTTTTATTTAAAATCTGTGAGCGCGAAAGGATTCGAACCTTTGACCGTCTGCTTAGAAGGCAGATGCTCTATCCAGCTGAGCTACGCACCCATTAATTAGTTTTTAAAAAGAACTAATAAACTTTTGTCGGGGTGGCAGGATTCGAACCTGCGACCTCCTGGTCCCAAACCAGGCGCGATGACCGGGCTACGCTACACCCCGAATATTTTACCAGTTGCGGAGGGTATGAGATTCGAACTCATGCGACCCGAAAGTCGACAGTTTAGCAAACTGCTCCGTTAACCACTCCGGCAACCCTCCTTTTATTCTTTAAGAACTCCCTTTCTGTATTTGCTTTGCAAAGGTATAACTTTTTTTTTAACCCACAAATTTTTTTTGAAAAAAATATTCGTATTTTTGAAAAAAATTTAGTTTAATTATTTATATCATGCGTAAAATATTTTATATCAGCTGCTTATGTATTTTGGCTTTTTCTTGTGATTCGCAGAAAAAAATAGCTGATGCAGCCAAATCTTCATTAGACCCAAACAAAACAAACTCTGAAAAGGAAAAAAAAGGTGAAATAGTCCATATAGGAACAGAGGATTTTTATAAAGTGAACATTGCAGACAGCACCAAAAATAATAATACTATAAGCTATGGTTCTATAGTTTCGGCTAAGCCAAAAAAATATAAAATCACTAAAACCTACTTCCCTTCTTTGGGACAAGGTTTCCGCCAGAGATTCATCATCTTGCACTATACGGCTTTGGATAATGAAAAATCCATAAGAGTTTTGACACAGCAGTCGGTAAGTTCCCACTATCTTGTAAGTGATCTGGATGACCATGAAATCTATCAATTAGTAGATGAAAATAAAAGAGCTTATCATGCAGGAATAAGCGCTTGGAAAAACAGCAACAATCTGAACGACAGCTCTATAGGTATAGAAATAGTAAATACAGGCTATGTAGTAGATAGTTTAGGAAAGAGACAATTCCAAGCATTTCCTGAACATCAAATCGAAAAAATAGCCGTTTTGGTGAAAGATATCAGCAAAAGATATATGATTCCTCCTACTAATATTCTGGCTCATTCAGATATTGCTCCGACAAGAAAACAAGACCCAGGCCCGCTGTTTCCTTGGAAAACATTATATGAAAAACACCAAATAGGCATGTGGTATGATGAGGATAAAAAACAAGAATTTTATCCAAGTGCATTAGAAGACACTACTACACTATATGAAGATGCTTCTTTTATAAGAAAAATACAATCAACCTTTAAGAGTTTTGGGTATGATATCCAAATTACAGGAATGTGGGACAAACAGACAAAAAGTGTTATAGAGGCGTTTCAATATCATTTCAGACCAGAAAACTATGATGGTATTTTAGATGCGGAAACTTGGAGCATTCTGCAAGCTTTGGCTCAGAAATATAAATAAATTCTCTACCTTTGCAAAAAATAGAAAAATGGATAAGAAAAATAAAGATAAAGACGAAAAATTCATAGAATATTGGGAAAACAGCATGCAGCTCGGAAGGGTAAAATATTCCTTGATAAACGCTGTTTTAATGGGAGTAATTATATTTTTAATTTCCAACCTTGGGTATTATTTCTTCACAGGAACCACATTTTTTGAGCTTAGCTTGGATGCTTTTTTATCCTTTGCTATCAGCTATTTCCTTGGTTTTCTTTTTTATTATATCCCTGTTTGGAATGTCAATAGTTTCAAATATAATGTCGTCCTAAATAAAAAGAAGAAAAAATCCAAAAAAAAATAAAAGACTTGATTTTCAAGTCTTTTTTATTTCTAAACGGTCTGTAGATATAGTTTTTCCAGTTCGTTGGCAGAGATTTCAGCAGCATTGATTTCGGAAATCAAATTTCCTCGTTTCATAATTCCTATTCGGTCAGCCACTTCTTTTGCCCTAAAAATATCATGTGTTGCCATGAAAATAGTAGTTCCCTCCGAAGCCAATTCTTTCAATATTTCAGAAAATTCATTCGATGCCTTCGGGTCTAGACCAGATGTAGGCTCATCTAAAAGCAGTACTTTCGCCTTTTTAGCGATGGCAATGGCGATGCCCACTTTTTGGCGCATCCCTTTGGAATAGCCTCCCAGCCTATTGTGATGTGCATCAGACTGTAGTCCTGCTTTGCTTAGGAAGCCCGTAAGCATCTCATTATCATAATCAAACCCAGCCAACGAGGAGAAAAACTTAAGATTTTCTACGCCTGTCAAATTAGGATAAAGCAGCACGGTTTCAGGAATATAGGCGATAAATTTCTTGGTCTCCTCTGGATGGTCTACCACAGAGATTCCATTGATTTTCGCAATTCCTTCGGTCGGTTTCACAAAGCCTAAAAATATATTAATCGTCGTGCTCTTCCCTGCTCCATTCTGTCCCAGAAGAGCAAAAATTTCACCTTTGTTTAGCTTTAAATTTAGATTATTTAAAGCTTTATAATCTCCGTATGTTTTAGATAAGTTTTCTGCAATAAGCATAAAATTCTATATTTTTTTAGTCAATTTTATTCCGATAAACACAAGTAATAATGAGTATAAAAAGCCCACAAATAGGGATTTCCAGCTTATGTCCGTTTTCTCTGTTGGCGGCTGGTATTTAGGTCTTTTTTCCCAAGGTGTATTTTTGGTCAAAATTTCCTCAAAAATATATGGATAAAAAAACTCTCGTAGGGCTTTGTGGTGCTTTCTCACTGAGGCTAAATATCTCATATGCGCTTCTAAATCCGTATTAACCAAGGCATTATACATTCTCTGCACTCCTACCGTAGGAAGAAACATTCCCAAAGTTTCGGCTTTGTGCTGGCGTTCCATGAGTTTTTGTTCCATCTGTTTGGATGTCGGTTCTGCCTCTTTATCAGCCACATACTGCATCGCATAATACCAGCCTGCTACATAGTATTTCTCCTCTGGAATTTTATATTTTTTATACTCGGGATATTCTTGGTAAAATTTGTTCATGGTTACCGATTTTGGCTTATCCCACTTCTCGTGATAGGCCTCCCGCTGGATGAGTGTAGTCTCCATAGCCTCATGAACAGGAGTAGTAGCCGTAATTATCGTATTTCCCAAAGCTGGAAACATCAGGCATAGCACAATCCAAATTCCTACGGACAAAATAGCGTTGTAAGTTGAGTTTTTATTCAACGAATTAATAATCCAAACCACTGCAAACCAAAAACTTACATAAAAAATAGAAATTCCTAAAATAGCAAAAAACACCACTCCAAAACCAGCCCTGAAGACCAAAGCCGCCACCATCATCAGTATAATGACCAAAGACACCACTATCAGCCACCTTGCGAAGATTTTATAAAAAACAAAACTAAGCGTAGGCACTCCAGAAATCTTTATCATACTCCAGACTCCAGTTTCTTTCTCCTCCGAAATCAAGCTGAAACCAAGAGCAATAATCAATAACGGAAAAAGATAAATAAAAACAAAAGACAAATCCAAATTGCCCACCAAAAGGGACAAAGGATTGGTCAGCTCATTATCATAAATCTGCCCTTCTAATGCCAAAATTTTGGTTTTGATATTGTAATTTAGAATATCCCTCTGCCCCAAAGAAAACGCCGCCCAGCCGCTCGGTGGATTATATGTATGAAAAATCATGTAATAAATATCCGTTCCTGCCGTATTCTCTGCGCCTGCAATGTGCAGAATGTGCTCTATACTCTCATTTTCCAGATGTTCTATTCTGGAAATATTTTCTTTTTGTTCCTCTATGACTCTGTTTCCATAATAAATTCCGTAAAGCCCAAAGAGAAAAACCACCAAAACCCCGATTCGGAAGGCGTTATTCCTGAAAATATTTTTAAATTCTATGCTTAAAATCCTCTTCATCGTTACAAAAATTTATTACTATTTTTCTGAATATAATTCGCTGCCAAAACCAATGCAAACAGCATAAAAACAAACGCTGAAATTCCCAAAATCTGCTCTTTCAGAATTTCATAAGTAGAAAAATGCTGGTATTTGAACGGCGGCATTTGTTTCAGAAGTTCATTATTTATCCTCTGTGTCCGCTCTTTTTGGGATTCTTTATAGTATTTTATTTCCTCCTGCTGAAGTTTATTCAGATACTGAGTGCGGTCATATCGGTATTTTTCGGCCTGTCGCTGGAAACTTACCGCATCAGAAAAACTACTTCCGCTGAAGCCCATAGACATATTTCTCATCGCCAAATAAGGATTAGCAAAGCCTAAAAATTCGCTTATTTTGTTTTGATTTTGATAAATTTTAATCAATTCCTCAAATTTTTCACCAAAAATTTTCGTGGTGATTTTTTCGCCTTCCGCAAAGACCAATCCACCGTAATTTATCGGCAGTTCTTCGATGGAATTGACATTATATTTTTTCAGAATTTCTTCTTTCAGTTCCTTAAAGTGCTGGTCATCAGGATTATGGCTGTCCCCTTCTTTTTTAATCTGGTTATGAATGGAAATATCAAAATCATTTTTATTCGGTGCTTCATAGATATTTGCGCCAAGTGTCTGTGCGGCTTTTGGAAGAATAAAAACCATTGAAAACCAAACGATTAAAAGAACAAGTAAGGTGGATTTAGGAGTTTTATTCAAAGCTGAAAAAATTACCACTACAAACGAAAAAATCAAAAAATAAACGCTGTAAGAAACCACCAGCAGGAAGGCTCTCGGTATAAGTCCCTCTGCATCAGCACCTGACATCAGCCCTGTGAAAGCAATTCCCAAAATAAGAATGGGAAGGAAATAAGCCATCGTAACGGCATAAATCCCCAAAGTTTTTCCAAAAATAATGTCTTTGTAAGTCGTATTTTGAACCAAAATCAGCTTCAAAACTCCATTTTGTTTCAGCCCAGAAACCGAACCAAAACCAATGAATATAATGAATAAAGGTAAAATCAGCTGGAAAATCAGAGCCATACTCAGTTCCCCAAACCTCAGTATTCCGTTGGAAAACGAGGCATCGCTCATATTCATCGTATTCTGTCTGTGAGCCTCCAAAAAAACAGAGTTTCCCACATAAGAATTTACCCCAAAATCAAAAGCACTCAGAGGATATTTATCCCGAAAAACCAAATACCCATAATGCGAAACCCTGTGCGGATGCCTGTCTGGCTGGTTTTCCCACTGCTGGACAACTTCGGACTGGTAGTGTTCCTGCTCCTCATTGTGATGATGAACATTTTCCCAACCGATGTAAGCCGCCAAAGACAAAACAGCAACAATGATGAAAACCAAGTAAATCAGCACTTTCTGCCTATTGATGCTTTTCCATTCTTCCGAGGCGATTAGCTTTACCCTTTTTAAATTCATGAAATTATTTTAAATTCTCAATGAAACTAATATTCATCTCCGCCGAAAGCGCCCCAGCCTTCTCCACAAAGGATTCATAGGAAACAGTATCTCCCTCGCCTGCATTATCCGAAATTGCTCTCAGCATCAGAAACGGAATGCCCATAATGTGGCAGGTCTGGGCAATGGCACTCGCCTCCATCTCCACAGCCAGCGCCCCTGAGAAGCTTTTTTCTATCCATTCTCGGCGCTGTCTATCACTGATGAAAGAATCTCCGCTGACTACCAACCCTTTACGAAGCTGGTCGGTATATTTTCCGCAATGTTCTTCGGCAAGGCTCAGCCACTGCTCATCCGCAAAAAAAGCAGGCGGCATTTTTGCCTGTTGCCCTATTTCGTAGCCGAAAGCCGTGACATCCACATCATGGTGTCTAACCTCCGTAGCCAAGATAATATCATAAACTCTGGTGTCTTTCAGACCTCCTGCTGTTCCTGTATTGATGATTAATTCTGGTTTAAACTGATTGATTAAAAGCGCTGTAGCCACCGCTGCACTCACCTTTCCTATCCCAGACAAAAGCACCACCACCTGATGGCTGCCGATTCGCCCTTCGTGGAAAGTAAATCCGAATAATTCGATATCTTTTCTATCTTGTAATTTTTCTCGCAGAAGCTGGACTTCTAATTCCATCGCTCCGATGATTCCTATTTTCATTGTAAAATTTAATAATTAAAAAATGTTTAAAAGCAAAGATAATTATTTTGAAACACTTGACTGGCTTTTCAAGGTTTCTATCAAATTTTTTAGGTGGGTCTCATATTCTTCTGTTGGTTCTAATAAAACATCTATTAATAACTCTTCTTTTTCATAATCATACAGATCGATTCCAAGCCAGCCCAAACTCCAAAAATCAATTCCACCTCCCAAGATTTTAGATTCTATTATAATTTGGTCTAAATCTCCGAAATCACCATTTTTATAGCTTCTATATGTAATTTTATAATTTAACAAGTCGGGAGAGACTTCTTTTTTAAACCATTCTAATGTTTTTTCCATAACTTATTCTGCTGCTATCGGTTTGCTACTAAAAAGAAATACTATCAAGATAGTTTTATTCATAATTTTATAACTAATTTGAAATATTTGACTTGGTTTTTAGTATACTATTGTACTTTGAAAATCTTTAAATTTCAGAACGCCATCTTTCGTTGTGAAAACATATACATATATATGTTCACCTCCTCCTCCTGAAGAATAAACTACTGTATTAAAAGTCATGGTTATTTTATCATCTGCATATGTGACTTCTAAGATATCTTTAAACCCACCATTCCAACTATCATATGAATATTCTGCTTTATCATATCCTTGTTTTAATAATCTATTAACATTTATTCTTCCTAAAGTTTCCCTGAAATCACCCATGAAAATCGCATCAAAATATATCTGAAATTCTTTCTCACCAAATCCTTTTCCTTTATATTCCTCCCATTTTTCATATTCCAAAGTCGCATACCAAAAATTATCATTTTTGATAGGAAAATCAAAATATGCTTTCACTTCATCTGGCTTGCCTTTTCGCATTCCTTTTATGAAAGAAGCAAGTTGTTTTCGCAGGTGTCTTTTATGAGATTTTTCTATTTTTGTTTTTACTGTTTTGTTGGCATTCTGCTGATTTACACAACTTAAAAGAAAGAGCAAACTCAGACCCGTCAAGATAGTTTTTATTTTTTTCATAATGTTTTTGATATATTTTGAAATATTTAGCTATATTTTCAGAGTTTCTATTAAATCCTCATCTAAACCATTTAGTATTTTATATACTTTTATCTTTTTATTATTTTCTGTTGTTATTTTTAGATTATCACTATATTCATTAAAATACTCTACTGAAAGTTCCAAAACTAAAATAATAGAATTCTTTTCCTCCACATTCAAAAGTTCATATTTTCCTCGCTTTTTTAATAACTTTTTTACTATTTTTTTATCCTCAAAATAGTTTTTAAAACTTTCTTTTATTTCTGGATTTATCTGATAATCCTTCAATATATCATAAGGATAGATAATATCATGACTTACAATTACTTCATTGGGCAAAATTCTAATTATATTATTTTTCCATATTCTTTTCAAATCAGGATAAGTTGTAATGATAGAAATATTTTTACTAGTATCAATTTGGTCATGTATAATTGTATTTTTATGATAAAATGAGTAATAATTGATATTATCCATAAATACAATTTCTAATAATTTAATATCCTTTATCTGTGCTAATGCATAATTAGAGAATATTATCATTAATAAACAGATTCTTTTCATTTTATCAATTTTGATTTATAATATTTTTCAAATATAATCAAAAAAACCGATAGCCATTATAAACTATCGGTTTTCAACAAATTAAATTATTTTTATGAAAAAATCTTGTATCTATCTTAGAATGTGTATCTTACAGTAAACATCACATTTCTTGGCGTTCCTGGGAATAGTCTTGGATAGTTGAACGCACCTACCCAGTATTCTTTGTTAAATACATTATTAACATTGAATGAAAGCTGCATAGATTTCAGTTTATAGTATACCGCTGCATCTACAATAGTGTATGCTGGTAAAACTAAATCACGCTCTTGCCAAGAGATTTTCTCTCCCACATAGTTAAGCCCTGCACCAGCACCAAAGTTACGGAAAGGTCCTTCTTTGATGTCGTATCTTGTCCAGATGTTTAGTGAATGCTTAGGCGCATTGTCTTTTCTATAAGTGATGTCTTTGTTTGATGCGTTATCAAATCTAGTAAGATTAGCGTCTATGTAAGCATATCCTGCGTTAACCATCCAGTTTGGCAAGATTCTACCCATTACTTCTAGCTCTATCCCTTGGTTTTTCTCAGTTGCACCTTCATCAGAAAGCTCATCTGCTTGTCCGCTTCCATCAGCATATGTTAATACATTTTTCTGCTTAATGTTGTAGTAAGCTAGGGTTGCATGTAATTTTCCATCGAACCACTCGGATTTTATACCTCCTTCCCACATTCTTGATGTTTTAGGTTTGAATGGCTCTCTAGCGATAGCACCTGTGTTTCCATCTGTTCTAAATGCATCAGATCCTAAATAAGAATCCGTCTGCATTTGGAAACCTTCTACATAAGAAGCGTAAAGGTTGATATTATCGGTAAGTTTGTATACCAAACCTGCTCTTGCTAAAAGTTTATTTTGTTTCACAACTTGTTCTTTATCAGTCTTATAGTGGTTCTTATCTGTGTACCACTCCTGACGAAGACCAAAGTTGAAAATCAATCTATTCCACTCTAATTGGTTCATTACATAGATTGCATTGGTATTATAATACATAGGAACAATCGGTGTAACTCTTTTCGCTTGTGGCTGATACATACCAGGGTACATTAACTTGTACTGAGAACCGTCTTTAATTCTCAAATCCCAGTGCGGAATTCTTGGTGTAACACCATCAGCAAGGTAATCTCTCACAGTATTAGTTCCTCCTGCATTACTAATCTCAAAAGCAATGAAATCATATCCTGCAACGGTTTTATTCTTAATAGACTCTCCAATATTCCAGTTTGCGTTCAAATATGCATTGATATTATCTGTCAAGAATTTTTGCTGACGCTGAACATATCTCATTTCTACCCAGTAAGGTTGTCTTGTTCCGTGAGCATCTAGTCCAAACTTATTGTTTGTTCTTAATTCTACTAAGTCTTCATTCCAGATATGTTTCATATAAGCAAGGTTAAGACCGATATGCTCATTAAACTGGTGAGTCAAGTTCCCCATCAAGTTGATATCCAATGTCTTGTTATAGTCATTAGCCGCCCCGATAGCATAACTTATTGGCGTAGAGTTAAGCGCTGGTTTTTCACCCGCATTTGCCTTGAAAATAGGCTGACCTCTATCTAGTCTATTGTTGTTATTAGTCAATACCAACTCTACATTCACTCTTGTTTTATCATTCGGCACATATGTGATTGTAGGTGCTACCATATACGCCTTCTTGAATTGCAGGTCTCTGAAACTTCCAGAGTTTTCATAACCTAAATTCAAACGATATAGTAAAGATTTATCCTTATTCAAAGGACCTGTAAAGTCTAAAGCTCCTACAATAGCACCATAGCTACCAACACTTAGACTAACTTCTTTTCTATTCGTAGACAAAGGTTTTTTAGTTACCATGTTGATACTTCCCCCTGGGTCTGTACTAGAGAAAGTCATACTCGCAGGACCTTTGATTACTTCTACCCTTTCTATATTCATCATCAGAGGCTGAGAGAAGAAATAAACAGAAGTCGCCATACCATTTACTAATCTATTCTCTCTATATCCTGATGCCTGAGTAACCCCACGGATAGAGTACATGTTATAGAAACTCGTTTGGTTTACCCCGCTCACATTTTTCACTACATCTCCCAGTCTTGTCACTCCTCTATCTGTGATAAGCTCTTTGGTTACGGTAGTTATCGCTTGGGAAACCTCCATATTTTTCAAGGCAATTTTAGATGCCGAGAAAGAATAATCACTATTATAGTCTTTTCTTGCTCTTCCTATAATTTCTACAGTTTGTAGTTTTTTTACTTTTCCATCTTCTTCCTCATCTTGTGGCTCATTAGGATCTGTAGTATTTTTTGCTACAACAGGTTCTGTTGGTTCTGTAGGCTGCTCAGTCACAGGCTTTTCTTCAACCACAGGTTGTGATGTCACCATTTGATAAACAATCACATCCCCTAAATCCAAAACTCCATTATCCTCCACTGTAATTTGGTTTTCTAGAGGATTTGCTCCCTCTGCTACGATGCTGATAGTGTAGCTTCCTCCTTCTGTAAGTGTTACATTAAAAAATCCCGAAGCATCGGTCATAGAGGTCATTTCTTTGTCCCCCTTTTTTAGTATAATGCTGGCATTAGAAACAGGATTGTCATGCTGAACTACCCTACCCTTTACCGTCTGTGAATATCCCATTAAGGACATTAACAAACTCGACACTAATAATACTTTTTTGTTCATAATGAAATATAAAATTTAAACTTATGTTATCTTTTCAAAAAATTATGGCACAAAAGTAATACTATTTTTTATTTTCTTGTTAATTCACAATATGATTTTTATCATCAATTTTTTAGAAAAGTAACATCTTTACTTTTGTATCATTAAATCAAAATATCTTTTTTAATCCAAAAAAATAAATTCATCATCTTTATTCCGTATATTTGCACAAAATTCATTTATAAATACTAAATCAAAATGAAAAGAAGAGACTTTCTGAAAACAGGTTCATTAGCTGCTTTAGGCGGAATGCTACTAACTCCCTTTGGAGCAAAAGCAAACACTATAAAGGAAGAATTCCGTGGCAGAAAAGCCAAAAATATCATCTTCATGGTAAGTGACGGGATGAGTGTAGGAACGATGATAATGGCAGACATCTACCTAAAAAGAAAAAATGGAAAAAGCTCCAACTGGGTGGGACTTTACGAAGATAATCTTGTCCAAAGAGCATTGATGGATATGGCTTCTGCGAATGCTATCGTAACAGACTCAGCAGCAGCAAGTTCCTCTTGGGGAGGCGGTGTCCGTGTGAATAACGGGAGCTTGAATGTAAGCCCTAACGGAAAGGAAAACATGCCTATTCTTCAGAAATTCAAACAAGCTGGCAAAAAAGTAGGCTGTGTAACTACGGTTCCTATCACTCATGCTACACCAGCAGGATTTTGTGTTACCAGCAAAAGAAGAAACGCTATGGACCACATCGCTGAACAATATGCAGAGCTAAACTTTGATGTAATGATGGGAGGCGGTAGCCAATACTTTGACAAAGACAAAAGAAAAGATAAAAAAGATGTTTTTGATTTATTTGTAAAAAAAGGTTACACCGTTGCAAAAACTAAATCAGAAATGCTAAGCGCTCCTAAAAACAAACCTATTTTAGGAACTTTTGATGAAGATGCTGTGCCTTACACCGTAGATCATTTACGCGATGAAAAAGCATCAAAAAACATCCCTAGCCTTGCGGAAATGGCACAAAAGGCAATAGACCAAATGAAAGACCACAAAAATGGTTTTGCGCTACAGATAGAAGGTGGAAAAGTAGACTGGGCAGCACACGGAAACGATATTGCGGCTTTGTTATTTGACCAAATCGCTTTTGATGAAGCTGTAAAAGTAGTAATGGACTTTGCTAAAAAAGATAAAAATACATTGGTAGTGATTACCAGCGACCACGGAAATGCCAACCCTGGACTGATTTATGGAAGTAAAACCAATGATAATTTTGACCACTTACAAAAATTCACTCACTCTAATGACTGGATTTTACAGGGAATACATGCTTCCAGCAGCACTTCTTTCGTAAAAGACAGAATTGCAGAGGCTTGCGGTGGTTTTGCTATAACTGATGAACAGGCAAAAGAACTTCTTTCTTATTACAACAATCTTAAAAAAGAAGATGGACTATACAACCATAAAAACCTGCCGTTCAGAGCTTTAGCAGAGATGCAGAAAGCATACACTTCTGTTGGCTGGATTAGTATGGACCACTCATCAGATTATACAGAGCTAGCGATGTATGGCCCTGGAAGTGAGAACCTTAAATCCTTCGTTAGAAATACGGACATGCACAATTTCCTACTAAATGCAGCGCATGTGGAAAATAAGTTTTAATTGAAAATAATTAAACTCTCATAATAAAAGTGAAGAAGCCTATGCATCTTCACTTTTTGTTTTATAAAATTTCTGAAAGTTTTTTCGTGAGATTTCTTCTGGAATACTGCTGGACACTTTGCTGGTTGGTCTCCAAATTTCCTATTTTCCATTGCTGATAAATGCCTAAAATATAGTTTTTAATTTCCTGATTATCAGCATATCCAAAATGCCTACCTGAGCCTGTTTCTTTCAGAATATCGGCTACATCGCTTTCTTTTGGTCCAAAGGAAACAATCTTTTTCCCAACTGCCAGATATTCAAATAATTTCCCTGGAATGATTCCCTTGGAAGTATCGCGGTCAAAGTTTGTAATCAGCAGAATATCCGAATTATTCATTTCTTCAACTGCTTTATTATGAGAAAGATAGCCGCATAAATTCACATTTTTTCCAAGAGGAGAAGATTCTATCTGCTTTAAAATTTTATCATCTATCCTGCCCACAAATTTCAGCTCAAAATCTTTTGAAAAATCTTCGTTTTCCTCTACCAAAGCATTCAGGATTTCCCAAAGGTTTTCAGGATTTCTAAGCTGCTCCAAAACTCCGATATAGCTTAAAGTAAATTTCTGCGTTTTGGTATTTTCTGCAATCAGCTCGTTTTCATCAAATCCGTTGGTTATGCAGACTGCATTTGCGCCTTTTTTCCTGAAATTTTCAGCATCTGTGGGACTTGTAGCAAGGGTAATATCTGCATTTTTAAAAACTTTTTCTTCCAAAGTTCGGTGTTTTTTGTCCGCCCATTTTGTCAGTTTCAGATGCTTGTAATACGAAATTTCCGTCCATGGATCTCTAAAATCTGCAATCCATTTCAGCTTTGGGAAATATTTTTTAAGCTCCAAACCTATCAAATGAAGGCTGTGAGGCGGCCCTGTGGTCACCAAAGCATCAAAATGATTTTCCTCTAAATACTTTTTCAGATATTCTACGGAAGGTTTTACCCAAAAAACTCGGGCATCGGGAATGAAAAAATTGCCTCTGATGAAAATAGACAACTTGGACATAAAAGACTGATTTTTACCAATATCAAACTGTCCTGACTTAAATTTTTTATTCTTCTTACTGAATATTTCGGCAAGCTGGTAAGGCTCCCAAATTTTGGTTTTAATCGTTTCCAAATCAGGAGATAAATCCTTACTCAAACTCTCATCCAAAAGCGGATAAGATGGATTTTCTGGAATGAAAACCGTGGGTTTCCAGCCAAATTCCGGCAGGTATTTTGTGAATTTAAGCCATCGCTGAACCCCTGGCCCGCCCGCAGGAGGCCAATAATATGTGATGATAAGGATTTTTTTTCTTACCATTTAGTTTTCAGTATTTTTAACAGCTGTTTTTCTTCTAAATTTCAAAAATCCACCCACACTCAGCAGCAGGAATATTCCAAATGCACCCATGGAAATCATTTTTCCTTTTTCGATAACTTCTGGCTCAAATACCATTCTAACTTCATGATTTCCAGCAGGAACGAATACAGCTCTGAGCAGGTAATTTGCTTTGATATAAGGGACTTCCTTACCATCAAGTAGCATTTTCCAGCCTTTCGGGTAATAAATCTCTGAAAACACCGCCAGCTGAGGAGTTTTTGACTGAGTTTTGAATTCCAACTGATTAGGCTGATAATTTTTCAGTTCAATCACCGCCGTGCTGTCGCTCTGCAAGTTTTTTCCCTCAAAGTATTTTTGGTCTTCCACTGAAACAACAGCCGTTTTCTTATTATCAATTTCGCCCACCGCTTTTATTTCCTCATTCGGCGTTTTAACAAACCGAATATCAGATACAAACCAAGCATTTCCATTTGCATTAGGATTAATTTCAGCTCTTGGCTCTTGTAGAGAACCTAGCAGAATGTATTTGGTATTCAGCATGTTAAGAATATTCAGCGTTTTCTTATTGTCTGTTTCAGAGAAATATTCATTAATCAAATCATCATATCTGCGCAGTTTTACAGCATGATAACCACCGACAGAAGACTTGAAATAAGAAGTCGTAGTTTCATTGAAAGGACTTGTAATAGAATTGAAAATTCTATAATGTCCCTTGTCTTTCTCTGTCAAAATAGATAGCATTTTATTCATTTCTGCTTGAGCAAGAAGTCTCTGCACTTCGGTATTATCGCCCGCTTTTTCTACCAGATAATCAGATACTTCAGTAACGAAAGGCTCTTGGACAAATTCTTTATCTACAAAATTATCATTGTTCAAATATCGCTTATTCACCGACCATAAATCAAAGAAACTAACCGCTCCGATGATGATAAGCGCTATATTTTGAGTTAATTTTTGTTTCATCGTTAAAAACAAAACACCCAGCACCGCTCCCACATAAAAAATGGCTTTTATGCTATCTTCCCTAAACATTCCATATCTTTCATCTATCAGATAATCAAGGATATAAGGCGGAAGATATCTTTTCTCTGTTTCAGTATAAAATCCAAGTAAAGATTTCCCAAAAACCAGCATTAAAAGTAAGAACGCCAGCACTCCTCCTCCTGCATACATCAATACTTTTTGCTTGTATTCAGTTGTCAAATTTTTATTGTTAAAAAACGAATAAAGCCCTACAATAGCAATGAGCGGGAATAAAAGTTCCACCACCACCAAAATGGAAGACGGCGCACGGAATTTATTATACAACGGAACAAAATCAATAAATAAATCACTAACAATCAAGAAGTTGCTCCCCCACGCAAGCATAATTGTAAGCACAGAAGCCCCTAAAATCCAATATTTATATTTTTTAGGAGCAAAGAAAAACCCTAAAAAAGCAAGGAAACAGACCACAGCTCCTTGGTAGGCAGGTCCCGCTGTACCAGGCTGTTCGCCCCAGTAAGTAGGACTGGAAAAACCTTTCACGATGTTATCCACTTCCTTCTGTGAAGTAGCATTTTCCTGCACCAAATCCTGAATATTCTGCATTATTCTGTCAGAGCCTTTTTCTTGGGAAGAACCTCCGTAAATCCTTGGGATAAAGATATTTATAGTTTCTAATTTTCCGTAGCTCCACATCAGCATAGCATCCCTATTCATGCCGTCTTTGGAAGCGTGATTTTGTTTTTCATCTTCTAAAATTTGTTTCCCTCTCACGGTTTCCTCCGCATATTCTCTATTAGCCAAGAGTCTTTGAGAGTTCATACCTATTCCCAAAAGAAAAGCCAAAGCCAAAACCCCAGAAGAAATCCCAAAATGCTTCCAATCGCTCTTTTTGAGCAAAACTCTTATCAATTCCGAAAGGAATAAAAATCCTATCCCTATGAAAAGGTAATAAGTCATCTGAAAATGGTTTGCTGCTATCTGTAAGCCCATGAACAGAGCAGTTACAACAAATCCCAAAAGATATTTTTTCCTAATATAAACCAATAAAATCCCAGCCAAAAGCGGCGCGAAATAGGCTATTGTATGCACTTTCCCATTGTGTCCAGCACTTATAATGATATAAAAATAAGTGGACAGTCCGAAAAATGTAGCGCCCAAAAGAGCATATTTCCAGTTTCTAACGGCTGTCAGCCCAAGCAGGAAAAAACCAGCAAAAAGCAAGAATAAATAGTTCGCAGGTTTCGGCAGGAAATTCAGAGCATTATCCACATGTTTTATAACATCTCCGCTAAACTGCGCTCCCGTTTGATAGGTAGGCATCCCACCAAACATGGCATCACTCCAGTAGGTTTCCTCGCCATTCTTTGCACGATAGTCTAAAAGCTCCTTTGCACCGCCTTTATACTGGACTATATCATGCTGTATAATCTCTTTTCCTTGGAAAACAGGATTAGTGTAAATCAAGGCGATAGCAATGAACAAAATAAGGCTTCCTGCTATATAAAAAATATTTTTATTCTCTTTAAACATAGTTTTAAAACTTAAAAAATCTGCCCAAAAATACTACTTTAATATGGATTTTTATAAAACATTATACAAAAAAGAAAAATTTTGCTGTTTTTAAAAACGAAAAAAGCATAAGATAACTCATTTTATCCTATGCTTTCTTATCATTTTTTTAGATTAAATCTAATCTTTTACTTCTTCGTAATCTACGGTTTCTGCATCCCATTTTATATCTTTCTTAAATTCCTTTTTAGATGCAGAACTGCTGTTATTCCTTTGATTTTGATATTCTCTCTGCTGTGCATTTGCAGCTTTATAAAACTTAAAAAACACAGACCTTCTGATAAACTGCAAAATCAGATAACATATAAAACAAAACAAAATAAATGCTATCAGTTTTCCCATAACAATTTAGTTTATTGTAATTGTACTGTCAGAGGTTTGAGTGACGGATTCTGTTTGTTTTCCATCGGTCATGCTCTGTTTGTTAGTTGTTTTAATATTAAGGCTAGATTTTTTAATCCATCCTGTATTTTGGTCTATCGTGATATTCCCCTGTTGAGTTCCTTCTATACTTATAGTAGCGGTAACTCCCTGCTGAGTCTGTTTTTCAGATTTTAGAGGAATTCCTCCTTTTATAGAAATCTCTGCGATACCATTTTCTACCTTTGTAAGAGTGTAAGTAACAGAAGATTTCACTTTTCCATCTGGAGTGATGTTGTCCGTTTCTGTCCAGCTCTCTCCTATTTTCACTCCTTTTTTAGGTAAAATATTGATTCCTTTGGAAAATTCTTCTTTTATCAATTTTTCATTAAAACCTTGTTTAAACTGCTCTACAAAAGCCTTTTTAGCTTTTGCATCTTTGATTAGAGGCGAAACAGCTTTCTCTATTTTTGCATAAAGGTCATTGATTCCAGAAATAGAAATCACTTCTCCATTTTCCTTCATTTTAACTGTAAACTTGCTTCCTGCCAATACTTTATTGATATTCCAGATGTTTTTCAGTTGCTCTTCCTTCGGTGCTGCGGCTTTGGTATCTACTACTACTGTTTTTCCTTCAGCTGTAGAAGACATTTTCTTTCCTACAATATTCAAAGTCAGTTCATAAACACCATTTTCAAAATTTTCCACTACTATATTTCTCTCATCTACTACTTCCTGCGTTCCGCTCATGGATTTTCCTGTGTGGTCTTTGATGGTTTGGATTTCTTTCTGCGTTGAAGAAAATGGATAAGTTTTCCCTTTCTCCAAAACAAATTTCTGTGTATAAACTCCCGCACTATCAGAAATTGCCATTACCACTGGCGCTACTTTTTCTTCTTCTATTGTAGTTTTTTCTGCATTTTCAGTAGTTGCAGTTGTTTTTTTATCTGTATTTTCAGTTGATTTTTTGTCCTGACTACACGCCACAAGGGTCATTCCTATGATTCCTATTGCTAAAATTCTCTTTATCATTTTTATAATTATTATTTTAAAGTTTAACTTAATCTCTGTCTTACCGCTTCATAAAGCACCGCACCACAAGCCACGGATACATTGAGCGACTGGGTTTTTCCCTGCATTGGGAGTTTTATTTTTTCATCAGAATGATGGAGAACTTCTTTAGAAATTCCTGTTTCTTCGTTACCCATCACGATGGCGCAAGGCTCACGAAAATCAACCTCGTAGAGCAATTTCTGTGCCTTTTCCGTAGAGGCATAAACCAATATTCCCGACTGCTGGAGGAAGTCCACCGTATGGGCAAGGTTTTTCTCTTTACATATTTTAATGTTATATAGCGCTCCTGCCGAAGTCTTCATCGCATCAGAATTGATAGGCGCCGCCCCTTTATCTGGGATAATTACAGCATCCACGCCTACGCATTCAGCAGTTCTGCATATCGCCCCAAAATTCCGCACATCGGTCAATCTATCCAAAATCAATAAAAACGGAACTTTCCCCTCTTCAAAAAGCTGTGGGACAACATCTTCCACCTTATAAAAAGCAATATCCGAGATAAAAGCCACCACGCCCTGATGATTTTTTCGGGTAAAACGGTTTAGCTTTTCCACAGGGACATAATTTGCTCTGATTCCGTGCTTTGAAAGTAGTTTTTTCAGCTCTGCGATGATGTCGCCCTGCAGTCCATTTTGGACAAAAATTTTATCAATGGTTTTTCCTGCCTCTACAGCCTCTATCACTGGTCGCAGACCGAATATAAAGTCGTCTTTTTTATCTTGATTTCTATCTGTCATTTTCTTTATCCTAATAAAATTTTTCTTTGTACCATAACATGTCCAAGATGAATCCCTTCATGTATATTATTATAAATAATGGCATTTTCAATATTTTTCAACTCTAATCCAAAACTCGTGGAATAAGTCTTATACTCAGCAAAATATCCTTCATCATAATCAGAAGCCAACAGCTTGGAAGTTTCTTTTAATATAAAAGCCAAATTTTCTACATCTTCCTCCTCTTCATCAAAACACGGAAAAGTTCCCTTTTTATAGAGCTCCACCCATTTTTGGTCTACTCTAAAATCATTTCCTGTAAGGTAATAATGTAGAAGCTGCTGCGTGGCTACACAATGGGCTATATTCCAAAAAATATGATTATTAAATCCATCTGGAACCACAAAAAGCGCATCAAAAGGCGTTTCCAAAAGAAAAGTAGGTATATGAAACTTTAATATTGAATGCCCAAAACACAATAGATGATAAACCTGCTACACCACCCGTACTAATGTCGTTTGGAAGTAAAAATATGGTCCAACCAATGCTGTAGAGATACACCCGATAGCAATCATGATGTAATCTAAAGTTTCTCGATAAAGTACCCTTTTTGAAATTGTTATAACCATTTATTAAGTCTATTTATTTTTTGCAAAAGTACTTATTTAAATTGAATAAAGCGATTTTAAAGCACAAAAAATGCCCCCATAAAGCATAAATTGCAATATGAAGGCATTCGCTTTTGATTTTGATTTTATATATTATATTGTTTTTTGTATTGGCATATTCTTTTTGTGGCGTTAAAAGAATATACTTATTTTACCTTTAAAGCTCGTGTGGCATTTAAAACGGCAAATACCATAACACCTACATCGGCAAAAACTGCCATTCCCATTGTTACTATACCAATGGTGGAAAGTGCAAGTACTGCAACCTTAACGCCAATAGCAAATATTGCATTTTGGCGTGCAATGCCTATTGTTCGACGAGAAATACCGATGGCTTTGACAATTTTGGAAGGTTTGTCGTCCATTAAAACTACATCTGCAGCTTCTATGGCTGCATCACTTCCAAGTGCTCCCATGGCTATACCAATATCTGCTCGAGCTAATACTGGAGCATCGTTTATTCCATCGCCAACAAAAGCAAGCGTGTTGTTTGCCGATTTTTCGTTAAGCAGGCGTTCAACATATTCAACTTTATCAGCAGGCATTAGTTCACTATAATGCTCATCTATACCTAATTGCTCAGATACAAAGTTTGCAACCTCTTTGTGGTCACCTGTTAACATTACAGTTTTTTCTATTCCCACTTTCTTTAATGATGTAATAGCGTGTGCAGAATCAGTTTTTATTTGGTCGGATATGATGATGTGCCCAGCATATACTCCGTCTATCCCAACATATATTATGGTACCTTTGAAGTGATTACATTTGTCGCAATTTGCTATTTCTGCTCCAATTGATTTCATCATTTTTTCATTTCCTACACATATGTTTTTGCCGTTGATTTCGGCAGAAATACCTTGACCGGCAATCTCTTTTATGTTTTCAACTTTACAATCACAAGAGTTGTCTTTGTAGGCATTACATAATGCAGTAGCAATGGGGTGAGTAGAATATTGCTCTACATGGGCTGCAAGATGCAAGAGTTCCTGTTCTGAAATATTATTTGGATGAATGGATTCCACCTCAAAAACACCACGGGTTAGTGTGCCTGTTTTGTCGAATACAATTGTTTTGATGCGTGCTAATGCTTCCATATAGTTGCCTCCTTTTATAAGAATACCAACGTGTCCAGCACCACCAATACCACAGAAGAACGATAAAGGGATGGAAATCACTAAAGCACATGGACAACTTACAATAAGAAATGTAAGTGCACGATAAAGCCAAGTAAATAAAGCATCAGTATAGCTTGCAGCAAAAAATGGCGAAATAAACGCTAAAAAGAGGGCAGAAATAACTACTATAGGTGTGTAAATTCGTGCAAATCGACGAATGAAAGATTCGCTTTTTGATTTGCTTTCGCTTGCTTCTTCTACTAAATTTAAAATTTTGGATGCAGTAGAATTGCTGAAAGTTTTATTCACTTTCACCTTCAATACTCCTGATATATTTACGCAACCAGATATGACAGAATCCCCAAATGCTACATCCTTGGGAACACTTTCTCCTGTTAGTGCTACCGTATTTAAACTTGAACTACCTTCAATTACTTCTCCGTCAAGCGGAATTTTTTCGCCTGGTTTGATAACAACTACTTCTCCAACAGCAATAGTAGAAGGATTTACCACGATTGATTCGCCATTTCTTAAAACGTTAGCTGTGTCTGGATGTATATCCATTAGATCTGAAATGGAGTCACGAGTTTTATCTTTAGCATAATGTTCAAACAATTCGCCAATTTGGAAGAATAACATTACGAAGACGCCTTCTAAGAATTGAGGCTCGCCATTGGGTAAAAAGCCCACAACGAAAGCTCCTATTGTGGCAACAGCCATAAGAAAATTCTCATCAAAAGGATCGCCCTCCATAATTCCTTCTACAGCTTCGTGTAATACATCGTAGCTGATAAGTAAATATGGAATAAGATAAATGATGAGTATTTGCCATATCGGTAGATTACAGTTACGCTCTGTTAACCATGCTACTAGTAACAGCACAGAGGTTAGACCGATTCTTATTAGTTTCTTTTTCATTGTTTTTTAGATTTGTTACTAATTTCGATGCAAAAGTAAATAAAAGAGAATGCAACCAAGTTGCAAAGTTGCTGTCGCATTTAAATAAAAAACTTCATAAAAAAGGATAAACACCAATAAGTTACCTTGAAAAGCCTGAAAAATAGGTGAAAGCAGAAAATAAATAAACTTTTATTCGTCTGTTCAGCAATTAATACTACTTAAAAAAGAACCTTTCGCAGTTTTTCCCTTATTTGCTGATGCGCCACAAAGTGATAATCCATCTTCTATTTTTCTGTTTAAAAATCCAAAAATAATCTATTTAATTGGATTAAACAAAATTGAGTCGGCTAGATTCGTTTTTTAACAAACTTTAATACTTATTTTTTGATTATTAAACATTTTTGTTAGAAATTTACCCACTCATTTTAACAATTATGTCAGAATTACATCAAGCCGAAGAAATAAAAATATTAACTGAAAAAATACAAGTTCAGAACCATCATTTCTCCCTTTTAAAGGAAGAAATCAATAAAGCCATCATCGGACAAGAATACATGGTGGAACGCCTACTCATAGGACTTCTCGGAAATGGACACATCCTTCTGGAAGGAGTTCCTGGGCTGGCAAAAACCTTGGCGATAAAAACCCTTTCCGAGGCTGTAAGTGGAGAATTTTCCAGAATACAATTTACTCCCGATTTACTCCCTGCGGATGTCATCGGGACGATGATTTATAATGTCAAAGAAAATGATTTTTTGGTCAAAAAAGGACCTATTTTCGCTAATTTCGTTTTAGCAGATGAAATCAATCGTGCGCCTTCCAAAGTGCAGTCTGCCCTCTTGGAAGCCATGCAGGAAAAACAAGTAACCATAGGCGATGAAACCATGCCGCTGCCAAAACCTTTCTTGGTTTTAGCAACGCAGAACCCGATAGACCAAGAGGGAACTTACCTCCTGCCAGAAGCGCAGAGCGACCGTTTCATGCTGAAATGCAAGATAGACTACCCTTCTTTCGAAGATGAGCGAAAGGTAATGCGTATGGTAGCTACAGCCCACCAGCCGAAGATAACCCCAGTAATTTCACTAGAAAACATCTCCGAAGCGAAGGAACTCATCAACCAAATTTACCTTGATGAAAAGATAGAAAAATATATTCTTGATATGGTTTTTGCGACCCGTTATCCTGAGCAGTACGGACTTGCAGAACTGAAAGATTACATCAGTTTTGGTGTTTCACCGAGAGCTTCTATCAACTTGGCTATCGCCTCTCGTGCTGTGGCATTCCTCAAAAATAGGGCTTTCGTGATTCCAGAAGATGTGAAAAGCATCGCAAAAGATGTTCTTCGCCATCGTATAGGGCTTACCTTTGAAGCTGAAGCAGAAAACATCAACGCAGAAAATATTATAGATAAAATTTTGAGCAAAATACAAGCTCCTTAATGGAAAAATGCTCCGCTATCATGACATACAAGTCGTACTGCAGGAAGTCCCTGGGCAGATCAGCCTTTGTTTCAGTATCACAGGCTGTCCTCTGCGGTGCGAAGGCTGTCACTCGCCATTTTTATGGAAAAACGGAAGTGGAGAAATTTTGACAGATGAGCTTTTTGCAGATTTATTAAACAAATATAAAAGTATGATTTCCTGCGTTCTCTTTATGGGAGGCGAATGGGAGGAAGAAGATTTGATAAAAAAACTAAAAACAGCCGAAGACAACGGACTAAACACCTGTCTTTATACAGGAATGGAAGATGTTTCGGATGAGATTAAAAACCATCTCACTTGGCTGAAAACAGGGCCTTGGATAGCAGAATTAGGCGGATTGGACAGTCCTGAAACCAATCAAAAATTTATAGAGGTAAAAACTAATAAACTACTAAACCATTATTTTGTAAAACATTAAAAATTAACACCATGATTCGTCTAACACCTTCACAAATCAATAAGAAAATTGATTTTATCCAAAATTACATCAAAGCGGGTAATGCCGCATCGGCTTCTTCTGTGGATGCAAATGCAAATGTAACCTCCAAAAACATCGCAACCATGGAGGCTGAAATCAATAAGGATATCAATATCCAAATCAACCGTGAACTGATACGCAGAAAAATCGCAAGTCTTTTCGATGAAGAGACTGCAAATGAGTATGTTCGCCAGATAGAAAACCACGAAATCTATGTTCATGACGAAACCTCTCTGAAACCCTACTGTGTGTCCATCAGCATGTATCCATTTCTACTTGACGGACTTATGAAAATAGGCGGAGAAAGTAGAGCACCAAAGCATTTGGAGAGCTTCTGCGGTGAGTTTGTGAATTTAGTTTTTGCAGTGAGTTCGCAGTTTGCAGGAGCTTTGGCAACAGTAGAGTTTTTGCTTTATTTTGACCATTTTGCAGCGAAAGATTTTGGCGAAAATTATTTAGAAACCAATACTAAAACCATAGAAAACCACTTACAGCATGTGGTTTACGCAATCAATCAGCCTGCGGCAGCGCGTGGATATCAGTCCGTATTCTGGAACATTTCGCTTTATGACAAGCCTTATTTTGACAGTATGTTTGGCGATTTTGTCTTTCCTGATATGACCCGCCCTGACTGGGAGCGATTTTCTCGTTTCCAAAAATTCTTTATGAAGTGGTTTAATGCCGAAAGAACCAAAGCTATTTTGACTTTCCCTGTGGTTACCGCAGCCATGCTGACAGATGGAACTAAACCTGTGGATAGCGACTTTGTGGAAATGTGTGCGAAGGAACTCAGTGAGGGGAATTCTTTCTTTATTTATCAGTCTGAAAGTGCAGACAGCCTAGCTTCTTGTTGTCGACTGCGTAACGAAATCAGCGATAATACCTTCAGCTATTCACTCGGTGCTGGTGGCGTGGCAACAGGCTCTATTAATGTTATTACACTGAATATCAATAGACTAATTCAGCTAAAAAAAGACATTGCTAAAGAAATTCAAAAAATTCATAAATATCAAGTTGCTTTCCGAAAATTAGTAGAAGAATACAAGGCGGCAGGACTTCTGCCTGTGTATGATGCTGGTTTTATCTCTTTGGATAAACAATTTTTGACCATCGGAATCAATGGAATGGTGGAGGCCGCCGAATATCTGGGCATAGAGGCAAGCAACAATACGGATTATAAAAATTTCGTAAGTCATTATCTTAAAATCATTTACGAAGAAAATAAAAAAGCAAAACAGCTCTATGGCTATATGTTCAACACGGAATTTGTTCCAGCAGAAAACCTAGGTGTGAAAAATGCTATTTGGGACAAAAAAGATGGCTTGTTCTCGCCTCGTGAGTGCTACAACTCCTACTTCTACCCTGTTGAAAATGAGAAAATTAATGTTTTAGATAAAATCATTCTTCACGGAAAAGAAATCATCCAGTATCTGGATGGCGGCTCGGCTCTTCATCTCAATTTAGAAGAGACTCCAAACAAAGAAGGTTTCCTCAAGTTGCTGAATGCCACAGCATTAGCAGGGTGTAATTATTTCTGTTTTAATATTCGTATCACTATCTGTAACGACTGTGACCACATAGACAAACGAACTCTATACGAGTGCAGCAGCTGTCATTCCAAGGATATAGACCACGCTACTAGAGTGATAGGCTATCTAAAACGAGTGTCTTGTTTCAGTAATGCACGCCAGAAGGAACATCAGCTAAGACATTATCATCTTTCAAAATAATGAGCAGACTGGACATCAAAGATATTATAAAAAAAGTAAAACAAATAGAAATCCGTTCCCGCAGGGAGGCTGATGCTTCCCTCATGGGTGCGTATCATTCTGCATTCAAGGGACAGGGAATGACTTTTGCAGAGATAAGACCCTACCAGTTCGGTGATGAAATCCGCAGAATAGACTGGAACAAAACCGCCCGATTCCAACAGCCTTTTGTAAAAGTGATGGAGGAAGAGCGGGAGCTGACCATCATGCTTTTGGTGGATATTTCGGCATCTATGGACTACGGAACGAAAATTTCGCTAAAAAAGGAATTCGTAGCCGAAATCTGCGCAAGTATAGGCTTTTCGGCACTGAAAAACAATGACAAAGTAGGGCTCATTCTCTTTGCGGATAAAGTCTATAAAGTCGTCCCACCACAAAAAGGGAAAAAGCACCTTCTGGCTATGATATCTGATATCCTTTCGTCTGATTACATCGCCTCTGAAACTCATCTGGACAAGGCTCTGGAATATATGATGAATGTTTTTAAAAAGAAATCCTTTATTTTCGTTTTATCGGATTTTAATGATGATTTTCAAGAAAAAATACTGAAAACAGCTTCTAAAAAACACCAAATTTTAGGACTGAAAATCTCTGATGAAAAAGACAGCGAAATCCCTGACATCGGCTATGCCCTACTCTCCGACAGCGAGACAGGAAAGCAGATTTGGGTAAATACATCTGACCGCAGATGGCAGGAAAATTTTAAAGAAAATCAAATAAAAAAAGAACTAAAAACAAAGGAAATTTTCGAGAGTGCTTCAGCAGGATTCATCAGCCTAAAAACAGGCGATGAGTATGTGAAAGAACTAAGAAAATATTTTAAAAAATAATAAATATGTTAATTATTGGGATTATTTTAACTGCTTTAGTTGCCATAGAACACACTTATATTCTATGGATGGAAATGTTCAGCTGGGAAAAAGCTGGAAAACGATTTTTTAAAAACGCACTGAAAGAGGAAATGTTTGAACCGACAAAGGGACTAGCAGCTAACCAAGGATTATATAACGGATTTTTGGTTGCTGGGGTGGTGTGGAGTTTCCTCATCCAAAATGCAGAATGGAGCATAAATGTTCGTTTATTTTTCTTGGGCTGTGTGGCTGTTGCAGGTACTTATGGCGGAATAACTTCTTCTAAAAAAATATTTTTCGCTCAGGCTCTTCCTGCTATTTTGGCTATTATTTTCACATTACTATAAGGTATGAAAAAATATTTTTTACTTTTCTTTTTCGGAACCACATTTGGATTTGCGCAGCAGCTTTCCACGAGTTTGGATAAACAAAAAATAGAACTCGGTGAAATGGCTGTTTTCAAAGTTAAAATAGAAAATTTAAATCAAAAAAATGTAATTTCAGCTCCGAAAAATGGGCTTTTGCCGTTTAGTTTTGAGGAAACGAAAGACAGCATTTCCGAAAACCCAAACAGCTACGAACGAATTATAGAATTTATGATTTACGAGGAAGGGAAACACAGCATTCCTGCTTTGGAATTTAAAATCGGTGAGGAAATCCACCTCACCACGCCTTATGAAATAGAAGTTACCAATCCCACCCACCAGGGCGAAGAAATCAACGACATCATGCCGAACGAAGAGGTAGAACTCTCTTTTTCAGACTATTGGGAAATGTATAAAAACTATTTCTTTGGCGGACTTGTTATTTTAGGGATTTTAGGATTTATCTTTTTATTTATTTTTAATAGAAAAGTAAAAAATCTGCGCGTAGAAAATCCAGCTTTGAAAACCCTGAAAAAATTAGAACAGCTAAAAAATAAAAACCTGATAGAAAAGAACGAATACCGCCTTTTCTATGTAGAACTGATTGAAATATGCAGAGGCTATCTTGCTGATAATAAACACATTCCTGCTGACATCCTTCTCACAGAAGATTTGATAGATTTAATGAAAAGTAAACATTATATTTCAGATGAAGAAATAGAAGTCTTTGAGAAAGTGCTGACTCGTGGAAATTTAGTAAAATTCGCGAAGACCATTCCTGAAAAAAGTACGATGGAAAGTGATTTTGACTCAATAAAAAACATTATACATTCTACTCATTTTAACTCTAAAACTGATATAGACAATGTTTAATTTTGAGTTTCATAGTCCGTGGTTTTTGGCTTTGTTTTTATTATTTATTCCTTTAATTATCAAGGATTTAAAGAAAAAAAAACAAAAAGGCATCCTCATACCCTCTACCCAAAATATACAAATGGGCAATGGCTATTTTTGGGTAAATAAAATACTCACTTTATCCAAATATTTTATCCTCTCTGCCCTGATTATCGCACTGGCAAGGCCACGCACCTACACCATTAAAAACAACTATGAACAGGGCATTGACATCGTTTTAGCTGTGGATATTTCGCTCAGTATGCTGGCAAGGGATTTTAGCCCAGACCGACTGACTGTACTGAAAAAACTTTCCCAAGATTTCGTTTCACAAAGGGAAAATGACAGACTTGGGTTGGTCATCTACGCCGCAGAAGCCTTTATGAGAGTGCCGCTGACCACCGACCACGAGGTAATTTCTACCGAAATAGAAGAAATGCAGCCTGGCGATGTAGCCCACGGAACTGCCATAGGTGAAGGACTGGCAGTAGCTACCAAACACCTGATAAAAAGTCAATCCAAGAGCAAAGTAATCATTCTGATGACCGATGGAATGAATACTACAAGAAACGCAATGCCTGCCGAGGTAGCCAGCGATTTAGCTAGAAATAATGGGATAAAAGTATATACCATCGGTATTGGAACGGATGGATACGCAGAGTCTCCCGCAGTTGATGGTTTTGGAGATGTATATTTCGTTCCCCAAAAAGTAGAAATAGACGAACATTTACTTAATTCTATCGCGGAAAACACAGGCGGAAAATACTTCCGTGCTGATTCCAGCGAGAGCTTAGAGTATATCTTTAAGGAAATCAATAAGTTAGAGAAAACAAAAATCAAAGGAAAGAAAAACTACGAATACACAGAATTTTTCAGAGTTTTTCTATGGATGGCGCTGGGATTTCTTTGTCTGGATGCTGTTTTGAGATGGAAAATTTTTAGAAGTGTTCAATAATATTTTATTGTTTTTCAAAAAAATATTGTCCCTGCTCCAGCCTTGCATAAACATGCTGAAGTCCGTTGCTTAGGATAATTTGAGGGGCTGAAATTATGGTATTATATCTCGCTGCCTGCTCAAAAACGCTCTCGGTAAGGGCTATATGAGGGGCTTTGCATTCTAATAATATCTGTGGCTCGGTTTTTTCCGTTACGAGCAAATCTATCCTTTTGGTAGTACCGTTCAGTTCTATTTTTCGTTCCATAATGAGTGAAGAGAGACTTTTGCCCTTTATAAAATGAAAATAATGCACCCAATGCTGCCGCACCCACTCCTCTGGGGTAAGAACTAAATAAGTCCTGCGAACCAAATCATAAATAAAAAATGTATCTTTGTCCTGCTTTATTTTAAAATCAAAATCCTGCTCAAAATTGAGCTTTGGTAATTGCATATTATGAAAGATTTAGAAATTATTTCCAAAAATATTAAAAATAAAGAATTTTCTCCTATTTATTTTTTCCACGGAGAAGAGCCTTACTACATAGACCTTGCCGTAAAACTCCTTGAAAACGGCATTCTTACCGAGGAAGAAAAAGCTTTTAATCAGATGATTGTCTACGGAAAAGATTCTTCTTATGCAGAAATACTTTCGTTAGCTGACCAATACCCTATGATAGGTGATTATCAGGTAATTATAGTGAAAGAAGCCCAAGATTTAAAGCTAAATGAAGAAGAACAGGATATTTTTTTAAAATATATAGAAAATCCCGTTCCCTCCACGATACTTGTTTTCGCTCACAAACAAAAGAAAATAGACTCTCGTAAGAAGTTTGCAAAGGCATTAGAAAAGGCGAAAATGCTCCACTACAGCGAGCCTGTGAAAGATTACAACCTTTCAAAATGGATTCAGCAGGAGTGCGCTTCCCTTAACATTAAAACTGCACCGAATATTCCTTCGCTTTTAGCTGAATATTTAGGAAATGATTTGTCTAGAATAGCCAACGAGCTACAAAAACTAAAACTCATCTTAAAAGAAAACGAAATTTTAGATGAAAAACTCATCGAAAGACATATAGGAATCAGCAAGGAATACAATGTTTTTGAGCTGCAGAAGGCTCTCGGGACTAAAAATAGTTCAGCAGCGTTCAAAATCGTTTATTATATGGGCAAAAACCCTAAATCCAATCCGCTGGTACTTACAATAGGGAATTTGTACAACTTTTTTTCCAACATTGTTTTATACCACACTTTGGCGGGACAATCTCCACAGGTGATAGCTTCTGAACTAAAGATAAATCCTTATTTCGTGAAGGATTTCGCTGAAGCGGCGAAGTTTTATCCACTGAAACACGCTACTAGAGCCATCTCCATTCTCAGGGAATTTGACCTGAAAGGAAAAGGGCTCGGCACCAACCAAACCGAAGAAAACGAACTGCTGAAAGAAATGGTCTATAAGCTTTTGAACATTGATAAAATCAACATTTAATTTATTTTTTTTTAATTGTAAAAAATCTCTGAAGTGTTTCTTATATTTATCCTTTAATTCTAAAAAATATCATTATGAAACTTTTTAAAAATATTTTTCTGGTATTGTTTTTTGTAGGATTTTCGGTTCATTTGTCCTCACAGCCAAGAACAACGGACAAGATTTTTTCATCAGAAAGTAAGATTTTAGTCATTTCTGGACATCCTAATTTAGAAAAATCCAAGGCCAATAAAGCTATTTTGAAAGAATTAGAAAAACACTTCGGAAAACAAATCAGCATCCGCCGTCTGGACAAACTCTATCCCAACTATCAGATCAATGTAAAAGCGGAACAGGAAGCCATAAAAAACGCGGATTTCATCATCCTTCAGTTTCCTTTATACTGGTATGGAACACCAGCACTTCTCAAGAAATGGATAGATGATGTGCTGTATGATTATTTCAAAGGCAATAGGCTTTCTGGTAAATTCAAAGATAAAGCAATAATCGCTTCCGTAACCATAGGCGGCTCAAAAGAACGATATTCACCACCAAACAAAACGGTGGAAACCTACCTTATCCCTTTACAAGAAACCTTTGAAGTCATCGGTGCTGGATGGGCTTCTCCTGTGTATTCGTTCGATGCTGTTCCCTCCAACAAAAACCTTTCAGAGACCACATTTCAGCATTTTGTAAAACTTATTGATTTAATAAACGAGCACAAAAGTGTGGCTGCCCAAGGGTGCTGGTAGAGGGTTTTTCATCTTAAAATCATCATATGTATCAAGAACTTTTGACCATAAAAGAAGGCGAGCGAACGCTGTCCAGTAATATCACGCAGATTAGTAACGACTGGGAACTGCCACCTTCTTATCTTGAATTTACGAGAGAAGTGGGTTTTGGGCGGCTTTTGGGGCTTTTTCTCAGTTATATTCCTATGGGAGCGAACAACCCTTTTTGTGATGCTTTGGAGCATCGTAACGCTTATTGGGAGAAGATTTTTCAGGAATATGTAGATTTGGCCATATTTGACAAAGAGGAAGAAATGGAGCTGCTTGCGAATGCTCAGCCCTTTATGGCAAGTGAAAACGGCGAGGTTGTATTTTGGGATATTAGAAAATCTCAAAATGGCGAATATCCTATTTATCTCGTGGATTTTCCTGTGGGAATCTATTTTGCAGGGAATAATTTTCAGGAATTTATCATCAATCTGACCAGCGAAACCACTTACAAATCAATTCTAAAATTCCATACTGAACCGCTATTGCCAACTTTTGAGCCTTTATCTTTTATTGAATAAATTATTGACTGTCAAACACATCTTAAAAAATCAATAATTGTTTTGTAGTTATAAAAATATATTGTACTTTTGCGCTGATAGTACACACCACGCTTCCTCTTTGATAGCGTACCAGGGTGTGTCTTTTTTTTAATATATATTCAAAATGTTTCAAAAACCAGCTACAACCATTGATTGGCAAATTGAAAAACTCATAGAAAGAGGTTTACAAATAAAAAATAAAGAGCTTGCAAAGCATTACCTCTCAAATATTAGTTACTATCGTTTAGGAGAATATTGGTATGTATTACAAGCTGATAAAGTAAACCATACTTTTAAAGAAGATGCTACTTTTGAAAAAGTTGTTAATTTATATGAGTTTGATAGAGAGCTAAAAATATTACTTTTTGATATTATTGAGAGAATTGAAATTAGTTTAAGAGCTAAACTAGTATACCATCTATCTCACGAATTTGATCCTTGGTGGTTTCAAAATTTTGATATTTTTACAGATAGTGCAGCTCTTATAAAAACACTTTCAGGAATTGAAGAAGAAATATCTCGTAGTAAAGAAATCACTATAAAGGAGCATTTAAAAAAACACAAAGATGATCTACGATTACCTCCTGCTTGGAAAACATTAGAACAAACTACTTTTGGAGCTTTATCAAAATTATATGGTAATTTAAAAAATACTATCAAATCAAAAGATATTATAGCTGAAGAGTTTGGAGCTGTAAACCACACTTACCTACCTAGTTGGTTACAAGCAATAGCTCTCATTCGTAATTATTGTGCGCATCATTCTCGCCTTTGGAACAAAAATCTCACAGGAACTCCTAAACTACTTTCAAA
>CAUORE010000017.1:0-34997 GCA_963506915.1 uncultured Flavobacteriaceae bacterium
CGCAAGTACCTTTTTGTCTTTTTTATACTTAATCGTTTAACTCGCTGATTTATAACGCGAAAAAGTTATGGCAGAATTAGTTTTAGTTTGAAAAAACTTATTTTTTATTGGTTATTTCATTCCTTTTAGCATAAAATTTAGTTAGAAAATATAATATGATTACGATAAATTTGACTTTAAAATGAAATATTGAATGGTTTTTGCTCCAAAATTTGCAAGAATTATTTTATAAAATTTGATGAAAATAATTTTTGTCAGCATAATATATAAGTATAAAGAGTAATTTTATTTCATAAATAAATTGGCTGCACAGAAAAATATAGTGGAATAATAGACTTGTTCTTCATCATTTGTATTAAAATGAAGTTCTAATTTTAAATTATGTTTGAATGTGTAGATAACATTCGTGTCTGCAATAAATTTATTATTCCAATATATTCTATAATATGCAAAAAAGAAAAACAACTCTATTTTGTCTTTTTGATTCATTATAAACCTTTCATAGAAAAAATATGCTTTTCTATAAAAAGGCTTTTCTAAATTCTGATAAGTAATTTTTGTTCCCAACCAAAAGAAAGATTCTACTCTGAGCAGAAGTTCATCTTTTGCATTGTATATTTCTCCTATAAGTTTTCCCAATTTGGATTTTCTTTTCATGTAAAGAAAGAGTTTCTCATCCTTATAGAAATTTACTGAAAAATCATCATTAACGATTACTGTTATTATCATCTTATTTAAAAAAATTACAATAATCCAAAAACATGTAGTAAATAGACCATCAAAGCAACTAATAACGAAAATACAAAAATTCCTACAAAGAGATTATAAAATCCATGTGCAAAACCAGTTACTATCTCATTTTGATTGGCTGAAAGACTTTCTTTCTTAATATTTTTCTTAAAGATTCTAAAAAAATAATATCTCGTATTAATTCCGAGAAAATCAATAAGAAATTCCTTTATAATTATTTCAATTATTACTTCCATACCTTAATTTTAAATAAAAAAATAAGCAATTTTCATTGCTTATTTAAATTCAATCGTATATGTTCCTGTAGATTGTGTTTTGCCTTTTTCTGCTTTCACATGTTTTTTGACCATTGTGATGGCGTTATTTATCGCATTACGAGACCTCAGCCCACCGACTCTTTGGGCGGAAATCACCCTTCCATTCACATCTACCACATAAGAAATCGTGATAGAGCCTTTTTCTTTCACGCTATGGGCAGGAAGTTTTCCTTTATAATTATTAGTTCCTGGAATTCCTGAAATCAATTTTCTATCAACGCCTATTTTGCTTTCTTTTATGACTTCTTTTTTGGCTTCAGCTTCTTTTTTAGCGTTTGCTTCTTGGGTTTTTGCTGTTTTCGCGTCAGCAATATTCTTTTTTGTTTCTTTTTTATTAGATTCTTCTTTTTTCACCTCTTCATTTGCTGCTGGTTCTTTTGGTGGAGCGGCAGGCTCTTCTTTCGCAGTTTCAACTGGCTTTTCTACAGGAACTTCCTTTTTTTTAGGAGTTTCCGAAGGCAGAGGCGGAAGCGGTTCTACATTTTGAACCTCTTCTATAATTGGCGGATCCAATGAAATGTTTTGAGCCAAAGAATCTCGGAATTCTAATTCCTCTTCTATCGGAACATTTTTAGCCAATTCATCTTTTTCTCTCTGTTTTTTATTTATAGGGATAATGTGCAGCACTCCTACAAACAGAATGCTGATAACCGCTGTTAATCCTATGCTTTTTACCTTATTCATCTTAATTCGTGTTTTTGATTTCTTCTATGATTTCCAGAAATTTATTTTCTCCCATTTTCAGCGACAATTCTATTCTATATGTCAGTGAGCCTAAAATCAATTTAAATATATAAATAAGTCCTCCTAACAAAGCTCCAATGCTGACAGGAAAAAATGAGGTGTAAAAACGCTCATCGGACAAGTCCGAAAAACCTCCTGAAAAAAAGAAAATGATAGAAATACCCGTTCCTAAAACTCCCAAGAACAAAACCACCCTCGCCCAAAGGCTGAATTTAAAAAGGTTTTTTCGCAGTTGGATAACTTCTGTCTCTCTCTGATTGACTATCGTGACAAACATCTCCAGCGAAGATTTGTCTATTTTTTCTAATCCTTTTCTTATGATTCTAGCTTCTGGAGAAGAAATCCTTTTGCATAAATCCTTTGCAGAATCAAGGCGGTGGTCATATAGACAGTCTGCTATATTATCCAAAAAATCATCTTCCTCTGTATCCATCGATTTTAGTGATAGATATTTCTCAAAAAAAGAATACAAAACGACCACTGCAAGGACAAACATAACCACCACAAAAACACTTGTAACCATCTGTCCGCTAAAAAGCAATTCCCAAAGTGAAATTTGATTTCCCTTCTCCATATATTTTTAATTTTTGACAAAGATAAAGGTTTTTCCTTTGAATAACGCTAATATGACTCTATTTTGTATCACGATATACAATTAAAAAAAAACAGACTATTCCGAAAAATAGTCTGTTTCTAGATAAAAATTAGTTATTAAAATGAATATGATATCGTCAGTTTATAATTTCTATTTCTACCTGGGTTAATCTGGAAAGTAGCCTGATATGGCTCATCCGCAGGATCATTAGAATACAAATCATTACCAGAAAGGGCGTTGTTGTAATATGTTGTGTTCAAAATATTTTCTACATTCAGCCCTATTCTGATGTTATTCTTCGCCTGATAATAGATTGCTCCATTTAGAAGAGTGTATGCAGGAAGAACTTGGTCATTTTTCTCAGTTCTATATGTTTCATCAGTATAGAACACACCTAGACCTATTCCAAAGCCTTTCATAAATGTACGAGGTTCATAATTTGCCCATGCATTGAAGGAGTGTTTAGGCGTCCATGGAGTTTTGTTGTGAGATAGATCCGCTTGTCCTATCTCTGGTTCCTGCTTTCCTAGGAATGCATCAGTAAATGCATAACCTACTTTAGCATAAAGCCCTTTGAAGATTTCCGCATCTGCATCTACTTCAAAACCTCTAGAATACGCTTTTCCTACTTGGTTTATCACATAGTGCCCCACAAGAAGGTTTTTCTTCTCTATGTAAAATCCTGAAATGGTAACATTTAGTTTATCTTTCTTTTCTAATTTAATACCCGCTTCTAACTGTGTTCCCTCCTCTGGTTTGAAGAGTTTTCCTGTTCTATGGTCATGCGCACGAGTAGGTTTGAAGAAACTAGAAGTAGATCCATAGATAGTCATGAAATCCTTAACTGGCTGGAATGAAAGCGCAGCTCTGTAAGTGAAATTATGATAAGATCCTTTTTCAGGGTTTGGCTGGTCTGTTATTAACCTTTGTCCATCATACGACCCATCAAAATAATCATATCTTCCTCCTAGTAAAACTTTAAATCTATCTGCAAACTCTATCCAATCTTGAAAATGAAATCCTGAAACCACTTCTTTCATGGAAATTACCTTATCTATATCCACTCTTCTTTCTCCCATACCAAGAATAGGTGATACTATAGGGATATTAAGAGAGCTTGTCCCCTCTACAACATTTCCTCTCCATGATTTTCTATCTAAATAAGAGAAGGTGTTTCCTACGATCATTTTATGCTTAAAGCCCCATGTTTTAAACCCAAAACTAAAATCAAGCTGATTCATTAGTGGTCTTGTAACATGATTAAAGAAAGTTGGATCATTTCTTCTAGATAAAGTATTTGTAGCTTTATCCACAAAAAGAACCTCTTCCGCCAAATAATCTATTGAATCATCAAAATAGGAAAGCTTATAGTCAAGAGCCCCTCCGAAATCAAATCTATGTTTATATTTCAGATAAAATTCCTTTTTCTCGTTCTTTAGACGATCACGAGTATCAGATAAGTTTATCATAGGATTTATCCAGTCGTAAGGTTTTCCATCATTTGTTGCAGGAACACCAATATCTGCTCCATAGTAGTCATTGTTATACTGTGCAAAGAACTCCAATGTATTTTGGTGGTCTGGCGTATACTGTAGCATGAGGGAAGAGTTGAAATTCTTTTCTTTTATCCCTTTAAAGCCGTCTGTATTCATCAACCCTGCATCTACACGGTATCTCAACTTGTTAGAAATAGGCCCTCCTACTCCCATTTCTACATTATATGTATTATAGCTTCCGATAGTGAATTGCGCTTCCCCTTGAGTAGTGTAAGTTGGCTTTTTTCTAATAATATTAATAATTCCCCCTAGCGCAGAGTGTCCAAACATATCACCAGAAGGACCTTTTAAAAACTCCACTCTCTCCACATTGGCAAAGCTGGCAACAGGAGCACTCTGAGTGATGGTGTGTCTTTCGTCTCTGATTCCATCGTATAGAACCACAAAGTTATCAAACCCTCTTATATTAAAGAACTGGAAACCAGCATACTGCTTTACAGGATTTACCCCAGCAACCATCTTAGAAGCTTCCTCTATATTGTTAATATTCCATTTCTGTAATACTGCACGGTTAAGCACATTTACAGTCATCGGAGCATCTAAGTTTTTTATGTTTAATTTATTAACTTCTAATTTTTTCTGTGTAGAAATCACCACTTCTGGTATTTCTTTAGAACCCTCCTTCATCACTACATAGACTACAGGAGTATTAGCTCCTACACTTCTTCTAAATGGATGAAAATTTTCTGCCGAGAAAGTCAGCATTCCTTTTTGAGATGGTATATTGATGATAAATTTACCATTACCATCAGTAACTGTTTCTGTCGCAGAACCCTCAAAACTTACCTTCACATTCGGGATAGCATTTCCCGAGGTATCATGTACCTCCCCTGTAATTACGGTTTGTGAATATAGCCCGATAGAAGCCAATACGAAACCTGCGCTTAGAATTTTTCTAACCATTTTTTGATAATTTTTAAAGTTATTATTGATTTAAACTAGTACTCTATGGATTGTATATTATATGTCTGCGTCCGTTGATATTATGTATTTCTGATTCCACATCGAATAATTCCTTTAACAGCTCTGGCGTAAGCACCTCATCTGTAGGGCCCTGCAATAGAACTTCTCCTTTTTTCATTGCAACTAGCTCATCACAGTATATAGATGCAATATTCATATCGTGAATTGCCGAAAGAACTGTAACTCCCATGTTTTTAATGATATTCATAATCTCTATCTGATGCCCGATATCCAAATGGTTCGTAGGCTCATCTAGGATAATGAATTTACTTTCCTGCACCAAAAGTCTTGCTATCAGAACCCTTTGTTTCTCACCTCCCGAAAGGGTATTAAAACTACGGTCTCTATAGTCCTCCAGTTTCATTTCGTAGAGCACCTTGTCTACTTTTTCTAGGTCTTCTTTGGAATAGTTTTCTAGTGTATCTTTGTGAGGATACCTTCCCATCTCTACCACCTGCTGAACGCTAAAATCGAACTGACCGCCAGACTCCTGAGCCAAAACTGCTATTTTTTTCGCTCTTTCTCTTCCTGATAACTGAAACAAATCATGTTCATCAAAAAAGATATTTCCCCCTGTTGGTTTGTTTACTCCATATATAGATTTCAGCATCGTTGATTTCCCTGAACCATTCGGTCCTATCACTCCCACGAAAGAGTTTTCCTTTACGCTGAATGATACACCTTTTAGGATTTCAACTTTACCTGCTTTAAAATTCAAATTTTCTACTCTCAGCTTCTCCATTATTTTCCTGATTTAAATGAGTAATTCTTGTCCATCAACATCCAAAGGAAAAACGGCCCTCCTATAAGTGATGTAAGGATACCTATCGGTAAATCCTTCGGATAGAAAGCATTTTTAGCAAAAAGGTCACAGCAGAGCAGGAAAATCGCTCCTATCACCGCTGCCATAGGAACCAGCCTTACATGTTTATTCCCACAGAGCATTCTCGCTATGTGCGGTACCATCAGCCCCATAAATCCTATCGCTCCCGTTGCTGATACCAAAACAGATGTAAGCAATGATGCTACGATAACTATAAAAGTTTTCATCAAATTAACATTCATCCCTAGCATTGTAGCATTTTCATCTCCGAAAAGCAATAAATCCAATGATTTAGACAATCCTAAAACCACGAAAATCACCAAAATAAGCACCACAAAAGGAATAGGAAGTAGTTCCCAAGTAGCACCTCCCAAACTTCCCATTGTCCAGAACAATGCACTTTTCACTTGGCTCGCGTTTTTCGCTAAAGAGATTATCAAATCCGTAAGCGCTGTAAATATTGTAGATATAGCCAATCCAGAGAGAATTAGCCTTGTAGTAGAAGTATTTCTTCCGTATTCTGTTCCTATCACGAAAACCAGCACACTACATATCAATGTCCCTATGAATGCCCCCGTAGATACAGATGCTAGTCCCATAGCTCCTCCTCCCAAAACAATGACAAACACTGCTCCTGTAGATGCCCCTGATGCTAAACCAAGCACATATGGGTCTGCGATAGGGTTTTTGGTCACACATTGCATCAACACACCACAGACAGCAAGCCCCGCCCCACAAACTATGGATAACAAAACCCTTGGAAGCCTTACCTCCCAGATTATAGTTTCATGTGTCAGTGGCCAGTATGGCTCATAGATTTCTGTTCCTGTTATTTTATTTGCCGCTATTTTATAAGCAGTTTCTGCATCTAGATTAGAGGTTACCACCCCTATCGCCATTACAAATAATATAAATAAAACCACACACAATATCGAAAATATAACACCAAATCGATATCTACTTTTCATACAACAATTTATTTAATTTAATTATAAAATCTATGTTTCTAACTCCTGGCGAAATATCCTCCAAAGCTATTTTATGGATATTATCATTCTTCACTGCTGGTAGATTTTTCAGTGCTGGATGGTCTTTCAGCGCTTTTTTCTTTTCTTCATAAGATGAGCGCCCTTCTCCCTCCATATCTGCTATTATAATGATATCAGGATTTCTATCTACTAAACTTTCGTATGATACGAATACATGGTCTGCCGATTGGTCTGCATAAACATTCTGACCTCCTGCTTTATTTATCAAATCCGTAGTAAGTCCCGCAGAAATATACAGCCCGTTTTCAATAACCGAGAAAACTAAAACTTTTGGTTTGTTTTCCTTTTTTACAAAATTTTTCTGTGCATTCTCTAGTTTAGCCTTCATCTCAGAAACCACTTTTTCTGCATTTTTTTCTACTTTAAAAATCTTTCCTAAAGTATAGAAATCCTCATAAACCGTTTCAAGAGTTTCATTATCCCTCACTGCTTTTGCGATAAATGGATAAATTCCCTTATCGATAAGCTCCTGTGGTGTTCCCGTAGCCTCTGCTTTGATTGCACCATCCCATCCAGAAACAAAATCCACGCCTGAAAGCAAAAACTCTTCCTTGGAGTAAATAGCATGATGCCCTTTAAGCCTTACAGGAATCTTATCATAGGCCTCTTTAAACTCTGGTAAAATAGGCCCTTCCTCTGTCGCCACTACTATTTTGTCTCCTAAACCTAAAGCCAAAAACATCTCCGTCATAAAATGCGAAAACAAAACTGCCTTCTCTGGCGTTTTATTCACATTCACGACCAAAGTATCCGCGCCGTCATTAAATTCATATGAAAAATACGCCTCCTTTTTTTCTTCTTTTGTTTCTTTTGAAGAAGCCTCTCCTGCGCCTTTGGAGCAAGATAATTGGGCTAATAAAATCATCGATGATAAAACTACCTTCAATACTTTCATTTCAATTCTTGTTAAAAATTCCAGCAAAAGTAACATTTTAAATTTATCATTACAAATAAAATATCATCTTTTTTCAAAAACATGACACTAGTCAGTATTTATCGTTTTTCTTTTTTCTCATCGGTATTTTTTCTACTTTTGCGGTCTTTAATTGTAATAAAATGGGGAAAAATAAGTTGGCTCGTTTTGCCGAAAACAAGACACTTCCGAATGTAATCCAGCCTACACGAGAGGAGGCTCTGAATGGATTTTATCTAAAAGGAAAATGGAGACAGGATTTCTTTAAAAATGATAAGCCCATCGTCCTAGAACTCGGCTGTGGAAAAGGAGAATACTCTGTAAACATGGCAAAAGCATTCCCTGATAAAAACTTCATCGGGATAGATATAAAGGGCGCAAGATTTTGGTTCGGTGCAAAGGAAGCCCACACTTTGGGAATGAAAAATGTGGCTTTTCTGAGAACGCAGATAGAGCTGATAGAGCATTTTTTTGGAGAGGAAGAAATTGATGAAATATGGATCACTTTCCCAGACCCACAGATAAAATACCGCAGAACCAAACACAGGCTCACAAACCCTGAGTTCCTAGAACGATACAAAAAAATCCTAAAGAAAAACGCTGTAATCCACCTAAAAACGGATTCTGAATTTCTGCACGGATACACTCTGGGGCTGCTACAAGGGCTCGGACACGAGATTTTATCCGCACACCATGACATCTATGGTGCGCCTGAATACGACCCTGAAACACCGCTTCTCAGGGAGGTGAGAACCTACTACGAGGAACTTTTCTCTTCCAAAGGAAAAACCATCACTTACATTAAATTCAGAATTAAATAAATCTGATTATCATATATTTACAAGTTCAAAAAATCACTACTCTGGATATGACAGCAGAAAAAATCATTTTAGGTATAGACCCAGGAACCACCGTGATGGGATTTGGTATCATTTCTACAAAGGGCAGTAAAATGGAGCTGGTCTCCATCCACGAACTTGTGCTAAAAAAATACCCAAACCACGAAACAAAACTAAAATACATTTTTGAGAAAACCCTAGCGCTCATTGATGAATATCATCCTGATGAAGTCGCTCTGGAAGCGCCTTTTTATGGAAAAAATGTGCAGAGTATGCTGAAACTCGGGAGAGCACAGGGAGTGGCGATGGCAGCCAGTCTATACCGCGATATTCCCATCACAGAATATTCGCCCAAGAAAGTAAAAATGGCGATAACAGGAAATGGAAACGCCAGCAAGGAACAAGTAGCCGCTATGCTGAAAAACCTTCTTAGTCTCAAAGAATTTCCAACCAAATATTTAGATGCGTCCGATGGGCTTGCGGTGGCGGTTTGCCATTATTTTAATTCTAATAAAACGGAAAAAAGCGCTTCATATTCCAGCTGGGATAGTTTTATCAAACAAAATCCTGACAGAATCAAATAAACCCATTTGCATGAAAAAATTATTTTTGGTTTTCTTTACTTTAGTTATTTGTTTTATGAAATCACAAGACCTTGTTTCTATCATTAAAAATAATCCTTCTAAAAGAACAGATTTAAAAATCGTATTAAACGAAGAAAATCCGCATCACTACATTCCCATTTCCGTCATCAATGGAAAGGAAAAAGGATCTGTATTCACCATCTTGGCAGGAGTCCACGGATACGAATATCCTCCTATAATGGCGGTTCAGGAACTAATGAAAGAGATAGACCCAGCCAAACTAAAAGGAACACTGATAATTTTACCTATTACGAATATTGGTGCTTTTTATGAGCGTGTTCCTTACCTGAATTCTACGGACAAGAAAAACCTAAACACCGTTTTCCCGGGGAAAGAAAACGGCACCATCACGGAGCAGATAGCAAATTATATCACCAAAAACATTATCCCTATTTCAGATGTTTTTCTGGATATTCACGGAGGCGATGCCAATGAGGATTTGGTTCCTTTTGTCTGCTACTATGACAACAAGGATTCTGCTGAAAAAACCAAAACAGCCCTAAAACTTTCGGAGGCGTCTATGCTACCCTATATCGTGAGTTATCCTTATAACATTACCAAAACAGAACCAGCACTTTACGCCTTTAAACAAGCGGTTCAGAATGATGTCGTTGCGCTGAGCCTAGAAGCTGGAAAACTCGGAGTAAATGGAGCTGATGAAGTGAAAATGCTAAAAGAATCCATCTATAATATGATAGGAATGATGAAAATGTATTCTTCGGCGCCGTATAAAAAACCTGCCTCTCGTAAAACTTTCACAAAACAAACTTATATAAAAGTTCCTGTAAGCGGGATTTTTAACAGCAAACACAAGGCAGGCGAGTATGTGAAAAAAGGCGAAGATTTGGGTTACATTACGGATGAATTCGGAAATTTACTTCAAAAAATATCCGCGCCAGAAAGCGGAATGATTCTTTACAAAATAGGAACTCCTCCCGTAAATAAAGGAGAAACCATGTTCTGCATCACTTCGTAAAATAAAAAATTCCGCTCTATGAAGCGGAATTTTTGTTATATCATTTTTAATTTTATTAGAACCAAGCGGCCAACATCGTGGTAATGAAGAAGTTATTCTTAACATTTGGATGAGACTGGTCTATCTTTTGGAAAATAGGGTCTTTAGATTGTAAGTTTCTGAATTCCAAACGCCACATCATATTTTTGTTAATCAAATAATCAAAGTTTACTGATGCTCCCCAGATTTGGAATCTTTGTCCTCCTCCGAAAGTCATAATATCTTTAGAATCATCAAAATACTCCACTCTTCCCGCTGTAGAGAATTTAGGCGTGAAATAATATTTCGCTAAAATGTTAGGAGACCACCAGAAGTAGTGCTTGTTAGAACCTTCTGCAGACTGCTCTGCACCAACATCAAACACGAACTGGAATTCTAATTTATCACTCGCCTTGTAGTTAGTGTAGAAATTATTGAAATATCTCATTTTAGTTTCCGTAGCTGGGTCTTTTCCTATATAAGCAGAAGAATTAAATAACCAATTTTCATTCGGTTGGTATGCCACTCTTGCCCCAAATGCTGGCAATTTTGTTGCTGAAGATGATATTAATTTTTTTTGATCATCTTGGTCATAAACTGCTCTTCTTATTTTTTGCCATCCGTTATAGACTCCTCCCATGAAAGTCCATTTATTATTATCTGTAATGTAGGTAATCTGTGCCCCTGTCATGAAGAAAGGCTCTTGCGCCACAGCTATAGTCCTAGTCAAAGCAAGATTATCTTTGCTGATTTCTCCTTCTGAACCGATGTAAGATGGCATCACCCCAGCATCTATCCAGAGATTTTTAGTTTTAGAAATTCTAAACCCGATGTTCGCTTCCTGAACCAGTTTCAGCATTCCTTGCTCTGCTGACAAGTTATCTTCTGGGTAAGTTCCCGCCATCAGGGCTATATTAGCACGCATATTGTCTGTTGCATATTCTGCTTTCAGCCTTGCGATGTTTACATTCACCTCGTTGTGTCGGTTAAATGTATAAAAAAACGGCTGTCTGATGTGGTCTGCTCTTTGATTAAAATCATACGAGTAGAAAACCTCCGTATATCCAGAAATAGTGAAGTTTGATAATTTATTAGAAACCTCTTGTTTAGGTTCTTCCATTTGTAGTTGTTCCTCCTTTTCTTCTCCTTCCTGAGAAAATAGATTTTGACTCATCAAAATCATTCCCAAATACACAATTGCTCTTTTCATATAATTATTTGATTTTTACGGGTACAAAGGTAATTTTTTTTGAAAAATAACCAAGACTTAGCCGCACTATTTTACATTTCGAATAACTCAAAAACCTTTATTTTTCATCTTTTATGTACAAAAACTGTTATTTCTCATAAATAAAAACTACCAAAAAATAGGTCAATAATCCTTATATTTGCAAAAAATAAGGAATTATATGTCAAAGAGAAAAATGATTACCGCTGCCCTGCCTTATGCCAATGGACCTGTGCATATTGGGCATTTGGCAGGTGTATATATCCCTGCTGATGTTTATGCAAGATTTCAGAGAAATACGGGACAGGAAGTTGCCTTTATCTGTGGTTCTGATGAACACGGGATTCCCATCACCATTAGGGCAAAAAAAGAAGGCATCACTCCGCAGGATGTGGTGGACAAATATCATGAAATCATCAAAAAATCTTTTGCGGATTTAGGGATTTCCTTTGATGAATATTCCAGAACGACCTCCAAAAAACACTATGAAGTAAGCCAAGAGTTCTTCCTAAACCTCTATAACAAAGGTAAATTCGAAGAAGAAATTTCTGAACAATTTTTTGATGAACAGGCAGGAGAATTCCTTGCCGACAGATACATCGTAGGAACATGCCCAAAATGCAGCAATGAAAATGCCTATGGCGACCAGTGCGAAAAATGCGGTTCTACCCTTTCGCCTACGGAACTTATCAACCCAAAATCCATGCTCAGCGGTAACACGCCTATTTTAAAGGGAACCAAAAACTGGTATCTTCCTCTAAATGAGTATGAAAATTTCCTGAACGAATGGATTATCAAAGGACATCAGGACGACTGGAAACCTAATGTATACGGACAAGTAAAATCTTGGCTCAATGACGGACTAAAACCAAGAGCCATGACTCGTGACCTAAACTGGGGCGTTCCTGTTCCGCTTCCAAACGCTGAGGGCAAGGTGCTTTATGTTTGGTTTGATGCGCCTATCGGCTATATTTCTTTCACGCAGGAGTGGGCAGAGAAAAACGGCAAAAACTGGAAAGATTTTTGGCAAAATGAAGAAACAGACCTTATTCATTTCATAGGAAAAGATAATATTGTCTTCCACTGCATCATTTTCCCATCGATGATGAAAGCTCACGGAGACTACATCATGCCGAAAAATGTCCCTGCGTTTGAATTCCTTAACCTTGAAAATGATAAAATTTCTACTTCGAGAAACTGGGCTGTATGGGCTCACGAATATGTAGAGGATTTCCCTGACCAGCAGGATGCACTGCGCTACGCACTGCTTTCTTCAGCGCCAGAGACAAAGGATAATAATTTTACTTGGAAAGATTTTCAAACCAAAAACAACTCGGAATTGGTAGGGATTTTTGGGAATTTCATCAATCGTGTGACGGTTCTTACCCAAAAATATTACAACGGAATTGTTCCTCAGCCTAATGAATTTGAGCAAGTAGATAAAGACCTTTACCACGAAATGCAGCAAATTCCAGATAAAATTGGTAATAACCTAGATGAATTCCGCTTCCGTGATGCCCTTACTGAAATGATGAATTTAGCAAGATTAGGGAATAAATACCTTGCAGATGAAGAACCTTGGAAAGCGATAAAGGACAATCCTGAACGCGTGAAAACACAGATGTTCTGCGCATTACAAGTCGCTGGAGCGCTGGCGTATTTGTGTGAGCCGTTCCTGCCTTTCACTTCCCAAAAAATGAAATCTGGACTAAATCTGGGAGACAAAAACTGGTATGAAGTCCTAAACACGCCGCCTATCCCGACGGGGCACCAAATCAATGAAATGCCACTACTTTTCTCTAAAATAGAAGATGATGTGATAGAGGCTCAAATCAAAAAGTTGGAAAACACAAAAATAAACAATCAAAAAACCAATCCTAACGCAAACCCTATGAAAGAACAAATTTCATTTGATGACTTTACAAAAATAGACCTTAGAACCGCTACGATTTTAGAAGCTGAAAAGGTAGAAAAAGCTGATAAATTACTAAAACTAAAAGTAGATACTGGTGTAGATGTTCGCACCGTAGTTTCGGGAATTGCAGAAAGTTTCAGCCCTGAGGAAATCATCGGGAAACAAGTAATGATTCTTCTAAACCTCGCTCCAAGAAAAATCCGAGGAATAGAATCCCAAGGAATGCTTCTGCTTACCACCAAACCAGACGGCAAACTATCTTTCGTGACACCTGATGAAAAGGTAGAAAACGGAATAGAGATTGGCTAATTTTAGGCATAAATATTTTGAAAATCTTATCATAAATCAATTTTTTGAATAGTTATTAACCATATCTTTGCATAATAAAATTAACGAATATGAAAAAGATAGCATCATTATTATTTATGGGTCTAATGGCTGTAAATTCATTTGCCCAAAATACTTTAAAATCAGACCCTGCGCACAGTAGAATTCAGTTTTCGGTAACGCACTTGGGAATTAGCGAAATTACAGGGAATTTTGAGAAAGCAACTCTAAATATGAATGTTGATGAAAAGAATTTCACAAACTCTAAAATCAGTTTCGTAGTGGATGTGAATTCTATCAACACGCACATAGAGGCAAGGGACAACCACCTTAGAAATGAAGATTTCTTCGATGTGAAAAAATTCCCAGAAATGGTTTTCCAAAGCACCAGCATCAAACCCACGAAAATCAATAGCAGTATGAAAATTCTGCTCTATGAAGTAAAAGGAAATCTTACGCTTCATGGTGTAACTAAGCCTGTTACCGTAAATATGCTGTACAAAGGAATGGTGGTAAATCCTATGAGTAAGAAAAAAACTTACGGATACCAAGTTGTAGGAGTTATCAAGCGTTCTGATTTCGGTGTCGGTGGAGGATATCCAGAAGCGATGATCAGCGACAAAGTCCAAATAAAAGGAGACTTTGAAATGATAGCAGAATAAAAGTTTAGTTTTTTCATTTATAAATTTAAAATTGCAAATTGCCTTCAATAATAGAAGGCAATTTTTATTTCAAAACCCTGAAAGAATTACATTTTTTTCGTTTCAAATTATTTATATATTTTTGTACCCTAATTATTTTATATGGAGAATAAAAATCGTTGGTTCATAGCTATTGCAGCTATTCTTACCCATTTATTTTTGGGAACGGTCTATGCATGGAGTTTCTTTCAAAAGCCTGTCAGCCAGGCCTATGGCTGGACACAGGGAGAAACGGCGTGGGCTTTCAGTATTTCTAACCTGATGATGGGAGTGACATCGGCATGGTGTGGAGCGAAACTACATCAGTTCAAACTAAAAAACCTCGCTACTATGGGAGCCGTGCTCTATGGGCTGGGATATATTGTTTCTTATTTTGCTCTAAAATTAGAGATTTTACCTTTACTATACATCGGTTTCGGTTTTATCGGCGGGATAGGTTTGGGAATGGCATATGTGACGCCTGTGGTGGCCGTATCGAGCTGGTTTCCAGATAAACAAGGTCTCGCTACTGGGCTGGTGGTCACAGGGTTTGGGCTGGGCGCTTTAATCATGTCTAAAATATTAGCACCATTTTTCTTGAATTTATTTGAGGAAAATCTGGCTGTTACTTTCCTTGCGATTGGCTGTATGCTGCTGATTGTTTTGCCAATATTTACTTATCAATTAAGTATAAAAAATACCACTTCGCAAAGCACAGCAGAAATCTCATTTTCAGCAATTTATAAAACCATTATCCAGCGCGAATACATTGCATCTTGGTTGTTTTTCATGTTTAGTGTGATTGCTGGGATGATTTTCATCGCGTTCCAGTCGCCTTTATTGCAGGATTACCTAAGAGCTGAGGGAATGACAGATGCCACAGAGCTGGAGCAGCACGGCGCTACACTGATAGGGATAAGCTCCCTATGCAATGGTTTTGGAAGATTTATGTGGGGAGGCGTTTCTGATAAAGCAGGAAGAATCCAGACTTTTAGAATGATTTTTTTGATAGAAATTTGCATTTTCATTGTCCTCATTTTTACTCAAAATCCTATCGTGTTTTTCTTGGGCGTTTGCTTGGTTTTATTGTGCTATGGCGGAAGCCTTGGGGTAATGCCTTCTTTGGTAAAGGAACAATACAACCCTAACCTGATGGCCTCTCTCTACGGAATTATGATGGTGGGCTGGGGAATAGGCGGACTGATAGGCCCGCAGATTACAGCTTATATGAAAGATTATTTCCAAGAACAGGCAGGAGTTTATTCCTACATTATCGGGCTGGTTCTGCTATGTTTAGGATTTTTACTCACATTATTCGTGAAGAAGAAACCCAAAGATATTTAATAAAAAAGCACTCCTTTTTGGAGTGCTTTTTCTGTTTAACTTAAAAAATTATCAATCTATGACTTTGATTCCGTTTGCTAAAACTCGTATTTCTACTTTTGGTTTTGTAATTTTTGCTATTTCTTCTTTTGATTTTCCTGCGTCCTCGGCATAATGGCGAAGTTCTTTCACAGAAGTTTCTTGTTTAGTCACTTTCGCGTCCAGCAGGATAGTTTTACCAGCAATATTCTGCGGAAGGAAAAAAGCGTAATCTTTCATCTTCACGAAAACCTCTACATTCTGAGTGTTTTCTAATGTAACCCAGCATCCTTTTTTAGGACAAACTGCCGTTACTTTTCCCTTGATGGTCACTCTGTCTATCTCGTTTTTCTTCTTTAGAGACTTTATCACTTGGTCTATAGACTGTACATTATAGGCAATATTTTCAGGAACACCTGCTCCGTACTCTACTCCTTTCTGAGCTTCAGGAATATTACTCTGAGCGTGAAGAAGGCTCATCCCAAAAATTCCCATCAATAAAATTAGTCTTTTCATAAGATTAGCTTTTAATTTTATGTTTAAATTTCTCTCTGTAAGACTGCCACTCCTGCTGAGTTTTTATTTTTTTAAATTCATTGGTCGCGAAAAGAGCCAAATACGCTTCCATGTCTCTCGGATTGAAATAACCCACAAGCCCTGTCAAAAGCTTTTGGTCTTCATCAAGGAAAACTGTGGTAGGATATCCTTTCACACCGAAATAAGTTACAAACTGGTGCTGAGGCCCGCCTCCATAAGTAGGTTTTCTTTTTGGGTTAAATTCTGGATTATTGAATTTTTTTCCTTGGAAAGTTACATCTTCATTCCCTTCGGAATTGAATTTCACTGCGTAGTAATTATCATTGATATATTCTGTAATCACAGGATTGGAAAAAGTATTTTTATCCATCATTTTGCACATAGAACACCAGTCTGTGTAGAACTTAATCATTATCTTTTTTGGCGTTTTTTTCTGTGCTTCCAGCGCCTGATCCATGGTCATCCAGTTCACCTGTGCCATCATAAACATTGATGAAAACACAGAAAATACAATTGCTATTTTTTTCATTCGAATACTAAAATTTACAAGCAACAAATATAAAAACTTTTTTCTTTGAAAAAATAAAAGACCGAAATTTAACGGTCTTTTATACTTTATTTAACATATTTCATTTATTTCACTCCGTGCATCAGTTTCAACAGCACCTTGTTTAGCGCTATCAAAAGTATTCCACATATTATTACAAATATTGATATATAGGTAAATACACTTCCTGCTCCCATTGCTTCAACTTTTGAAGCTACAACACCTCCTACAATATTTGCCACAAATGATGAAAGCAGCCAAACTCCCATCAATAAAGAAGCTAATTTTGGTGGAGAAAGTTTAGTCACTACAGAAAGTCCCACTGGTGATAAGCATAATTCTCCAATGGTATGAATTAAATAAGTCATTACAAGCCACCAAAGACCAGCTTTTATATTAGTATCAGTTATACCATCTCCTCCTCTCTCTGCAACGGCACCAATCATAAACCAAAATCCTATACCCAAAATAATCATGCCTAATCCCATTTTAAGAGGAGAAGTAAGTTTTTGTCCCAATCTTGATCCCCAAAACATTGCAAATAAAGGAGCTAAAAGCACTATAAATAAAGGATTTACAGATTGAAACCATTCCGTAGGAATTTCATACCCAAATACTGTTCTATCAATGTATTTATCTGTGTATAAAGTAAGTGAAGAACCTGCCTGCTCAAATCCAGCCCAGAAGAATATAGCAAAAATGAAAAATATAAATATAACGGCTATTCTCTGCTTTTCAACTTTGGTTAATGGTTTTTTATTGTCCTCTTTTTCTGTATTTTCAGATTTTTTTGCTATTGGAGTTAATCCAAGATTACCAAGATATTTAGAAGCAAAGAAACTAAATGCAATCTGTCCAATAAACATTCCTATAGCGGAAGCTAAAAATCCATACTGATAGCCATAAGATATAACTTTCCCTCCTTCTTTTACTGCGAAAATGTCTTTTGTAAGCAAGCCAATTACAAGAGGTGCAAAGAAAGCTCCCAGATTAATCCCCATATAGAAAATGGAAAATGCAGAATCTCTTCGTTTATCCCCTTCTTCATAAAGTCCACTCACAAGAGTTGAAATATTTGGTTTGAAAAAACCATTACCAATAATAAGAAGTAAAAGTCCTAACCATAAACCAATAGGAGCATCCGCTTCTAATATTGTATAGTTAAATATAGTCCAATTAATAGGAGCTGAACTTTGTAAAAAACTGAATTCTTTTATTCCAAAAAGAGCAAACTGTCCCAGCATCATCGTTAAAGCTCCAATCATAATTGCTTTCCTTTGTCCGATGTAAGTATCTGCCAACCAGCCACCAATAAGCGGAGTAAAATATACAAAACCTGTAAAAAGTCCATATATAAGCATCGTAGAATTTTCTGGAATTCCTAAACCTCCCTCCACAAGAGTTTTTGTGAGGAAAAGTGTTAATATCCCACGCATTCCGTAATAACTGAAACGCTCCCACATCTCAGTAAAAAACAAGAGGTAAAGTCCTTTAGGATGTCCCTTCTTCTGTTGAACTACTTCCATAATGATTTATTTATATTTTTTGATTAAAACAGCAAATATAAAACTATTTTTTAGAATTAAACAATATATTTATGCCTGTTCTTTGTCAATTAGTGAATTTTTTAGCTTATTTAGTTCACTTTTAACAAATTCAAGTCGCTCTATGATATTTACATTTTCTTCTATTTTATCATTGGTTACCAGCGCAATACGGGCTCCATCCAGCGTGTAGCCTTTTTCCTTGACCAAATGATAAATAATCTTCAAGTTTTTAATGTCTTCCGGCGTGAAATAGCGGGTTCCTTTCTTGTTTTTTTTAGGATTGAGAATGGGAAATTCTTTCTCCCAATAGCGAAGCAGTGATGCATTGACCCCGAAAGCCAACGCCACCTCTCCTATCGAATAATACAGTTTATCTGGAAGATTGATTTTCATAATTTTCTAATTTTTACTAAAAATATTTTAGTTCTATTTTAGGTTTAATTTGTAGTAATGTGTTGTAAATCAGTTTTATAATATCACTTACATCTTTCTTATCTACCATTTCTACCGTGGTGTGCATGTATCTAAGTGGCAGGGAAATCAGTGCCGATGGAATTCCTCCATTAGAATAAGCAAAGGCATCTGTATCTGTTCCCGTAGCCCTGCTGCACGCTGCTCTTTGGAATGGAATGTTATTTCTCTCAGCGGTTTCTATTATCAAATCTCTTACTTTATGATGAACCGCTGGTGCATAGGCGATTACAGGCCCTGCTCCACATTTTTGATCGCCCTCTTTCTTTTTCTCAATCATTGGAGTGGTAGTATCGTGGGTAACATCCGTAACTATCGCGATATTCGGTTTTATTCGTTCTGCTATCATTTCTGCTCCACGAAGCCCGATTTCCTCCTGAACAGAATTAGTAATATACAACCCAAACGGCAGTTTTTTCTTGTTTTCTTTCAGCATACGAGCCACCTCAGCAATCATGAACCCCCCCATTCTATTGTCCAATGCTCTACAAACAAAATATCTGTCATTCAGCTCAAAAAAGTCATCTGGGTAAGTAATCATACAGCCTACATGGATGCCTAGATCTTCCACTTCCTCCTTAGTAGTCGCACCGCAGTCTATGAAAATATTGTCCAATTTCGGTGTTGGTTCGTTCTGATTGGCTCTCGTATGAATAGCAGGCCAGCCAAAAACTCCCTTCACTACGCCTTTTTTACCATGAATATTAACCACTTTAGATGGAGCGATGACTTGGTCTGAACCACCATTTCTAATAACATAAATCAATCCATCATCCGTGATATAGTTCACATACCAAGAGATTTCGTCGGCGTGGGCTTCTATCACTACTTTGAACTCAGCTTTAGGATTGATAATTCCGTATGCCGTTCCGTAATAATCCACCTCCACTTTATCCACAAAAGGACTGATATAGTCACACCAAAGCTGCTGCCCGTTTTGTTCAAACCCTGTGGGAGAAGCAGTATTTAAATATTTTTCTAAAAATTCTAACGATTCTTTTTTAAATTTAGCCATAAAAGGAATGATTTTTGTATTGTTGAATAAATTAAAAATTGATGTAAAAGTAATGATTTTTTATAAACTACACTATTTATTTCTTATTTGTTTCGGGCTTATTCTAAATGCTCAGGAGAAACCCAATACAGAAATGCTAATAGATGAACACGGAAAAGAATATTATTATGACAATGTTCTAAAAGCCAAAGTTTATGAAATCGATGGAGAGCGAATAGTCATTATGGATGAACTATACCTTAGCTCAAAACCAAAATTTAACAACCAGCTTGACCGAAATTATTACTTTTTTCTCAATAAAAAACTGAGTCGTGTGTATCCTCTATTCCTCACTGCATTAGAACAATACCGCAGTTTACAGGCTGATATACAAAATATGAAAGGAGGAGAAAAAAGAAAACACATAAGAGAAAAACAAAAAGAATTGGCTTCGCAATACGAAACCAAACTAAGGGATTTGACCACCTCCGAAGGGCAGATTTTCGCGAAACTCATGAACCGCTCCACAGGAAAAACGGTTTATGAACTGATAAAAGAACTCAAAGGCGGTTTTAATGCTTTTCTATGGAATGTAAAAGGAAATGTGGCTGATATAGACCTTAAAAAGGAATACAACCCACACAAATACAGAGATGATGAATATCTGGAAAGCCTACTGATATCCAACTGGCAGCAGGGCTACCTAAAACCCTACGCCGGCTACGAAAAATTCTCTATTAAAGGAAAAGAATAAAATCTAAATCTGCGTTTAAATTTTCGCAGAAACTATCTCTGCTACTTTTTCTAAATAAAACACATCCGTTTCGTCTAGTGTTCCATACTGCTCACTATCCACATCGAGAACGCCTACGACTTTCTTATTCTTATCAAAAATAGGAACTACGATTTCTGATTTGGTAGCAGAGCTACAAGCGATATGACCAGGGAATTTTTCCACATCAGGAACCAGCTGGGATTTTTCCTCTTTCCAAGCTGTTCCACAAACACCCTTGCCAAACTTTATCCTAGTACAAGCTATCGGTCCTTGAAATGGAGCCAAAACCAGTTCTTCATTTTTTACCCAATAAAATCCTACCCACCACCAAGAAAAAACCTGATGCAGCGCCGAAGAAACATTGGCCAAATTAGCCGTTAAATCGGTTTCTCCTTCTATAAGGGCTTCCAGCTGAGGCAATAGCGCTTCGTATTTTTCTATTTTTGTTCCGTTTTCTGGGATAAATAAATTTTCTGCCATAGTAGTTATAATTTATATACTAAAAATCTCCCCAAAATTAGGGATTTTTTACAAAAATGAAATAAACTTTGTCTTTTCTCGTTAATTATTAGTAAGTTTGAAAAATTAAATTTCTAATTATGAAAAAGGTAGTAAAATTATTAAGCGTTTTGATGGTGCTTTCTTTTGGATTATCAAAAATGAATGCACAGAGAGGTTCAACCTATAACACAGGAATTGGTATTCTTGCTGATGTAGGAGATGGAACTGTAGTTGGTCCTCATGTTAAGCATTTCTTTGCTTCAAATCATGCAGGAGAATTTGCAGTATTATTTGGAAGAGGAGCTACTCACCTTAGCTTTATGTATCATTATGAACAACAATTTGGAGGTTCTGCAAGAGGATTAGCTTGGTATATTGGTATGGGCCCTGGTATTTCTTTCCCTAAAGGAGGGGGGAACACTATATTCTCTCTTGCGCCTGTTGCTGGTATAGATTTCAAGATTCCAGGAGCTCCACTAGGGATATTTTTCGACTGGAGACCTAGAATTTGGTTCTACACAGGAAACTCTGATTTTGATGCAGCAAGATTCGGACTTGGTATGAGAGTTACTTTCTAAAAATTTAAAATAATAAACAAACCCTTAGAAAAATCTAAGGGTTTTTTGTTTTATAATAAAATAGCATTGAGCATTTCACGCTTTCCTTTGGGGCCGTCCAGCTTCTGAACATCAAACCCTAACTCTTGCAAAACCCTTCTGACACTTCCTTTGGAAGAATATGTTGTCAAAAGTCCTCCTTTTTTCATTTTAGTTTTGACTAATTCAAACAAAGGCTTTTCCCATAAATCTGGCTGAACCCTCGCTCCGAAACAATCATAATACACCAAATCTATCTCTAGAAGTTCTATTTTTTCCAATTCAAAAAAGTCATTTTTTATCTTTTTCAAAAAGAAATTGGGCTGAATCTGAACCAGCATTTCCCATTCACAACTATGAATTTCTGTATAAGCTTCCTTTATCACTGGATTTTCAAATAATTTTCCATAATCCAAATTTTGGGCTTCTTCCTGACTAATGGGATATTTTTCCAGCGAATAATAGTTGATTCTCAAATCCGTTGATTGAAGGAATTTCTGCAATGTTACCAAGACATTCAGCCCTGTCCCAAAGCCCATTTCCAAGATATTGATTTCTTTTTTATCCAGTTTTTCTAATCCGTTTTTTATGAAAACATGCTCCGCCTCCTGCAATGCTCCATGATGTGAGTGATAGCACTCATCCAGTTCTTCTATATAAAGTGTTCTGCTGTTGTCTCCTGTGGTTTTCACGATTCTTTTCATAAGGCAAAAGTAAAACTTATTTTAAAATAAATGATTACCTTTGTAGTTCATCAATTAAAGTTTTATTACTATGATTATTCAAAAGGTAGAAAAATCTCGTTTAGAGACTATTGACAAGGACAATGTAACTTTCGGAAGTGGTTTTACAGACCACATGATAGTTTGTGAATACGAAAACGGAAAATGGGGCGAGCCTAGACTTATACCTTATGGGAAAATGGAGTTTTCTCCTGCTATGATGGGGGTGCACTATGGTCAGGCTTGTTTCGAAGGAATGAAAGCCTACAAGGATAAAGATGACAATGTTTTCTTATTCCGTCCAGAGAAGAACTTCGCAAGAATTAACAAATCTACCAAGCGACTCGCTATGCCTGCCATTCCAGAAGAAGTTTTCATGGAAGGACTAAAAGCCCTAGTAGATGTAGAGAGAAACTGGGTGCCTTTCGGAGAAGGGTTCTCACTGTATCTTAGACCTGTAATCTTTGCTACTGAAGAAGCGCTTATGGCTAGACCGGCTAACAAATATATGTTTGCTACCTTGGCTACCGTTGCTAAAAGCTACTACACAGCTCCTGTTTCTGCAAAAATCTCTGACTACTACTCTAGAGCGGCGAATGGTGGAGTTGGATTCGCTAAAGCTGCGGGTAACTACGCTGGAGCATTCTACCCTACACAATTAGCAAACGAGGAAGGATATCAGCAGATTATATGGACAGATGATGCTACTCATAAATACTTTGAGGAAAGTGGAACGATGAATGTAATGGTAAGAATAGGCGATACTATCTATACGCCTAAAACATCTGATAGAATCCTAGATGGAGTTACCAGAGACAGCATCATCCAGCTGGCACAAAGAAGAGGTATCAATGTAGTAGTAGGCGACATCGCCGTAGAAGATGTAATAAACGCCCATAGAAATGGAACCCTTAAAGAAGTATGGGGAGTGGGAACTGCTGTGGTTACCAGCTCTTTCGAAGCAATTGGCTACAATGACGAAAGACTTGAATTGCCTAAACTAAGCGAGGAAGAAAGTTTTGCCCTTACACTAAAAAGAGACCTCATCAACATACAAACTAACCTAGCTGAAGACCCTTTCGGATGGAGAGTTTTAGTTGAGAAAAAATACTAACTAAATATTAAAATGAAAATCCCTGTTTCTTATGGGGATTTTTATTTTGTGCTAAAATAAAAAAATTGCTTAGATAAACTCTAAGCAATTTTTTATAATTATTTTCTTTTTATTGAAAATTATGGTGCAACTGTACCATCTGCATTATACTTAGCAACAGCTCCACTTTGGAATGTTACTGTATAAACATGAGGAGTAGCAGCTGATACTTCTATCTTAGCAATAGTAGTAATTGAGTTTGCAGAAGCTCTAATAGCAGCATCAACAGCTGGTGGTAAGTAACTCCAAACTGATGTTTTCAATAAAACACCCTTTCCGTCTACATATGCCCAATCACCATCTTGTTTGAATCCAAGCTCAATTCCATTTGATAAAACTACACGATAAATAGCTCCATTAGCAGGATCTGCTGCATCTAACTTTACTACAGATGAAACAGTCACTCCTGTATAAACTTCTGTCCCAAAAGGATTCGGCGTATTTTTAGTAGTATATCCAGAACCCGCATCATAAATAGGCTCTCCTAACATTGATGCGATCAAGTGATCTGCTCTATTAGGAAGAATAGATCTAATATTTACTGTTGATTCTGGTAAACCATCATCTCTATTACAAGATACTGATGAAAATCCTATTGCTAATAAGCAACCTAAAACTAAAACCGTCTTTTTCATTGTGTTCTAAATTTTAAATAATTAATAATATATGCAAATATAATATTTTTTTCGTAACAAAAAAGACTTTCATTATTTTTTAATATATTATTAACTCTCTACTCTTTCAAAAATCAAAAAATAAGTATTTTTGTAAAAATTAAGTTTTAATGAATTTCAAACTCCAATCAGAATACCAGCCCACAGGCGACCAGCCACAGGCCATCAAAAAACTTGTCCATGGTCTAGAAAACAGCGAAAAATACCAGACTCTGCTCGGAGTGACAGGCTCTGGAAAGACCTTTACCATCGCTAATGTGGTCAATGAAATCCAAAGACCTACTCTGGTTTTGGCTCATAATAAAACTCTTGCTGCGCAGCTTTTTATGGAGTTCAAAGAGTTTTTTCCTGAGAACGCTGTGGAGTATTTTGTCAGTTATTATGACTACTACCAGCCCGAGGCGTATATTGCCAGCACAGGAACTTACATAGAAAAGGATTTGAGTATCAATGAGGAAGTGGAAAAACTCAGACTTTCTGCTACGGCAAGTCTGCTTTCTGGCAGGCGAGATGTGCTGATAGTAGCCTCTGTTTCGTGTATTTATGGGATTGGAAACCCTACGGAATTCAATAAATCTTTGATAGAACTGGAACTTAATTCCAAAATTTCCCGAACACAGCTACTTCACAAATTAGTAAATGCGCTCTATTCCAGAACGCTGAACGAGTTTTCGCGTGGGACATTTCGTGTAAAAGGCGATGTGGTGGATGTTTTCCCTGCCTATGCTGATAGTGCAGTGCGAATACAATTTTTCGGTGATGAAATAGAAAAAATACAAAGTTTTGACCCTGTTTCAGGGAATATTATTTCTAATTTTGATAAAATCAATATATATCCTGCCAATCTTTTTGCGACTTCCAAAGAAACGCTCAACTCTGCTATTCGGAATATTCAAGACGATTTGGTAAAGCAGGTTGATTTCTTCAAAGAAATAGACAAACCATTAGAAGCCAAACGATTACAAGAGCGAACCGAACTGGATTTAGAAATGATAAAAGAACTCGGCTACTGCTCTGGGATTGAAAATTATTCTCGGTATATCGATGGAAGAGCGCCAGGAACACGCCCTTTCTGCCTTTTGGACTATTTCCCAAAGGATTTTCTGATGGTCATCGATGAAAGCCATGTTACCATTCCGCAGATTCACGCCATGTATGGCGGAGACCGAAGCAGAAAAGAAGCTTTGGTGGAATATGGTTTTCGGCTTCCAGCAGCGATGGACAACCGACCATTGAAATTTGAGGAGTTTGAAGAAATGCAAAATCAGGTGATTTATGTTTCTGCTACACCTGCCGACTATGAGCTGGAAAAAACAGGCGGAGAATACATCGAGCAAATTATCCGTCCGACAGGACTTCTTGACCCAATAATAGAAGTGCGACCGACTGAAAACCAGATAGATGACCTAATGGAAGAAATCCAAAAAAGAGCCGAAGAAGATGAGCGGGTTTTGGTAACGACTTTAACTAAAAAAATGGCGGAGGAACTCACCAAATATTTCACAAAATTCGGCGTTAGAACTCGTTATATCCATTCGGATGTGGAGACTTTGGAGCGTATCCAGATTATGCAGGACTTGCGCGTGGGCTTGTTTGATGTTTTAGTCGGTGTCAATCTCCTCAGGGAAGGGCTTGATTTACCAGAGGTTTCGCTGGTTGCTATTTTGGATGCTGACAAAGAAGGAATGCTCCGCTCTCGCCGTTCCATGATTCAGACTGTCGGGCGAGCAGCGAGAAATATCAATGGTAAAGCCATAATGTATGCCGACAAAATCACCAAATCCATGCAGGCGACCATAGATGAAACCAACTACCGCCGCGAAAAACAAATCCAATACAATGAACAGCACGGAATCGTTCCAAAAGCCCTTAATAAGAAGATTTCCGAAACATTGGTCGGTAGGAGTAAAGATTTCCCTGATGCCAAATACACTCAAAAAGAAATTTTGAAACAAGCTACCGAACAGAAACAAAAGCACAGCACGGAGGAAATAGAAAAAATAATCGCCGAAAAGCAGAAAGAAATGGAAGCCGCGGCGAAAAATCTTGACTTCATCACGGCAGCAAGGCTGAGAGATGAAATCAAGGCTTTGCAGGAATAATATTAGTTATTTCCAAAATTCATCGTGATATTCATCTTCAGCATGATGATGGATTTCATTTAATTTTTTTCCTACTTCGGCAAGCTGTTCTTCTGTAAGAATATTTTCCAAATGAGGGAAAAGCACCCGCTCCTCAAAACGAATATGCTCTGTAACTTTGTCTGCATAGAGCGTAAGTAGTTCAAAATCCTCTACTTCGTTTAGGGTTTTCAGCAGTTCTCTTATTTCTTTATGCTCATCAAGGGCTCTCTGTGTCAGTTCATCATCAGAATAAGGAAACAAGATTTTCTCCTCTTCATCAAAATGGAAGCTCTGGCTGTTGTCCCAGTGATAGTTTATGTAGTTTTTAATGCGTTCATAGGAAATATTTTTCTTAATTCCCTGCTTTATTTTCCAGCCACTAAGCAGTCCAAAATGGTGGTCTTGGGAAAGTGGAACTATATTTTTATCTCTTTTCATTTTGTTTTATTTTTAATAATACAAAATTAGTTTTTTAACGAATACCAAATCACTGAAATCATTAAATTTGTAAAATTTTAAAATCAAAATAATGAATATCCTTACCCAAAAATTCAATACAAAATACGAAACAGCTCCTTTTCAGGAGATTAGAGAAGAAAACTATTTACCTGCTTTTCAGGAACTTATCATTCAATCAGAAAAAGAAATTGATGCAATAACAAACAACCCTGCCGAAGCCACTTTTGAAAACACCATAGAGGCACTGGCGTATTCTGGTGAACAGCTGGACAGAGTTTCCAGTATTTTTTTCAATCTAAATTCTGCTGAAACCAATGATGAAATTCAGAAAATCGCTCAGGAAGTTTCGCCTATTTTGACGGAATTTTCATCTAAAATTTCTCAAAACGAAAAACTTTTCCAAAGAATAAAAAAGGTTTTTGATGAAAAGGAAAATCTTGACCTAAACGAAGAGCAGAAAACCCTGCTGAACGAAACTTACAAAGGATTTGTCCAAAATGGTGCTCTGCTAAATGAGGAAGACAAAAAGAAATTAGAAAAAATAGATATTGATTTGTCTGTAAAATCGCTGAACTTTGGGCAAAATGTGCTGGCTGCGACTAATGCTTATTTCAAACACATTACCAACAAAGAGGATTTGGCTGGAATTCCAGAGCCTATTTTAGCACAATACGCCGAAGAAGCCAAAGAGCGAGGGCTGGAAGGCTATGCCATTACGCTACAATATCCGAGCTACATCCCAGCGATGACCTACGCAGACAACCGAAATCTGCGACAAGAACTGGCTTTGGCAAATGGCAAAAAAGCATTTGACGGAGGCGAGTTTGACAACCAGAACCTCATCAAAGAAATCATCAATCTAAGACAGCAAAAAGCGGAACTTCTCGGCTACAAAAACTTTGCGGAATATGTTTTGGAGGAGAGAATGGCAGAAAGCCCGAAGAAAGTTTTTGATTTTCTAAATCAGCTTCTCACAGCGGCTACGCCTTACGCAGAAAAGGAAATTGCCCAGCTAAAAGAATTAGCAAAAGCCGATGGAATAGACAAAATGGAGGCTTATGACCATGCCTACTATGCAGAAAAACTGAGAAAACAGAAATTTGACCTCAATGATGAGGAACTAAAACCATTTTTCCCATTGGAAAAGGTGCAGGATGCTGTTTTTGATTTGGCAGGAAAACTCTTTAACCTTGATTTTAAAGAAGTTACGGATATTCAGAAATACCACTCGGAAGTGCGTGTTTATGAGGTATTTGAGAACAACGACCTAAAAGCAGTGCTTTATGTAGATTATTTCCCTCGAAAAGGCAAGAGAGCAGGCGCATGGATGACCAGCTTTAAAAATCAATGGAAAAAAGACAGCGCAGACTCGCGACCGCATATTTCCGTAGTGTGTAATTTCTCTAAACCGACCGCAGACACGCCAAGTCTGCTGACTTTCCAAGAGGTAGCGACACTATTCCACGAATTTGGGCACGCTCTGCACGGGATTTTGGCTGATACCCAGTATCCTAATCTTTCGGGAACTTCGGTGAAATGGGATTTCGTGGAGCTTCCTTCCCAATTCTTGGAAAACTACTGCTACGAGCCAGAATTTCTGAAAACTTTCGCGAAACATTACCAAACGGGTGAAGTGCTTTCGGATGAAAAAATCAAGAAAATCAACGAGTCTAAAAACTTCATGGAAGGCTATCAAACGCTGAGACAACTGGGATTTGGTCTTTTGGATATGGCCTACCACACACAGCCCGAAGCCGTTCAGGACATCAAGACCTTCGAAACAAAACAAACCGAAAAATGCAGTCTCTACCCTGTAAATTCGGAAACTGCGATTTCTCCAAGTTTTTCGCACATTTTCCAAGGAGGATATTCGGCGGGATATTATTCCTATAAATGGGCGGAAGTCCTAGATGCGGATGCGTTCCAGTATTTCAAGGAAAATGGGATTTTTAATTCTGAAATTGCAAGAAAATACAAAACCCTGCTTTCCCTAGGCGGAACCCAAGCTCCAATGGAACTCTACAAAGCCTTCCGAGGCAGCGAACCAAAAGTAGAAAGCCTTCTAAAAAGGGCGTTTGGGTAAGTTTGAAAAATCTTTACAAGAATAAGGTAAATTGATGAAATTTATCTTATTTTTGTTTAAACTTAATTATAACATTATGAAGAAATTAGCATTATTCGTTTTATTGATGCCTGTTTTCTGTTTTGGACAGGATAACAATTTATTAGACCGACTTTCTGTATTAGAAAACAATGGGAAATTATGGTATAACATAGATGGCTATAGCATCACAAGTGAAGAATTTAGCTATCCTTTTAATGAAGAAGGACTAAAAAAAGTTTTCAGCAAACATAAAATCTCAAACAAAGACATTAAAACCAAAAATAGCAATATCCACACGGATAATTTTTTCGTGACTAAAAACAGCAAAATCATCGGTGATATTCAGCAAGTTAATAATTACTATTTTGTAAAAAATAAGAATAATAACATTTCTGTTATCTGGTTTATAAAGGCTAGAAATACTGATAAAAACATGGAAGAAGAATTGGTAAATATGATTTTGGAAAATAAAATTCCAAAAGAAAACTATTCACTAATAACGCCCTATGTTATCAATTTTGCAGGAAGAGAAATTAAATTAGGTGGAAATTGTTATTGGACTGCTCTAAATACAGTTCAATGCCCATATAATGGCGAAATGAATTGGTCTATTCACAAAGATATTCAAGGTGCCCAAAACGCCATTGACAATCAGCTAATGATAACCAAACAAAGAAAAGGCAGCGAAGTCGTAGCCGAAAAAATGGTAGATGTTATTTTTGAGGGAACTCCTACAAAGGCTAAACAAGTAACTTTAAAACTAAAAGGCATCACAGCTGCATTAGCAGGAATGTCTGGAGGCAAAAGTCTAACCATATATTATGTTGCTGAAAAGGTGCGAGATAGAAATGTAAGCTGTGTAATGAGTTTTTGGAATGATGATAATATCAACCCTAAAACCAAACTTCCTCCACTATTAGAAGAAATCATGGAACTAAAATAACAAAAAAAGCAAAGTCAAAAGACTTTGCTTTTTCTATTCCGTTTTATAAATTTTATAATAAAAAACAGTCAGCAGGAAGCCTAATCCTGCGAGTAAAACTCCTACAAGCGAAGGGTAATTGTAAGCCAAACCCAAACTAAGAGGAATACCGCCCAAGAACGCCCCCAGAGAGTTTGCGATGTTAAAAGCTGCCTGCATAAATGCCGCCGCCATCATTTCCGAATTTTTGGCTGCGCGAAGCATCAGGATATTAAGCGGAGAACCTGCCGCCATAGACAGCGCCCCACAAATGAAAGTCAATACCAATGAAGCTGTTTGGTTTTCCGAAAACATAAACACCAAAAACAACAATACCACCATCATAAGCAGTAACAACGCTGTCGCTTTCACAGGAATAATTTTATCCGCGAGTTTCCCGCCGAGATAGTTCCCTACCACCATTCCAGCACCCGCCAAAACCATCAGATAAGAAATATTTTCTGCAGGAAAACCAGAAACTTTCGTAAGCAAAGGAGCGATATAACTAAACCAAGAAAAAAGCCCTCCGAAACCAATCGCTGCAATTCCTATGATATGCCACGCCTTGGGTGTTTTGAAGAATTCTAACTCTTGGCGAAGCCCCACATTACGGAGATTTCCCATTTGAGGAAGCCATAATTTTAAAAATAAAACCGTGAGCAGTCCTAAAACCGCCACAATCCCAAAAGCCACTCTCCAACTGACCATTTGTCCGATGTAGTTCACCAGCGGAACCATCGCAAGATTTGCCACCGTAAGCCCTGAGAACATTGCGGCTATCGCCTGAGCCTGTTTGCCTTCTTGTGCTAATCTGGTCGCTACCACAGCCCCCACCCCAAAGAATGCCCCATGAGGCAGTCCAGACAAAAATCTAAAAGCGAGAAGCGTATAATATTCTGGTGCAATGGCAGAAAGTCCATTGAACACAGTGAATAAAATCATCAGTGCGATGAGGGTTTTCTTTGGCGGATATTTAGATGAGAACGCCACCAAAATAGGCGCCCCTATCACCACTCCCAGCGCATAGGAAGAGATGAGATATCCTGCCTGCGGAATGGACACTCCCAGCGAATTTGCGACATCTGGAAGCAGTCCCATAATCACAAATTCCGTAGTACCAATTCCTAAACCTCCCAACGCCAGAGGAAATATTTTTTTGAAATCATAAATATATTTTTTTGGTTAAAAAAAGCTAAAAACACATTGTATTTTAGCTTTGGTTTGATTATTTATTTTCTTTAATATAAATTTTATTTCTTTTTAAATTGAATATTCATAATAACTATCGCTATCAGAATAAGGGCAATCCCTACCCATTGGCTGAAAATAACCGTCTCGCCTAAGATGAAAAAAGCCATCATCACCGAAACAGGAAGCTCCACAGAACTGATGATACTCCCCAGCCCCAGCCCTGTATGAGGGAAACCTGCATTCATAAGCAGCGGCGGAATAATCGTCCCAAAAACAGCAATGACAATTCCCCATTTGGTGAAAATCCCAAAATTAAAATCTTGGATAACATTATTTTCATTTATCCCAGAAAAAAGCTCTTTTGCCCATTGGAAATTATTTGGCCCAAACTGAGTGATAAAGCCAAAAACAGCCACTATGACAGCCCCGCCAAAAAGCATGTAAAGACTTCTTTTGTGCGGTACAATGTGAGGAGCAATACGATTGGCAGTAAACATCGTAGTAGTAAAAGATGAAGCCGCAAGTACCCCCCAAACAATTCCTCGCCAGTCTATATTCAGGTCTGAGTGAAGCAGGTTGGTCGCCAAGACAGTCCCTGTAAGCACCACTGCCACAGAAATGATTTTCTGCATGGATGGAACTACTTTATCCAAAAAATACTCCAAAATCACACCCATCCAAACCGTCTGCATCAGCAGAACTATGGCAATGGAAACATTGATATACCGCACCGCGAGATAATAGAAAACGCTGGTCATCCCCAGAGATGTCCCTGCCATCATAAGTTTGGCAATATCTGATTTAGAAGGGTTTTCGGTGGCTTCTTTGTTTTTAAATTTGTAATAAAGACCGATGAGAAACATTCCCAAAATCCCAAAAACAAACTGCGAAGCAGTCACCTCCGCTGTGGTATAATTTTCTGAATAAGCGAGTTTCACGAAAGTTGCCAGCATTCCGTAGCTGGTCGCCCCAAGTCCCACCAAGAGCACTCCCTTTAAAGTATTGTTTTGTGACATATTTTCAGATTTTTTCAAAAAAAGTCCGTAAAGATAGGCTTTTTATTTTAAACCGAAATAAAAGCAAAAGCCACTCAATAAGAGCGGCAAGGGAAATTTATTTCTCGTCCTCATCGGGAGAGACTTTTCTTTTGGTTTCTAAATCAGGGCAGACTTGTGTAATTTGTCTTATCCATACCTTAGGAAACTTTTTTTGGGGTTTATACTCATTCCCTTCATTATCCAAAATATATTCTTCTCCATCTCGTTTAGCCGTGTGATATACTCGGTTTCTACAATCAGCATGATTATTATACAACAAATCATATATTGCAGGATACAGCACGCCTTCGGTTGTGGCATAGCCATATTTATTGTTTAGTTCAAGTGAAAAATAACCATCATAAGATCCTATATCATCATATTTTGTAGGAATAATTTCTTTACCGCTGTCATTTACCAAACCTATTTTGCCATTATTCATTACCTTAAAGAAGGTTCCCAATAAGCCACCTCTGCCATACAAAGGGAGAATACCTGCTATTTTATCATATCTGGGAGAGATAATCTGCTTTCCATCGATATACAGAAGTTCTTCCTTTCCTTTGTAACCAGCTATGATATAATTATTTTCAAAATCATATGCATAATCATAAATCGGTTCCACTATTGTTTCGTTTGCTCTTGAAATCCCAAACTTCCCATTTTTATAGAAAGATTTGGCTGCTTTATACTCATCATATTTATAGAAAGGGAAATATCTTTTTCCTCCGAAACTTGACCCAAAAATAAGAATATTCCCGCCAAAATAGGTGTATTTTTCTAATAAAAGACTGTTATTTTTTTTGTCTAAACCTATTCTCAGCTTATCAATATTGGAGTCCGAATAAACTAAAGGAATATAAATATCTTGGTTCGCAAAAGTAATTTCTAAACTTTTTTTCTTTCGTTTTCCTGTAAAAGTCTTATTTTCAACAACAAGGCTGTCATTCTTTAAAATAGGATAAGTGAGATGCACCTTATTTGGTTCTTCAAATTTCACATCTACATAGTAGGTAGCCTGTATATTTCCATCCATATTAAACAATCTTAGCAAATGCGCTTTTCGCTGATAGGTATCTTTTCCCAGCTCCAAATCAGACTTGGCATAATACCTGCCATCAAGCCTGCTCAAATCCTCTATTTTAGCAAAATAAGAAGTAAAAAAAGAAGGCGTACACGATACTAACATCAAACCCAATAAGGCAAAAATAATATCCTTTTTCATGATATATAAATATAATACAGAACAAAAATAATAAAAACCATCTGAATTTAGATGGTTTTTTATTTATCTATGTAATATGATTACATCATTCCTGGCATACCGCCTCCCATTGGTGGCATTGGTGGTTCAGGTTTTGGGATTTCTGTGATGACACATTCGGTAGTAAGAAGCATACCTGCTACAGATGCCGCGTTTTCTAGAGCTACACGGGTTACCTTCGTAGGGTCTATAATTCCTGCTTCCAGCATGTTTACAAACTCATCAGTTTTTGCATTGTACCCGAAATCTGCCTTACCTTCTGATACTTTCGCTACGATTACAGAACCTTCGCCGCCTGCATTCGCTACGATTTGTCTTAGTGGCTCTTCTATCGCTCTTTTCACGATTTTGATACCTGTGTTTTCATCTTGGTTCACGCCGTGAAGATTGTTCAGAGATTCTATCGCTCTTACAAGGGCAACTCCTCCACCTGCTACGATACCTTCTTCTACAGCGGCTCTCGTCGCATGCAGGGCATCATCTACTCGGTCTTTTTTCTCTTTCATCTCCACTTCAGAAGCAGCACCTACATAAAGCACAGCTACACCACCTGCCAATTTGGCCAATCTTTCTTGAAGTTTTTCTTTGTCATAGTCAGAAGTTGTAGATTCTAACTGCGCTTTGATTTGGTTTACTCTCGTTTTGATTTGGGCATCATCTCCTGCTCCGTTTACGATAGTCGTATTATCTTTGTCAATTACTACTTTTTCAGCCTTACCAAGAAGCTCAATAGAAGCATTTTCCATAGTGAAACCTCTTTCTTCAGAAATCACCTGTCCACCTGTAAGGATAGCGATATCTTCTAACATAGCTTTTCTTCTGTCACCAAAACCAGGCGCTTTCACAGCTGCGATTTTAAGCGAACCTCTTAATTTGTTCACCACCAAAGTTGCCAAAGCCTCGCCTTCTACTTCTTCGGAAATAATCAATAAAGATTTTCCCTGCTGAGCCACAGGCTCTAAAACTGGAAGCAACTCCTTCATAGAAGAGATTTTTTTCTCTACTAAAAGAATGTATGGGTTGTCCAATTCTGCCACCATTTTGTCTGGATTAGTCACGAAATATGGCGATTGGTAACCTCTGTCAAACTGCATACCTTCCACCACATCTACCGTAGTGTCTATTCCTTTCGCTTCTTCCACGGTGATTACACCTTCTTTTCCTACTTTCGCGAAAGCATCAGCGATAAGCCCACCGATGGTTTCATCATTGTTAGCAGAAACAGAAGCTACTTGCTTGATTTTGTCATTGTTATCTCCTACTTGCTGAGACTGAGATTTTAGGTTTTCTACCACTGCAGAAACAGCCTTGTCGATTCCTCTTTTCAGGTCCATTGGATTCGCTCCTGCTGCTACATTTTTCAGCCCTTCTCTTACGATAGCCTGAGCCAAAACAGTAGCCGTAGTTGTTCCATCTCCTGCGATGTCATTGGTTTTAGAAGCTACTTCTTTTACCATCTGAGCACCCATGTTTTCTACTTTGTCTTCCAGCTCGATTTCTTTCGCTACAGAAACTCCATCTTTGGTCACATGCGGAGCGCCGAAAGATTTCTCAATCACTACATTTCGCCCTTTAGGTCCCAATGTCACTTTTACTGCATTCGCCAATGCATCTACACCTCTTTTTAATGCGTCTCTTGATT
>CAUORE010000018.1:0-34692 GCA_963506915.1 uncultured Flavobacteriaceae bacterium
GTTCCTGAGATGTTATCTACATATACTAAAGTAGATTCTTTCAAATTAGCAGTAGTAATGCTATTTAGTCTCGCTTTACTTACTCTTGGAATCAAAACCCCCTCGTTTGTAGTTGCAGTTGTTGCTGCATTCGCTGCGCTGGGTTGTATGTCTAGAGTAGCCTCTGGGTTACTCGTGTTTACCCCTACTTTTCCTGCTTGGGCAAAAGCTAAACTTGTACCAGCTAAAAGCCCTAATAAAATAATGTTTTTTTTCATATGATATAAAAAATTCTGATTATCTAAGCATAATTCTTTCTTTGAATTAAAGAAAGAAAAACTCTACAAAATTACTAAATAAAATATAAAAATTTCTTAAAAAACAAGATTTTCTTTTTTGTTAAAATAAATTTGTATAACTTAGCAGTTATTATAAAAATTGAAATCTTAGAAATTATGAAAAAGTTCTTATTAACAGCAGGTTTGGGAGCATTGTTCCTGACAGCTTGTAAATCACAAGGGTCTGCTACACAGCAAAGCCACACTTTGACTAATTATGATCTAAAAGGCGAATGGGTAGTGTCTTCTGTAGACTATGATAAAAAATTCAAAATAAAACCTTTCCACGAAAATGTTGATGCTCAGTGCTTTGTAGGAGGAACATGGAAACTTATTCCTAACAACTATTCTGGAAGTTATAGTTTGAATGGAAAAGGTAACTGCCCTATGGTGACACAAGCCATCAAATTTGAAGTTACAAAAAACAAAGAATTTAGATTCAAAAAACTTCAAGATAATGTAAAGGCTAAAAAAATCACAGAAGGATATGTGCTTCAGCTGGAAAATCAGCAGAAAGACAGTTTTACCCTTACACAGAGCGTGGCTTTTGAAGGGGAAGTTATTAAAGTATATTATCAGTTTCAACGAGTAAAATAATTTATATTATGAAGATATTTAATAAGCCATATGTAGTGGCACTTGGACTCTCTGGTTCATTATTATTCACAAGTTGTGAAGCCATCAAAAATTCTAATAATACACAAAGAGGTGTAGCTATAGGTGCTGCCAGTGGAGCCGTTATCGGAGGTATTTTGGGTAACAACATCGGTAAAGGTGGTAAAGGAACTATGGGTGCTGTTTTAGGCGGTATCGTAGGTGGTGTAGCTGGTGGTGTCATCGGAAACAAAATGGACAAACAGGCTCGTGAAATAAAAACAGCCCTCCCTGGTGCAGAAGTAGAGCGTGTAGGAGAAGGTATCAAGGTAGTTTTGAATGAAAACAGCGTGAATTTTGATTTCAATTCTTCTAATCTGACTTCTACTGCAAAAAGCAACTTGAACAAAGTAGCAGAGGTTTTCAAAAACAATCCTGATACAAACATCAATGTTTACGGACATACAGATGACAAAGGTGCTGATGATTACAACCAAAAGCTTTCTGTAAGAAGAGCTGATGCGGTAGTAAATTACCTTAAATCAAAAGGTCTAAAATCAAGTAGATTTACAGCTATTGGTATGGGAGAATCTGAGCCTATAGCTTCTAATGATACTGAGTCTGGAAGAGCTAAAAACAGACGAGTGGAGTTTGCTATCACCGCAAACGAAAAAATGATAGAGGATGCTAAAAAAGGAAACTAGTTTATTTAGGTTTCTCATATAACGAAAGGTGCAGGCTCATGTTCTGCGCCTTTTATTTATTCATAAAATTTATGCTAATACTCTACCATATGTTTTTGGGTTTTAAATCAATAAGATATGTTTTACAAAACGAAAATTTCATTGAATATGCAAGGGATGGTTGTTTTTGACCCTCTTGTTTTAGATAATTTTGTACAATCAAAAGGTATAAAAGAGGCGAACCTTTTAGATTATTTTATTCAGAACCCTGAGGTAGGTAATGATGCTATAAATAAAGGAGTTATATTGCCTGTCTATACCATTGAAATTTGGGATTATGAAATAATTGTTAATTTAGAAGAAGAAAGTAAAATAAACCCTGAATGGAAGCTTTTTAAAACCTCTTATTCTTTTCCTTTTAGAGTTGAGAGTGAAAATATTATTATTAGTGATATTTATGCTATAATGAATTGGAAATCTGATTATTACTTAAATTTTCCTTCAAAAGATAAACGGATAGGTGTGGATGATAATTTTACAATTCCTAAAGGAAATTATTCAGTCGATATTTTAGGTTTTAGAGATAATTTGAATCCCGATATTGATAAGAGAATGTGGATATGAATTCTTTTTTAAGAAAGTTTTGGACTTACCATTGATAGAGAACTTAAACATTGATGATATTAATTTTAAAGTTGATGGTATATCGGAAGGCTCTTGGTAGTGTTTCAAATGTATTGCTAAAAATATAATATGCTAATATAACACAAACTGAATCTTGATATTTTCAATATGACTATTATAGAACTTATAAAACTTATTAAACCTATTCCTGAACTATACATTAGGAAACATAGTATATTTTGTTTTGAAGCCTTTGTTAATGGGTGGTATCATCGTGATGAGAAAGAAGATGTAAAGTCTGATGTACTATATACCAAATTCTATGAATGGCTAAGAAAAAGATACAATATTAATGATTCTATGGGATGGGCTAATATACTTTTTTATAAATTTGAAACGGAAGAAAAGGCTTTGGATGAGTTCTTTGTTTTGTTCAATACTTTTTATAAAGAAAAATACGAAACAAGTTTATGGTAATGGATAATATTCAAACATATTGTTGAAATCGTAACAATCTACCAAGCAATGAAAAACAATGAGGATAATGTATGGAAAGTTTTTTACCCCTAAAACAACAAGGAAAAATGAAATATTTTATATTAGAACCTGAAGTTGCAGGAGGGATAGGGAGAAAATCTAAAATTTTGTATGAAAATTCTAAAATTAAAGAAGTGACTTTTTTAGATTATGAATTTGAAAGCTGGTTGGGAGATGATATCTTAACTACACATCCTTGTTTTATTATATCAGAATCTTTACATGATATTATCAAAGTAAGTGACTTGAAAGGATTTCAATTACAAAAAATTGGTATAAGTTTTTCAAACTTTTTTTTAGAAGTATACAATAAAAAAATATTGCCTAATTTTATTCGCTTACTACCTTTTCCTATAAATGAAGTATGTTTAATAAATGAAATGTTATTAGATTTTTATTTGTATAAAAATACCACTTTGATTATTAGCGAAAAGGCTTTAGATATATTAAAAAAATTTAATCTATCGAACGCAAACATACTAAGTATAAATACATTGGAAAAATATGATGATGTTACAGGAATATATTAAGTAATGTATCAGTCGTATTCTTAAAATCGTAACAGATTACTAATCAATGAAATAAACCCATTTTAGAACTTAATATTTTAGAAGCTTTTATAATTAATTATATTTTATGAAAAAATATATAAAACTCCTTAGAATAGAACAATGGATTAAAAATATTTTTGTCTTTCTGCCCTTATTTTTTTCGGGGTCTTTTCTTCATTTGGAGCTGTTTAGCGTGAGTTTATTTGCGTTTTTTATTTTCTCTTTTACAGCAAGCTGTATTTACATAATCAATGATTATACAGACATAGAAGCAGACAAAAAACACCCTGAAAAATGCAAAAGACCTCTGGCTTCGGGAGAAATCAGCAAATCGGCAGCAAAATTGTTTTTTGCAGGCTTAGTCTTTCTAGTCGTTTCTTTAACAAGTTTTGTTGAATTTATTTTTTCAATAGACCTACTCTATTTTTGTCTTGTTATTTGTGCTTATTTTATCATGAATATTGCCTATACTTTTAGTCTGAAACATATCGCGATAGTTGATATTTCTATCATTGCCTTAGGCTTTATTTTCAGGGTTTTGGCAGGTGGATATATTACAGGAATTTGGATTTCTCAGTGGGCTATTTTGCTGACATTCGTACTGGCTTTGGTTTTAGCGATTGGAAAAAGACGAGGCGAACTTATAAACTCACAAATAAACGGAAAAACGAGAAAAGCTCTGGATGGGTATAATATTCAGTTTGCAGATATTGTCTTGGCCGTAAGCTGTTCATTAGCAATCATTTGCTATGTGATGTTTACCCTCTCTCCTGATGTTCAGTCCAGATTTAATCAAAATATTTTTTACACCACATTTTTTGTTATTTTTGTTTTTTTAAGATATTTACAGCAGACTTTGGTGTATAATAAAACCGAATCTCCTACTAAAACCTTTTATAGAGATAAATATATACAAGTAACTGTTTTACTTTGGATTATATCTTTCGTATTAATGATTTACTTTAAGTAAGATTATGCAAAAAAAATTATATTGTTTTGACTTTGATGGCACTTTGACAAAGAAGGACACTATGTTCGCTTTTCTTAAATTTTATGAACCTAAAAAATTCTATACTAGTTTCATCAAACATATTCCGCTTTTCATCATGCTAAAACTAAAATTAGCCAATGCTGGTGAGGTCAAAAAAAGTTTTGTCAATTCTATTCTAAAAGGAAAAACTCGACAGGAAATAGAATCTAAAGCTTTGCAATTTTTTAATGAAAACTACCCGAGCATTATCCGAGAAAATGCCATAGATTTTATCAATCAAATTGACCGAACTACGACCAAATGTCTCTTGGTGACAGCATCTCTGGATATCTGGGCAAAACCATTTGCAGAAAAATGGGAAATGGATTTGGTGGCCACACAGGCGCACTTTGAAAATGATATTTTTACAGGAAAATTCAGCACCAAAAACTGCAACGGACAGGAAAAAGTAAACAGAATAAAAAAGCTTATTGAAAAAGAAACTTTCGATAAAATCATCGCTTTTGGCGATACATCAGGAGACCGAGAAATGCTTTCTTGGGCGGATGAGGGTTTTTATCGTTTTTTTCATTAAATTTGTCAAAATATTGATATGAAACATTTTATTTTAATAGGATTTATGAGCATTTTCACATCTTGTTTTTCTCAGAAAAAAGTGAAAAATGACGCTAAAACATCTTTTTCCACAGAAAAAGATATTTTCTATTCCAACCAAAATGGAGGTGCATTATATCCAAGTTTTTCTCTGATTAAAAACCAAGAAGAACTGGATAAAGCTCTGCTGGGCGAAGGAACATTCATAATAAGTGATGAAAATACTGACAATCAAAAAATAAAATTCCCTAAAAACAGAAAAGTAATAAAGTACAATTTGGGAGAATTTCGGTCTGGAAGCCACACACCAGAGAAGCTTGACGCTTACAGAGTGAATGGAGAAATTTTGGAATTGTTCATCAAAAAAGGAAAATTCGAAAAAGAACACGAAACAGATTTAGAGTTTAGTATTCAGGTAGTTACCAGACCTTACATCATTTTTTCAATTCCAAAAAAACTAGAATTCAAAAAAATCATAATAATCTATGAGTAAAATATATTTAGACAATGCAGCAACTACTCCTCTGAATGAACAAGTTATAGAAGAAATGCTGTCCGTGATGAGAAATCATTACGGAAATCCGTCCTCTACGCACAGCATCGGGCAAGAGGCTAAAACCTTGATAGAAAATGCCCGAAGAAAAATAGCAGAATATCTGCGAGTAACTCCAGGTGAGATTATTTTCACTTCTTGTGGAACAGAATCTAACAACCTGATTATCAAATCCTGCGTGGAGCATCTCGGAGTAGAAAGAATCATTTCTTCTGCCCTTGAGCACAAATGCGTATCAGAATCCTGCCTTGAAATGAAAAACCACAAAGGTGTGGAGCTTGTCTATCTTCGCCCTGACAAAAATGGGAATTTTGATTTAGCCGAGCTGGAAAAAATCCTAAAATCTTCTGATAAAAAGACTTTGGTGAGCCTGATGCACGCGAATAATGAAATCGGAAATTTATTAGATATAGAAAAAGTCGCTGAAATATGTAAGCAAAATCATGCTCTCTTCCATTCTGACACTGTGCAGACGGTAGGGCATTTGGATTTAGATTTTTCAAAAATTCCTATTGATTTCGCTTCGTGCAGTGCTCATAAATTCCATGGCCCGAAAGGCGTGGGATTTGCCTTTGTAAGAAAATCCTCTGGTTTGAAAGGGCTTATTGTGGGAGGAACGCAAGAAAGAAGCCTGAGAGCAGGAACAGAAAATGTAGTCGGAATTGTCGGTTTAGGGAAAGCATTAGAATTATCAATAGAGAATTTAGAGCAGTATTCTACTCATATTCAAGGGATTAAAGATTATGCTATTTCAGAATTAAAAAAAGTATTCCCTAACATTAAATTCAACGGACAGTCTTCCAATTCAGAAAAAAGCCTTTACACGGTGCTAAGTCTTACCCTGCCGTTCAAAAATCCTTTGATAGGTTTGCAGCTGGATATGAAAGGCATCGCAGTTTCTCAAGGGAGCGCGTGCAGCTCTGGCGCTAGCAAGCCTTCTATGGTTCTGATGTCCATCCAGACAGAAGAAGAGATGGATACTACTACCCCGCTTAGAGTTTCGTTTAGCAGTAAGACCACCAAAGAAGATATAGATAAACTGATATCTGCTCTAAATGAAATTGTTCAAGAGAATAAAATAGAAATCAATAATAATTAGCATAGATTTTACAATAAAAAGATTGTTGTATTTTTGCATCAAGTTTAATATAAAATATATTTATCATGGCACTAACAGTTACAGACGGAACATTTAAAGAATCCGTATTACAATCAGATAAACCAGTATTAGTAGACTTTTGGGCTACTTGGTGTGGACCTTGTAGAATGCTTTCTCCAGTTATCGAGCAGCTTCATAACGAGTTTGAAGGTAAGGCCGTAGTTGCAAAAGTAGATGTTGATAACAATCAGCAAGTATCTTTGGAATACGGTATCAGAAGCATCCCTACTCTTCTTATTTTCAAAAATGGAGAAGTGGTTGATAAAATAGTAGGACTTTCTCCAAAAGAAGTTATTGCAGAGAAACTTTCTGCACATTTATAAAAAAATATTTGTTTGATAATGAATGCTTTTCGTAAACGGAAAGCATTTTTTTTATTATTTATTTGCTAGTGAAAATAAATATGTATATATTTGCACTCACAAAATCGAGAATAGAAGTTCATAATAAAGAAAGTAGATCCGGTAGTTCAGTTGGTTAGAATGCCGCCCTGTCACGGCGGAGGTCGCGGGTTCGAGTCCCGTCCGGATCGCACCATAATTTTAAGGTTTTAAAAATTTGTTTTTAGATCCGGTAGTTCAGTTGGTTAGAATGCCGCCCTGTCACGGCGGAGGTCGCGGGTTCGAGTCCCGTCCGGATCGCACCCTCTTCATTTGATGAAGAGGTTTTTTTGTTATTATAGCTAAGATTAAATATCATTCTTAAGTAAAATTTATTTACTTTTGCAGTCTAATTAAATAAGATTGAAAATGTCATTATCAGAACAAGAAATCATACGCCGAGAGAAGTTAGAAAAACTTACCCAGATGGGAATCAATGCATTCCCAGCAGACGAATATACTATTACGGACTCTGCACAGTCTATAAAAGAAGGTTTTGAAGAAGGAAAAAAGGTAAAAATAGCTGGAAGACTTATTTCTAGAAGAATACAAGGAAAGGCTTCTTTTGCTGAATTACAGGACTCTTCTGGGCGTATTCAGGTTTATTTCAACAGAGATGAAATCTGCCCTACTGATGATAAAGAGCTTTATAATGAAGTGTACAAACACCTTTTGGACATCGGAGACATCATCGGTGTAGAGGGAGAATTGTTCAAAACTCAAGTAGGAGAAATGACAGTAATGGTGAAAAATTTCACTATTTTGACTAAAACTCTCCGACCGCTTCCTTTTGCTAAAATAGATGAAAACGGCGTTGTTCATGATGCTTTCAACGATCCTGAACTTCGTTACCGCCAGAGATATGTGGATTTAGTAGTAAATCCAGAGGTGAAAGATGTTTTCGTAAAGAGAACCAAACTTTTCAATGCGATGCGCCAGTTCTTTAATGATGCTGGATATTTTGAAGTAGAAACGCCTATTTTACAGTCTATCCCTGGGGGAGCTGCCGCGCGGCCATTTATCACTCATCACAATGCTTTGGATATCCCTTTATACCTTAGAATTGCCAATGAATTATATTTAAAAAGGCTGATTGTCGGTGGTTTTGATGGCGTATATGAGTTTTCTAAAAACTTCCGTAATGAAGGAATGGACAGAACTCACAACCCTGAATTTACGGCAATGGAAATCTATGTGGCATACAAGGATTACAATTGGATGATGGATTTTACCGAAAAACTTTTGGAGCATTGCGCGAAAGCTGTAAATGGAACAACCAAAGCCGTTTTTGGAGAACACGAGATAGACTGGAAAACGCCTTACGAAAGAATTTCTATGACGGATGCCATCAAGAAATTTACAGGGTATGATATCACTGGCAAGAGCGAAGAAGAACTTAGAACATTCGCGAAATCCATCGGTATAAATGTAGATGAGACAATGGGTAAAGGAAAACTGATAGATGAAATATTTGGAGAAAAATGCGAGGGCAACTTTATCCAGCCTACTTTCATCACAGATTATCCAATAGAAATGTCGCCTTTGACTAAAAAACACAGAGATAAAGAAGGTTTGACTGAGAGATTTGAGCTGATGGTCTGTGGTAAGGAAATTGCAAATTCTTATTCCGAGCTAAATGACCCAATAGACCAGCGCGAAAGATTCGAAGAACAAATGAAACTTTCCGAAAAAGGAGATGATGAAGCAATGTTCATAGACCAAGACTTCCTGCGTGCATTGGAATATGGAATGCCTCCAACAGCTGGTTTAGGAATAGGTATGGACAGACTGATGATGTTCCTTACCAATAATGCTTCCATCCAAGAAGTGCTGTTTTTCCCTCAGATGAGACCAGAAAAGAAAATGCCAGCAATAGAACTAGGAGATGATGAAAAACTGATTTTGGAAATTTTGAAATCTGGTGAAGCGATGCCACTTTCTGAGGTTAAAGAAAAATCCCAACTTTCTGGTAAAAAATGGGACAAAGCAACCAAAAATCTTACGAAAAGCAACATCGTAAAAGTAGAAAAAACAGAAACTGATTTACTGATGAAATTGGTTTAGAAAATAAAAAATAAAGGTTATTCTTTTTGAATAACCTTTATTTTTATAAAAACTCTATTGCTTTTTCTAATGCGATTCCTCTGGAACCTTTTAATAGAATATTTTTATTTTTAATCGGGTTTTGTTTTAAATATTCTATAAGCTCATCAGTGTTTTTAAATGATTTTTCAGAAGGATTCACCTGCTTAAAAATACTTCCCACTGTTATGATTTCATCTAAATTTAGGGATTTCGCTTGTTCCCATATTTTCTGATGCTCCGTAACACTCTCCTCACCTAGCTCCAGCATATCTCCTATGATAATAGTCTTAGAACCAGTGAATTGGCTAAAATTATTCAATGACAAGGCCATACTACTGGGATTAGCATTATAAGTATCTAAAACTAATGTTTTCCCATTTTTCTCTACAACTTGTGAGCGCATATTAGTAGGCTTATAATTTTCTATCGCTGACTTAATTTCCTCAAAATCAATATCAAAATGCAAACCTAAACTTACCGCTGTACAAATATTCGTAAAGTTATAATCTCCTGTAAGGTTGGACTGAATTTTTTGACCTTTATAAGTGATTCCAACCAGATTATTTTCTACAAACTTCTCAAAATAAAACTGAGAATCATCTGCACCAAAAGTGATTTTTTTCGAATAATTTTTAGTTTTTTCTCGCTGAATTTCATCAACTTCATTTACTAATATTGTTTGGTCGTTCTGTTTTAAATATTCATAAAGTTCTGATTTTCCTTTTATTACACCTTCAAAACCACCAAAACCCTCTAAATGAGCCTTACCAAAATTAGTAATGTAGCCTATATTGGGCTCTGCTAGCGAACAGAGAAGTTCTATCTCTTTTTGATGATTTGCTCCCATTTCTATCACAGCAATTTCGTGTTCTTTCGTTATGGAAAGCAATGTAAGTGGAACTCCTATATGATTATTCAGATTCCCAAAAGTATATTGAGTTTTGTATTTTCTAGCCAATACAGAGGAAATTAATTCTTTTGTAGTGGTTTTTCCGTTACTTCCCGTAAGTCCTATAATAGGAATTTGTAATTGTCTACGATGAAATAAAGCTAAATTTTGTAAAAAATCTAGCGTAGAAGGAACATAGAATATCTTTTTATCTATATTTTCATATTCTTTTCTCTCAACTATTACAGCAGCAGCTCCGTTTTGTATGGCATCTTCTGCCTTTGTAGCGGCATCAAAATTCTCTCCTGAAAAAGCAATGAAAATAGTTCCTTTTTCTATTTTTCTACTATCTATACTTATCTTTCCAGCTTGAAAATAACTGAAATAAAAATCTTTAACATCCATAGTTCAAAAATAAAAAAACCTTTCCAATTAGGAAAGGCTTTTTTAATATTTAGGGATATATTTTATCTTTTTGATCTTACATTTGAATTATCCTTAGCATCTTGTGCTACACGGAAACCAATCCAACCATAAGCTTTATTTTCATCCTTAAATCTTCTTTGTCCTGGATCTAACCAATAAGCTGTATCAACCCAAGATCCTCCTTTTACTACTCTGATACTATTTGACATGTTTGTAGATCTGTCTTTTGTATCTTTTTGTAGAACTACTCTTCCTTGTCCATCTACAATAAATCTTCTTTTTACAGAGTTATACATACTAAATTTAGCAGCTGCACTATCTTCAAGGGCTCTACCATATCCAGATTCCATAGAAGACATGTAATCACCATCCATGAAGTTACTATTATCTTGTCTTACAACTCTTTCATATTGTCCAGGCAATCCTTTATAAACTAGTCTACCATCAGAAAGGGTATCATATGCTATAGTATTTCCTTCAATTTTCTTGAATGTACCATCCGAATTTTTAACAATATCTTTAATCATATTACCTCTATGATAATTGAAGTCATTAGCTTCTTCATCTATTATAGGTCTATAGATATCTGAAGTCCATTCAGCAACATTTCCTAGCATTCCATAGATACCTAGGTCATTAGAAGGATATCTTTTCACATCAGATGTTGAAGGTGAACCATCATTATTCCATCCTCCTACACCAGAATAATCTCCTTTACCTTGTTTGAAGTTTTCAAGATAAAGACCTTTATTTCTTCCTTTTGTCCCTCTCAACACATCTTCTTTAGGAGTTTTTCCTAAATAAGTATTGTAGCTTCTGTTTTTCTGAAGTCCTAGAGCAGCATATTCCCACTCAACCTCAGTTGGAAGTCTAAACTTAGTTACTAAACTAGCTGCTGCATTTCTGTTAGCTGCTTGAATTCTAGCATTCTTAGTTTTGATACCTTGTTTTTGCTCCATTCTTTTAGCATCTACATAACTTTGAAGTTCTGGATCATTAGCCTTGAACTTATCTAAGTTAAATGTATTTGCTCCTTGGTTATTAGCATCACTAGTGTAGAAATCTTTTTTAATAACTCCTTGATCCATCAAAGCTTTCTCATTAGCTCTGTCTGTCAACCAGTCACAATATCTTGTTGCTTGAGTCCAAGAAACTCCTACAACAGGATAGTAATCATACTCAGGCGCACGGAAATAAGACTCTGAATAGTCATTACGAGACAATTTGTTATTCCAAACCAATGTATCTGGAAGCGCTCCCGAATAAATGTTTTTGAAACTTGGGTCAGAAGCTGGGAATACGAATTTCAGCCATGTTACATATTCACGGTATTCATAGTTCGTAATTTCTGTTTCTCCAATAAAGAAAGAACTAACCTGCATCCTTCTAGGTGTATTGTTCCAGTCTCTCATTACATCATCTTTTACTAATCCCATAGTAAAAGTTCCACCTCCTACATACACCATTCCTGGCCATCCTTTCTGTTTCTGTTCCTTTCTTGTGAAAAACCAACCTTTTTGGTCATTTGGTTTCCAACCAGTTTTACTTGTGAATTTTTTTGTTCCTCCACCACTTTTAGTAGAGCCTCCTCCTCCACAACTAGTAAGTAGAGTCAAAGCTCCTAAAGCAGATAATGAAAACAATTTCATTTTTTTCATAATATGTATTCTTATAAACTTTAAATTTCAAAGTGCAAATAACGCTAAATTATTTCTTTTATCAAAATTTCTTTACGACTTTTTAACAAATATTTTTTATTTTTATTGTGTATACAAATCAAAAACTAACACACAAAACAACATAAAAGCCACATTTTGAATGAGTTAAACAAAAATATAAAATCTTAAAATTTTCTTAAAATTATTTAAACTTTAAAATAAACTCAACCTTATTATACAACCAAATACTTTATTATAATACAAATATAACTTTTTTTAACTAAAAAATATAAAAAAATCATAAATTTTAAATTTAAATTTTTATTTTTGCATGATTATTAAAACATTAATATGAAATTGAACAAAAAACTTATCATCATGTTGGGGTTGGGAGTAGCTGCTAATGCTTATTCTCAAGATCTTACAAAAATTCGTCCTGTATTGACAGGTGCACCTTTCTTAAGGATAGCTCCAGATGCCCGTTCAGGAGGTATGGCAGACCAAGGGGTGGCTACTACACCAGATACCTATTCTCAATATTGGAATGCTGCGAAATACCCTTTTGCTAATGCAAAGACATCTGTGGGTGTTAGTTTTACTCCATATATGAATAAAATTACCAATGATATATTCTTATTATATGGTTCTTTTTATACAAAACTGGGAGAAGAAAATAGAAGTACATTGAGTGCAAGTATCTATTACTTTAACATGGGAACAGTAGATTTGTCTAGAATTGTAGGAGGAGTTGCAGTAAGTGAAGGACAATCTAAACCTAATGAATTCTCTATTGATTTAGCCTATGCTCTAAAACTTTCAGAAAGTTTTTCGATGGCGGTTACGGGTAGATATATCCGTTCAGATTTGTCTAGTTTAGGACAAAGCAGCAGCACATTACAAGCAGCCAATACATTTGCTGTAGATATTGCAGGATATTACCAATCTCCTAAAATGCAAAGTTTTGGTGAAAAAGAAGGTAGAGTAAGAGGTGGGTTTGCTATTCAAAATGTAGGACCAAAACTTAACTATAGTAAAAGTATAGATTCTAAGTCTTATCTTCCTACTATTGCAAGATTGGGAGCTGGATATGATTTATTCCTTGATGCAGAAAATCGTCTGGGACTTACTTTAGAAGCATCTAAACTCTTAGTTCCAGGAGCTGAAGCAGTGGTAGATCCTGTTACTAACAGAGTTTCTTATTCGTATCCTGATGTAAGTGTAATCAATGGTATGGGTAAATCTTTCAGCAATAAAAAAAGTGTAATGTACAGCATTGCTGCTGATTATTCATATAATGATACTTTTGATATAAGAACAGGATACTTCCATGAAAGTGCTGAGCAGGGAGGAAGACAATTTGCGACTATAGGTGTAGGACTGAAATACAAATCTTTTGGACTTGATGTTTCCTACCTTATCAATACTGCTAAAATCAATAACGCATTGGATAACACCCTTAGATTTGGTCTTGTTTGGGACATTAGTGAGTAAAAATAATTTTTCCATAAATAAAAAAAATAGCACCATAAAATTATGGTGCTATTTTTTATTCTTCTTCTGTTATTGCAAGATAATAATTTCCAATTTTCTCTAAATGAGCTAAGAATTTATCTTCTCTATCCTTATCAAAAACCTTACATTTTATTTTAGAAAATTTATCCAAAAGAAATTCATCAACTACATAAAACTCCTTAAAAGACCATTGTTTCGAGGAATGTATTTTGAATAAAGCCTCTTTTATGCACCAGATAGCTGTCAGATGTTCTATCCCTGATTCAGCCCTGCCGAGCCAGTCTATTTCCGTGGGATGCAGAAATTTGTGTTTGATTTTATCTATTCTATCCTTCACCTGTTCTATATCCACTCCTATTTTTTTTTCGGAAATCGCTAAAACCGCATAAGGAAAGGAATGACTGACCGACACGAACTTATCAAATGGCTCCAAATAGGGCTGTCCATTTTCATAGTATCTGATTTTATGATTAGGCAGGATTTTTTTGAGCATTTGCCTTACCATTTGTTTCTCTATCAATCTTTTAGGCGATTTTTGCTTTAAATTTTCAAATTCTTTTTCATCCGAAATCAAATCAGCAGAAAATTTCTCTTCATCTGAATATTTCCAAATCAAAATTTGAGTTTGCTCCGATATTATTTCCTTAAAAATAGGCATTTTTCATTAAAATTTAAATTATCTGAAACTCCACAGGAGCATCTATTTTAGGATATTTTTTATCACAAACAAATTTCTTGCCCGTGCAGTCTATCTCCTTCCAGCTCTTCTTTTTCCCAAGATCTCCCACTTCCGCTACATAAGGGACAAATTCTATCTCTTCACTCGCCTCGGTCTTAATTTCTTTATACTGGACAGCAACATCCAAAATACATTCAAAATCAGTATTTAACCTCACATTTCTATAGATGATATCATAATGAGATTCTTTATTTTCTGGAATTTCAAAATAACTTTCATAGCCAGACACTTCTCCCTTCAAATTCCCTATCGCCTGCAACGCATAAAATAAAGCCTTCGTGTAAAACTCCCGCGTTTTTTCTCTTTTATAATCATCAATAAAATGTCCTCCTTCAAATAAAACCACAGGAATTCCTGCTTTCATAAAATTATCTCCCGAAGATGTAGGGTAAAAAGTATCCGTATAACGCCCTATATTATTAGGAATTTCAGATTTTAATTGTTGATAAATCTCGGCAATCACAGCCATACTTTTCTTTCTATTTTCTGTCAAATTCCTATCAACATCCTCCGAAGGCGAAAGGAATGAAAGCGTGGCAGGATTCTCTAAATCAGTACTAAAAATAGTCCTCTGCTCATGCAGGTTTAGGGCATAATCATATTTTTTAGAGAAAGCCTGTTTTTTCAAAATTTTCATCTCTATGCTGGACTCTTTTAGAAAATCTCTATTGACGTCTATTTCTAAAATATTTCTCCTTGTCCAAATCTCTGAGCCATCAGGATTGAGCATAAAAATAAAATCCAAACGAATTTTATCCCAAAAATCAGGCGCTGGATTTTTTTCTAACGAAGTCAATAAATCCAGCATCGCCAAAGTTGCATTGCTTTCATTTCCGTGCATCTGTGACCAAGCCAGTACAGAAATATTTCCTTTTCCTTTAGAAAAAAGATAAATAGGTTTCCCTAAAGTTGATTTTCCTATTTCCTGAATTTCCGTGTCATAATTCTCTTCTAAGTATAAAAACAATTTTTTAGGAGAAATATAACGATTTTGGAAGTTTACATTTTTAAAATATTTAAACAACATATTTTGTTACCTTGAAAATTTCTGCAAAAATACAATAATTTTACTTTACAAATGTACATACAAATACAAGTATTTGTAATCCACTTCTGTCAATTTGTCAGTATATAAAATTGTTAATTGCATTTCATTTAATTAGATTTTATTATTAATTAAAAATCAGACCTTTATAGATTTTATATAATGTTATTTTTAACTTTAGTTTAATTGTGGAAACCTGTATTTTTCGATGTTTTTGAATAAAACATTTGTAAAACTTGTATATTCACTTTTGTGCTAAAATCTACTGTTTACATTTGTTATCTTGAATCATTTTTTATTCAATATATTTGCGAAATAAACTTTACAACAATGTCAAACGAGATTATATTTTTAATAAGTTTTTTATTATTTATTGGACTAATATTAGCACTAGATTTAGGTGTTTTTACTAAAAAAACAGGAAACATCAGCTTGAAGCAAGCTGGAATTATGAGTTTTTTCATGATATTTATTTCTGTAGTTTTTTATTTTACATTGGTCAGCTATGGTCACCTACTCCACGGCATCGACAGCATGGAAAAACTCCAATACATTATAAATAAGAACTCTCATCCAGTGGATGTGATTCCTAATAATCTAGAACATAGTATTCAGCTGTATAATATGAATTTAGGGCTTGAATACATGACAGGATACATCGTGGAAAAAGCCCTTTCTGTGGATAATATTTTTGTAATTGTTCTTATATTCACTGCCTTTAATGTAGAAAAGGAGAACTATCACAGGGTTTTATTTTGGGGAGTTTTAGGGGCTATTGTGATGCGTTTTATTTTCATTTTCATAGGAGCAGCCCTGATTACTAAGTTTAGCTGGATTATGTATATTTTTGGAGGTTTCCTTATTTTCACAGGTGCAAAAATGTTTATGCCAGAGGATGAGGAGAAAATAGACACTGAAAACCACCCTGTCGTAAAGTTTGCAAATAGATTTTTCAAGGTTCATAACCAATTTGTAGACAATAAATTTTTTATAACAATAGAGGGTGTAAGAAAAATAACTCCACTATTTCTTGTTTTGATCATTATAGAATTTACAGATCTTATCTTTGCAGTGGATTCCATTCCAGCTATTTTCTCAGTGACCAAAGATCCATATATCGTATTTTTCTCCAATATTTTTGCCATCTTTGGACTTCGTTCTATGTTCTTTTTACTGGCAGGAATTATTGATAAGTTTAAATATCTGAAAATTGGATTGGCATTTTTATTAGTTTTCATTGGACTGAAAATGATTTTACATTCGTACTTAAACGAATGGGGATTCACCACATCTCATTCTTTGATGATAATTTTAGGAATTTTGAGTGTAAGTATTTTCGCATCATTATTAGTTCCAGATAAAAAATCAAAATAAATTCTAAAAAATATTTTTACAAATAAATAGTTCATAATTTGTTAACAATGAATGGTTTATAAAACTATTTACAAATATAACAAAAATAAAAATTAAATAATTTACAAATGTTTTTACAAGTGTAAAATATATTTTTTACATTTGTATATGGATTTAAACAGTCGCGTTCAAAAAATTATCAATTATTCTGAATTATCCTCTTCTGAATTTGCAGATGAAATAGGAGTTCAGCGATCTAATATTTCTCATGTTCTTTCTGGAAGGAACAAACCTTCTCTTGATTTTCTAATGAAAATAAAAGATAGGTTTCCTGAAATACAGTGGGAATGGCTCATTGAAGGAAAAGGCTCAATGGTTTTTTCTGAAGATGAAGCAGCCTCTACTCCTTCTTCCTATTCATTAGAGGAAAGTAAAATAAATGATGATGAACCTATAATTACAGGGCTTTTCTCTATTCCATCTCAAGAAATGGATGAAAACACAAAACAAGAAGAAGAGAAATCTGAAATTTCGGAACCAATACAATATAATAATATAGTAGAAAATACTCCTGAAATTTCAGAAAACAAAAATATTTCAGAAGTAGAAACTCCTATTGAAAAAAGCAACAACATAAAAAAAATCGTTTTCTTTTATGAAAATGGGAAATTTGAGGTTTTTGAGCCATAATTTTTGCTAACAATATTTGGCTATATTATTTTTTTTATTAAATTTGCACCTTGTTAATCAACCTCTGACGAGAGCCGTGTATGTTGTTTAACTTTAAACCTTTTATTTATTTATAAAAAATGGATTTAATTAAGTATGTTCAGGACAAGTACATTACAAAAAAAGAGTTTCCTGAATTCAAAGCTGGTGATTCTATCACTGTTTATTATGAAATCAAAGAAGGACAGAAAACAAGAACTCAGTTCTTCAAAGGAGTTGTTATTCAGTTAAGAGGAACTGGAGCTACTAAAACCTTCACTATCAGAAAAATGAGTGGTGATGTAGGTGTAGAAAGAGTGTTCCCTATCAACATGCCTGCTCTACAAAAAATAGAAGTTGATAAGAGAGGTAAAGTTAGAAGAGCTAGAATCTACTACTTCAGAAGCCTTAGAGGTAAAAAAGCAAGAATCAAAGGTAGAGGTTTCTAATCTAAACCTTAGACATAATAAAAAAGCCCATGAAATTCATGGGTTTTTTTATTTCTTTTCACTTTGGTTATACGCCAAAATAATTTTTTTCACAATAGGATGCCTTACCACATCGGACTCATTCAGGTGTATAAACCCTATTTCTTCCACATTTTGGAGGATTTTCATAGCTTCCTGTAATCCAGACTGCTGATTTTTAGGCAAATCTATCTGGCTAGGGTCTCCAGTAATGATAAATTTAGCATTCATTCCCATTCTTGTAAGAAACATTTTCATCTGCGAATGAGTTGTATTTTGGGCTTCATCTAAAATTACAAAAGCATCATCCAAGGTTCTCCCTCTCATAAAAGCAAGCGGCGCCACTTCTATGACTCTTTTTTCTATAAAATTTTCCAATCTTTCATGTGGAATCATATCACGAAGCGCATCATATAACGGTTGTAAATATGGATCCAGTTTTTCCTTCAAATCCCCTGGAAGAAATCCTAAGCTCTCTCCTGCCTCCACGGCTGGCCTTGTGAGGATAATGCGTTTTACATTTTTTTCTTTAAGAGCTTTTACCGCCAGAGCTACACTTGTGTAAGTTTTCCCTGTTCCCGCAGGACCAATAGCAAAAACCATATCCTTTTTTTCAGATTCCTTGACTAATTTTTTCAGATTAGTCGTTTTTGCCTTTATTATTTTTCCATTAACGCCTTTTACAATGATGTCTTGGTCGAAAATCAGCTGTTTTTCAGTTTCATCTTTTATACTCAAAATATTTTCTACATCTTTCAGCTCTATTGTATGATGATTCTGAATAAATTTAACAATATCATCCAGTTTTTGCTCTAAAATATCCAATGCCTGCTGATTTCCAGCCGCAAAAATATAACAGTCACGACCTGTAATTTTTAGGGTCGGGAATGTAGATTTTATCAAGTTAAAATATTGATTTTGAACACCATAGAAAGTTTTGATATCAATATCTTTTATTTCATAATTTAATTCAAACATTTATTTTATTAAAAATTTATTGTTTTAAATATCCAAAAATAAGCAATATCTTTGTAAAATAGAAAAAATACGATGTCGATTATTACACTCACTACAGATTTAGGAACAAAAGACCACAAAGTTGCAAGCATTAAAGGAAGTATTCTCAGTTTGGAGAAGAATGTTCCTATTGTAGATATTACGCATCATATTGAGCCTCACGACATTATACAGACTGCATATATTGTCAGAAACTCCTATTCACATTTTCCGAAAGGGAGCATCCATATGATCGCAGTGGATTGTTTTTATCATAAAGATAGAAAATTTTTAGTTTTAGAAGCCAACGGACATTATTTCATAATGCCTGATAATGGACTTTTCAGCTTAATTTTTCCAGAGATTAAACCTGAAAAAATTTATGAAATTTCTCACAACGCATCTGATGATCATAGAATATTCACACCCATAGATATTTTTGTGCCTGTGGCTGTACATTTGTACAAAGGAAATGACACCAAACTTATAGGAAAGCAAATCAAAAGTATAAAAGAAGTGGTTTTCCCAAAACCTAACTACAATGAAGCCCAAAAAATGATTGCAGGAGAAATCGTCTATATCGACCATTTTGGGAATGCTGTTTCTAATATTAGCAAGGAAATTTTTGAAAAGCATCTTTCTGGAAACCAAAATTTTACAATAAAATTTAGGGAATGTTCGATGAAAAATATCGTTAAAAAACACACTGATATTATCACAGATTGGGAAAAGGAAAATCTTTTCTTGGCAAAAGAATTGGCTTTATTCAACGAGGCTGACTTGCTGGAAATCGCTATGTACAAAGGAAGTAAGACCAACGGAGCTGCTCCTCTGATGGGACTAAATATCGGCGAAAAAATCTATGTAGAATTTAGCTGATTCTATTTTTCGGATAATTTTATAAGGCAGAAAACTGCGTAATTCAGCATATCAAAATAGTTGGCTTCTAGGCCTTCAGATACTAATGTTTTGCCTTCATTGTCCTCTATCTGCTTGGTTCTCAATATTTTTTGATAAATCAAATCAGTCATTGAGCTAATTCTCATATCGCGCCAAACTTCGCCATAATCGTGATTTTTCTTCTCCATCAGGTCTCTTGCTTTTTGGATAAAATCATCATAAAGCGCCATAATTTCGGCTTTATCCTCCTTGCCTAAAACCTCTGAAACTCCCCTATCCAGCTGGATAAGAGCGATAACGGAATAATTCACAATCGCTATAAATCCCTCCTCTTCATCTTCGTCTATCATCTTTTTGTCGGTCATTTGCAGAGTTCGGATTCTATTAACTTTGATGTAAATTTGGTCTGTCACCGAACTGGGACGCAGCACCCGCCACGCAGCTCCATAATCTGCTAATTTCTTCTCAAAAAGATTTCTACAAGTTTTAGAAACTTCATTATATTGATTTATAGTATGTTGCATTTTAATAAAATATTCGCCCAAAGATAAGAAATTATTATTTTTGTAGTATGAAAAATTTAGAGTCATTTTCTATCAATTGCCGTGGAGTTCTTTTGGATTTGACAATTCCAAAAATCATGGGAATTCTCAATCTGACACCAGACAGCTTCTCTGATGGAGGAAAATTTAATGATGAAGTTTCAGCTTTAAAACAAACCGAAAAAATGCTTTCCGAAGGAGCTTCTATCATAGATATAGGCGCACAATCTACCCGCCAGAACGCTACATTTCTCACTGCAAATGAGGAAATTAGCCGACTGGGAAAAATCATTTCAGGCATCAAAAAGGAATTTCCTCAGGCGTTGATTTCACTGGATACTTTTCATAGCGAGGCTGCCTATTTTGGGTACAATGAGGGCATTGACATCATCAATGATATTTCTGGCGGGCAATACGACCTTAATATGTTCCCTACAGCGGCTAAAACCCAGCTGCCATACATCCTAACGCATGGCAATTCCACCTATGAAACCATGCACGAAAAGGAAGATTATCAAGATATTATACTCGCTCTAAATCAATTCTTTTCCAAAAAAACAGCGGAATTATTGGATTTAGGCGTGAAGGACATTATCCTTGACCCTGGTTTTGGTTTTGGGAAAACTATTGAAAATCAAAATCAAATGGTGGAAGAACTGGAACATATTTCCTTCGGAAAATATCCTATTTTAGTGGGAATTTCGCGGAAATCCTTTATTTATAAACCTCTTGGGAAATTGCCTCATGACATCAACGAAGAAACCCAGCAGCTCCATCTAAAAATGCTGAAAAAAGGAGCTAAAATCCTGCGTGTTCATGATGTTGCAGAGGCACAGCGAACCCTTCAAAACTTTTTATCATTGTAATTTATAAAAAATATAGATATGCTTAGTTCAAAATTTTTATCTCATCTTCAAAATGAATTGACTCAAATAGAAAATGATGGTCTCTACAAGAGAGAGCGCATCATCACTTCTTCACAAGATGCCGAAATCGTAGCCAATGGAAAAAAACTACTGAATTTCTGTGCGAATAATTACCTCGGACTTTCTAATCATCCAGAGGTCATAAAAGCATCACAAAGCACGATGGATACACACGGATACGGAATGTCTTCTGTAAGGTTCATCTGTGGAACACAGGATATTCACAAGAATTTGGAAAACAAAATTTCTGAGTTTTTAGGAATGGAAGACACTATCCTCTACGCGGCTGCTTTTGATGCGAATGGTGGAGTTTTCGAACCGCTTTTCACTGACCAAGATGCCATTATTTCTGATGAGCTGAACCACGCTTCCATCATCGATGGTGTAAGACTTTGTAAAGCAGCAAGATACCGCTACAAGAACAATAATATGGAGGATCTGGAAGCCCAGCTGAAAGCTGCTTCAGAGAAAAACCACCGCTTCAAAATCATCGTAACAGACGGCGTTTTCTCTATGGACGGCATCGTAGCGAATCTAAAAGGAGTATGTGATTTGGCTGAAAAATATGATGCTTTAGTAATGGTGGATGACAGCCACGCCACAGGATTTATAGGAAAAACAGGGCGAGGCACCCACGAAGCTAATGATGTGATGAGCCGTGTGGATATCATTACTTCTACCCTTGGGAAGGCTCTTGGTGGCGCTATGGGAGGTTTCACATCAGGGAAAAAAGAAATTATAGACATGCTGAGACAGCGTTCCCGCCCTTATCTTTTCTCTAATTCATTGGCGCCAGGGATTGTAGGAGCAGCGACAAAAGTGCTGGAAATGCTTTCCAAAGACACTTCTCTGAGAGACAAAGTAATGGAAAACGCCCAATATTTCCGCTCTGAAATGAAAGCCAAAGGATTTGATATTCCAGATGGTGATGCGGCAATCGTCCCAGTGATGCTCTACGATGCCAAGCTTTCACAAAAAATGGCTGAAAAACTAATGGATGAAGGCATCTATGTGATAGGTTTCTTCTACCCTGTGGTACCGAAAGAAAAAGCAAGAATACGAGTTCAGCTCTCTGCTGCTCATACCAAGGAGCATTTAGACAAAGCCATCGCAGCTTTTGAAAAAGTAGGAAAAGAATTGGGAGTTATTTAATCATTGACAAAAAAAGACTTATCATAGTGATAAGTCTTTTTTTATATTGGGTTAGAATTTTAATTGTGCTTGTAATCTTATCAAACCTCCTTTTTCGTGGTAGTTAGGATTTGCGAAATCTTTGTGAGCTCTGTCCGATATAGTGTACATCGCTACAAGTTCAAAGGCTTTGAATGGGTGCCATTCTAGTCCTATTTCCATTTCTTTTACATTGTAGCTTCTAGCATCCAGCTCGTGTTTTTTTCCACCTTTGTAGTGCTGAAGTCTTACGAATGGAATGAATTTTTGGTCCCATTTATTGATAAAATAAGAGAATGTCGCATATCCACCATATAGGCTTTTAACTTCTACTGAATTTGTAGCTGCATCATATTCAGGGCCTTTACCAATGTTATATTCCGCCTGTATCCCAAACGGCTGTGGATAAAGAACAAACGATGCCGCTATTCTTTGGTCTAAATATTCTTTGTTAGTATGGGTAATTGTTCTCTCATTTGTTTTAGGCAAGACAAATTTCCCTGTATAAGCCTGTATCCCAGGTTCTATAATCTGATTTCCAACCTTAAATGGGTATGAAAATCTAGCCACCCAGTGGAATTTTTTGTTCTTATCATAGTTATTCCCCGTTTGTCCGTTATAGAATCCCAAGGCAAAAACCCCAAAATCCCCCGAGTGTTTCAGGCCTTTTTTGTAAAGATAATCCATAATCTCTTTCTCCTTCTCTCTCGCCCACAAGAAATAAATACCCAGATCCCTTTCATCTTTTAGACCACTATTGATAGCATCATTTCTATCCAAAGGAAGCCTGTCGCTACTAGACTGAAGGTTCTCGTAGCCGAAAGGAACTTTACTCTGCCCGATACGGATTTTGTATTCGTTTTTAGAGTTTAAACCCAAGTCAAAATAAGCGTCTTTGATAACTCCTACATACTTTTTGTCCCCTACTGTTTTAGCAAAATCGGGCTGGATGTAGAAAAATACTCTTGGAGTAATCTGCCCAGAGAATTTGAATCTCAACCTTCTGAAAGACAATCCATCCGCTTCATTTCCCCAGAAATGGTCGCACTGCTCACAGCCTAGATTAGGATTATTTTCTAGAAATTCATTGTATCTCACTTGGACATATCCTCCGACAGAGATTTTATCATACCATTTGGAAGCCTTTTTTTCTTCCTTTTTATCAGCTGAACTGGCAGCCATGATTTCCTTTAAAGACTGGATTTCCAGTTTTAAAGAGTCTAATTCCTTCTTATTAGAAATAACCAGAGAATCCTTAGCCGACTGATTTTCTTGAGCGAAAACCATAGATGATGCTAAGGCAAGAGATGTGAATGCTATTTTTCTCATTTTTAATTTTTTAAACTCGGCAAATATAATTATTATTTATTTCAAAAACCTTTATACTTTTTATAAATTCACATTTTATTTGTTAAAAACTTATCATAATTGTTAAATTTTGGTTAAAATTTTATTGTTTTAATTAAAATAACAAGCAGGTTTAAAAGAAAAAATATATTTTTGTCATTGAATAAATATTAAATATTTTATTTTATGAAAAAGGTAGTGTTAAAATCAGCTCTAGTATTAGGAGTAATTTTGAGTGTAGCATCTTGTAAGAAAGAAGACAAAAAAGAAGGACACGCTGACCACAAAAAAGAAAGAAAACACAAATCTGAGTATGAAAAGACAAAAGAAGTAAATGGTATTGAAATTACAGAATACCATGTTTTGTCTGAAGAAGAACAGAAAAAACTAACTCCTGATATGGTACTTCAGCAATTAGCTGCTGGTAATGAGCGTTTTAGAACAGGAACAATCACAGCCAGAGACCACTCTACTGCTGTATTACAAGCTGTAGAAGGACAATATCCAAAAGCATATGTTCTAAGCTGTATAGATAGTAGAGTTCCTGTAGAGGATGTTTTAGACCAAGGTATCGGTGACCTATTCGTAGGAAGAGTAGCTGGTAACTTTGTAGATGTAGACCAATTAGGAAGTATGGAGTATGCAGTAAAATCTGGTTCTAAAGTGATTATGGTACTAGGACACGAGAGCTGTGGTGCTGTAAAAAGTACAATCGATGATGTGAAATTGGGTAACATCACTGAAATGCTTACTAAAATAAAACCAGCTGTCGCTATGACAAATAAAACTTTCACAGGTGAAAAATCTACTAAAAACAAGCAATATGTGCATGATGTAGCTGTAAACAATGTGAAAAATACAATCGATGAAATCCGTAAGAGAAGTCCATACATCAAAGAAAAAGAGGACAAAGGAGAAATCAAAATCGTTGGTGCTTACTACTCTCTTAAAGATGCTAAAATCGAGCGTATAAACTACCAAGTAGACGGATTAAGCGAAAACTAATAATCTTTTTTATATACAATCAAAAAGGAGTACTTTTTTCAAGTGCTCTTTTTTGTTTTTTGATATCACGCCACGCCCACGGAGCTACAGGTTTTTTATCCTGCCAAAGTCCTCGCTTATTTTCCCTCGCTACAGTTTCTATCTTGTCATATTCTTTATCCGAAGAATATTTCTTAAAATGCCACGCATATCCAGCTCTTACAATTTCTTTATTGATATTGATCTCCCCAACAAATATTTCTGCGATGATTCTCTGATACCTGTCCTTCTTCTTTTGTCTAACGATTTTCACTTCTTTTCCGAAACATAAATCCGATGCAAATTTCTTTGCTCTTTTCCCAAAAGGCTGTCCCTTTTCTGGTGCGTCTATATGATTGAGCCGAACTTTAACCTCTTGATTTTCTTTATATAAAATCTTAAAGGTATCTCCATCCGAAATCCCTACGACTTTGGCATAAAATTCATTCGGTAAATCTTGTGCTGATGCAGAACAGCAGCAAAAAACGGCTACGATTAAAAATATTATTCTTTTCATTTTTAAATAAAAAAAGAGAAGTAAACACTTCTCTAAATTTATATTTCTACTGCTTTTATCAATCTATTTTTATCACTGAAATATTCCTCGATAGAAATCATACTTTCCGTACGCATTACATCATCTATGTCATTGATTCCGTAGATTATTCTCTTGGCATCATCTGTATCTTTGGCTCTGATTTTACAGAAGATATTGTATTTCCCTGCGATAACGCTTAATTCCGTCACATTTGGGATTTTTTCTAACTCTTTAAGGACTGCCATTGTCTTATTTGATTTACTCAAGAAAATACCAACATATGTGATAAATCTGTAATCCAATTTTGTGTAATCTATCACTAGAGAAGAACCTCGAATGATTCCTACATCCTCCATTTTTTTAACTCTCACATGGATAGTTCCTGCGGAAACTCCCATTTTCTGGGCAATTTCTGTAAAAGGCATCCTCGTATTTTCTACTAAGTAATCTAAAATTTTCTTATCAATTTCATCAAGTTGTGAATTATGCATATCTTATCCTTTTTATCAATGTTTAGTACAAATTTTCAATCGTTGGACAAAAATACTTGTTTTTATTCAATTATAAAAGGATTTTTCAATAAAAATTTTAATTTGACTTCATAGTATCTTGTTTGATGCTATCTTTCTTAGTTTCTTGAGTTTCTTTTTTTAATTTTTTCTTTGGTAAAAACCTATTAAATCCATATGAAAGCACTATACCGCCACCATATGTCTGGTTGGCTCCCGCGGAACTTCCCAGAACCAATCCTACATTAGAAGGTTTAGAATATACCCTTCCTATTAGGCTTCCATTGTTGTTTTTAGACATATCATATTCTATAATTCCCTCTCCTGAAAGATAGTTGTTCTGTGTCCTTGTACTTCCTGATAAAGGAACTCCAGTTCCTGCTTTTATGGTAAGTCTTGGCGATACAGTGTAGCTCACTTTTGCACTCGCTCTGTCACTGGTATTTAGGCTTTCTGAACCTTTGATGTAGTCTAAATCAACTTGTAAATCACTACTAATCGAATTAAACGCTGCGCTCAACTGCTGGAGGAAAGCATTCACACTAGAGGCTATCGCCGAAGAAGCATTTGTATTAGATACATTGAAATTTCCTAACGCCAAAATAGATGCAAACTGCAAGACACGCTCCTCTTCCGTAGCCAATTTAGTATTCAGCACCTCACGAACTTGGCTGGACACTTCTGGTGCTTGGATTACAGGTCGTATATTTGGAGCAGTAAGTCTGTTAGTTATTCTGGTCTGCAGTTCTACATTCACAGGCGGAAGAGACCCTGTATTTAGATACTCTCCCATATTAGAAACTATGGCATCATAGCTGGCAGTGATGTTCAGTTCTGGATTCATGACATCTCCATTCCAGTGCAGATTACTTCCTTTTTTAATATCAAATTTTTTCTCTAAAATAGCCTTTGAAATGTATGTTCCAGACTCTACAGAATACCCCCCAAACATACGCATATTACCAGTCTTATCCATACTGAATTTCATATTTCTAGTATTCCCCTGAACACTGATATCCCCTACTTCATCTCCTACTAAAACATTGACCGTAGAGTTTTTGTCAGCCGAAATGTTCAGGTTGATATCCATAGCCAGACCTGTTCGTTTTTTCTCTGCTACCACTACATTTCCTTCCTTGTTTTCTTTCAAAAATCTTAGCATTTTAAATTCATCTCCTGAACTTGCCGAAGCGCTATTAAGAGTAAAAATACTATTTTTCAATACATCAGCCGTAGCATCTATTTTCAAAGTCTGATTTTCAAAGCCCACGAAGATATCGCCTTTAGCAAAAATCATCCCCCAGAAAGTATCAAAATCTTTCTGCTCTGTATTTAGAAGCATAAGGTCATCCGCACGAATAAGGAGGTCGGCACCAATATTAGACAAATCTGATAAACTCAAACGCCCGATAGAAATCATCCCTTTTGAGTTGGTTCTATGGTCTTTAACACCAACAAGGTTAAAGAGCAAGTTCCCATTAGAAACCGTAACAACTGTATCATCAAAGGTATAATCTACTCCTGAAAATTTCAACTTCAGAGCAAAGCCTTTCATGGCGATATCTCCGCCATAGTTCAGGTCTTTGGGTGTTCCATCTATCTTTATATCTCCCGTAGCTTTTCCTTTAAAATTAGAAAAAATATCCTTCACAAACGCCTGAACAAAGCCTAAATCAAAATCATGTAATTTAGCCACAAGGTCTAATTTAGGCGATCTCATGTTGTTATCTATCGTCCCTTCCAGAGCTAATTTATCATTCCCAAACCATTCGCCAGATTCTATATTAGCTTTTACATTATAAACATTGACATACTCACTTGCCTCAGCATTGATAATTAGATTTCCTAAATAATTATCACTCACACTGATATCTTCTATTTTGAGGTCTATCAATGGAACCAAATCAGTCTGGTTCATTTTTACCTTCAAACTTCCATTGGCTACCCCTTTCAAGTCTATTTTGCTGTCTTGATGCACTACTGCGAGGATTTTAGAGATGTCCATATTTTTAACATCTCCTGACAGGTCAAAATCCTTTCCGTTTTTAAAAATTCCATTGACAAGAATTTCGCTGTCATCAGAATACAATCTCAGATTTTTGATTTGAAAATCTTGAGTTTTTTTCCTGTAAACTATGGAATGGTCAAGCTCTGGTGATGTATCCACCATCCAAATGAAATTACTCAGTTTAAGCTCTGTAGGCGAAAATTTCACTACATAATCCCCATTAGCACTCATAGACTGCTCTATATCAGCCGTATAAGGAGTCCATTGGTTCTTTTTTTCCTTTTCCAATGTCCCTACTTTTAGACTTGCAAGGACATTAAGTTTTTTATTATCCTTATTTTGGGCTTTTATGTTGATATCCTTTAATACACTTCCTTGGTATTCAGTTCTTTCCACATTCGCTGACCAATAGTCATCAGGGTTAGAAGTATCTATTCTCAAGGCTATATTTCGTGCCATGACACTGTCTCTTTCTACTCCTTCACGAACTTCATAATCTGGATTTACTTTTGCTAAAAGCCTTTCCGCTTCAGAGATTTCCACCTCTTTTTCCATAATATATTTAAAGGAAGGAGCATTCAGATTCAGCTTCAAATTATCGGTATTTCCATCAAAACTACCAGTAATTTTTGCTCCATCTGCAATAGAAATATTAGGCTCAAAATAGTCTATTAATTTCTGATGAACATCGATATCCATCGTAAAACTTTGACCCTTGTAGTATTTTTTTACCTTATTTCCTGCCAAAAGTCTATTAGCTCCCTCTTGGAGCATTCCTCCGATATCTTCTAGGTTAAATTTCCCCGAAATTTTACCCTTCACAGCATCTGGCATATCCACCTCTATCACTCTATTTCCGCCTTCCATAGCCACTTTCACAGCTCCATTTGGGATAGAAACGGGCTTATTTCCACCCAAAACTACATTATTTATCGTTGCATCAAGGTCTAAATCGTTAATATTAGTCATCGAAACTTTCCCCTTCACATCTCCTCTAAATGTATTCGTTCCCGAACCCGAAGCCCCGAAATAAGCCAAATTCAGATGGTCTATCTTTGCATCTACATCAGCAGAAAGTCTCGGTTTGCTAAAATCTATTTTACCATCTACCACGCCTCTAGCCTGCGTGTCATTGATGCTGATTATCCCTTTAAACTGCTTTTGCGCCAGTTCCCCATCCAGAGAAATATTGTTCAATGTTTTCCCCATGAGTTCTATTTTTGAAATCTGGGATTTTGTATTTAGAGATAAAGTATTGATATCAAAGCCTTTACCCTGTACATTGAATTTTCCAGAAACCAGCCCAACCTGCTTATTTTTCGTTAAAATCGTTGTATTCAAGTCTTTCAAAGTCAGATTTCCGCTATATTCGGGCATTTTAGAAGAGTAATTTCTAAGGACAAAGTTATCAATCTGCGCTTGCCCAATTCCTGTAATCAAATTCCCTTTTGCGGCCACTCGGTCTTTATTGAGGTCTGCAAATCCATTATATTTTATACGCCCAAAATCATCAGCCACACCGCCCATTTTTTTCGCAATGAAAGACGGCAAAGATTCTTTCAGCCCTTTATAAGTGAAGGCAGCAGAAATTTGATTACTTTTAATATTGAAATTCCCCTCCATCAGTTTAGCCAACCTTATTTCTGAAGTCTGGATTTCATTATCTTTTACTTTTATCAAAAAGTTTTTAAGGACAAAATCATTCAGCGTTCCATCCATCTTCCCGAAAAGCTGGTATTTTTGGTAATTATCCCAGTTTTTCACGAAATAGCTGATGTCATATCCATGGAGATAGCTGCCTCTTTTGAGGTTCATATCCCACACCACTTTATTATTAAAATCTTTCCAACCTGTCTTTTTATCAAGGTTAAAAACCAAATCACCCTGTAAGAGTGAATGGTCGGTATGAAAAATCAAATCTTTCAGTTCCAGTTTTTCATTTGTCACTGTAACATCTCCAGAAAGCGCTTCCAGCCTATGTTTTTTGCCCCATCTTTCGGTAACGAAAGAAAATTTATTGAGTTTCAAAGTAACATTTGGGCCATTTGTTTTTAAATCAGAAACATAGGCATTAAAATTCTCTGCTTTCAGCCAGTTGCCGTCTTCTCCTAGATTTTTATTGACAATAGAAACTTTTCCATTGATAATTTCTATTCTGGTCGTAAATTTAGCTGGTGGTTTAGTAGGGTCTTTCGGAGTGTCAAATTTTTCAATATATTTGGTAAAATTATCCTGCTCCTCGCCTTTATAGGTAACTACCTTTAAGTCAGGTTCTTCTAGACTTATTTTTTGAAATTTTAAATCTCTGGAATTAAAAGCTATAGCAAACCAGTCTGAATGTGCTGTAAGTTTTTTAGCCTTCAAAAATTCAAAATCATGATGGTCTTTTGCAGAAACGCCATTGATTACCACATCGCCTAAAAAGTTGATTTCCACATTTTCAGCACTAAATGTGGTTTTAAATTCTTTATTCAGAAAACAGATAGCTTCTTTTGCAAGTTTATCCTTTACCGAAGGGATATTGATAGCTATCAGCAGTGAAACAACTAAGAAAATAAAACTAAAAAAGCAGAACAAAAACAGCTTTGCCCACCATGAAAGTTTTTTTACCTTTTCTTTTACATTTTTTATCGAGGATTTGTTGTTTTCTTCTCCGATTTCGTTGTTATCTATATTTTTATCTATATTTGCCATTATGAATGCACCTATTATTTTAGGGATAGAATCCTCCTGTGATGACACCTCCGCTGCGGTAATTAGGGAACGAAAAATCCTCTCTAATATTGCTAATACGCAGACTATTCATAATGAATATGGCGGTGTAGTTCCTGAGCTGGCTTCCCGTGCTCATCAGCAGAACATCATCCCTGTAGTTCAAAAATCACTTGCAGAAGCAAAGATACAACAAAATGAGATTTCTGCAATAGGTTTTACAAGAGGACCTGGGCTTTTGGGTTCACTTTTGGTAGGAACTTCCTTTGCAAAGTCTTTGGCAATGTCTTTGGATATTCCATTGATAGAGGTCAATCATCTCCAAGCGCATATTTTAGCACATTTTATAAACGATGCCAATCCCACTCCTCCACAGTTTCCGTTTCTGTGTCTCACGGTAAGCGGCGGACACACGATGATTGTTTTGGTGAAAGATTATTTCGATATGGAAATCATCGGGAAAACCATAGACGATGCAGCAGGAGAAGCTTTTGACAAGATTGGGAAAATATTCGGGCTGGACTATCCTGCGGGAGCGATTATTGATAAACTCGCCCAAGACGGAAATCCTGATGCTTTCACTTTTGGGAAACCCAAATTAGAAGGATATGATTACTCTTTCAGCGGTATTAAAACTTCGGTTTTGTATTTTGTCCAAAAAGAACTGCAGAAAAATCCTAATTTCATTACAGAAAATCTATCTGATTTGTGCGCTTCTGTTCAGAAAACTATCATTGATTCCTTGATGAACAAGCTACAAAAAGCCGTGAAAGATTTAGGAATTAAAGAAGTGGCGATTGCTGGTGGAGTTTCCGCAAATTCAGAATTAAGAAAAGCAATGCAGAACAATGCAGAGAAACAAGGCTGGAATATTTTCATCCCAAAATTTGAATACACTACGGACAATGCCGCTATGATAGCCATGGTAGCGCAGCTGAAATATGAACGAGGTGAGTTTACTGACCTAAGAACCACCGCTACATCCAGATATGATTTCTAAAAAAAATAAAAATTTTCTAAAAATAAAAAGAGCTTTATTATGAAATAAAGCTCTTTATTTTTTAACAAAAATGCTAAATTATTGTGCTTGAGCAGCAGCAGCTACTTCAGTAGCGATTTTTTGAGCCCACTCACCCCATACTTTTGCATCTTCTGGAGTCATTTTTGTCATTTTTTCTTGTGCAGATTTAGCTAAATCTTGAGCTTTTTGTGCAAGCTCAGCACTTTTAGCAGCATCTTTAGCTTTAGCAGCTTCTAATACTTCTTTGTAGTAAGCAGCGTACTCTTCAGCAAATTTTTGAGTTTCTTCGTTGCTGAATTTTGGAACTTCAGACAAAGCACCTGCTACACCTTCTGCAGCTTTTTCTTCTGCAGCTGGTTCAGCAGTTTCTTGAGCAGTTGAATCTGCTGCTGCTTCTGTTGCTGGTTTTTCAGCTGGAGTTTCTTTTTTACCACAAGAAACCATTGATAACATTGCTACTGCTCCTAGAGCGAATACTAGTTTTTTCATTTTAAAAACGATTTTTAGTTAAACAATTATTAAATTTTTCTGCGACAAAGGTATACTTTTTTTTCGTTTTAACAAATTTTTTGATATTTTTTTTCTTTTATTTTTTGTTATAATTTAATATTTTTGCTTCTAATAACAATAGAAAGCATGAAATTATTCCATGGTGAAATCACAGGAAACGCTGTAATAATACACGAAGAAGAACAGCAGCACATCTCTAAAGTCCTAAGGATGAAGGCGGGAGAAGAGATTTTTGTAACTGATGGCAAGGGAGGCTTAGCCAAAGGGAAACTCTTTTTTGAAGGAAAAAAAATCCTCCTGCAACCCACTGAAATCCAAACAAATTTGCCCAATTTCCCATTACAAGCGCATATCGCTATAGCGCCTACTAAAAACATAGACCGAATAGAATTTTTCGTGGAAAAATCCACAGAATTGGGCGTTTCGGAGATTACTTTTCTTTTGACAGAAAAGTCCGAAAGAAAGAATATTAACATAGAAAAAATCCGAAAACAAGCCATTTCAGCTTCTAAACAAAGCCTAAGATTCCACTTCCCTGTTGTGAATGAACTGACCAAGTTTTCTGATTTTGTGAAAGGTATTTCGGCTGAAAACACTTTTGTGGCTCATTGTGACAAAGCTTTTGAAAGAGCAAACCTCAGCCAAATTCAGCCCAAAGACAAAATCACTTTCCTCATTGGCCCTGAAGGAGATTTCAGTCCAAAGGAAATTCAGCTTTTAGCAGAGAAAGGAATAAAAGCCATCGCCCTCGGACAGCAGAGACTGAGAACCGAAACGGCGGGTATTTTCGTGGCGGCGTGGGCGTATAATCAGTATCTTTAACGCTAATTTATACTACATTTTTTGATGAAATAACCTATTATGTATTTTGCAAACAGCTGGCATAAATTTAATTTTGTAATCACTCCTAAGGAATTTGAAATGATATTTAACCGAGAAGATTTTGAGTTTGTTATCAATAACACTCGGGTAAATATAGACTATTCCCATACCGAAAAGCAGAAAATTTTTACTGCTTATCAGCAATATTATGAAAAAGTGCTTACTAGTCGAGAAAAATATGAACACGAGGCTCTATGGAAAATTGTAAATGCAATGCGACAAGGCATGATAGACCAAACAAAAAAACTGATTTTTGCCGAAGTGGTGCTTAGTGGCAAGGTATCAGATGAGTATAAATTAGTGCAATGCAAAGAGCCTTTTATCGAAATAGACCCATTTTGTCTTCTTTACAAAAAGGAAAAAAACTTGCTCTCCACCATTTATCACGAGCCTGAAAATGTTTTTGGATTACAAATAAATTATCCTAAAACCATCAGTCTTACAGATATGAACGATAACCTAAGAGGCAATTACTTGACAGAGAAATACCCTATGTATGCCATTTTCAAGGATATCATTAAACAGATTAAGAAAATCAGCCATAAAGCAAAAATGATGAAGGATGACCAGCTGCTCAAACCTGACTTTTGGATTTCTGATAAAGCAAAAGAGCAAGTAGGACAAAATTATTACTTGCAGAAAAATGGATTGGTTTTTATTTAATTTTAATACAATTTAAGTATAAAATAGAGTGATAATTAAAAGCTCATCTTTGTAAATGAGCATAATACGAACAAAAAACCTATGAAAAACCTTAGTTTTGAGAAATATGGACTGAGTCCTGAAAAGGTGGAACAGCTCAGAGTTTATAAGATTTTGCCCGATAAACAAACCCTAAAAAACCTCATCAAAGCCTATGAAACAGACAATGTAGAAGAAACGGAACTCACTGATTTTCAGAAACAACTAAACCAACCTATTGATGAGGCATACGCTCATTTTCTATTAGAACATAACGGCGGCATTCCTTCTAAAAACAGAGTCAAAGGAAGTAAGGTGGTGATAGACCATTTTTTGGCATTTCGGTCGGCTTACAAGTTTCATTCACTGATAGATTTGTATCCTGACTTTCAGAAACTGGGAATACCGATTGCGCGCACTCCTGCGGGCGATACGCTTTTATTAGCAGAAGACCAGCAGATTTATCTTTTTAATCATAATATACAAGACATAGAGCCCTCTCCTATTGCGACTGATTTTACCGATTTATTGGCGAGGCTTTATTGATTTTAAAATGAGATAATATGGAAATTACACAAGAACTTAAAATAGAGATATATCACGCTCTTGCGGACTTTTTAGAAGCCTACAAAACCGAAAACACCCAAGTATTAGCTGAAAAGTTTGGTGTTTCGGGAGCGTTTTTAGAAGAAATCAATGAGACACTTGATTTTGTAGAGGATAAAAGCGTATTGCACCTTTTCCCGATAGAAGAAATAGATAAAGAAGTGAATAAACTACGCGAACTCACTCTCTATAAAGATAAAAAGATGAATAAACTTGTGGTAGAGGCTTGTGTATATGATGATAAAAATGAATGTATAGGGCTTATCGTGGGCGATTATCTTTTGTATGAGTTACCCCCTAAGTTTGTGTTTAGTTATTTTGATGTATAAATAAAAGAAATAATGACTATAGAATTTGGCACCTCAATAAATTATTATGCAAATAGATTATATTAAAAAAAAGATGCTATTTTTATTAGCACATCCCGATTCTTTAAAATCAATTGTTCCTAAAGAG
>CAUORE010000019.1:0-30342 GCA_963506915.1 uncultured Flavobacteriaceae bacterium
ATAAATGATATAAATCTATCTATATTTAATAAAAATTATAGTGAATTAGAAGAAAAATTATCTAATTATAATGCTATTGATAATAATATAGTTGCTATTAGATATGAAAATTTGAGCGAAATAGAAAATACTACATATAAAGTAGATAGAATTATAGAAAATAAGTATATATATAAAGCTGATAAAACTAAAACTTACTGGAGTTAATAATATATACTAAAAAACACTTTATATAGAAATATAAAATAATAAATATGGCTACAAAAACATATTCTCAAAAAATAACAAATGCTAAAGTTCTAATAGATGGACTAAAAAAAATAAAATCTAATCTTCCTGCTGGAATTACAGATGATACTATTCTTAATTTAGAAACTTTAAGAGAAAAAATAGAAACTTTGAATAGCGAAAACGAAGGATTAAAAGCAGAATCCAAGAAAAAAACAGAGGATATAAACTCTAAACTAAAAGAATTAGACAAACTCTATTCCCAAATGAAAAAAAGAGTAAAACTAGATATAGAACCTAGTCTTTGGGGAAAATTTGGAATAGAGGATAAACGATAAATGATTATACTACGCCGAAAGTCAATATTATATTAAATCTATAATTATTGGCTTTCGGTTTTTATTATGAATACATACTTGATATTTTGATCAGTTTTTATTTTTGATTTCACAACCCAATTTTTCTATCTCAGTCAAAATATCACTAACAATCCTATCAAGATCCCAATCATTCACCATTACCGCCACCTTTGCTTTAGAATAGTATTGATTCCTTTCCATGAGATGCTGCCCTATGAAATTAGGCAATTCTTCTTCCTTTATTCCTGCTATCAGAGGTCTTTTTTCTCTTTCATACAGAAGATTTTTCACCAAGGTATTGACATTAGCCACCAAATAAACACTCACTGATCTTTTATTTATAAGATCTATGTTATTATAATAGCATGGTGTTCCTCCTCCCAAACTCAAAACTACATCTTCTTGCATACTCAAAACCCTTTCCAAAATCTCTTTTTCCTTTTTTCTAAAGAATAATTCTCCTTTTTTTTGGAAAATTTCAGGAATAGACAGCCCTATTTCACTAGAAATTTCATTATCTAAGTCAATATTTTTAAAGCGCATTTTAGAGCTTAATTCATTGGAAACGATAGACTTACCACTCCCCATATACCCCATAAGTGTAATTATCATGATAAAATTTTTCAACAAATTTGATAAAAAATTTTGATAATAAAAAAAAATACCTATCTTTGCACCACTCAAAAATTACTGACACAGTAATGATGGAGACCTGGTAGCTCAGCTGGTAGAGCAATACACTTTTAATGTATGGGTCCTGGGTTCGAATCCCAGCCAGGTCACTAAAAGACAATAAGTCTGCGTGGTGAAATTGGTAGACACGCCATCTTGAGGGGGTGGTATCCTAAGGATGTGCTGGTTCGAATCCAGTCGCAGACACCAATAAGATATTTGTTCATTCATATTGTAGACCTGGTAGCTCAGCTGGTAGAGCAATACACTTTTAATGTATGGGTCCTGGGTTCGAATCCCAGCCAGGTCACTTTTAAATAGAAAATAGTAATTTTTTTCATATTAATATTTTGTGATTTGGTGTTTAAAACCTTTAACTTTCCAGTTAAAGGTTTTTTGTTTTTTACTTTTTTATCTTTTGAATTTTTCTTAATTTCGTTGCAGAAAAATATGAATAAAAATGGAAGAACACACGGAGAAAATTCTCATCACTGGAGCCAATGGACAAATAGGAAGTGAATTAGTAACAAAACTTGCCAGCGTATATGGAAAGGAAAACATAATAGCTTCTGACCTTTATATAAAAGAAGGACTAGACAGCGCTGGAAAATACATAAAACTAGATGTTACTGACCACCAAGAATTAGAAAAAATTATCAAAGAATACAATATCACTACTGTCTATCATCTAGCCTCCCTCCTATCAGGAACTTCCGAAAAACAGCCTATTTTGGCTTGGAATGTAAATTTAGACCCTTTACTTCATCTATGTGAAATGGCGAAAAATGGACTAATCAAAAAGATATTTTGGCCAAGTTCTATCGCAGTTTTTGGAAGAGGAATTTCTCCTTATAATGTAGAACAAGAAGTCGCACTCAATCCATCTACCATCTATGGAGTAACCAAAGTAGCTGGTGAAAAACTTTGTGAATATTATCACCAAAAACACAATGTAGATATCAGAAGTATCCGATACCCAGGGCTGATATCTTGGCAGACTCCTGCTGGTGGAGGAACCACAGACTACGCTGTAGAAATTTTCTATGAAGCAATAGAAAAAGGAAAATACACAAGTTTCATCCAAAAAGGAACCGCCATGCCTATGCTATATATGGAAGATGCCATAGATGCAACGATAAAACTAATGGAAGCACCTAGCGAAAACATTTCCGTAAGAACATCTTATAACTTGGGCGGAATGTCCTTCACGCCAGAAGAATTAGCAGAAGAAATCAAAAAAATAATTCCTGATTTTGAAATCTCTTATGAACCTGATTTTAGACAAAAAATAGCAGAAAGCTGGCCAAAAAGCATAGATGACAGCATCGCTAAAAGAGACTGGGGGCTAAACTATAAATTCGGTATAAAAGAAATGTCCGAAGACATGATAAAGAACCTGTCCATAAAACTAAAGAAATAAAAAAATCCTCTCAAATTTGAGAGGATTTTTTGTTAATTTTAAACTTTTATGAATGAAAATTTGTTTATTTATTTTTCAATAAATCTCTAATTTCAGCCAATAATTCCTCTTGTGTAGGCGCTGCTGGTTCGTCAGCTGGTTTTTCATTTTTAAGTTTATTAATTCCCTTTATCATCATGAATAAGATGAAAGCAATGATAACAAAATTAATTACCGCTGAAAGAAACATTCCATACTTAACTCCTCCAAAAAGAGTCAGTTCTTCAATATTTTTCAAGTTAGCAGCTTCCAAAGCTGGAGTAAGAAGAAGAGGTGTGATGACATCTTCTATAAAAGAGCTCACTATCTTACCGAAAGCTCCTCCAATAATCACCCCTACTGCCATATCCACTACATTTCCTTTAATGGCAAATTCTTTAAATTCTTTAATAAAACTCATAAATGCATTTTTTAATTTGCACAAAAGTAAAAATTTATTTATTAAAAGCAAGTTTTTTTTCATAAATTACATCCAATAGATTAAATAAATATTATCTTTGCAGGATATGGAAAGTAACAGACAAAGAAAAGTAGCACAAATCATACAAGAAGACCTAGCGGAACTTTTTAGAAAGCAGTCATCAGACAGCAAACAAAGCCTATTGGTAAGCGTATCTGATGTAAAAGTCACTGCTGACCTAGGAATAGCCAAAGTTTATCTAAGCATCTTCCCACAAGATTTCAGAGATGCCGTGATGAAAGAAATCGAGGAAAACAAATCATATTACAGAAATTTCATTGGGCAAAAAATGGCGAAACAAGTAAGAGCCATCCCTCAGCTCAATTTTTATCTGGACACTTCCCTAGATGATGTAGAAAAACTAGAACGAGAACTTAAAGGTCTAGGAGACAACCCTATTCTGTAAAATGAACACTCCTTTCTACATCGCCCTTCGATACATAGTTTCCAAAAAAGGCAGCCAAGCTGTGTCCTTTATCACAGGATTGGCAGCTACGGCTATGACTATTGCGGTAATGGCGATGTTTATAGTGATTTCTATTTTTTCTGGGTTGGAAGAGCTTAATAAAGAGCTGATTAACAATATCCATGCGGATTTAACGATAAAAAGCAAAGAAGGGAAACTATTAAAAAATCCCGAAGAAATCATTTCTGTATTAGAAAAAGAGCCTGAAATAAAAGCATTTTCAAAAGTAATTGAAGAGAAAGTTTATCTCAATTATAATGAAAATGGAGAAATCGCCTATTTAAAGGGCGTTGATTCTATTTATACCCAAATAAATCCCATCCAAAAATCCATTATATATGGAGAATATCCTTCTTTTCAATACCAAAACGAAGTCGTTGTAGAAGGACTTCTCAACAATAGACTGGGCATACCCATAGGTGGAGATGATGACAATACGACTGCCACTATTTTCATTCCAAAAGCAGGAGAAGGACTCATCAATAAAGAAGAGGATATTTTCAACAAAGAGCCTATATTCGTAACAGGTATTTTCGCTGAAAATGAACAACTTAACAACTACATCATTGCTCCAATAGAACTTACTCAAAGACTGCTCAATCTCCCAAAAAATTCGGCTTATCAAATCGCTATAAAGCTCAATAATCCCGAACAAGCCGATGCAGTAAAAAGAACTCTGCTGAAAAATTTGGCTGATGACAGTATCTACATCAATACTCAGATGGAGGAAAACGAAGCTTTTTGGAAGATGATAAACACCGAAAAACTGATTATTTATTTAATCTTTATTTTGGTAATTTTCATTACGACATTCAATCTCGCTGGTGCAATCATCATCCTGCAATTGGACAAAAAACAACAAGCTAAATCACTGATTTCGTTAGGTTTCACATTTTCACAACTGAGAAAAACCTATTTCTATACAGGCACACTGATTGTTTGTTTAGGCGTTTTTTTCGGGCTGATATTGGGAACTTTAGTTTGTATTTTGCAGATACAGACAGGCTTTTTCAAGGCATCAGTAGGTCTGGACTTACCTTTCCCTGTGAAAATAACTTTATATAACTACTTGATTGTCATATTATCAGCGTTTTTCTTTGGACTGATGGTTTCTTGGATTTTCTCCAAAGTAAATAGACATCATTTATCCTCTAATTAGATTTAAAGTCAATAAAAATGGTGAAATTTGGGCTTATCGGAAGGAATATTTCTTATTCGTTTTCAAAAAAATATTTTGAACAGAAATTCCATCAGTTATCTCTACCAGATTATTCTTACGATTTATTTGATATTCAGCAAATTGAAGAAGTAGAAAAAATCTTTAACATAGACAATCTCAGAGGGCTGAATGTCACCATTCCCTACAAAGAACAAGTAATTCCTTTTTTAGATGAACTCAGTGATGAAGCCGAAAAAATAGGTGCAGTCAATTGTATTTTAATCAAAAATGGAAAGAAAATTGGGCACAATACAGATGTTTTTGGTTTTGAAAAATCCTTATTGACTTACCCAAAAATCCTATCAGAAAAGGCTCTGATTTTAGGAAATGGAGGAGCTACAAAGGCCGTGAAATATATTTTTGATAAATACAATATTGATTATCAAATAGTTTCAAGGAAAACCGAACTTAATTTTGAAAATCTTTCGGAGGAAACCGTAAAAGAGCATAAAATCATCATCCAATGTACGCCAGTAGGCACTTTCCCAAATGTGGAGCAGAGCCTTCCCTTTCCTTTCGATGGGATTTCTTCTCAGCATGTGGTCATCGATTTAATCTATAATCCTCCTCAGACTCAGTTCCTTAGAAAAGCTCATAAAATGGGAGCCAAAACGATGAATGGACTTCTTATGCTGGAACAACAAGCAGAAAAAGCATGGGAAATTTGGAATTTTAAATAAAAAACCTTTAATTTAGTGCCTTGAAATGTTGAGGCATTTTTTAATCCTCAAAATTTGGCTTAGTATTAAACAAAAAACTGATTGTAATGAGTACAGAAATGGAAAACAAAAACGAAGAATTTTTAGATATCAATTCTTACGAAGAAATAGAAGAAAATGAGCAGACAGCTCTGGAAACGCTCTCTGTAAGGGAACTTTTGTCTGAAATGGAAAGCATTGTAAATAAGCCAGATGCGGGAGCTCATGCTAAAAAATTCAATCAGTTAAAAGACAAGGCTTATCACCTTATTCAAGATGAAATCGCGGATAAAAAACACGATTTCGTAGAGGAAGGGAATGATATAGAAAATTTCTCTTACGAACATCTAGAGCAGTCTAAATACTCTGCTTTGGTGAGTATTTTCAAGGAAAAACTGGATGATTTCAACAAAAATCAAGAAAAAGAGCACCAAGAAAATCTAGAAAAGAGAAACCAAATCATAGAAAAACTCAAAAATCTCTACATCAATACTGAGCCTAATACCAACCTATTCCGTGCAATCAGAGAAATTAAAGAAGAATGGGCAAATGCTGGAGCAGTTGCAAAATCTGAATTTAAAAACTTAAATCACAATTACTTCCATCATTTGAATCAGTTTTACCAAATGCTGGATTTAAATAAAGAATACCGTGAGCAGGAATATGCACACAATTTAGAAAAAAGAAAAAGCATCATCGCTCGTGCAGAAGAGCTGATAAATGAAGTTTCTGTCCAAAAAGCACTGAATGAGCTGCAATATCTGCACAGACTTTGGAAAGAAGAAGCCGAGCCTGTGGCGGAAGAGTTTCGTGACAGCACTTGGGAAGTTTTCAAAGAGATTTCTAATAAAATCCATGAGAGAAAATCCGAACTTTTGGCTCAAATAGAAGTGGAACAGCAAAAGGCTCTGGAAAAGAAAAATGAAATCATCGCAAAACTGAAAGATTTCGTTTCTTCGAAAGAGGCTCTTAATCACAACTTTTGGCAACAAGCGATAAAGCAGGTAGAACAGCTTCGCAGTGAGTTTTTGAAATTGGGCAATGTTCCTAAAAAACTATCCAACCAAAATTGGACAGAGTTCAAAACCGCACTTAGAGCCTTTAATGCTAAGAAAAATGATTTTTATAAAAATCTAAAAAACTCACAGCATGTCAATTTGGAGGAAAAGCAAAAATTGATTTCCATCGCGCAGGACAACATGCATTCTGAGGATTGGGATACTGCCGTGCCTTTGTTTAAAAAGTTACAAGAAGACTGGAAAAATATAGGTCATGTTCCTAAAAATCAAGCAAATAAGGTTTGGAATGATTTCCGTGATGCTTGTAATACATTTTTCAATAATTTCCGTGAGAAAAACGCTTCTACAACGGATGATTGGAAACAAAACTACCATCAAAAGAAAGCCTTGCTTGAAGAATTAAAGCAAATAAATGACGAGGAAGGAAGCGTAGAAAAAATAGAGCAAATCAAGAGCTCTTGGGACAATATAGGTAAAGTTCCAAGAAATAAAATGAGCATCAATAATGAGTTTAATAAAGTTCTGAAAGAAAAACTTAAATTAAACAAAATCAATGTATTTGACTTAAAAGAAGATAATCTTACAGAAGCCCAGCTTACTGATAAAGCAAGAAAAATAAAGAGCCAAATAGCTGATTTAGAGGCGGAAGTGGTGAAATTAGAAAACAATATCAATTTCTTTAATAATCCTTCGCGAGAAAATCCTCTGCTGAAAGATACTTATGACAAAATAGATGAGAAAAAAGCTCTGATAGAAAGTCTAAAACAGAGCCTTCATAAGCTTATCACTGGCGAATAATTCTTTAAACATATTCTTAATATTCTTCCAATTTTGGGAGAATATTAAGTTTTAGACAAAATCTAAAAATGCAAGATAAAATCTACATGAGGCGGTGCGTAGAACTCGCCCAAAAAGCTGTCGGAAAAACCTACCCTAACCCTATGGTGGGCGCTGTCATCGTCCATAATGGGAAAATAATAGGCGAAGGATACCACCAAAAAGCGGGAAATCCTCATGCAGAAATCAATGCAATAGACTCTGTTCAAGATAAAACTTTACTGAAAGACTCCACCATTTATGTTTCTTTGGAGCCGTGCGCTCATTTCGGAAAAACGCCGCCGTGTGCTCTAAAACTGAAAGAAATTGAATTCCAAAAAGTCGTAATAGGAACTTTGGATTCTCACGAAAAAGTAGATGGAAAAGGAAAAAAAATCTTAGAAGAATCGAGAATAGCGGTAGTTTCAGGAGTTTTAGAGAGTGAATGCAGGGAACTTAACAAAAGATTTTTCACTTTTCATCAAAAGAAAAGACCTTATATCATCCTAAAATGGGCAGAATCAGAGGATGGATTTTTGGATAAAGACTTTAAACCAACAGCGGTCAGCAACTCATTAGCCAAACAATGGGTTCACCAGTTAAGAGCCGATGAACACGCTATTTTAGTTGGGAAAAACACAGCGCTAAATGACAATCCCAGCCTGACTACAAGGGAAGTTTTTGGAAAAAATCCTGTGAGAATTTTAATTGATTTAAATTTAGAAGTTCCGCAGAATTTCAATATTTATAATGATGACGCGCCTACTTTGGTTTTTAATTCAATCAAAAACGAGGAGAAAAAAAATGTAAAATTCATCAAAATAGAAAGAGAAAATTTTATAAAAAATCTTCTGGAAAAATTGTGGAAAGAGCAGATACAATCGGTAATTGTGGAAGGTGGAAGTTTCACTTTACAGCAGTTTATTGATGCTGGAATTTGGGATGAAGCTTTTGTCATTAAAGCCAATAATTTAAGTTTAATAAATGGAACCAAAGCGCCTGTTTTTAGCCCAAAACCGAATAAAATCAGTAAATTGCGAGACAATACGCTCTATTATTTTCAAAATCAGTAAATGAAATACGAATATCAAACCATAGAGAAACCCATTGAAAATGTTTTAGTTAAGGAAAAAGGAAGCAAATTCATCGGTTTTGCCTACCCTATTCTTTCTGAAAATGATTATAAAGAAAAACTAAACAAAATCAAGGAGTTACACCCGAAAGCCACCCACCACTGCTATGCTTTTCGGCTGGGGCTGAATGGGGAAAACTACCGCATCAATGATGATGGAGAGCCTTCGGGAAGCGCAGGACTGCCTATTTATAATCAGCTGCTTGCGCACGATGTTACCAATGTGTTATTGATTATTGTAAGATATTTCGGAGGAACAAAATTAGGCGTCGGAGGACTCGTAAAAACCTATAAAGAAAGCGCAAAAGCAACTCTGGAAGAAGCAAAAATCATCACAAAAGAATTAGAAACTGAAATAGAAATCCAATTTAATTTTTCTCAGCAGAATGTAATTTTCTCGTTGCTGAACAAATTCGATGCACGAGTTGTAAATTTTGACACGCAGGAAACATGCTCTATCACAGCATTTATCAAAACTTCACAAAAAGAAAACATCTCAGATATTTTATCCGAGATGTATCAAGTTACATTTAAATTTATCTAAAAAATTATTCCTCTCTTCGGCTGCCTCCTAAAAGCATGGAAGCGTAATATAAAAGCTGAGCCAAAGAGCCTAATGCTGCCACTAAATAGGTTCTCGCTGCCCATTTTAGACTGTCTTCTGCGCCTTCCATTTCTTGCGGAGTTACAGTTCCTGTCTGTTTCAGCCATGCCAATGCACGATTACTGGCATCATACTCCACAGGAAGAGTCACGAATGCAAACAGCGTAGTCATCGCAAATAGCAAAACTCCTATCAGCAAAACTGTCTTTCCTAAAGCCATCCGAGCTGCCAGCATGGCAACACCAGCCATCATCACAAACTGAACCAAATGAGAACTAATATTCACAATAGGAACTAATCTGGAACGAAGCTGAAGCATGGAATATCCCACAGCATGCTGTACGGCATGTCCGCATTCATGGGCTGCTACGGCCGCTGCGGCTGCATTTCTTTCGTTATAAACCACATCAGAGAGGTTTACTGTTTTATCCATTGGGTTATAGTGGTCTGTGAGCTGTCCTGCTACGGAGATTACCTTCACATCGTGGATACCATTGTCCGCCAGCATTTTTTCAGCGATTTCTTTCCCAGACATTCCGTTTTGTAATCTTACATTTGAATAATGAGCAAATTTTGACTTTAGTTTATTTTGAACAAACATACTCGCCAAAAAGATTGCACCTAAAATTAAATAAATCATCTCTATACTATAATTTTACTGAATTTATTTTAATATAAAAACTATGCCAAAGCACATTTTGTCATAATTTTTGGTTCTTATTCGTTATAGAAAAATAAATAATCTTATTTTTGCAGAATATTTAAAAAAGAGAATGTCTGATATAAAAGTAAAACAAGTACTTAATTCATCTGATTTGGAGCTTTTTATAAAGTTTCCAATGGAGCTGTATAAGGGAAACCCCTACTATGTACCGCCACTCATCAATGAAGAAAAAAGTATTTGGGTAAAAGAAGAAAATCCTGCCTTACAATATTCTGAAGCGGCTCAGTTTCTGGCTTATAGGGGTAAAAACATTGTAGGAAGGATAGCTGTAATGATAAACCACAAGGAAGAAAAAGAACTCGGCATCCGAAAGGTAAGATTTGGCTGGTTGGATTTTATAGATGACATAGAAGTTTCTAAAACACTAATAGACACAGCGATAGAATATGCTAAATCCAAAGGTATTTCTAAAATAGAAGGCCCAATGGGGTTTACAAATTTGGACAAAGCAGGAATGCTTACCAAAGGTTTTGACAAATTGGCAACGATGATTGGGATTTATAATTTTGATTATTATCCTAAACATATGGAACAGCTGGGCTTAGTGAAAGAAAAAGAATGGGTGGAATTTGAAATCAATTTCCCTGATACCCTGCCTGACAAGGTGGAAAAATTCAGTAAACTCATTGCTGAGAAATACGAACTGGAACTCGTGAAATTCAAATCAAAAAAGGACATTCTCCCTTTGGTAGAGCCGATGTTTAAACTCCTAGATGACACTTATAAGCATCTTTCCACCTATACACCGATTACTCAGGAACAGATTAAACATTATAAAGAAAAATATTTTAAATTCATAGATAAAGACTACGTTGTCTGCATCAAAGACAAATATGGTAGTTTGATTTCTTTCGCCATTACCATGCCTTCTTATTCCAAGGCTTTACAAAAGGCGAAAGGAAAACTTTTCCCTTTCGGGTGGTGGCATCTGCTGAACGCTGGAAAGAAAAATGACAGAGCGAATTTCTATCTGATTGGGATTCACCCACAATACCAAAAACGAGGCATAACAGCGATTATTTTTAAAGAAATCTATGAAACTTTTAAAAAGAAAGGTGTAAAGTTTTTGGAAACCAATCCAGAATTAGAGGAAAACGCAAGTATTCAGGCTCTTTGGCAGGACTATCATCCGACAAATCATAAAAGAAGAAGAACTTATTCTTTGGAAATAAAATAAAGTTAATATGAAACTAAATAACAAAAAATTAGCAATAGATTTTGATGGAACCATCGTGGAAGACGCCTATCCTAGCATTGGGAGAGCTCAGCCTTTTGCATTTGAAACGCTGAGACAGCTTCAGGCAAACGGATACAGACTTATTCTCTGGACTTACCGAAGTGGAGAGGCTTTGGAGGAAGCTGTGGAATTCTGCAAAAAAAATGGAATAGAGTTTTATTCTGTAAATTCAAGCTACGAAGGGGAAATTTTCGATGGAGATACACAGTCAAGAAAAATAGATGCAGATGTTTTCATTGATGACAGAAATCTAGGCGGTTTCCCAGGCTGGGGCGAGGTTTATGAAATCATCACTCAAAAAATAGAATTTGGGATTTCAAATGGCGAAGTTCAGGCTTATTCAAAATTGAAAAAAGAAAGAAAAAAAGGTTGGTTCTGGTAAAAAATTAAAAATGATTCAGTTAAAAACAATAGATGAACTCCGTTTGATGAGGGAAAGTGCTCAGCTGGTTTCCAAGACTTTAGGCATGCTGGCAAAGGAAATCAAACCAGGGATTACTTCTCTTTATTTGGACAAATTGGCGCACGATTTCATTATGGATCATGGCGGAAAACCTGCTTTTTTAGGTATGTATGATTTCCCAAATTCGCTTTGTATTTCTCCAAATTCAGAGGTGGTGCATGGTATTCCCAATGACAAGCCAATAGAGGAAGGAACTGTTCTGTCTGTGGATTGCGGCGTTTATATGAATGGTTTTTATGGTGACCACGCCTATTCTTTTGAGGTAGGAGAAGTCGCAAAAGAAACCAAAAAACTCCTTAAAATTACCAAAGAATCTTTATACAAAGGCATCGAACAATGTATCCGCGGGAAGCGTGTAGGAGATATTTCTAATGCTATCCAGACCTACTGCGAGAAAGAAGGCTACGGCGTTGTGCGTGAGTTAGTTGGGCATGGATTAGGAAGAGAAATGCATGAAGACCCACAAGTGCCGAACTATGGTAGAAAAGGCTCTGGAAAAGTACTAAAAGACGGTATTGTCCTAGCGATAGAACCGATGATAAATTTAGGAACAGAAAAAGTGAAATTCCATGATGACGGCTGGACTGTAACGACTTTGGATAATAAACCTTCTGCCCACTTTGAGCATGATGTGGCTATTATCAGCGGGAAGCCTGTTCTTCTATCTACTTTTAAATATATTTATGAAGCTTTGGGAATTCAAAGCAAGGAGGAAGAACCATTTACAATGGATTTTTAATTAAAATATAAGAGCCGAAGGAAAACTTCGGCTTTTTCTTTTAGAACTTATAATTTTCAGTTATTTTTTTATCTTCATTCAGCCTTTGTATAAGCTGGTCAAGGTTGTCAAATTTTATCTCTTCATGGAGAAAATCCCTGAAATTCACAGTCAATTTTTTACCATAAATATCTTTATCAAAATCCAAAATATACACTTCCACCGAGAGTTTTTCTCCGCCGACTGTCGGATTCGTCCCAATACTGAGCATTCCTTTATAAAATTGATTATCAAGCCACGCTTCCACTATATAAGCGCCTTTTTTAGGAAGAAGTTTCGTAGAATCTACTTTTAGATTTGCCGTAGGAAAGCCTATTTTTCGTCCTAATTTTTTACCATGAATAACTTCACCAGACAGATTATAAAAGTATCCCAGCAGCCTATTGGCATCCTTTATTCTGCTTTCCAAAAGCGCCTGTCTTATTTTGGTAGAGCTAATATCTTGATTTTCAAAACTTATTTCTTCTAACTGCTCCACTTCAAAACCTAATTCATTTCCCATTCTTTGGAGCAGCTCAAAATTTCCTTTTTTCCCTTTTCCAAAACTATGGTCGTGCCCTATTACAATATATTTAGCCTGAAGTTTTTTAATCAAAATCTCTTTCACAAAATCCTCTGCATTCATATTTCTGAAATCCTCGCTAAATTCCTGCAAAAAAAGCAGTTCTACACCTGATTTTTCTAGAAGAGTTTCTTTTTCTTCCAAAGTATTCAGCTGGTGGATTTCTAGTTCTGGATTTAAAATTTTTCTCGGATGTGGCCAAAAAGACAACAAAGCTGTTTTTAGATTTTTTTCCTTTGCTTTCTCTTTCAAAAGGCTGATAACGGACTGATGACCAAGATGTACGCCATCAAACATTCCTATGGAAACAGCAGTAAAATCAGGGCTTTTGTAAACAGATAAATCTCTTATAATCTTCAATTGATAAAAATTTGTCGCAAATATGATAAAAATCTTCTTTTTTAACAATGTTATTTTATAAACTTTCACTATATTTGCAAACAAGAAAAATTTTAGAAATGGCAAACCATATTAAAGGAAAGATTTCACAAATCATCGGTCCAGTAATTGATGTTGTATTTCAAGAGGTTGAAGAATTACCAAAAATCTATGACGCCCTTGAAGTAGTTAAAAATAATGGAGAGAAACTCGTTCTTGAGGTTGAACAACATATTGGCGAAGACATGGTAAGATGTATTGCTATGGACGCTACAGACGGGCTTCAGAGAGGTCAAGAAGTAGTTGCTACAGGTAAGCAGATTACAATGCCAGTAGGAGATGGTATTAATGGTAGATTATTCAATGTGGTAGGTGATACTATTGATGGTATTACTGCTCTTTCTAAAGAGAATGGTTTACCAATTCACAGAGAAGCTCCTAAATTCGAACAACTTTCTACTTCTGCAGAGGTTCTTTTCACAGGTATCAAAGTTATTGACCTTATCGAGCCTTATGCTAAGGGGGGAAAAATCGGATTGTTCGGAGGTGCGGGTGTAGGTAAAACCGTATTGATTCAGGAATTGATTAACAATATCGCTAAAGGACACGGAGGTCTTTCTGTGTTTGCAGGTGTAGGAGAAAGAACCAGAGAAGGAAACGACTTGATGAGAGAGATGTTAGAATCTGGTATTATTAAATATGGTGAAGATTTCATGCACTCTATGGAAAATGGAGGTTGGGATCTGAGCAAAGTTGATTTAGAACAAATGAAAGATTCTAAAGCAGCATTCGTATTCGGTCAGATGAATGAGCCGCCAGGAGCGAGAGCAAGAGTAGCGCTTTCTGGACTTACTCTAGCTGAATACTTCCGTGATGGAGGTGAAACTGGACAAGGTAGAGATGTACTTTTCTTCGTGGATAACATCTTCCGTTTTACTCAGGCAGGTTCTGAGGTGTCTGCGCTTCTTGGGCGTATGCCATCTGCGGTAGGTTACCAGCCGACGTTGGCATCTGAGATGGGTGCGATGCAGGAGAGAATTACTTCTACTAAAAATGGATCTATTACATCTGTACAGGCGGTATATGTACCTGCGGATGACTTGACAGACCCTGCTCCAGCGACTACCTTTGCTCACCTTGATGCTACTACGGTACTTTCAAGAAAGATTGCATCATTAGGTATTTACCCAGCAGTAGATCCACTAGACTCTACTTCTAGAATCTTGGCTCCAGAAATTATCGGTGAAGAGCACTATAATTGTGCACAAAGAGTAAAAGAAATTCTACAAAGATATAAAGCACTTCAAGATATCATCGCTATCTTGGGTATGGAAGAACTTTCAGAAGAAGATAAATTGGTAGTTTACCGTGCAAGAAAAGTTCAGAGATTCCTTTCTCAGCCATTCCATGTAGCAGAACAGTTTACAGGTATTCCAGGTGCATTAGTGGATATCAAAGACACTATCAAAGGATTTAATATGATCATCGATGGTGAATTAGACCACTTACCTGAAGCTTGTTTCAACCTTAAAGGAACTATCGAGGAGGCTATAGAAGCAGGAGAAAAAATGCTTGCTGAAAACGCATAAATTATTCAACGATTTGGAATTTGAAATTTGAGGTTGATAAAAATTCAATTTCAAATTTCAAACTTCAAATTTCAAATCTGATATAAATATGAACATTAAAATATTAACACCAGAGCTTGTGGTATTCGAAGGAGAAGTGGAATCTATCCTACTTCCTGGAGAATTGGGCGAATTTCATATTTTGAATGACCACGCCCCAGTGGTATCTTCTCTAAGAACAGGCAAAGTAAAACTAATTACTTCTAAAATAGAAAATCAGAACTACGCTAAGTTTTTCACAGCAGAACCACAGCGAAACAACTGCTACACTTTTCCTATCAATGGAGGTGTGATAGAATTTAATAATAACTCTGGTATTATCCTTTGTGATTAAAATAAATAAAATGATAAACTTTACAAATAATATATGGTGGCAAGTTGGCAGTCTCAGAAACGAGGGTGTTCAGCTCGACTTTTTATATTTGTAAAGAAAGAAGATTTTATTTTTATCAAAATATACAAAAGCCGTTAGGAGAACTTCCTAACGGCTTTTTGTTTTTTATAAAATTGAATAATAATTTTAAATAATAAAAATATGACAACAACAAACAATGCCCAAGGGCAAAAAGAAGTAATCAATGTAGAACCAATAGCAGAAATGCTTTCTTACAATGGTAATTATGGTGAGTATGGCGGAGCTTTCGTGCCTCCTGTTTTAGCGGGACAATTAGAGAAACTGAGCAAATTCTTTGATGAAATTACAAAAACTGATGATTTTAAAAATGAATTTATTCAAATTTTAAAAGACTTCGTGGGAAGACCATCCTCTCTTTATTTCGCAAAAAATCTCAGTGATTATGTAGGTTCTAAAATTTACCTCAAAAGAGAAGACCTAAATCACACAGGGTCTCATAAAATAAATAATGCCATTGGGCAGATTCTTTTAGCGAAGAAAATGGGCGCAAAAGAAGTAATCGCAGAAACAGGAGCTGGGCAGCATGGTGTGGCTACAGCTACGGCTTGTGCTTTATTAAACATTCCTTGTAAAATCTTCATGGGTGCAATAGACATTGAAAGACAACTTCTAAATGTAAAGAGAATGAGACTTTTAGGAGCGGACGTTGTTTCATGTGATTCGGGTACAAAAACTTTGAAAGATGCAGTGGATAGCGCTTTGGGATATTATATAGAAAATCCAGAGTCTTACTATCTGCTTGGTTCTCATGTAGGGCCGCACCCTTATCCTAAAATCGTGGGATATTTCCAAAGTGTAATCGGAAATGAGACAAGACAGCAGATTTTACAGAAAGAAAATCGCCTCCCCGACAGCATTGTCGCTTGTGTAGGTGGTGGTTCTAATGCTATCGGGCTGTTTTCAGGGTTTTTAAATGATGAATCTGTAAAAATATATGGCGCCGAGGGCGGTGGAGATGATAAAATTTTCCATACTGCGGCTACGCTTAACTATGGTAAGCCGATGGTTTTCCAAGGAACTTTTTCTTATTGCTTGGCTGATGAAAACAATGAGCCTATCGCATCAGAGTCCATCGCGGCAGGATTGGATTACCCAGGGATAAGCCCTCAGCACGCCTTCTTGAAAGACACCAAAAGAGCTGAATATTTCTCAGTAACGGACAAGGAAGCCATAGAAGCTTTTCAGCTTTTATCCCGTTTGGAAGGGATTATTCCAGCGATAGAATCTTCCCATGCGGTGGCTCTCGCTATGAAATTATTTAAAAATAAAAATCAACTGGTGCTTGTAAATCTCTCTGGAAGAGGCGACAAGGATGTAGAAAGAGAGCTGTAACCGATTGGACAAAAAAAGTAACTTAATTAAGTTACTTTTTTGTTATCATGATAAAAAAACTAAATTTGTCCAAAATCTAAAATATGATAAGAAAAATTTTGTTGATAAGTTTCGGTTTTTCGGTGTTTGCATCAGCACAGAAAATTGAAAACGCAGAAAATCTGGCGCCTTTCTTTGATAAACTCAATAAAAACGAATCCGTTACGAATATCCTTTTCATCGGAGATTCTCACATTCAGTCAGGACATATTTCAGAATATTTAAGAAAAAAATTCCAAAATAAATACGGTAATGCAGGGCGAGGAACGGTTTTCCCGTATCCTTTGGCAAATTCAAACGGAGCGGTTGATTTCACGGCTTATTCCAATCAGGCTTGGCAGACTTTCCGTCTGGTCTATGAGCAGGATGTTTATCCACAAATAGGAGCTTTGGGCTTTGTGATGGGAAACAGCGGGAATTCTTTCATTGAAATCAATTTCAGTGACCCAAAAGACAGCTTTGATGAAGTGAAAATCTTTAACGATAATGTGCTGACAGGCGAAGATTTTACTATTTTCAAAACTTCTCAAAGTCTGAAAAACTTTATAAAACCGAAGAAAACGATTTTGAATTATCAAGTTCAAAATGGCGATACTTTCCCTGAAATCGCGGCTAAATTTAATGTAGTCACTACCCGACTAGTTCAGCTAAATGGCAACAATGTCCGAAATGCAAAAGCTGGACAAAACATAAAAGTAGAAAATGTAGAAATCCTTTACGACAAGCAGTTTGAGGAAAACCTCACTCCCATAGGAAAAGGGCAATTCGCGGAAAACAGCACCAGTTTTAAGTTTAAAAATCCTACTCAGGAATTCATCATGAATATGAATGGAAAAAAAGGAAACATTCTGCATGGTTTTCAGTTTCTGAAATCCACGGCTAAAAACGGCGTGGTTTTCAATACGGTGGGTGTAAATGGTGCTACTTATGCTGATTTCTTAAAATATTCTTTGCAAACTAAACAATTAAAATCTCTAAATATTGATGTCCTGATTATCGCACTGGGAACCAACGAATCCCTGAGCAGCATAACAAAACAGGAATTCAAAGACAATGCTAAAAAGCTTATCAACACTTGGAGAGCAGAAAATCCCAACTTCCCTATCCTTCTGATTTCTCCAACGGATAACAAAATAAAATCCGCAAAAGCGAAAGAAATTTCTTCTTGGATAAAAGAAGTTGCCGCTGAAAACAAAACTTCATTCCTTGATCTGCATACCAAAATGGGCGGAACAGGATATTTCCAAAAGGCTCTACAGCGAAAAGAAGCCAACGCTGACGGTGTTCATTTCCTAAAACCTGGTTATGAAAAACAAGCTGAAATAATCTGGAATGAGCTAATAAAATAAGTTATTTTTCTATCTTTGTAACGAACTAAAATTTTAAAAAATGGCAAAAATATCATTAGGAGGAAATCCTATCAATACAATAGGTGAGCTTCCAAAAGTAGGTGAAAGCGCAAAAAATTTCACACTCGTAGCTGCTGATTTATCTGAAAAATCTTTATCTGATTTTAGCGGTAAAAGAGTGGTTCTCAACATCTTCCCAAGTATCGATACAGGAGTATGTGCTGCTTCGGTAAGAAAATTCAACCAAGAGGCTTCATCTCTAAACAACACAGTGGTAATCAACATTTCAAAAGATTTACCTTTTGCGCTTAATAGATTCTGCGCTTCGGAAGGTTTAGAAAATGTTATCAACCTATCTGATTTCAGAGGAAATTTTTCTGATGACTATCAATTATTAATAACAGACGGCCCTCTAAAAGGACTATGCAGCCGAGCTGTAATCATCGTGGATGAAAACGGAAAAATCATTTACACAGAGCAGGTTCCAGAAATCAAACAAGAGCCAGATTACGAAAGTGCAATCGCAGTTCTGAAATAAAAAAACACTAAAAAAATCCCTAATTCAAATTTGAATTAGGGATTTTTCTTTTTTTAGAAATCAATGATTGGAGCCAAGATTTTTTCCATCTTCTGTTTTACCTGCCCCACACTTCCACTGTAATTATTTATCAAAAGGGAAAAAGTCAAAAGTTTTCCACTTTTAGTTTTGATATATCCTGCCAATGTTTTTACCCTGTTGAGAGTTCCTGTTTTAGCAAAAACTTGCCCAAAGGAATCTGAATTTCTAAACATTGATTTTAAAGTTCCTGTCTGTCCACCAATAGGCAAGGATTTGAAATAAGAATCAAAATGCTTGTCATCCATCAACGAGGATAAAAACTTAACCTGAGAAATAGGCGTCACTACATTAGAACGAGAAAGCCCGCTTCCATCAGCATAATTAAACCCTTGAAAATCAAACATTTTCTTGGAAAGATGTTTATTCATCATCGTTCTTCCTGTATCCAGAGAGAAGTCTCCATATTTATAGAAACCTGTAGTCTTCAGCAATGCTTCTGACATGTGGTTGTTACTAGTTTGGTTGATAAAATAGACCATATCTTCCAGTTTTGGAGACTGATATGCCATTATCTTTTTCCTTTCTTCAGAAAGATTTTGCTCTGGTTCAGACTGGTTTACTACTCTTCCTTCTGTAATGATTCCATTTTTAGCAAGACTTGCTTTCAAGTTGTTACCCAAATACGCTGGAGTATCTGGTAATTTTGTTGAAAGAGCAATTCCTCCAAAATTCTCTGTATAAACCATTTCTTGGGTAAATGGCGATAGGTAGACAAATTTCTGATCCTCAGGATTTTTTCTTCCCAAAAGTCTCTCTTGTCTTGGGTCTGTATCATTGGTACTTCCCATCGGCACAAAATATCCTCTACTTCCTTTCCAAACGATATTCGCTGGGAGAACCAATGTTTTATTACTTTTAAAAACGGCTGTTTTTAGAACAATATCTCCTTTTACTCGCTTTATCCCTAAATCTTTTACAGACCTTACGAAATCACTCACCAAAGCCCCATAAGTGGAAGCTCCTGCCCTACCCGTTCCTAATGAAGGGTCTCCACTTCCTACTATGTATAGGTTTCCGTTTAGAATTCCTTGCTCATCAATAGAACCAGAATGCTCTAACTGTGTAACCCATTGATAATCTTTTCCAAACAAAGACATTGCTGCCTCTGTGGTCAATAATTTCGTAGTGGAAGCAGGAATCAATGATGCGTTTTCGTTATATGAATTGATAATTTTTTTCTTTTTTGGATCATAAACCACAAATCCCCACTGTGCATTTCGCATCACTGGGTCATTAAACATAGATGCTATATTGCTGTTCAACTGTTCCTCTGGTGTCAAAGGAGTTGGAGGTGGAGTTTCTATCACAATACTCTCTCCTGATACAGGTGGTAAAAGTGGATTATTCTGCGCACAAACTCCCAGTGGAAGCAGCATCGTAGAAACTGTTGTTATTTTTACAAACTTTTTCATTGCATTCATTTTTTTGATGTTTAATTGACGATTGCCAATATTAAAAACAAGTAAAATTAATAATTATTGTTCAAATTAAAGAATATTTCATTATAAATTTTGTTAATTTCTCTTAAAAATCAACATAGGTTTTTAGCTTAATGCTCTTGTAAGCGGCTATTTCATCGAATTCTTTTAATGATATAGCTACTAATTTTTTGTAGTTGTTATATTTTTTGGAACGAGGCAATTTTAGCAAAATCTGAAACTGATACAGATTATTTATCTTACCAATAGAAGCAGCTTCTGGCCCTAAAACACATTCTCCTGGGAGATATTTCCGTAGAATATAGCCAAGGAATTTAGCGGCTCTTTGTAGTTTATCTTCTCGCCTGTGTTTCAGTTCTATAAAGATAAGTTTCGTAAATGGCGGATAATGAAATTTCTTCCTTTCTCCCAAAAAATGTTCATAAATTTTCTCAGAATTATTTTCTTTAATCAGCTGAAAAATAGGTTTTTGCGGCTCATAAGTCTGTATCAGAGCTTTTCCATTTCCTGAAGTCCGCCCTGCTCTTCCTGCCACTTGAGTAATGAGCTGGTAGGCTCTTTCCTCTATCCTAAAATCCTGAATATGAAGCAGTGAATCTGCCCTTGGAATGGCAATCAGCTCTATATTAGGAAAATCTAAACCTTTGGAAACCATCTGTGTACCGATGATGATGTCCGTTTCGCCATTTTCTATTTTTTCATAAAGTTTTTCGTAGGCAAATTTCTTCCGCATGGAGTCTACATCCATTCGATCTATCCTGCTATTGGGAAAAATCTTATTCAACTCCTCCTCTATCTGCTCGATTCCTATTCCGCGGATACTGATATTTTCCGAATGACATTTAGGGCAAAATTTAGGCTTAGAAGCTCTTTGACCACAGTAGTGGCATTTTAGCTGGTCTTCGGTCTTGTGATAAGTCATCACTACATCACAGTTTCCGCAGTAGGTAACATGCCCACAGCTCTTGCATTCCGAAACATTGGCATAGCCGCGCCTATTGTGCAGAACGATGGTTTGTTTCTGATTATCAAGCTGATGCCTGATTTCCCTTATCATTCTTTGAGAGAAATTTCCTACCACACTTTTCATGTCCATGGCTGATTTGAAATCTATCAATTCATATACAGGAAGCGCCGTGCCGCCAAATCTTTCTCCGAGATAAATATAACGCAGTTTGTCTTTCTGAGCGTTGTAATATGTTTCTAATGAGGGAGTTGCAGAACCTAAAATCACATTCGATTGATAAAATTTAGCCAAAACCAAAGCTGCATCTTTCGCATTGAAAAAGAAAAAAGCATCTTTCTGTTTGTAGGCGCTGTCGTGCTCCTCATCTACGATGATTAAGCCCAAATTCTGAAAAGGAAGAAAAAGCGAATTTCTGGTTCCTATCAGGATTTTGATTTCGTTGTTTTTTATTTTTCGCCAAACTTCTACTTTCTCAAAATCACTCAGTTTGCTGTTATAAAACCCTAAAGTTTTTCCATATTTTTTCTCCAATCGCTGGGTAATCTGCTGATTGAGAGCGATTTCTGGAACGAGGAAAAGAACATTTTTCCCACTTCTGATGCAGTCTTCTATTTTTTCCAAATAAACATGCGTTTTCCCAGAGGAGGTAACGCCGTGGAGAAGCACATTTTTGCCCTCCAAAAAGGCTTGGTCTATCTGATTTTTGGCTTCCTGCTGGTGTGGAGTGAGTTTTTCTATTTCCTCCAATTCTCCGCTGTATCGCTGGATTCTATCAACTTCTAAAAAATATTCTTCTACGATTTTTTTATCCAAAAGAGGCTTTAGATGAGATGAACCAAAATTTCCTTTTTCAAAAATATCAGATTTTTTAACTGGCTGGTTTTCAACCTTTTTTTGTTCAGATAAAATTAAAAGAAAAAGTTCCTTCTGCTTTTTAGCCCTATCCAATAGAGAAAGCGTGTTTGCGAGATTTTCTCCCTGCAAAACCTCATCGTTTATTTTTAGATAAGAGGCTTCTTTTATCTTGTATTTTTCGGTAATTTTTTCATCTATGATGATGAGCCTCTGGTCTATGAGAGAATTGATGGTTTTGATGATTTCTTTTTTGGGAATAAAGGCTTCTATCTCCTGTAAATTCAGCACTTTTTTAACCTCCAAGGCTTGGATAAGATAGATTTCATTCGCCTCCAAATCCTCCAAATTCACCTGCTGACTGGTATCGAGTTTTATGTAAGTTTCACTTTCTAATTTCAGTGAAGACGGAAAAGCGAAACGATAGATTTCGCCGATGTTACAGAGATAATATTCGGACATCCAGCTCCAAAAATCCAGCTGCTCCTGTGGAACGATAGGAACATTGTCCAAAACACTGATAATATCCTTTGTCTTAAAGGTTTCTGGTGCATTCTGATGAATTTCAGAAACGATTCCTGTATAAATCTTTTTACCGCCAAAAGGAACCAGCACCCGCTTACCCACCTCCATAAAATCCACCAAATCATCGGGAACTTTGTAAGTGAAAGTCCCTAAAAGATTGAGCGGAAGTATGATTTGGGCGTAATACAAATTTGATTTTATTTGCAAAAATAATGAAATAAAAAGCAGTTAGAAAATATTTTCCAACTGCTCTAAAAAATTCTTGATTATTTAATCTTAAAATTTGTATCCAAATCCTAAGTTCAAGTAAATGTTATGCAACGCAAAACTGATAGATTTAAATTCGGATTTAAATATTCCATTGATTCCGTAGTTCAGCTCTGGGAATAGAATGAAATGCTTGTTCAGATGCCATTCTGCTCCTAACTGCCCTCCCCATTGGAATAATCTCAAATCATTAGAGAAGTTATAGTTTGCTTTTGTTCCGTTTTCAAAGACAACTTTTGTCCCAATCGGTGTATCTTGGCGAAGATATCCATCAGAAACATAACCGCTAAAGTTTTTATCAACTAAAATGCTGGCATACAGACCTCCATAAAGTTTCCATCTCGGAGAAACCTTGTAAACCACTGATACAGGCATCGTTACATAAGTATTTTTAATATCAGTTTCTACCGTTCCTGTAAAGTAACCCTTTATTTTTTCATCATTTTGAATTACTTCTGTAAAATAGCTTTTCACAACCGCTTCTGTTTTCATTCCCTTTCCTTCGGTACGGATTCCCACTCGGATACCCCATTTTTTGTCATTAGATACCCATTTAGTAGCATCCGCCTCTAATCCAAGAACCAAAGTAGGATTATAATGAGTAATTTTTCTAATTTCCCTTGGGATACCTAGCGGAGTACTTCCTCCTATACTGAAATTAGCCTTCACCTGATATTCCATATCCCTTGTGAAAAAATTTCCATTCTCATTTTCTTGGGCAAAGGCAAAAGAACTAATACCCAAAGTAGCTAGAACAGCTAAAAATATCTTTTTCATTAGATTATTTCTTGTTTAAATTATTTATTCTGTAATGATTTTAACCTCATCAATATCCAATGTACTTCCTATTGCTCCATTAAATTTATCTCCTTCTATACTAGATGTGAATACTATAGTATACATATATTCTTTGGTAGGGTCAAAGGATTTTCCATTCACAAACTCAAAAGGAATTTCAAATTTTGTCCACTCACTTACTTCTTTTCTATCCTCATCTTTTAGTTTAGCAATACTTACGATTCTAGCATCAGCAAAGTTGTGGTCTCCTAATAAATAGTTATCTACATCAGATTTTTCAAATAAGATGGCATAGGCATTCCAAGTATCCTTAGTTAATGTGCTGTTTCTATCCTTTTTAGTAAGTCTAGTTCCTGCTTTATATTTAAAATATCCTGTAATTGCTTTAGGAGCTTTATTATAATTATATGGAATACCAAATCTTGTAGATTTAATAGCAGGATATGCAAATTTAAAATATCCCAAGAAAAAACTTCCAGCCGCTATAGGTGAACCAAACGCAGATCCAAGAAAACCTGTACTTCTTGTAATCATTCTTACGGCATTACCACTATATCCATCAGTAATTTGGAAAGTAGGGTATGTATCAGCTTTTCCACCTGAATTAACTAAAGTAAAACCATCATTACCACTACTCCAGTTATATAGTTTCTGCCCATTAATAAGTTCATAGAATTTGTGATACTTATTAGTTGCATCTTCTTCCATATTTTCAAAAGAATAACTAGTAATAAAGGCATTTTCATCAGTGATGAAAGAAACCACATATTGTCTGCTCCACGCTCCATCTTGAGAAGTTACTGTATAAGTCTGTGGCTGCGTGAAATCCAACTCTGTCCCACTTGCTGGAGAGATAGTTGCTCCATCTGACAGCTTAAATTCTGGAGCGAATTTATAACTTCCAGAAAATGTTTTCATTCTGAAAGTAATGTTATTACTCTCTATCACAGGCTCTGTTTGTAACAAACTCTCTGCATTAGCAATTGTTACACTTTCAATGTCGGCTTCCATATTGGGTGCTTCTTCGCGGATACAAGAGCTGAACAAAAGCCCCACGGATAGCACCACAGCAGGAATAAATCTACTTAATTTCATTTTATTTATAATTTTTTGTTAAATCTTAAGAGTTCCAAAAGTCATAGAAAGACCTTCATTTTACACTTATTAAAGAAATGAGAGTGCAAAGTTAAAAAAATCATAAAAAAACAAGAAAATATTCATAAAAAAATTAGCCCTAAAAAGGCTAATTTTCATTTTAATGCTTCATAAAAACCTTTATTCATGGGTTTTTTCTTTTATTTCTCGATAAGAATGCTTGCTGTTTTTGAAGATTTCTGACCATTTTTTGACAAACTCTTTGGAAAGTTTCTTTTCTTTCACCGATACAAAGGCTATACAGACCGTATCATATCCCATAAAAACATAGTATAATTCGGATTCCACCTTATGCGGAAGCTTTTCTGACTGTATATTTTCCACTTTGAAAATTGCTTTTTTTCTGTCTTTGCTTATTTCTAAAACTTTCATTTTGGCATCAGAAGCATTATTCTCAAAAGTATCTTTATAAGTATCTATGACATCTGCCACATCGTTTTCTGCAGCATAGTACAGATAGAGTATTCTTCCCTTTATAGTCCAATTGTTTTCGTTCTCTTTATTGGGAATATATGCCACTAATCGGCTGGTTAATCCTTTTTTATCATAGAGCTGTTTCCACTTTTGTTCTTTTGGCCAAGGAACTTCCAATGTTTCCTCTATTTCCTGACCGAAAAATATTCCTGAGAATAACATTAAACATAAAAAAATTAACTTTTTCATTTTATTAAAATTTAGATTTATACTATAAACTATTGTGTTTTATCTGAATACTCATAAAAAAACTCTCCACTTTTAAAAACTTTGCTCCATTTTTTTATAAATTCTTTGGAAAGTGTTTTTTCTTTCTTTGCAATAAACATGCTGTGAAGCGTTTTTTCTCCCTGAATCACATACCATAGCTGGGATTCTGGTTTTGGGTCATTAGGGAAAGATGGTATTTCTACCTTAAAAAGCACCCAAATACCCTCTCCTTCTTTGCTTTTTTCTAAAATCGTGAGTTTTGCAAGAGGAGATTCTTTTAAGGTAGCTTCCTCATAAATTTTTATAATAACATCTACATTGGGAATTATCGTATTTTTAAAAGAGCTCATCATACCGAGCATTGTCCATTTATCAGGCTCTTCTTTTCCTGGGATGAGCTCTATTGTGTGTTCTGCGTCACTTTCATTATTAGAAATAATTTTCCATTGGTATTCTTCTGGCCAAAGTATTTTTAGATTTTGTCTTCTTTCCTGCCCAAAAAACATTCCTGAGAATAATACCAAACACAAAAAAACTAATTTTTTCATTTTATTAAAATTTTATTCGTTTATCAATTTACCTTCTTTGAAAATTTTACTCCACTTTTTTACGAATTCTTCAGAGAGTGAGTTTTCTTTCTTCATTATACAAATACTATTGAGTCTGCTTTTGCTTTGTAACAAATAGCAGATTTGAGATAAAGGACTATTGCTGTTAGTAGAAAAAGAAGCTTCTGTTTTAAAAATTATCCATACATTTTCTTTCTCATTACTTTTTCCCAAAATCGTAAGTTTAGCTAATGGGTCTTTTGTAGGAGATTGGCTTTCAAAAAGTCCTTTAATAAAATCTTCATTTATAGTTATAAAACTTTTAGAAGACATTATATTTACTAAAATACTCCAATTATTTTCGTTTTCTTTCTTAGGTATCATTTGGATAACATCGGTTTCTCCATCTTTTTCATCAACCACCACTTTCCATTCATATTCCTTCAGCCATTCTATTTTTAATACCTCTTTTTTCTGTCCGAAAAGCATCTGGAAACACAGCAAAACAAACACAAATACAGCTTTTTTCATCTTTCAAAAATTAAATCTACCTTATTCTTACATAGATAATGAATAATCGCAAAAAACAAAAATCTGAGAACATGAAAATTCTCAGATTTATAAAATATGTTTTTAGTGTAAAAAGTGTCTCATTCCAGTGAGCAGCATTGGGATACCGTGCTGATTGGCAGCCTCTATGCTTTCTTCATCCTTAATGCTTCCACCTGGCTGTATAATAGCTTTTATGTCTTTTTCTGCACAGAAATCCACCACATCACGGAACGGGAAGAAGGCATCTGAAGCCAGAACCAGCTCTCCGCTGAATTTCTCTTTGGCTCTTTCCACTGCCTGCTGTGTCGCCCAGATTCTATTAACCTGTCCGCCACCGATTCCCAACGCCTGTGTTCCGTTAGAAACTACTATCGCATTGGATTTCACATATTTCACCACTCGTTGTGCAAAAAGCAGGGCTTTTCTCTGTTCTTCTGTTGGCTGTTTTTCGGTTACAGCTGTTATTTCCTCCGAAAACTGATTGTCACAGTCCTGTACTAGCAGTCCGCCATCTATTTTTACCCAAGTCTGTCTGTCCGAAACAGGGTTTTTGATTTTAATAATTCTAAGGTTTTTCTTCTGTCTAAGGATTTCCAGCGCTTTTTCCTCAAAATCTACCGCCATCACGATTTCAAGGAAAGTTTTCCCAAGTTCCTCCGCTGTAGCAGCATCCACCTTGTAGTTCATCGCCACGATGCCCCCGAAAATAGAAACAGGGTCACACTCAAAGGTTTTAGTATAAGTTTCCACCGCAGTATTTCCGATGGCTACACCGCACGGCGTAGAGTGTTTTACGGCGCAGCACGCCATTTCGTTTTTGAATTCATTTACTACTTTCCAGCACAAATCCATATCGCGAAGATTGTTGAACGAAAGCTCCTTTCCTCCCAACTGTTCAAAATCTTTCATCGCTCCATTTTCCATTGTCGAAACATAATACGCTGCAGACTGGTGCGGATTTTCGCCATATCTCAGATCCGAAACTTTCTTGTAAGAAGCATTCAGATACTGCGGATATTCCTCCTCCAAAAGCATTTTGGAAATAGCTGCATCATAGGCAGAAGTAAGGTTAAACACCTTTCCTGCAAGGGTTTTACGGGTTTCCAAAGTAGTATCGCCCGAAGTTTCTATTTCAGATTTTACTTTCGTGCAATCTTCCACATTGGTAATGACTGTCACAGATTTGAAATTCTTTGCTGCCGAACGAAGCATAGACGGCCCTCCTATATCGATAAACTCCACCTTTTCATCCAAAGGAATATTCTTCCCTGCATTTTCGAAAAATGGGTAAAGATTCACCACCACCATGTCTATCAGCTCTATTCCGTGCTCGGCTACTGTGTCCATGTGCTCTTTATTATCACGCACAGCGAGAAGTCCTCCATGCACTTTTGGGTGAAGGGTTTTTACCCTTCCGTCCAGCATTTCTGGGAAATTCGTAACCTCATCTATCTGAATAGGGCTAAGCCCAGCATCTTTCAGATGTTTGAAAGTTCCGCCTGTGGAGATAAGTTGGTAATTGTTTTTTTCTAAGAACTGAGCGAATTCCGTAAGTCCGCTCTTGTCCGAAACGCTGATTAAGACTCTTTTTTTCATAGTTAAATTTAAGTTTCACAAAATTAAAAATAATAATTGGTTAATGCGTGTTTTAGAATTAAATATTCGTATTTTTACCAATAAAAACCTAATTAAAATGCTTATCAACCTAAAAAGAGTTTACGAAATCCCTGATGAAACCGATGGCTTCCGCGTGCTGTCTGACCGACTTTGGCCTCGCGGTATCAAAAAGGAAGATTTGGATTTTGATTTTTGGGCAAAAGAAATCGCGCCCTCCACGCTTCTGCGGAAAACCTATCACCAGACGCACGATTTTGATACCTTTAGCAGCGATTACCAAAACGAACTGGAACAAAACACTGCCGTAGATGGCTTTTTGGAGCTGATTCATGACAAAAAAGTCCTTACCCTCCTTACCGCTGCCAAGGAAATAGAGAAATGCCACTTGCCTATTCTCAGGGATTTTCTACTTTCTAAATTACCCAATTAAACCTTATAAAATTCCCTTTTCTATTTCAGAAAAGGGATGTTTTATCAGTTTTATTAGCACTGCGCCATGTCTGGATGTCCGTTGATAATTAATACATTTTTCATGGTTTTTATATTTAAATTAGTGTTTTTTCTTGGTTAATAACTCTGTTTTCAAATATTTTATGGAAATTAACTGATTAGAATTTGATTATAAAAATCTATTCATAAACACGCCCTATTTCAAGGAGTTTTCCTAAAAATCCCCAGTCAGCAGAAATATCATCTTCCTCATTATCAGCACTATCCAAAAACCATTCTGCTCCACATTCCAGATTGGTAAAAGGGTCAAAATTATACCACCAATTATCCGTTTCGGAATTGATTCCTGAATATCTCTGCGGATTTTGCAGTTCCTTATCCCTCATTCTATGTAGTTCAGCTATTTGGAAAATCAAAACATTTTGAGTAAAATCCATACCTTTTCCTTCATCAGGAGCATCACAGACAGAAAGCCATTTTTCATCAAATGACATAGGCGTTTCGGTAAAGGCTTTTTGTATAATTTCAATGCACAACTCTGGCGAAAAAGGCTCTTTTTCATGCTTTTTCACTAAAGAAAACAATGCCAGCAAATATTCCTCAAGGTCGCGGTTTTCATGGTTCTCAGGAAGAGACACCATCGCATTATAGAATGTATTGTAAGTCATTTATCATTTATTTTTAAATAAAGCCAAGATTTCTCTTGGCTTTGATATTTACTGTTTTACTATCACGCTTTCCCAGCCATCATAGTAGGCATCATAATTATCGGCTAGTTCTTTCAGTTCCCAGACTATCTCATCTATTTCATGTGGAGAATCTTGTCTTACGATATGCAGCTGAAAATGGTGGGAATTTCCCTCTTCTATAAAATCTTCTGAAACCACTTTGTAGCCTTTTCTTGTTATTTTTTCCACATATTCTGCTCGGCTCTGTTCATTATCAAAATAAATCCAATGGTCTATTTCTCGCGGAATATCTAGATTGTCCCCATTTTCTTCTAACTGCATCACTACTCTTCTATTTTGCATAGATTGATAGGAGTATGGATCTGGGAATAGGAATTCAAAATAATCCTTCCACTCTGGATCTTCCTCGAAATAGCTCTTATACTGATACCCCTCAAAAGCAGCCAACTCATCTATACAAGCCTCTGAAAGCCCCTCAGAAAGATTGGTATAATAGATAAGTTCTAGAATTCCACCTGATTTCACAGCTCCTGCTGAGATGGCACCCATCTGTTCTGCTTTCCCTGAGATAGCATCCTCTATATCACACAAAATAGGATATTCCTCATTAGAAGACATGCCCTCTGGAGTAGGGTTTTGCATTTTAATGAGAAAGTTCAAGCGGTATTTATATCCCTCAACTGGAGCTATCTGTCTTAGGGCTAAATTCACTCTTACAGAGGCTGGTTTTCCCTCAACTCGGCAGAAAAAGAAATCCCAATTTTGTGGAACTTCATAGTTACTATTTATACTCATGTTTTTATTTTTTTGCTAAAATTACATTTTTTTTGTATTTTATGCAAATCAAATATAACTGACCCACATATCTGTCCTTCCTCCTTTCCTATCAAAAGCAGCTCCCACCTCTCCCCAGACAAACTTCCACTCTTCCCCTATGTGTGCCGTAAGCCATTTTTTATACAGTTTTTCGGTTTGGAGTTCATATTCCTCTGTCCAGTTTTCCCAAGGTGTGTATCTTTCTTTCATAGAAAAAAATATCGTTTCGAGTTTTTCTCCTTCGAAACAAATAGAAACATCAAACTCTTTTCCCTCAAAAGGACATTTTTCAAAATAAATCCAATAAAACCCTGTCCCCACATCCCA
>CAUORE010000020.1:0-29465 GCA_963506915.1 uncultured Flavobacteriaceae bacterium
GTTTCTGTGAAAACACTTGGCGGAAATCTGAAAGTTTATGCAGAAAAGCACGAGGTAGGATTTAGAAATATTTGGCTGGAAGGTTCTGCAGAATATGTTTTTGAGGGAGTTTTCAAATAAGATTTAAAAATGAGAAAAGTAATTATAGTTTTTTTAGGATTGCTCCTAATTGGTGGAGGATTTTTTGGATATACTTTGTATAAAAAATATAAAGGAAATAATGTCAAAAAATCTGGATATTTTCTGGTGCCGAAGGATGCGAGTTTAGACCAAGTTTTGGATAGTTTAAAACCATATGTAGCTGATATGGAAGCTTTCCGAGATGTGGCGGAATCTAAGCATTTAGGGAAATTTCTCAGAGCTGGAAGGTATAGAGTAAAGGAAGGTGATGATAATACGAAGTTGGTCAATATGCTGAAAGCAGGGCTGCAGACAGAGGATACTTTTAGAATAAAGGATTTTGATGATGTTTATCAGATGATAGGGCGTGTGGCAAGGAAAACGCAGGAGGATTCTTTGGGGTTTGTGACTGTGTTTGATAGAATCGCTCAGGAAAAAGGACTAAGCTCGGCAGAAGATTTGAAAATATATTTCTTTTCGGATACTTATCAGTTTTATTGGACAGTGACGCCAGAGGAGTTTTTCAAAAAATTTGAAAAAGATTACAATGAATTTTGGACAGAGGAGAGAAAATCCAAAGAGCAGAAACTGGGGCTGACAAGAGAGCAAATCTATGCGCTTGCTTCCATTGTTCAGAAAGAATCGGGAGGGAAAGAAGATGAGCAGAAAACCATAGCGGGGCTTTATCTAAACCGCTATGAAAAGGGAATGAAACTTCAGTCTGACCCTACGGTGATTTATGCGATTAACAAAGAACATAATTTCACAAAGCAAATAAAGAGAATTTACAATAAAGACCTAAAACATCCATCGCCATATAATACCTACGCAAACGCAGGAATTCCGCCAGGGCCTATCTGTATGGTAAATAAAGCAGCGGTGGATAATGTGCTGAATGCCGAAAAAAATAATTATATCTTTATGTGTGCAGACCCTGAAAAGTTGGGTTATCATAAATTCACGGATTCTGATATAGAGCATGCGAAAAATGCAAAAGCATACCATGAATGGTTAAATAAAAATAAAATAAAATAAAAAAATAGTGTGAAATCAATAATTTTTGTAATTTTACACCCAATAATAGAAAACTTTAAAATTTGTATATTATGAGAAGAAATGTACTAGTTGCTTTACTTTTGGGGAGTTTACTAAATGCTCAGCAGGGTAATGACAAACTGAAAAAGGAAATGGATGAGAGAAGAGAGCAATTGTTCAAACAATTTGAGTTCTATGCTCAGAAGCAGATTTATAGAAATAATTCTACTGAAAATCCAAAATCAGAAAGTGTCATCAAACAAGACCTAAAGAAAGAAAGGGAGACTGTTTCTTTTTTTGTTGAGGGAGTACCATACTTTTTGAAGGCTTATGATACGGACCAAATTACAAACTCTAATGTAGATGCTATCCAAGAAGGGACTATAGATGGGCTTACAGGAAGTTTTAATGGAGAGGGGATGAAAGTGTCTGTTTTTGATGGTGGTCGTGTTTATGCAGAGCATACAGATTTTGGAAGCAGTGCGAGAATAACTAATAAAGAATCTGATACAGTACCTTACAGCAGACATGCTACAGGAGTAACAGGAATGATGGGAAGTAAAGGTCAAAACCTAAATGTGACTTCACGAAAAAGAGATGGAAGTCCTATTAGAGTTGTGATGAATACCAAAGGGATGATGCCAGAGGCTGTTTTTGATAGTTATTACTATGGAAACTCTACTCTTGATGGGGAGACGGTAGTAAAAGATGTTTCAGCTAAAATAAGAGATAGTAAGCCAGCTCTGTCTAACCACTCTTATGGTAGTGTTATAGGATGGAATATAGAAGATACATCTGCGGGGATTGTTTGGTTTTGGAAAGGTGGATATAATCCAGCAAATGGAGAATCAGCTGATTTGAATGGAACATATTATTTTAGGGATAAAGAACAGGATGATATAGTATACAATAATCCTTATATGGTGGTGGTAAAATCTGCAGGGAATTCCTACGGAGATGGTCCTACATCAAGTACAATGTTCCCAGCTTATTATATGAAATCAGATGGAACTTTGGTGCAGTTTAACTCTGCTACAGATGTTATTCCTCCAGATAACTGTGCCGCTGAGTATGACTGTATTCCAACAGGAGCTGTTGCTAAGAACATTATCACGGTAGGAGCTACTGAGAAAATCAGGACTGCTGAAGAAGGATTTGACGGAAGATATACTCAGGTATCTGATGTGAAAAAAGCAAGCTATAGTAGTGCAGGGCCTCGTGATGATGGTGCTATCAAACCAGATATTGCAGGAGTAGGAAGTAATGTAGTGTATCCTTCTACATCTACTACAGGGTCAACTACTTATAATATAGGAAATGGTACTTCTTTTTCTGCTCCACAGGTTACGGGGATTATAGGGCTTTGGAGTCAGATTTATAAGTCACTTTTTGCAGGACAAAATCTTAATGCTGCATCGGCTAAAAACCTTCTTATCCATACAGCGCAAGAGGCAGGAAATATAGGACCAGATGTTTGGTATGGATGGGGCTTTGTAGATGCTAAAAAAGGAGCAGAGCTATTGGTTCAGAAAAAACAAAATAAAGCGATTTTTGAAGATAAAGAACTTAAAAATGCTAAAAAGAACGAAATCTTGGTAAAAACAGATGGTGCACAACCACTTAAAGCAACGATTGTTTGGACAGATCCATCGTATAAAGATGTTAATTATAATACCTATGATAAGTTATATAATATAAGAGAATCAAAATTAGTAAATGATTTAGATTTAAGAATAACTAATATTCAAACTAATGAAGTGTATTATCCATGGAAACTGGATGTAAACGCTCCGCGTAACCCAGCGATAAAAGGAGATAATACAGTGGACAATGTAGAGCAGGTTCTTATAGACCAGCCAGCAGCAGGAATTTATAAAATAGAAGTGTCTAATAAAGGAACTTTGGTGAACAATGATGGAGTAAATACAGAAAAGCAAGTTTACTCTATGATAGTAACAGGTTATACTGGGGTTCTGACTCCACCAACAGCAACTCCAATGGAAGCATCTCCTACATTGTTAGCAGATGGAAACAACATAGTAAATGTGAAGTTTGTAGAAAAAATCAATGATATCAAGATATTTGATATGTCAGGAAGACTTGTTAGAAGTGTGACGCCAAGTCTGTGGTTTCATGATGTAGATTTTTCTGGACTTCCAGCAGGAATATATGTTTTAACAGCATCTTCAGCAAATCATAAACTAAGTAAGAAAATCAGAAAACAATAAATTAAAAAAAGAACTCTTAAAAATAAGGGTTCTTTTTTGTTGCTGGGATAATAAAAAATATTATCTTTGTATCCTAAATTTTTAAACTTAAATACTACATTTTCAGTGAATTTATAGATTTAATGAAATAAATAATAAGTTTGTTAGTCAAATTTGTTGGTCAAAAGAAGAACATATTTAAAAAGTAAATATATGAAAAAACACATTATTTTGTTAGGAGTGCTGACTATGGGGTTAGCATATTCCCAAACAGGAAAAGTAGGGATAAACACAAGTAATCCCGAAGCGACTTTAGACATAAAACCAAATGCTGCAAATTCAGCAGTAGGAGCAACTACTAATGAAGGGATGCTGGTTCCTAGACTAAGCAAAGCGAGATTGAATTCAATCGCTGCTGCTAATTTGAAAGAGTCTACATTGGTGTATGTTTCTGACTTTTCAGGAGCTACTACATCCACTACAACTAATGTAACTTCTAAAGGTTTTTATTATTACAGCACTGCAACTAGTAAATGGGTGAAAATAGCAGAAGGAGTTATGCAAGAGCAAGACCTTAGATTAGTGGGGACTAACAGCCATATTACACAGGATGCTGGTGTGGGTGGAAATGGTAGTGGAGTAGGAACAGGACCACATAATATAGGTATAGGGAAAGATGCTCTATTTTCCAATACAAGTGGTTCTCATAACATAGCTGTAGGACTAGATGCTTTGCGTTCTAATACTACAGGGGGTAATAATGTGGCGTTGGGTATAAGATCTTTAAGTTCTAATGCTGGTGGAAGAGGGAATGTAGGTGTAGGTGCTAATACATTGTATTCTAATATAGGAGGGATATATAATGTGGCTGTAGGGGAAAATGCTTTGTATCATACTGTTTCTGGTGTAGGAAATGTGGCAGTAGGTACAGATGCGCTTTATAGAAATACCACAGGAGCTAATAACACAGCGATTGGTTATAATTCACTTTATAGTAACACTACAGGAGCTAGTAATGTGGCTAATGGATTTGGTGCTTTGTATAGTAATACAGTAGGGCATCGTAATATGGCATTAGGAGATTTCGCATTATACAGCAATACTAGTGGTAATAATAACATGGCTTTTGGTACAGAAGCTCTGAAAGCAAATACAACGGGAGAAAATAATATTGCACTAGGAACCTCTTCTCTTACATCTAATGTTGGAGGACATTTTAACATTGGTATTGGTCAAAAGTCATTAATGACAAATACAGTGGGACAAAGTAACATAGGTATAGGTTCTCAAGCATTGCAGAATAATATTTCAGGAAATTATAATGTGGGGCTTGGGTTTGATGCTCTTCGTTTCAACACTTCAGGAAGTCATAATGTGGGACTTGGATTGTATGCTCTTAGTAAAAATACCACAGGGATGAGTAATGTGGGATTGGGACATTCAGTGCTTTCTAACAACACTTTAGGAAGTCATAATGTGGGATTAGGAACCAATGCTCTTACTAAGAATACTACGGGGAACTACAATGTAGGTATAGGAAATTCTACATTAACGAATAATGCCGCAGGAATGGGGAATGTGGCTATTGGAAGTTTGTCTCTAGTATCTAACAATGGTGGAAATTATAATGTGGCTGTTGGAAATGAAGCTTTAGGAGCAAATACTGCAGGGGCATATAATATCGCATTGGGAGCGAACACATTACCAAATAACACTACAGGTCAACATAACAATGCACAGGGGCTAAATGCTTTAATAAATAATACAACAGGAGATAATAACATTGCCCTTGGTAATGGATCTGGTGGATGGGTAAGAGGACATAATAATATCCATATAGGTAGTGCTAATTTCCAATCTATATCTACAGCAGAACTAGATAATGTCATAGCAATAGGAAATGGAATTGGGGCTAGTACGCTCACAACCGCTACTTCAAAAGATAATACTATTATCTTAGGATACCAGAATGGACATAGTTTTAGTCCTAATGTAGGGATTGGTACTTATAAACCAGATTCTAAAGTTCATATTGTAACTAATGGACCAAACGCTATCAAGATACAAGATACCAACCAAGGAACAGGTAAAGTTCTTACTAGTGATGCTAATGGGGTAGGAACATGGAAAGAACCAGCTCCGCCGATTGCTGACTTTGCAAGACAATATGCTAGTACAGCAGTTAACTATGATTTGCAACCAGCTACAACTCAACCAATACCAGGAATTAATGATTTTATAGCACCTAAAACAGGTAAATATCTAGTGTTATTCCACTCTTTCCTTCAGAATGCATGGGATACAGGTACTAGAAACTTATACTTTATCATGCTCTTGAATGGTGCACCGTGGATAGATGCAGATGAAACATATAGCTATGTACCAGCAGGAGATTATTTTAACCAGCACTATTCTAATATAATAGGTCTTACAGCAGGAGATAGAGTTAGCTTTAGAGTAAATGCTAATAGAGGAAAGTTAAGATTCCATCCTACTTGGGCTCCAAGAAATAGAATAGAAGTAGTCTATTTAGGACAATAATTTTTTAAAATTTCATATTTTACAAAAAAGAGATACTATATGTGTCTCTTTTTTTATGAAGTTTAGAGGATAAAAATTTTATCTTATTTATTCTAAGTATAAAATTTTCAGTGAATTTGATTATATTTGCAGACTTAAATAAAAATTATAATTCATAATGCAAGGAAAAGGTCTTATTACTATCATTGCTGTTGCCCTTGGGCTTATCTGTATTACAGAGCTTCTGCCGACTTGGTACGCCAATAAAATAGAAAACGAAGCGAAGGCATTAGCAGAAAATAATGAAGAAAAATATCAGAAAGAACTAGACAAACTATCTAAAGACACTCTGAATCTTGGCTTTACGAAGCTATACTACACCAATGCCAAGGAGCGTGAGATGAAGCTGGGGCTTGACCTAAAAGGAGGTATCAATGTCCTTTTGGAGATCAACCAAAGAGATTTGGTGACAAATTTGGCTGACTATTCCACAAACGCTGTTTTCGTGGAGGCTTTAGATAGAACAGATAAAGCACAGGAAAACTCTACCAATTCGTATATTCAGAATTTCTTTGTTCAGTTTGATATTGTTAATAAAGAAAAAGGAGCAAACCTAAAACTTGCCAGCCCAGAAGTGTTCGGGACACAAAATCTGAGCAGTGAGATAAAATTTAATACTCCTGATGAAGAGGTTAAAAAAATCATCACTCAGAAAATAGAAGCAAGCATAGGAGCGGCTTATGAGGTTATCAGAACTCGTATTGATAAGATGGGAGTTACCCAGCCGAATGTGCAGCAGGTGCCAGGGACAGGAAGAATTTTGGTAGAAATGCCTGGTATCAAAGACATAGATAGAGTGAAACAAATGCTCCAGACTTCTGCAAAACTTCAGTTTTGGGAAGTGGGAACAATCCAAGAAGTTTTCCCTTACTTGGAGGAAATGAGCAAAAATGTTATCGTGAAAGGCGATTCTATGGGAGTGAAAAAAGGATTTAACTTTACTAAAGCTCTCAATTTAGATAAATTAAGATCTAATGCTGTGGCGACTGTCAAACTTTCTGATACAGCTGCAGTTAATAAAATTCTTAATAGCGAAATTGCAAAAGAAGCTAGACCATCTAACCTTAGATATGTGGACTTTATGTGGGCGTACAAGCCACAAGAGAATGCGCCTGAGTATTTGGAACTTTATGCTATAAAGAGCAACGCTAGCAAAAAAGCGCCTATTGATGGTGCTGTGGAGTCTGCTAGAGTGGATTATGACCAGATGAGAAGGATAGTAGTGGATATGCAGATGGATGCTAATGGAACTAAAGAATGGAAATCCCTTACAGAAAAAAATGTAGGAAGACCTATTGCTGTTACTTTGGATAACAGAGTTTATACAGCGCCAAATGTGAATGAGCCAATTCCTAATGGAAGCTCTCAGATTAGCGGGAATTTCACGGAAGATGAAGCGAAAGATTTAGTAAATGTACTAAGTGCAGGAAAACTTCCTGCTAGTGCGAAGATTGTTCAGGCTGATGTAGTAGGGCCATCTCTAGGAGAGGAATCTATTCAGGCAGGGCTTTGGTCGTTTGCGGCAGCGTTCTGTATCATCATAGCTTATATTATTTTCTACTATGGAGGTGCGGGAGTTTATGCAGTGATTGCGATGATATTCAACCTGTTTTTCCTTTTTGGAATTATGGATTCTATGGATGCTACACTTACGCTTCCAGGGATTGCGGGTATTGTTCTAACGATGGCAATGGCAGTGGATACCAATGTGATCATTTATGAAAGAACAAGAGAGCAGCTTTTTGCAGGAAAAGATATTAAAACAGCCTATAATGATGGGTTTAATGATGCTCTATCCGCGATTATTGATGGACAACTTACATCCATTCTTACGGCGTTAGTTCTTTATATTTTCGGAACAGGACCTATCCAAGGTTTTGCGGTGACATTGCTTATCGGTCTGATAATGACTTTCTTTACTTCTGTTTTGATGTCTAGGGTGATGATATTCAGTAGATTAGAGAAAGGAAAATCATTGTCTGTTTGGACACCGATGACTAAGAATTTATTCCGAAATATTTGGGTAGATTTTATAGCAAAGAGAAAGGTAATGTATGTTATTTCTGCTGTATTGGTAGCGGTTTCTATAGGGTCTATTGCAACGAATGGATTTAAATACGGTATTGATTTCACTGGGGGAAGAAGTTTTGTAGTGAAATTTGATAAAACTGTGGATGTAGAATCTGTAAAAGGCAGTCTTTCACAAGTTTTCAAAAATGAAAAAGGAGAGGCAAGTTCTATTGATATCAAGACTTTTGGGAATGATCAACAGCTGAAAATCACTACAGATTATAAAATAGGAGATGAGTCTCTGAAAGCTGACCAAGAAATTGACCAAAAACTATATCAAGGGCTTAAAAATCAGCTTCCTGCGAGTTTGACTTTTGAAGAGTTTAAATCCGCAGCTGAAAACCCAATAGGAATAGTTTCCTCTACAAAGGTAGGGCCTACGGTAGCGGACGATATCAAGATGGGCGGGGCTCTGGCTGTATTAGGCTCATTATTAGGTATTTTTGCTTATATATTGCTTCGATTCAGAAGATGGCAGTTTTCACTGGGGGCGATTATCGGTTTGGCGTTTGATGCCACTATCATATTAGGAGCATTTTCGTTATTCCATAGTGTGATGCCGTTTAATATGGAGATTAACCAAGACTTCATCGCAGCGATACTCACAGTTCTTGGATACTCTATAAATGACACGGTGATTATTTTTGACCGTATCAGAGAAAACCTAAAAGATGGAAGAGAAAGAACACTGGCACAGTTGTTTAATGATTCTATATCTGGAACGCTGGGTAGAACGATAAACACTTCATTGACAGTTCTTTTAGTGGTGTTGGCGATATTTATTTTTGGAGGAGAGAATTTGAAAGGATTTATGTTCGCCCTATTGTTAGGGGTGATTTCGGGAACATTCTCTACGATATTCATATCATCACTTCTAGCCTTTGACTTCTTTAAAGGTAAAAAAATAGAAAAATAAAAATATAAAAAGCACTCTGCAAAGGGTGCTTTTTCTTTTAGTAGTGATGGTTCAAAATATTATATTTGCACTTTATTTTAAATTTACAGAAAATGGAAATCCAAAATACAGAAAATCCTAATGTGATTAAATTCGTGACTGATAGGACTCTTATAAGCGGCTCTTTGGAGCTGGATAGAAATTCTAATATATCTAATGTTCCGCTGGCTCAGGAATTGTTTCAATATCCATTTGTGAAGAGTATTTTTATCACGGCTAATTTTATTGCAGTAGCAAAGGAAAACATCGTAGAATGGGATTTGGTGGCGGACAATCTGAGAAATATGATATTGGAATCTTTGGATGATTTTCCAGAAATTGTCTATACCGAGGAGGCTGCACCTATTTTCTATTCAGAAAAAACACCGAATCCATCGGTGGTAAAATTTGTTTCGGAGCATCAGCTCATAGAAGGCTTTTTGGAGCTGAAATCTTTGCAGGAAGCAGAAAAAGTTCCATTAGCAAAAAAACTATTTGAGAATTTTCCTTTTGTAAAAGAGGTTTTTATCAATGATAATTTTATTTCTATTACCAAGACCAATGATGTTTCTTGGGAGGAAATAACGCAGAAAATCCAAAATTTTCTCTCTGATTTTATCAAAAATGGAGAATCAGTGAGTAAAATCGAAGGAATCCAGCAGAATGCATCAAAATCTGTTGCTAATAAGCAGTTTACGGAAACGGAAGAAAAAATAAATGCTATTTTACAGGAATATGTGACACCAGCCATAGAAAACGATGGGGGGAGAATCTCTCTGATAGAATTCGATGAAGAGACAAAAACAGCAAGAATGCTTCTACAAGGGGCGTGCAGCGGCTGCCCTTCTTCTGTGGTTACTTTGAAAAACGGTATAGAAGGCATTCTTAAAAACTTCCTTCCAAATGTGGTAGAAAATGTGGAGGCGGTGAATGGCTGATAAATATCATAGGCTAAATTTCACAGAAATATCAAGATAATCAATAGATACATTATTGAAATTCAGAAAAAATCACTACCTTTGCACCGCTGAAAATCAGCAAAAAGGGATATTTTTTTACTACACAATTATTAAATTCAAAAGATGAAAAAAACAATTTTACTACTGGGAATGTTTGTTTGTTTTTTAGGAAATGGGCAGACATTGCAGGAAATGGAAGAAATAGCAGAGAGCGGCGATAAAGGTGCTCAGTATCACTTGGGTCTGAAATATTACAGAGGAGAGGGAACTTATCAGAATTATGCAAAAGCAAGCTATTGGTTCGAAAAACTGGCTACACAAGGGCATAAAGATGCGCAGTTCTATTTAGGGCTGATGTATTTTGATGGAGATGGAGTAGACCAAGACTATACCAAAGCTGAATATTGGTACCAAAAATCTGCAGAGCAGGGAAATCCTGAGGCTCAGCATAATTTAGGGGTGATTTACTATAAAGGAGAAGGAGTAGCCCGTAATTTTGAGAAAGCAAAATATTGGTTTGAAAGATTATCTGACCTAGGAAATGCCGATGCGCAGTTTTATTTAGGATTGATGAATTACAAAGGGGAAGGAGTTCCTCAAAACTACAAAGATGCTAAATACTGGTATGAGAAAGCAGCAGAGCAGGGAAATGTGATGGCAAGATACAATCTAGCTTTGATGTACTATAAAGGAGAAGGAATAGAAAAAGATTATAAAAAGGCGAGATATTGGTTTGAAAGACTTGCAGAGCAGGGTAGAGTAGAGGCTCAGCATAATTTGGCTCTGATGTATTACAAAGGAGAAGGTGTAGAAAAAGACTATGCAAAGGCGATGTTTTGGTTTGATAAGTTAGCAGAACAAGGAAACGCTGATGCTCAGTATAATTTAGCAGTGATGTATCACAGAGGAGAAGGAGTTTCTCAGGATTATGCAACAGCTAAACAATGGTATAAAAAATCTGCAGAACAAGGAAATACAATGGCCCAGTACAATCTAGCTGCGATGTATCAGAGAGGAGAAGGAGATTCTAGAGATGAAGTGATGGCGAAGTATTGGTTCAAGAAATCTTGTGAAAACGGATACCAAGAAGCATGTAAATATACAAGATAAAACACACAGCAAGAGTATTTACTCTTGCTTTTTTATTTATAAAATTTTATAAATTAGCGGAATGAATTATTTAGTACGAGAACCTGAAAATATACACGCTCAGACTCCCATTTTAGTGCTGCTGCATGGATATGGTAGTGATGAGAATGATTTGTTTAGTTTTACGCCTGATTTGCCCAAGGATTGGCTGATAGTTAGTTTTCAAGCTCCTTATACCACGCCAAATGGAGGGTTTAGCTGGTATGATATAGATTTATTGGATAGAGAAAAATTTATAAATGCTCCACAAGCCGAAGAGTCTATAGAGTTGATTTTAAATACAATAGAAGAAATAAAGGAAAAATATAAGATTAGTGGAGTAGTTAATCTATGTGGATTCAGTCAAGGGGGAATTTTGTCCTATGCACTTGCGTTTAGGTTTCCACAGTTGTTTCATAAAATAGCCTGTCTGAGCACCTATCCAGAGCAGAAGATTATTAAAAATCTTTTAGATAGAAAGGCTTATCAGCATTTGTTTTTCTTTGTTTCTCATGGGGTAAATGATATGGTCATTCCGCTAGAATGGGGGAAAAAGGGTGCGGAACTGCTGTATGATATGAGTATATTTTTCTCTTTCCGCGAGTATCAGAGCGGTCATGGTGTGGATGCGAGGAATTATATGGATTTAATGGAATTTTTTAAAAAATAAAAAGAGGCTTTTTAGGCCTCTTTTTCGTATAGTTTGTTGTATAAATCAATGTATTTTTCTTTGATTATTTTTCTTCTTAGTTTCATGGTAGGAGTGAGCATTCCATTTCCTACAGTCCATACATCTGGTGTAAGCTCTATTTTCTTGATTTGCTCCCAGTTGCCGAGTTTTTCGTTTAGTTTTGCGATTTCTTTTTCTATTCGTTGTTTTAGTTCGGCACTTTTTACCATTTCTTCTGGTTTAGTTCCGATGTTTACTTTATGGATTTCTGCCCATCTTTTAACGAAAGTAAAATCTGGCTGAACTAGCGCACACGGCATTTTTTCGCCATCACCCACCACCATTATCTGCTCTATAAATCGTGATGATTTCGCCATGTTTTCAATCACTTGTGGAGCGATGTATTTCCCACCCGAGGTCTTGAACATTTCCTTTTTTCTATCAGTGATGATGAGGAATCCTTCATCATCTATGTATCCGATGTCTCCCGTTTTGAAGTATCCGTCTTCTGAGAAAGCCTCCTTGGTTTGTTCAGGATTTTTGTAGTAGCCTTTCATTACGGAAGGTCCTTTTACGAGGATTTCTCCATCTTTGTCGATTTTCACATCTAAATTATCCAAAGGCTGTCCTACAGAACCTATTTTCATCTTTTCAAAGCTGTTCACCGCTATTACAGGAGAAGTCTCGGTAAGGCCGTATCCTTCGATGATAGGAATTCCCGCGGCTTGGAATTTTTTATTTAGATTTTTAGAAAGAGCCGCAGAACCAGAAATGAGCGTAATGATATTTCCGCCTAATCCTTCTCTCCATTTGGAGAAAACGAGTCTGTCTGCTATTCTTTGTTTAAGGTTTTTAGGAGTTCCCAGCTCATAGTTTTTATTTACTCCCAGAGCCCAAAGGAAAATCATTTTCTTAAGTCCTCCTGCACTGATTCCTTTGTTGTATATTTTATCGTATACTTTTTCTAAAAGCCTTGGTACCACGCTCATATAGTGAGGTTTTACTTCTTTCATGTTATCACCTATTTTATCGATATTTTCCGCAAAATAGATAGAAAATCCACTGTATAGGTAGTATAAATATACCACCCGCTCAAAGACATGGCAGATAGGCAAGAAGCTCAGGGTTTTTATTTCCTTGTAATCTGTTTTTTTCTTTGGAATTCTGCTATCCACAGCAAGCACATTAGAAATGATGTTTTTGTGCGAAAGCATTACGCCTTTTGGTCTTCCTGTAGTTCCAGAGGTATAGATTATGGTAGCGATATCCTCTTCATTTACAAGGTCTCGCAGGTCTTCCACTTCGTATTGGTTAGAATTATCTTCGCCAAGGCTTAGAATTTCTGACCAGTTGGCTGCTCCTTCCACTTCATCAAAAGTGAAAATTCCCACTAATGAAGGCACCTGCTCTTTTACTCGTAATAATTTTTCGTACAAATCTTTATCCGAAACGAAACAATATTTCAGTTCAGCATTGTTGAATATATATACATAGTCCTCCTCGCTTATCGTGGGATATACAGGCACGGAGATGGCTCCTATCTGGGAAATCCCTAGGTCTGCTATACACCATTCTGTGCGGTTGTTAGTGGAAACGAGTCCTATTTTATCATCTTTGGTAATGCCCGATTTTAGAAGTCCTCTAGAAAATTTGTCTCCTAAATCTACAAACTGTTCAGTAGAAATTTTTTCCCATTTTCCATCATATTTTGTAGCCAAAACATCATCTTTTGGGAATTTTTTCAAAGAGTTGTGTGCAATATCGAATAATCTTGTAATAGACATTTCTTTCAATTTTTAAGCCGCAAAAATAGTGTTTTTATTTTAAACAAAAACAGCATAGGATTTATTCCTAATCTTCTAGGTCTGACTTTGTTTTTTCTACGAATTTTATGTTCCTCATCAGCCCAGAGAATTTGGTTCTTTTCACAGGTGATTTTCGGAATATTTCAGAGAAAATTTCTTGGGTTAAATCCTGCCAATCGGGCTTTCTCAGCTGGCTGAATTCTTTTAAGGCAAATTTCGGTTCTGTATTTGGAGCTGCAAATCTATTCCATGGGCAAACATCCTGACAGACATCACACCCGAAAATCCAATCATCCATTTTTCCCTCGAAATAGTCTGGAATTTCATTTTTTAGTTCTATTGTGGCGTAAGAAATACATTTGCTTCCGTCTATAATTCGCTCATTTACAATGGCTTGTGTAGGGCAGGCATCTATGCATTTTCTACAACTTCCACAGTGGTCTGTGGTCGCACCATCTTCTTCTAATTCTAAATCACAGATGATTTCCGCCAAAAAGAAGAATGAACCATGTTTTTTAGTAATCAAATTGGCATTTTTTCCAACCCAGCCGATTCCTGATTTTCTAGCCCATGCTCGGTCTAAAACAGGTGCAGAATCCGTAAAAACCCTAAACCCAAATTCTCCTATTTCTTCCTGCAGTTCAGCTATCATTTGGCGTAGAATATCCTTTATCACATCGTGGTAGTCCTCGCCGTAGGCATATTTGGAGATTTTGAAATTATTTTCTGTTTCTAGTTTGTATTGAGGAAAATAGTTGTAAGACAGTGAGATAACGGACTTTGCGCCCTCTACCAGAAGTCTTGGGTCTGTCCTTTTATCAAAATAGTTTTCCATGTATGCCATCTCGCCATTGTAGCCTGCTTTCAGCCATTTTTCCAGCGCTGTAGCATCTTCTTCCAGGAAACCAGCTTTAGAAATACCGCATCCCTGAAACCCGAATTTTTCGGCTTTCTGTTTGATGATTTTTGCGTATTTTTCTGCTGTTTGTACCATAATTTCCGCGAAAATATTGTTTTTAAATCTAAAATCCAATTTTTAAGATTAACTTTGTATAAAAATAAAAGGGTGAAAAAATTAAAAATATTTTTGTTTGCATTGGTTCTTTTGTTTCTGGGAAGTGCTTATTTTATGCCGAAAGCAGAAAGTTTAGGCAAGGAAAAACAAGAAATAAAAACACAAAAAACAGCCCAGCAGACAGCAGATTACAAAAAATACGCAGAAGAAGCTTTGTTGTATTGTAAAAAGAATAAAATTTCTACTGATTTCTTTGTATTGATAGATTTTTCTATCCATTCTGGTAAGAAACGAATGTTCATTTGGGATTTTAAAAAAGGTAAAATTACAGACAGTTTTTTGGTAAGTCATGGATGTGGCAGCCAGCCCACAGCGAGGGATTATTCTAAGGAAAAACCTGCATTCAGCAACCAGCCGAACAGTCATAGTTCCTCACTCGGTAAATACTGGATTGGCACGAAGAAAGTTCCCAGCCCAAGTTTTGGCGAGAAATACCTGCTCTATGGAAAGGAAACGACGAATAATAACGCCCTCAAAAGGGATATCGTGATACACCCTTGGTCTATCATTCCTGATGAAGAGCCCTATCCTAGCGGTGTTCCAGAGAGCTGGGGCTGTCCAGCGGTGTCTCCTGATGTTTTCAAGGTTTTGGATGAAAAATTCCAATCCGTGGGGAAAAATATTCTTTTCTGGGCGATTTATCCTTGATGTATAGATAATTGCTCTTACAGAAATAGGATAATTTTATCTTTAAATTTGATGAATGAATCAAAATAAAACATTAAATTCGCAGAAACAAAAAAGTTAATCACAATGAATTATGATATTATCGTCATCGGGAGTGGTCCTGGTGGATATGTTACAGCAATTAGAGCATCACAGTTAGGTTTTAAAACTGCAATTATAGAAAAAGAAAATTTGGGTGGAATCTGCCTTAACTGGGGCTGTATCCCTACCAAAGCGCTTTTGAAATCAGCACAGGTTTTTAAATATATCAACCATGCGGAAGATTTTGGTTTAAATAAAGTAGAGGCGAGTTTTGACTTTCCTAATGTAGTTCAAAGAAGCCGCGGTGTAGCCGAAAAAATGAGCAAAGGCGTGGAGTTCCTGATGAAAAAGAATAAAATAGATGTTATCTTCGGGACAGCCAAAATAAAACCAGGCAAAAAAGTAGCTGTGGAGAAGGATGGAGCAGTTACAGAATATACAGCAGAACATATTGTTTTAGCGACAGGGGCTCGTTCTCGTGAGCTTCCTAATCTTCCTCAGGATGGCAAGAAAGTAATAGGATACAGACAAGCGCTTACCCTTCCAAAACAGCCTAAATCTATGATAGTAGTAGGTTCTGGAGCGATAGGAGTGGAATTTGCGTATTTCTATGCTACGCTGGGTACACAGGTTACAGTTGTAGAATTCATGCCGAACATCGTGCCAGTGGAGGATGAGGATGTTTCTAAACATCTAGAAAAATCCTTTAAAAAAGCAAAAATAAAAGTAATGACCAACGCTTCTGTAGAGTCTGTGGATACCTCTGGCGAGGGAGTAAAAGCACAGGTGAAGACTGAGAAAGGAGTTGTAGAATTACAAGCGGACATTCTACTTTCAGCGGTGGGAATTACTGCAAATATAGAAAATATCGGTCTGGAAGAAGTTGGCATTAAAACTGAAAAGGGCAGAGTAGTAGTGGATGAATGGTACAGAACTTCCGTGCCAGGATATTATGCGATAGGAGACATCCTTCCTACTCAGGCTCTGGCGCATGTGGCGTCAGCAGAAGGAATTACCTGCGTGGAGAAAATAAAAGGGCTGGATGTAGAGCGTATAGACTACGGTAATATCCCAGGATGTACATACTGTACGCCAGAGATAGCGTCAGTAGGGCTTACAGAGAAGCAGGCGAAAGAAAAAGGCTACGAAATAAAAGTAGGAAAATTCCCATTCTCTGCAAGTGGAAAAGCTACTGCAAATGGAGATACAGACGGATTTGTGAAAGTGATTTTCGATGCGAAATACGGCGAATGGCTAGGCTGTCATATGATAGGAACAGGCGTTACTGAGATGATAGCAGAGGCTGTGGCAGCTAGAAAATTAGAAACTACAGGACATGAAATCCTAAAAACTGTCCACCCGCATCCTACGCTTTCTGAAGCAGTGATGGAAGCTGTAGCAGCGGCTTATGGAGAGGTTATTCATATTTAATGAATGATAAAAAAGATATAGACTGTCCTAAAATATGGACAGTCTTTTTTTGTTTTTTGAGATTATTATTAGATTTGTAGTTTATTAAGATAAAAATGAATAATAAATTAGGATTGGTGCTGTCTGGCGGCGGGACAAAGGGTGTGGCTCATGCAGGAGTGCTCAAATTTCTTGAGGAAAAAGGCATCCAGCCAGAGATATTGGCAGGGGCGAGTGTGGGGGCTATTGTGAGCTGTCTCTATGCAGTAGGAAAAACACCAAAGGAGATTTTGGATTTTTTTAAATCGGTGTATTTTTTCAATTGGAAACATATTGCATTTAATAAACCTGGGCTTGTCAATTCCGCTGTTTTTAAAATATATCTAAAACCTATTTTCGGGGATATGAAGATAGGTGATTTAAAAAAGGAAGTAAACATCACCGCTACCGATATCGTGACTGGGGAACTGAAAATTTTTGACAAAGAAACCAGAGTGATAGATGCCATCATCGCTTCGTCTAGCTTCCCAGGGATTGCTACGCCGTATATGTTCGGCGGGGTGCTGTATAGTGATGGCGGAATCCTTAATAATTTCCCTGCGGACATCATACGGGACAGGTGTGATAAGATGATAGGCGTTTATCTTTCTTCACCGCAAGAAGTGAAACAAAAACAGATGAATACCATAAAATCCGTTACTTATCGGGCGTTTGACCTGCTGTCTCACAGGGTGGAAACTTACAAATTTGCTTATTGTGACTGGCTTATAGATTCTCTGAAACTCTCCAATTACAGCACCTTTGAGACTAAAAAAAGCAAAATGGATGAAATCTTCCAAATAGGATACGAGGAGGCAAGGGATAGTTTTGATAAAGGTTTATTAGGGTAGATGAATTTTTGATTTATTTTTATGAATGAAAATGAATTGGAAAAACAGATTGGTAATACTCTTATTATTCCCATACTAAAAACTATAAATTAAAATATGTATAAAATATATATAGAATTATTAGAAAAAATCTTTTGGTTTGAATTTAGTATAACCGTTTTTATTACAGGAATTATGGGAGCATATATGAAATTATATGACAAAAATAGTTGGTTATATAAAGAGTCTCAAGAGAAGGAGTGGCCTTATAATTTTGATAGTCAGAGTTCATGGAGGACAATATTTATAGTGACATTTTCTGGGGCAGTGTATTCTTTTATATTTTTTAAAGAAACATTATCGCTGTTAAAGGAATTATTAAATCATTAACACATTTAGAAAATTCACAAAAACGGTAATTCTAATTTTAGAATTACCGTTTTTTTATTTGGATAAAATATCTTCCTGTCTATCGATGGATTCTTGGTGTATAGCTTTGAATATTCTGATAATCAGCTCTTCTGAAAGATTTTTTTCTTTTCCAAGGATTTTCATGCGTTCTATTATCTCGTTCCAGCGTTTGTTTTGGAGGACAGATATATTTTTTTGTTTTTTGAGTTTGCCGATATTATCAGCGATTTCCATTCTTTTTCTTATCAAATCCAGCAGCTGCTCATCCAGAATGTCAATTTGTGAACGGAGGGTTTTTAGTTGTATCTGAAAATCAATTTCTTCCGTATTCTCTCTGCGAAGAACCAGTTTTTGCAGCATTTCCGAAAGTGTCTCTGGCGTAATCTGCTGTTGGGCATCACTCCATGCTTTCTCTGGAGAGCAGTGAGACTCTATCATCAGCCCATCAAAGTTGAGGTCTAATGCAGTTTGTGAAATTTCGGCTATCAGTTCTCGGTTTCCTGAGATGTGCGAAGGGTCGCAGATGATGGGCAGATAAGGGAAAATATTTTTCAGTTCTATCGGAATCTGCCATTCTGGAATGTTACGGTATTTAGATTTTTCATAGGAAGAAAATCCACGATGTACAGCGCCAAGTTTCTCTATACCAGTCATTTTCAGCCGTTCCAAAGCTCCTATCCACAGAGCAAGGTCAGGATTTACAGGGTTTTTGACAAGTACTATTTTGTCAGTTCCTTTTAGTTCATCGGCTATTTCTTGGACAATGAACGGATTTACCGTAGTTCTAGCACCTATCCAAAGCAAATCTACATCGTATTCCAGCGCTAGTTTTATATGGTCTCGGTTGGCAACTTCGGTGGCGGTTTTTAGTCCTGTGACTTCTTTTACTTTTTTCAGCCAATTCAGCCCGATTTCTCCCACGCCTTCAAAACCACCTGGGCGCGTTCTAGGTTTCCAGATGCCTGCTCGGAAAAAGTCTATTTCGCTGTTTTTTAGGTTTTTGGCTGTTTCCAGCATTTGCTCCTCGGTTTCAGCACTACAAGGGCCAGCGATGATGAGAGGTCTGCTGAGATTCAGGTCTTTCAGCCATTGGTTGGAATAATCCTGTTTAGTCATTCTTTTTTTATTCCTTATTTAAAAATTTTAAAAATTTGCCCACTGCTTCAGACCTATGGCTGATGCTGTTTTTTTGTTTTGGAGGCATTTCAGCGAAAGAAATTTCATAGCCTTTTGGAATGAAAATAGGGTCGTACCCAAAGCCTTTTTCGCCTCTTTTTTCTTTGGAAATAGTGCCGTATACTCTGCCTTCGAAATAGTTTTCGCCTGTTTCATCCACCAGACACATTACCGTGATGAAATACGCCTCGCGGTCTTCTATATCCTGCATTTCGGTGAGGACTTTTTGAATATTTGCCTCAAAATCATGCTTCCCTGCATATCTTGCCGAAAAAATACCAGGCCTTCCGTCCAAAGCAGGGATAACCAGACCGCTGTCATCTCCTACGCTAGGTTTTCCTGTTTTCTCAAAACAATATTTGGCCTTGATAAGGGCATTTTCGTGAAAGGTAGTTCCATTTTCTTCAATTTCATCAAAGAGCTGATAATCAGTAAGGCTGGTGACATGATATTTTTCGCCTAAAATTTCTTGGATTTCATCTTTTTTATGCTCGTTGTGCGTGGCAAGTAGTATTTCCATATATTTAGTAAAACAATCTTTTGTGTGGTTATTCACTTAATGATAAAACCACGATTTTTAATTTAAATCTCGGCTTTATTTAAAAATGGTGTAGTGGCAGGAACTTTTTTTAGTTTTAACAGCTACACCTTGGATTTTGTATAAATTTAATTAGTTAAAAGCCTCGATGATTTTAGAAAAATCTTCTATTTTCAGCGATGCACCACCGATAAGTCCGCCGTCTATATCAGGCTGAGAGAAGATTTCTTTTGCGTTGTCAGGCTTTACTGAACCTCCGTAGAGAATCGAAATTTCATCTGCGGTGTCTTTTCCGTATTTCTCAGCGATGAGGTTTCGGATAAAAACATGGATTTCCTGCGCTTGTTCTGGTGTAGCAGTTTCTCCCGTTCCGATAGCCCAAACAGGTTCGTAGGCGATAACCACTTTTTTGATTTCCTCCGCAGAAAGCTCAAACAGCGCTGTTTCAGTTTGCTTTTTCACTACATCGAGGTGCTGTCCAGCTTTTCTTTGTTCCAGAGTTTCTCCGTTGCAGTAGATAGGCGTAAGCCCTGCATTCAGTAGGTTTTTTACTTTTTGTGCTGCATGGCTGTCGGTTTCGTTGTGGTATTGTCTTCTTTCGGAATGGGCTACGATGCTTCCATTTAATCCAGCTGATTTTATCATTTCTACAGAAATTTCGCCAGTGTAGGCACCTTTGTCATGCTCAGAAATGTCCTGTGCAAAGACTTTCACTTCATCATTAGCAAAAATATTTTTAGTTGTGGTGAGATAGAGACTTGGTGGAGCGATATACACCTCGCAGTTGGTTTTGTTATTCTTTTTGTACTCGGCTAACTGACGCATAAGGGCTTCTGCTTCTTGGAAATTTTTGTTCATTTTCCAGTTTCCAGCGACGATGTTTTTTCTCATAATTATTTTATTTACTCGTTATTACTTGTTTTTATCTTTTTATTTTCAAAGAAAATGCTTTTTATATAGTATGTTTTCACATTTTTGCCTCTTTTTTTGGCAGGGATGAACTTTGGCAGGAGGCTGATAATTCTTTCCGCTTCTTTTTTGAGCGTTTCGTTTTCACTTCTGCTGAAAAGCACCTCCACTTCGCCTGTTTTATCAATCCTGAAAGCTACATACACTTTATACACTTTGCTTTTTTCGGCATCAATATTATTTGGGTTAAAATGTGTTTTCACATGCTGTTCCAGTTGGTCTTGGAAGCATTTTCTCTTGTTAATATTATCCTTGCATACCTCAAAAATGGGCGGTTCATCTACTTGTATAATGAGATAATCTCTGCTTTCATCCAGTTCCTCATCCAGTTCCTCATCAGCTTTGGGAAGCTTGCAATGTGGAAGTTCTACAGGATGATAATAGCTGTAAGGAAGCACAGGATTGTTATTTTTACGCTGGCTTTTCTTCGTTTTATGGCTTTTTTTGTAGGATTTCTTACCTTTTTTCTGAGCCTGTGCATGGGTTGAAAATCCTAAAAATAAAATAATGAGTAAAAATGACCAAAACTTTTTCATAACAGTTAGTTTTATTTTTAATGAAATTTTGTATTTTCTGTTTTAAATACCAGTTTTTTCCTTGACTTAATCCAGTTTCCAGATGGTTTTCATGAGTTTATAGAACTGATGTTCACGCTCAGTCACCTGCTCATCGGCTTTGATAAGTGTTTTTGCAAACTCAGCGAAGTTTTTTCTTTCCTCCTCGGTAGAATCATCATAAAAACAGCGCGCATGGAACTCGAAATGGTCTTTCCACTCCTCTGGCTGCAGGGAAGCGATGACTTCCAGCTCGTTATCAAGATTGATTCTGAACGGAAATTCCTCCGACAGATATTCTTGTATTTTTAGTCCTTCTTTTGGTGAAAATTCGTGGTCTACAGCCGAAAGAATCATCAATAAATGGTAGCCTGCAATGGGTTTGTTTGATTTTTGCATAAATAAAAGATTTAATAAAATTTTCTAAAAACTGGGAAAATAGAAAAGTCTAAAATCCCAAAAACTTTTGGCTAAAATACAAAAATTAACTTTAATTTTAATAACTTTATCGCTTTAAAAAAGTTAGATTTATGAGGATAATAAAATTGTTGTTTTTGTTTTCAGTGTATTTTGCTTTTGGTCAAAATTTTACAAAAAAAGACACGCTGCTTGGGTCTAATACTGCATATCGTGATTTTTGGGATGTGCAGAGATATGATGTAAAAGTAGAGCCAAACTACGAACAAAAAAGCCTGAAAGGAAGTAATAAAATAACATTCAAGATAACAAAGTCTGTGAGAAATCCTGTTTTTCAGATAGATTTGCAACAGCCGATGAAACATGACAGCATTCGCTCTAGTTTTAAAGTAAAATCTACGAGAGTGGATGGTAATTTCATCTTTTTAGAAACAAAAGAAAGTTTTAAAAAAGGGCAGACACATACCTTGGAAATAGATTTTAGCGGAAATCCTATCATCGCTAAAAATGCGCCTTGGGATGGCGGATGGGTTTTCACACAAGATGAAAAAGGAAATCCATGGATGTCCGTAGCCTGCGAAGGTATAGGGGCGAGCGTGTGGCTTCCAATAAAAGAATACTGGGGCGATGAGCCAGATATGGGGATGACCCTCGCTATCACTACTCCGAAGGATTTGGTGGGGGTAGGAAATGGGAAATTAGTAGAATGGAGCGTTAAAAAGGACAAAAACATCTTTACTTGGGAAGTCAAAAATCCTATAAACTCATATAATATCGTTCCTTACATCGGGAAATATGTTCATTTTTCTGATGGATATTCGGGTAAGAGGGGAATGCTAACTTTGGACTATTGGGTTTTGGATTATAATTTAGAAAAAGCCCAAAAGCAGTTCCAGCAGGTAAAACCTATGCTCAAAGCTTTTGAACATTGGTTCGGTGGATATCCTTTCTATAAAGACGGCTACAAACTGGTAGAATCTCCGTATCTCGGAATGGAGCACCAGAGTAATGTAGCGTATGGAAATGGCTATCAGAATGGCTACTATGGAAGGGATTTGTCAGGAACAGGAGTGGGCTTGTATTGGGATTTTATCATTGTTCATGAAAGCGGTCACGAATGGTTTGGGAATAATATCACAGCCCAAGACAAGGCCGATATGTGGATACATGAGGCTTTTACGACTTATTCAGAAGTCCTATTCACGGAAAGTTATATGGACAAAAACGCAGCAAACACTTATATAAAGGGGCTTAGAAAAAGCATTATGAATGACGAACCTATCATAGGTACATATGGTGTGAGAAAAACGGGTAGTATGGATCAATACATAAAAGGGGCAAATATGATACACACCATCAGACAGGTTATCAATAATGATGAAAAATTCAGACAGATTCTTTTGGGAATGAATACAGATTTTTATCATAAAATAGTGACCTCTAAGCAGGTGGAAGATTATATCAGCAAAAAAGCAGGAATAGATTTTTCACTTGTTTTTGATCAGTATTTGAGAACGACAAAAATCCCACAGCTGGAATATGAGCAAAAAGGAAATCAGCTGAAATTCCGCTGGAATAACACGATAAAGAATTTCAGAATGCCTGTGAAACTAAAAAGCCATTCTACGCATATCGCTCCTACTCAGGAGTGGCAGACTATCACTTTGGCTAATGATAAGGCTGTGGAAATAGATGACAACTATTATATAGAAGTTTTGAAAAAATAAAGAAAAATCCCCTTTTATGGGGATTTTTTTATAATATTATTTTTGATTTCTTAGTTTTTCTAATTCTAAAGCTATGTCGCTGTAGCTTAGGGTTTTATCTTGCATTGTAGCACAAATTTGTTTCTTTTCTTCATCGTTTGCACCCAGTTGGTTTAGAATATTGAATAAATGCATTTTCATGTGTCCTTTTTGGATGCCCGTGGTAACCAGCGAGCGAAGTGCAGCGAAGTTTTGAGCCAAACCAGATACTGCTAAAATGCCCATAAGTTCCTTTGCATCAGGTTTTCCTAAAAGAGCCAAAGAGAATTTTACCAATGGATGAAGGCTCGTAAGTCCTCCCACAACTCCCACAGAAATAGGCAGCTCTACCCAAAACCGAAATATTCCGTTTTCTATTGTGCAGTGGCTTAGTGAGCTGTATTTACCGCTTTTACTTGCGTAGGCATGTACGGAGGCTTCCACTGCCCGAAAGTCATTTCCTGTTGCGATGACCACAGCATCCACACCGTTCATAATACCCTTGTTATGCGTAGTTGCTCGGCAGGTATCTATCTCTGCTATCGTTACCGCTTGTTTGAATTTCCAAGCAAATTCTTCTGGTGCGATGCCGTCATTATTCCCTAATTCTTCTATTTTACAGGAAACTTCTGCTCTTACTAAACATTCAGGAGTGTAGTTGGATAGAATGTTCATGATGATTTGCAGGGAGTTTTTTTCTTCTTCGCTGAATATTTCCGACTCAAAAATCTCTTCTTTCAGTGTTTTTCCAAATACTTCCAGACACGAATTGATGAAATTCGCTCCCATAGAATCCCGAGTGTCAAAACTTGCTTTGATTTGAAAATAATTTTCCAATTCATCAGTTTTGTCAATGAGGCTGATGCTTAGGATTCCACCGCCTCTCTTGCGCATATTCGCTGTGATGTCCTGCGTGGCTTCGAATAATTTTTCGTTTAAAGTCAAATCAAAGAACTGGAAAAGTTTTTCCTTATTTCCATTAAAAATAAAATGAGTGTGCCCGAGTTTTTCCGTGTTGATGATGGTTGTTTGGAATCCGCCTCTCTCCATCCAGAATTTGGCTGCTTTGGCTGCTGCTGCCACTACCGAACTCTCTTCTACAGCCATAGGAATAGCGTATAGTTTCCCGTTAATCAGGAAGTTAGGAGCGATTCCGTAAGGGAGATAAAAATTAGAAATGGTGTTTTCAGAGAACTCATCATGGAGCTTTTGCAACTCTAAATTTTCATTCCAATACTGCTTTAAAACATGTTCAAAATCAGTGTTATTTTCCAAATATTCATGGATGAGCCAGTCTATTTTTTCTTGTTTCGGCAGCTTGGAAAAACCATCTATGGGGCGTGTCATTGTATATAATTTTTAAAAATCCAAAGATACAAAAATAGAAAATAAAAGAAACTTGTAAAAAATAGAGTTGATTATCAATGTTTTGTAATTAATTTAGAAAAAAAATAGAAAATATTTTTGTGATTAATGATAAAGTCTGTATATTTGCACCACTTAAAACGGAAGACCCATGGTGTAACGGTAGCACACCAGATTTTGGTTCTGTTTGTCGGGGTTCGAATCCCTGTGGGTCTACACTTAAAACTCTCTGAATTTCAGAGAGTTTTTTTATTTTTAAAGTAATTTGCTGAAATTTTACTTATGGAATTTGAAGAAATAAAAAACTTAATAGAAAGTTCTCCAAATATAGAATTTGGATTAGGGGTTAGTGATGATATAATAAGAAAAGCTGAAGAAAAATTAGAATTTACTTTTCCTAAAGAATATAAATTATGGCTAAAAAATTATGGTTGGGGAGAAATATATGGTGAAGATATTTTTGGATTGTATAATGAAGAGTTTAATTCTTATCCTAATGTTGTTTTCACAAATTTAAAAATGAGGCAAGAAAATTTTATTTCAGGAAATGAATTAGCAGTTCAAATGAATGATTTTGCTGAAATTTACTTTTTTGAGAAAGACAAAGAACAAATATTTATTAAATCTGGAGATGTAAAGGAATTGTATGCTGACTCATTTTTTCATTTTATAGTAAAGAAAACTTGTGATACATTTTGATATATAAGGAAATAAAAGTGTTTATAAATTTTAGCGCAGAAATGATTTTTTTATTCATCAGAAATCATTATTTTTGACATCAAAATATAGACTATGAATTCTTACAAAAATCCTCTTGAAGAGCGCTATTCTAGTGAGGAAATGCTTTATAATTTTTCACCTGAGAATAAGTTTCGCACTTGGAGACAGCTTTGGATTGCTCTTGCCGAAATCGAAAAAGATTTGGGTTTAGATATTTCTGATGAGCAGATAGCACAGCTGAAAGAACAAGCCCAAAATATAGACTTTGCCAAAGCAGCCGAATACGAAAAGAAATTCCGCCATGATGTGATGGCGCATGTGCATACCTACGGAGATGCCGCTCCTCTGGCGAAGGGAATCATCCACCTTGGGGCTACTTCTGCATTTGTAGGGGATAATACTGATTTGATTCAAATCCGTGATGGACTGCTCATCATCCGCAGACAGCTGGTGAATGTTATCAAAAAATTGTCCGATTTCGCACTGAAATATAAAGACCTTCCTACGCTTGGTTTTACGCATTTTCAGCCTGCACAGCTCACTACCGTGGGGAAGCGTGCTACACTTTGGCTGCAGTCTCTTCTTTTGGATTTTGAGGAATTAGAATTTTTCTTGGAAACCCTCAGATTTAGAGGTGTGAAAGGAACTACGGGAACGGCTGCCAGCTTTTTGGAGCTTTTCGGTGGAGATTATGCCAAGGTAAAACATTTGGATAAGGAGCTTTCCAGAAGATTTGGCTTTGAAAAAGTTTTTGGTGTTTCGGGGCAGACTTATGATAGAAAAATCGATGCAAAGGCAGCAACTTTGCTTTCGAATATCGCTCAATCAGCTCATAAATTTACCAATGACCTTCGTTTGCTTCAGAATTTGAAAGAAATAGAAGAACCTTTTGAGAAAAGCCAAATCGGTTCTTCGGCAATGGCTTACAAGCGAAACCCGATGCGTTCCGAGAGAATAGGGGCTCTCGCTAAATTTGTAATGTCTGTTTCTTCGGGCTCTGCGATGGTGGCTTCTACGCAGTGGTTTGAGCGTACGCTGGATGACTCTGCGAATAAGCGACTTACGATTCCTCAGGCGTTTTTAGCAGTGGATGCTATTCTGCTTATTTGGAACAACATCATGGATGGGCTTGTGGTTTATGAAAACCGCATCAGAAAGCACATTATGGAGGAACTTCCGTTCATGGCTACTGAATACATCATCATGGAAGAGGTAAAAGCGGGAGGTGACCGACAAGAAATCCATGAAACTATCCGCCAGCACTCTATGGAGGCGAGTAAAAAAGTGAAAATGGAAGGAAAGGAAAACGACCTAATAGAGCGCATTATGAATGATAATTCGCTGAAAATGGATAAATCTAAAATTATGGAAGTCCTTGACCCGAAAAACTTCATTGGATTTGCGCCAGTGCAGACAGAAGAGTTTATAAAGAATGAAGTTCTGCCGATTTTGGATAAATACCAATCCCTTGTGGGGCTGAGCGTAGATTTGAAAGTTTAAGCTAAATAAAGATATTTCATTTACTAATTTTTTTAATTAATGCTAATAGAATTTTTGTGTTTTTAAGTTCTATTTTAGGGAAACTCCCTGCTGGTTTTCGGCAGGGAATTTCTTTTTTAGTCCAAATTTTATTTCCAAAGAAAAGTCGCTTGGTTTCTTCGCTCGTATTTTTCGCTAAATATATAGTATCTTTGCCGTTATGAATCAAGATACGATATGCGCCCTTGCGACTGCCGATGGGGTAGGAGCGATAGGTATCATCCGCGTTTCGGGGCAGGATGCTCTGGCGGTGGTCAATAGAATTTTTGAAGGGAAAAACTTGGAAAAAGTACCGACTCACACGGTGCATTACGGCTTTGTGAAAGATGGCGAAGAGGTGATAGATGAGGTGATGGTCTCTGTGTTCCATGCACCGAGGACTTTCACGGCGGAAAATTCGGCGGAAATTTCTTTTCACGGTTCGCCACATATTGCAAAAAAAATCTTGGAAACTCTGTTGAAAAATGGCGCAAGAACCGCAAAAGCAGGAGAATTTACCATGAGAGCCTTTATGAATGGGCGTGTAGACCTTTCTCAGGCGGAATCCATAGCTGACCTTATTGCTTCCGAGAATGAGGCTTCGCGAAAGGCGGCTCTTGAACAGCTGAAAGGCGGAATTTCTAAGGAAATAGCTGTGCTGAGAGGCGATTTGCTGAATTTTACTTCGCTTATCGAATTGGAACTTGATTTTGCCGAAGAAGATGTGGAGTTTGCTGACCGCTCTGCATTGATGGGGCTTATCGCTAATCTTAAAGCCAAATTGGCCAGTCTTATTGATAGTTTTCAGTATGGAAATGCAGTGAAAAACGGCATCAATGTGGCGATAATTGGAAAACCTAACGCAGGGAAATCTACTCTGCTGAACGCACTTTTGAAAGAAGAAAGAGCGATAGTGAGTGACATAGCAGGGACTACCCGTGACACGATAGAGGAGGTTCTGCATATAAAAGGCACGGCGTTCCGTTTCATTGACACGGCAGGAATCCGCGAAACTTCCGACACGATAGAGGAAATAGGCGTGAAGAAAGCCAAAGAAAAAATAGCATCAGCAAAGGTGCTGCTTTATCTCTATGATGAGCAGGATAGCAGCGCGGAGGAAATCATCAGCTTTATAAAAGAATTCTACCGCCCAGATCTGAAAGTGATGCTTCTTCATAATAAAATAGACCAAAATAAGGGCGTTTCAACTGAAATTTTTTCAGAAATAGACCAAGCACTGAAACGGGAACTTGTCCCTGATTATACGGATACTATTCTGGGGATTTCGGCTCGGGAAAATATCAATATAGAACTGCTCAAAGCAGAATTGTCCAGTTTTGTGGAAACTCTGAAAGGCAGCGAAAATGCAGTAGTAATTACCAATCAGCGCCACTATGAAGCCCTCAGAAAATCGCTGGACTCTGTGGAAAGAGTGGAAGAAGCGGTGGTTTCGGGCATTCATACAGAACTTCTGGCGTATGAACTACGCACGGCTCTGGAACACCTTGGGGAAATCTCTGGGGAATTTACCAATGATGAGGTTTTAGGAAACATTTTTAGTAAGTTCTGTATTGGTAAATAATCTCTGTTTTTGCAAAGGATTGATAATGAGGTTTTTGTCTTTATAAAATACTATTTTACAATGAATTATCATTAAAATTTTTGATACTTCTTGATACTTTTTGTTGTTTTTTGATACTTTTTTAGGGTGCGATTTGGGTTACAGTGTTGTCTCCAAGTGAGTTTTTTGAGACTTTTAGGGTGACGATGGAGAAATTATTACTGACAAATACTGCTAAATAATGGTAAATACTGTTAATTACTGGGAGAAATTATTAACATACAATAAAACGGAAAGTGTAAAATGAGTAGTAACATTAGGATAAATAGGATATGTAAATATTGTGGAGAAGTGTTTGTAGCTAAGACATTTAAGACTCAATTTTGTTCTCATAGTTGTAATTCAAAAGATTATAAAAAAAGAGAAAAAATCAGGAAAATAGAGGAGTCCCAAGAAGAATACAAAAGTAATTTGAAAAATAGTAAATCACAGAGTATGAATATGGAGGAACTCAAATCTAAAATCTATTTGAGTATAGCAGAAGTCTGTTTGTTGGTAGGAATGAGTGATTCTACTATCAGGAAGTTTGTAAAGGAGGGAAGACTAAAAACAATAAGATTAGGTAAAAAACATTTGATTTTAAAATCTCAGATAGAAAATTTGATGTGTTGATTTGGAGAACATTGTTTATTTGAAGATAGTGCAAATTAAATTCAAAAAATGAGTATTTACATCAGATTAAAAAAATAATAGTTAAAATCGTTTGAAAAATCGTTCAACGCTCTTTCTATTATTTTTATTAAAATATTTTGGTCTTTCTCTATTCTAATTCATAGATAAATATTAAAAAAATAAAAATAGTAGATTCCTTATAATTATAAGTTATACCAAATTATATGTTATATTATAATATTTATAATT